>NZ_JBFTMD010000001.1:0-919282 GCF_056396785.1 Bacillus sp. 05T21 | reverse complement strand
AATATGCCAGGTGCGGTTCCACGTACATCAACTCTTGCATTAACAAACGTAACAGTACCATATGCAGTACAAATTGCTAACAAAGGCTACAAAGAAGCTTGCCTAGGCAACACTGCATTATTAAAAGGTATTAACACATTAGATGGCTACGTAACATTCGAAGCAGTTGCAGAAGCGCACAGCTTACAATACGCTGATGCAAAAGAGCTTCTTGAAAAAGCTCCTGCTTTATCATAATAGAAATAAAATAAAGACCTTTCCTTTGTAGGAAGGGTCTTTTTGTTTAAACTAATTATCTAATTTCTTCACAATTTTCAAGCCGAACATCATTGTGAAGAAAAGAATGCCGAACAAGTAATACAAGGCATACTCAACTCGTATCATCGAATTTTTGTCAGTGATATATAAAATAAATAGTATTGCAGAACCGATTAAATGAGATAGGCCGAAAATTTGTGCCATAAGTTTTAAACTCATCTTCTCGATTCTTTCATCCATTTCAGGTAATGGATATTTCTCGGAATCGTTCTTTTTTTTCTTAAAGAATATTCGTTTCACTACGAATAGTATTAAGGCTAAGAGTATGTATACGCCAGCGAATAGAAGGACAGAACTAATCTTTTCTTCATCATTATTATCGAAATAAAGAAAAGTTGAACCTAACAATAAAATGGTAAGATGCGAAATGAACTCTTGATTAAAAGTATTTTTCATTCTTTTTCCTCCCCAGTTTTATCTAATTGAAATAAATCTTCTACTTTACAGTTGAAAAACTCACATAATTTCAATGCTAATTCTAAACTTGGGTTGTATTTATTCTTCTCGATAGCGATGAGGGATTGTCTAGTGATTTGAACAGAGGAAGCTAATTGCTCTTGGGTGATGTCTCTAACGACGCGGAATTGTTTTACTTTATTTTTAATCAAATATACAAAGTCTCCTTTTTGTAAATTTGTTACATTTATAATATCCATTTTTAGGTAAAAAGTAAACAAAACTTTACAAAAAGTAAATGAAACTTTACGAGAAATATTGCTTGTTACAATGTATATTTTTGTGGTAATTTGGAATTAAACGGAAAATGAAGGTCGATAGAGGGGATTCAATGGGGAGCAAAAAGAGTAAGAAAAAGCAAGCCAAAAGACAAAAGTATATAAAGAAAAAACAGGAACAGAACATACCTCTTTCAAAAAAAGTAGTCATTATAATAGAAAAAACATTTCGGTATATTTGTATGTTCTTGTATGTGATTTTTTGTGTGTTTTTATGTGGGATGGTTAAAAATTTTGGGATAACCCCTAATGTTATTGAAGGTATTTTTGGCGTTACACTTGTTATGGTAGAAGGATTCTTATTCTTTATATTATTTGATAAATTGTGGCCTAGTCATGAAAGTAAAAAAGATAGAAAAAGAAGAAAAAAATCTTCATCCGATTCAAGCTCATCAAGCGGATTTGGTGATTACAGTAGCAACGATTGTAGCAGCTCAAGTGATGGTGGAGGAGATTGCGGAGGTGGTGGAGACTAAATTAGTTTTTCAGAAGAACGGCTAATGAAAGGGTGGGACGAAAGATGGAAACTGTGAATTTATTAGAATTAACAAAGGACATTCAAGATCAACATAAAAATTTCGTCGTTTCAAATGTAAATAGTCATTGCTTACGAATCGCTGTATTTACTGGCGAATATGATTGGCACTATCATTCTAATTCGGATGAATTATTTATTGTGCTAGAGGGAGAACTATTGATCGATTTTGAAGATGGAGAAACGGCGGTTTTAAAGCCAAATGATTCTATCTTAATTCCAGCATGCACGATTCATAGAACGAGAGCATTGGAGAGAACGGTAAATCTTTGTTTTGAAAATATAGAGGCTGATACGATTAAAGTGGAGCAATTATGAAAACATTATCTGTAGCCGAGTATAGGAAAATTCTTCCGATTTTAGAAGGTCATACAAGGACAACAACCTTTGCTCATGCGGTATGTGATCAAATGATAGATGGTGAAGTTTTTGCAAACGAGAAGTTAACAGCAGGACTAATTCGTACAGCTAATGGTATCTATTATTTATTTGGTGATACGGATGATCAAAATTATAACGAATATTTATTTGCGTATTTAAAAATGGCTATTGAAAAAACAGAGAAGAGATTTACATTGTTCACTTCGAGTGACGAGTGGGAAATGATGTTAGAAGAGCGTTTTAGTAATGCATTTCGGAACATCCCACGAATGACATTTCAATTTCAAAGAGAAGTTTTTGAAGATAGAAGAATAGAATTAAACAAAAATACATATGAAATTAAACGTATTGATAAAAGTGATATAGAACGAAGTAATGAATTTACAGAGGATTATTACAAAGAATATTGGGGATCAAAAGAAGTGTTTTTAAATAACGGCTTTGGTTTTTGTATAGAACAAGATGGGATGATTGTAGCCGAATGCGTCTCAATATTTATAGGGAATGGTTTTGCTGAAATTGATATTGCAACACATGAAGCACATCAAGGGAAAGGGTTAGCTCAAGCTGTCGCAACACGTTTCATTGAACAGTGTATACAAAATCATATTACACCATGCTGGGATTGTAATGTAGATAACATTCCCTCACAAAAATTAGCTAGTAAATTAAGCTTCCATAATCCAGTAGAATATGTTTTATTTGTACGCAAGAAAATGGGGGAATAAAAATGAACGTAGAATTAACGAGATTTAAAGTGAAACAAGGTAAAAGTCATCGTGTAGATGAATGGATGCAGCTTCTTAATGACAATATGAAAGAAGTACTTTTGACATTAAACGACGAAAAGATGTATGTAGAGACAATTTTCCGGGAAATAAGAGATGGAAAAGAGTACTTATATTGGTATTCTGTGCAAGGAGAAGGCGGTACTTATGTCGAAAATTCTCATCATGAGATTGATAAAAAGCATTTAGAGTTTTGGTATGAATGTATTGATGAAGAAGCACCGTCTGTTGATATGAAAACAGAAGTCGTTATGATTCAAGATGTTGTGAAAGAAGTGATGAAATAATAGAGTAGTATTTTGTAAAGATAAACCATCCTCTTTTTTGGTGAAATATATATTATTGGAGATGCTGTAAGATGCGAATTAGTCATAAATATATCACTCTCGATGAAATAGAGATAATCAGAGACTCATTAGATAAATTGCATGAATATCATAACAGTAAATCAAAATATTTTTCTGGTGATTATCCAAGAATGACATTTGAGGAACGTATTGAAGATTATAAAAAAAATTCAAAGTACGGAGAATATAGAATTGAACTATTGATTGAGTCAGAAACAGATAATATATTAGGCTTTTGTATAGCGTATAGTAAAAGCGTAAGTGGGAAGATTGAAGTTTTATTTGTTGATGAAAAATATCGAAGAAACGGATACGGTTTGAAATTAATGAATAGTGCAGTGGAATGGTTTAAAGAAAAGCAAGTAGATGACATTGAATTAATAGTAGTGTACGGAAATGAAGCTGTATCGTTTTATCAAAAGCTGGGATTTTATCCACGTTCAATTATTATGACAACTAAATCATAAAGATATTATGAGAATATATCTTTTAAATGAGTGGAAGTTTTTATTTCGAAAAAATTGATTTGTATGTTGAAAAATTAAAATATATGTGAGAAGTACATTAAAATGGATGTGCTTTTTATTATGAAAATGTTTTTGGATTTGAAGGAAGTTATTCAAAAGTGAAAGAAGATATGAAAAACGATATAACAATAAACTCAAAAGAATTTCTATACCAAATGAAGTATTTAGCAAAAAATAGTGAAGGTATACCAAGTGATTATTTTGAACAATATTATAAAGAAATAAAAAACACGAAACCAAAAGACCTACCAATATACAGTGTAGTCGTAACAGGGAAAACAGAGGATTTACAAGGTTTACAAGGAGCACCATATATTAAGGTGGCTGTAAGAGGCGTAACAGTTGAGAAATATTGATCACAATTAATTAATGTGAATAATCAGAAAATTTATGTTATAATATGGGAAAAGGAGGCTTATATGAGGCAAATACATGGAGCAATTTATATTTACATAACAATGTTTTTCGTGGCGATATCCTATGGATTAGGGCACGTGTATTCGCATCCTATACTAACTTTTTTAAGCGGAGCATGTATGGCGTTTGCGCTTCTTGTCCACCTTTTCTCAGTTTGGATCGTGAAATTTCAAATAAATATTAGTGAGATAGAAGAAGGCACTTTTTGAGTGGCCTTCTTTTTTAGTAATAATATTTATGAAGTTCTTGTAGTAATTTTTCAACTTCACGTTCA
Organism: Bacillus sp. 05T21; assembly: GCF_056396785.1. NCBI lineage: Bacteria > Bacillati > Bacillota > Bacilli > Caryophanales > Bacillaceae > Bacillus > Bacillus sp. 05T21. The sequence continues at coordinate 914,961 of NZ_JBFTMD010000001.1, read as the reverse complement.
GTTTTTTTACATATAGACATTGTACGTAATTTGAAAAATAAGCTGCGCAAGAAAGATTTTATATTTCCGTATAGAAATTCATACGAGTCAATATGTAGTGTCGGTTTTTGAACTTGTAATTGAGCTACTAGATCACGAAGGGCTAATATGAGTATTTCTTCCTCCAAGCCATTTTGCAGCATTATGACAATCGGATAAACGAGACGCTCATCTTCTTCATATTTGTAATAAATGGAATGGACACAAACTTTGTTTAATAAAGTTTGTAGTATTTTTTCGTAATGTGAAGTTTCCAGTTTAGGATTATTAACAAGTGCCTCAAATGTATCGGAAGCATGAGCGATACTATGTGCCCAGCCTTGGTCTTGTACATACCCACGGAAATCCTGTTCTTTGTTCATATATAGAATTAATTTATCTTTTACATTTAAAATATCAGTCTGTGATAAGAAATTATGATTTGTATCAGCATCAATAATGAGTGCGATTAATAATGTTGTAAATGCACGGGTAAATACAGCATCGTCTTTATCCGAATGAATCTTATAAAATAAATATTTTTCACTGATGCTTTCTGATAATAGTTTCTGTAAGTGGGTGTGTGAAATATAGTCCTTCTTGATTAGATGATAAAAAGTAGAGTAAATGAGTTTGTCCCTTAAATAGCTATCAGTAACACCGATATGTTGAAGCATACTTGAACTTAAAGAATCAATATTGAGAGCACCATTGATTACGTAATTATTATCACGAATTTCTTCTAACTGTTGTTGTAACATGTAAACCTCCTATTTTAGAAAATTCTGTATATTAATAGTATAATGAGAGGAAGAAATAGACAAGAAATAAGTGCTTTTGAATGGGGGGACATTATGAAGAGAGCATTATTCTTTTTTATTAGTATTTTCTTTTTTGGAAGTTGTTCGATTTCGTATGTTACTTTTTCTAGCGAGAGCAAAAGTTGGACGGGGCAATATAAAGGTCATATTAAGGATGACAGTGAAGATGGAATGTTTACGTTTCAGTATAAGGGCGGAGATGGGAATACAGAATTTAAAAATTTAGAGATTGCTATTAATGAAGCGTTTAGTACAATGACACAAACGTTAGAAAGTCATAAAGGGGCAAGGATTGAAATGAAATCATCTTGTGTAAGTTGTGCGCCTTTATCTAAAGGTGAACCGATAGAGGTTGTGATTAAATGGGATGATAAGTATGAAGAGAAGATGGTTTTAAAGCGGAAATAGCGAAGAGTGAGGGATTAAAAATGAATAGAAATATGAAAATTTCTATTCATATATTTTTAAGTGTACTTCTAATCATATTATCAGCGTGTACTACGAAAACAGTGGAGCAAGTAGGAGTAAAAGAAGAACCTAAAGAAGGGTATGTAATATTGAGAAATGGCACAATATTTTTTGACAGTGATAAAACTTTTAAAACAAAAGTAGAGTTGCAGAATTATATGGAACAACAAATGAATAAAGAGCATCCATCACATACAGTCTTGAGTTTTAAGAATAAAGACGCATATAATCAATTAAAAACAGGGGATAAAATAAAAGTATGGTCTTCTCAAACACTTGAGAGTTATCCATCAAAAATGATTGTAGAGAAATTTGAAATAGTAGAGAAATAGAAAAGGCAGCAATTACGCTGCCTTTTTATTATTTCACAAATTGTAATTCTTTCGGGAATTTCGTTAAGATTTCTGATCCGTCTTTTGTGATGTAAATATCATCTTCAATACGAACGCCGCCTACGTTTGGTACGTAAATACCTGGCTCGATTGTGAAGACCATACCTTCTTTTAATAGAGACTCATTGCCTTCTTTTACATCTGGATATTCGTGTACGCTAATTCCAAGTCCGTGACCAAGTCGGTGTGGGAAGAAGTCTCCATAACCTGCATCTGCGATAACAGAGCGAGCGGCGTTGTCAATTGCACCAAATGTAACGCCTGGTTTACATGCTTCAACTGCTTGTAGTTGTCCAGCAAGTACAGTGTTGTAAATGCGAGTTTGTTCTTCAGAAATATCACCAAATGCTACTGTACGCGTAATGTCAGAGCAATAACCTTCAATGATTACACCTAAATCAAATAGTACGAAATCGCCGCGTTTCATTTTGTTTGCACCTGGAATACCGTGTGGAAGAGCAGAGTTTGCACCTGCTAATACCATCGTATCGAATGACATTTTATGGATGCCTTTTGTTTTTAATTCATGCTCAATAATTGCTAATACTTCTAGCTCACTACGATTTTCTTTAATTGCATTTACACCAACTTCAACAGCATAATCTGCCATTTTAGCTGCTTCACGTAAAATAGAAAGTTCTTTTTCGTCTTTAATTAAGCGAAGCTCGCGAACTTTCTCTTCAGCTGATTTGAAAGCTGCATTTGGGAATAACTTTGTTAATTCTTCGTAACGTTCTACGTTTAAATGTTCTTTTTCAATTGCAACTGCATTTGCATCAATACCACGATCTTTAATTGCTTTTGCAATCATATCCCATGGTCTGTCCGTATCAGTAAATCCGATGATTTCATGTGCCCAGCCAGCGTTACGTGCTTGACCTTCTTCCATTTTAGGACAAATTAAAATAGGCTCTTTTTCTTGGAATACAAACATACCAAGTAGTCTTTCATGTGGTTCACAGTGGAAGTTTGTCATGTAGAAGACGTTCGGTGTAGAAGTTAAGAACGCAGCTTCTACGTTTTTTTCTTTTAGCCATTGCATTAAATTTTCTAATCTAGCATTCATCGATTGGCACCCCCGAGATATTTAATTACAAATATAACTTTACATCGGAGGAAAGCGTTATGACAAGTAAATCGATGTTAGAAAAGACAGGGAATTGAGAAATCATGTAGAATAAAAAGTGAGAATGTGAATAGGGGAGGAATGTAATGATGAAAGTATCGTATCACGGACATTCAGTTGTAAAGATTGAAACGAATGGAAAAGTTATTTTAATTGACCCATTTTTAACGGGAAATCCGAAAACAGATTTAAAGGCTGAAGATGTAAAAGTTGATGCGATTATTTTATCGCACGGACACGGTGATCATGTTGGGGATACAGTAGCGTTAGCAAAGAACAATAATGCGGTCGTTGTGGCACCGTTTGAATTAGCGACATTTTTAGGATGGCAAGGTGTAAATACACATCCAATGCATATTGGTGGTTCACATGAATTTGACTTTGGAAAGGTGAAATTTACTCAAGCATTCCACGGCTCTAGTTATATTGATGAAGAAAATAAGACGATTACATATACAGGTATGCCAGCTGGTATTTTGTTTACAGCAGAGGAGAAAACGGTATATCATGCAGGAGACACTGCTTTATTCTCTGATATGAAGTTAATTGGAGAACTGAATAATATTGATGTAGCATTTTTGCCAATTGGCGATAATTTCACAATGGGGCCAGAAGATGCTGTGTTAGCAGCAAAATGGATAGAGGCGAAAACAGTTGTACCGATGCATTACAATACGTTCCCGGTTATTGAACAAGATCCATATCAATTTGTAGAAAAGCTACAAAATTGTACAGGGAAAGTATTAGAAGCTGGAGAAAGTATTACACTATAAAAAAGAAACCCTTCATTTGAAATGACAAGTGAAGGGTTTTTTATGTGTGTAGTACAGTTTTTAAAGTCTGCGCTTGTTTTGGTGATTCTTTTCTTTTTGGAAGTGGCTGTTCGGGTGTTTCATTCAACTCCATTGCAACTTTTTTCCCATCTACGAAAGCTAAAAATACAGCACCTACAACCTCTAAAAATTTTTTCATCATGTATTCGCTCCTTTGTTTCATTTCTTGTCTTGTCTTAATTGTATATGGAATCGGGTGGACAAACTATCGAACGAGATGACAACAGCATTACATTGTTGTAATAGAATGACTGGTGGAATGTAAGGGGTATTTTGTTATAAAAAAAATGGTACAGGCATATAAAGAGAGAGTGTAACAGTTTTGAAAATATAGTATACTAAAAATACAACACATGAAGAATTTAGGGAAAAGAAAGTATGGTGAAACCATTTGGCTACCAAACATAATCAAATTTTAGAACATATTAATAGCCTGCCGGTAGGGCATAAAATTTCTGTGAGGCAAATTGCGAAAGATTTGAGTGTAAGTGAAGGGACAGCTTACCGTGCAATTAAAGACGCAGAAAATAAAGGGTATGTTAGTACAATTGAACGTGTCGGAACAATTCGAATTGAACAAAAGAAGAAAGAGAATATCGAAAAACTGACATATGCAGAAGTCGTTAACATTGTCGATGGTCAAGTACTTGGAGGCAGAGAAGGACTACATAAAACATTAAATAAATTCGTAATCGGGGCTATGAAATTAGAAGCGATGATGCGCTATACAGAAGCAGGGAATTTACTTATCATCGGTAACCGTACGAACGCACATCAATTAGCACTAGAAGCAGGGGCAGCAGTGTTAATTACGGGCGGATTTGATACGGAAGATCATGTGAAGAAATTAGCAGATGAATTAAAGCTTCCAATTATTTCAAGTAGTTATGATACATTTACGGTCGCAACGTTAATTAACCGTGCAATTTATGATCAACTTATCAAGAAAGAAATTGTACTCGTTGAAGATATTTTAACGCCAATTGAAGAAACGTTATATTTAAAGCCAAATGATACAGTACAGCAATGGCATGCGTATAATGAAGAAACGATGCATGGACGTTATCCAATTGTTGATGAAAATAAAAAGGTGTTAGGTATTGTAACTTCAAAAGATATGATTGGTGTCGTGAAAGAAACACCAATTGATAAAGTGATGACAAAGCATCCAATTACGGTAAATGGAAAAATGTCTGTCGCAGCTGCAGCACGTATGATGGTGTGGGAAGGTATTGAGTTACTTCCTGTTGTGGAAGAAGGGAATAAATTGCAAGGGATCATTAGTCGCCAAGATGTACTTCAGGCGTTGCAAATGATTCAACGTCAACCGCAAGTTGGGGAAACAATTGATGACATTGTAACGAACCAATTTATGACGCCGAAAGAAGCGAAAAATGAGCATTTGTATCAATTTTCAGTGACGCCACAAATGACGAATTCAATCGGGACGTTATCTTACGGTGTATTCACAACAATTGTGACAGAAGCAACAAACCGTGTCATTCGTGCGCAGAAGAAGAGCGATTTAATTGTTGAAAACTTAACCATTTATTTCGTAAAGCCAGTTCAAATTGATAATGTTGTATCAGTTCATCCGAAAGTATTAGAAATTGGGCGTAAATTTGGTAAGATTGATGTAGAAGTGCATCATGAAGGTAATGTTGTCGGGAAAGCATTACTTATGGTGCAATTGATCGATAAATAAAAAGATGGAACAAATCGCTTTGGTTTGTTCCATCTTTTTTGTTTTATTGGGTTTGGAAGCTGTTGCTAAAGATGTGGAAGAGTTTTAGCGGGAAATATATATATAAGGAGAGATAAATGTATAATTAGAAAAAACAGAATATTAATTCATTTAGATTGTATACTATGATATAATTAGATTGTAAGATAATGGATGTCGGAAGGGGATGCAATATGTCAGCAGAATTACTCTTTTTTGGTGGTATCGCACTCTTTTATTTCCTTGTGATGATACCAATTCAATACTTATACTTACAAGGATTAAATGAAAAAAAGAAACGAACAGGATTATCTCAGCAAGAACTATACAAACAGATGTCTTTTGAAGAAGAACAATTACATTTTCACGTGCAAGGTAATCTCTTTAATATACCATCTGCGTTTGTTGCATATATGATTTTGAAAGTGAAGGGACGTAAAAAAGCATCACAATGTTGATGCTTTTTTACGTTGTTTTATAAGATTCGGCTTCTTTGACTGCTAATGGTAGAAAATGTTTATATTGGCGGAATCCATTAAATGTACTCGCGCTGCCAAGTAAAATAAACAAAACACCAACGATAATGCGTGCAGTTGAAAGTTCTAAAAAGAATTGGTTTATCCCAAAGAATAGGACGAATAAGCCGAGTGCCATTGCGGATTTTCCTGAGAGCCAACCTTTCTCCATTGGACGGTTTGTACGAAAGAACTTTGTTTTGTAGAAGAGGTACAACACAAATGAGATGATAATACAAAAGACGAATATTGGCATAATACACGCTCCCATCGATTGGTATAAAAATAACAATTTAGAAAAAAGAAAAATCTAAACTTTCTAACTTTTATTATAAAGCAATTGTTCGCATGTATGAAATGTTTTCCGTTATAATGGGGGATAAAGTGAAACTTTAATTAGTGTGGGGAGATCCCACGTACTAATTATTAGCCCTCACCAATCGGGCTTTTACGTGCATCCAGGCTCCAAATTAATTTTGCCCCATTGTTTTTAATACTTTTGAGGTGGGAGTCTTACTACACGTTAATGCGGGATAAAGTGAAGAAGTTGAATAAAAAGGAGATTATACATATGCATGAGCAAATTTTAGGAGCAATTAAAGAGTTTGATACAATTATTATTCATCGTCATGTACGTCCGGATCCGGATGCGTTAGGTTCTCAGTGCGGACTTGGTACAATTCTGCAAGAATCGTTTCCAGAGAAAAATATTTATATGGTTGGGTACAACGAGCCTTCTTTATCATTTTTACGAGTAATGGATGATATTGAAGATAGTGTATATGAAGATGCACTTGTTATCGTATGTGATACTGCGAACCAAGAACGTGTTGACGATCAACGCTATGCAAAAGGGAAGATGTTAATTAAAATTGATCATCATCCGAATGAAGATCCGTACGGAGATATTACATGGGTGGATACGACAGCAAGTTCTACAAGTGAAATGATTTATGAATTTTACAGTTATGGAAAAGATAAAGGATTAACGATTTCAAAGGAAGCAGCTCGCCTTATTTTAGCGGGTATTGTTGGAGATACAGGTCGTTTCTTATTCCCAAATACAACAGCGAAAACACTTCGTTACGTAAGTGAACTCGTTGACATGGATGTAAAATTCACAGATTTATACAATGAAATGTATAAAACGAAAGAAAAAATTGCTCGTTTAAACGGTTATATTTTACAAAACTTTACGATGGTAGAAGAAGGTGCAGCGTACATTAAATTAACGAAAGAGGTACTAGAAGAGTTTGATGTACTTTCTACTGAAGCATCTGGTGTTGTCGGGGCACTTGGTAATATTGATGGATTAAAGGCGTGGGTTCTATTTTTAGAGGAAGATGATGTTATTCGTGTTCGTCTTCGTTCAAAAGGACCAGTTATTAATAAGTTAGCAATGCAATATAATGGCGGAGGACATCCGATGGCTTCTGGTGCAAAAGCATCTTCTTGGGAAGAAGCAGATCGCCTGTTTGCTGATTTACGTGAGCTGTGTAGATAAAAATTGTATGTTGAACGAAAGAGAAGGAGAGGCACTGAAGCCCTCCTTTTTTTTATTTTTCTTTCTCTATATCAATACTAATTTCAAGTACGGTATCAAAAGAGACTGTGTCTACTTTAAAGCGGTATATACGATCGTAATGTTTGTACGTTTTATTTTCGATGACTTTTTTGAGCAGGTCTTTATTTTTTGCGATGCTTTGAATGTTTTTCGTTAAAAGATGCTGGAGATCATTATGGATAGAAGTGGTCATGTTTTCAAGTGTAAGATTGTCTAAATCATATTTTTTTCGATTTATAATTTTTATTTTGATTTCTTGAATTGTTAAGAGCCGTTTATTTTCTGTGTTCAATTTCTCTTGGTCTTCGAGAAGGACGTGGAGTTTTGCTTCTTGTTTTTCGATAATTTCTTTTTGTTCTGCTATTTTGCTAGTTTGTTCTTCTTGAAAAACACCGTATATGTACAAAAAAACAAACCAGCTCAACACTCCTCCAACAGCAGCGCCAGCTAAAACTAAATACCACCTTTTGGCTGTATTGGCACTGGGTACTCTCATACATGTTCCTGTGTAAGCCATTTAATAATAATAAGACCAGTTTGCATACCGCCAGTTGCAAAAAAAATAAGGAGAATTTGTTTTACGATATCTTTCATATCTCCGCCAAAGAAGCTTCTTTCAAAGCTATAAAAGGTATCGAACGTTCCGCCAATTGCTGCAACGAGTGCCCAAATTCTTAAATTTTGGGCGAATTGATTAATATAAGTTAGAGTTGGTTTTCCGATGAGAAATGCACCAAATCCGCCTATTAATGAACCACCAAGTATAACTCCAAAGGCAATAAAATAACTAATAATAAGCAGAGAGAAAAAAGTATGTTCTCTTACATCCATCGTCATTCCCCTTTCTTCTTCATATATATGGACAAAGTATGAGAAGTATGTTTTGATTTCCGCTTTCCTCATCACCTATAATAAAAGTAGTCACATAGGTAAAGAGAGGGTACAACAGTGAAGTTTGTGCATTTACAATGTCAAACCGTTTTTAGTTTATTAAAAAGTGCTTGTAAAATTGATGAGCTTGTCATTCGGGCGAAAGAGCTTGGATTTTCATCGCTGGCCATTACAGATGAAAATGTTATGTATGGAGTTATTCCGTTTTATAAAGCATGCAAGAAAAATGGTATACAGCCTATTATCGGCTTAACAGCTTCTATTTTTAGTGAAGAAGAAGAAAGGTCTTATCCACTCGTCTTACTTGCTGAGAATGAACTAGGCTATCAAAATTTATTAAAGATCTCTAGCAGCATTATGACGAAGTCAAAAGAAGGTATCCCGAAGAAGTGGCTTGCTCATTATGCGAAAGGGTTAATTGCAATTTCACCAGGGAAAGACGGAGAGATTGAACAGCTATTATTAGAAGACAAAGAGAGTCAGGCTGAAGAAGTAGCTCATACGTATCAAAATATGTTCAGCAATTTTTATATAAGTTTGCAGCATCATGCAATTCAAGATGAACTGCTTTTACAAGAAAAACTGCCTGAATTTATTAATAAGGTAAACGTTCCAGTCGTTGCAACAAATGATGTTCGCTATATTAATCAAAGTGACGCACTTGTTCATGAATGTTTATTATCTGTTGAAGGCGGAACGAAAATGACTGATCCAGATAGACCGAGAATGAAAACGGATCAGTATTATTTAAAGTCATCGGATGAAATGGGAGCACTATTTTCTCATGCTGAGGAAGCGGTTCAAAATACAATAACAATCGCGGAACGTTGCCAAGTAGAAATTCCTTTCCATGTAAATCAATTACCGAAATTTCCTGTTCCATCTAACGAGACGAATGATACGTATTTGCGCCGTGTTTGTGAAGAAGGCTTGCAGAGACGCTATGGTACGCCGAAAGAAGCGCATATAGGACGTTTGGATCATGAATTAAATGTTATTTCTCGTATGGGATTTAGCGATTATTTCCTCATCGTATGGGACTTTATGAAATATGCACATGAAAATCATATTTTAACTGGGCCAGGCCGTGGATCGGCAGCTGGTTCACTCGTTTCTTACGTATTGGAAATTACAGATATTGATCCGATTGAATATGAATTATTATTTGAAAGGTTTTTAAACCCTGAACGTGTGACACTTCCAGATATTGATATTGATTTTCCAGATATAAGACGTGATGAGATGATTCGATATGTGAAAGATAAATATGGTCAGCTTCGTGTTGCTCAAATTGTAACGTTCGGAACTCTTGCAGCGAAAGCCGCAATTAGAGACATTGCTCGTGTAATGGGGCTCCTGCCAAGAGATATTGACATATTTTCAAAACTTATCCCATCAAAGCTTGGTATAACGTTAAGAGATGCATATGAGGAATCGCAATCGCTCCGTGAGTTTATACAAGGGAATCTGTTACATGAGCGTGTGTTTGAAATTGCAAAACGTGTAGAGGGATTACCGCGTCATACGTCTATTCATGCAGCTGGCGTTATTATGAGCCAAGAACCGTTAACGGGAAGTGTAGCGATTCAAGAAGGGCATAACGATGTTTATGTTACGCAATATCCAGCTGATGCATTAGAAGAACTTGGATTGCTCAAGATGGACTTTTTAGGCTTACGTAATTTAACGTTACTTGAAAATATTATAAAATTTATTGTTGAAAAAACTGGGAAACAAATTGATATAAGAAATTTACCTCTGCAAGATGAAAAGACGTTTCAATTGTTAGGAAGAGGGGATACAACAGGTGTATTCCAGCTTGAATCAGGTGGTATGCGAAATGTACTTCGTGGGTTAAAACCGAATGAATTTGAAGACATAGTCGCTGTTAACTCGTTATACAGACCAGGACCGATGGAACAAATTCCAACCTTTATTGAATCGAAGCATGGGAAAAGACGAATTGAATATTTACATCCGGATTTAAAGCCGATTTTAGAAAGAACATACGGCGTAATTGTATACCAAGAACAAATTATGCAAATCGCATCGAAGTTAGCTGGATTTTCGCTTGGAGAAGCAGATTTGCTGCGCCGTGCAGTGAGTAAAAAAAATCGTGATATTTTAGATCAAGAACGTAAGCATTTTGTTCAAGGTTGTTTGGAAAACGGATACGATGAGACATCTTCAGAACAAATTTATGATTTAATTGTAAGATTTGCGAATTACGGTTTTAACCGAAGTCACGCTGTAGCTTACAGTATGATCGGATATCAGCTTGCATATTTAAAAGCAAATTATACGCTGGAATTTATGACTGCGTTATTATCAAGTGCAATTGGAAATGAAGATAAGATTGTGCAGTATGTACGAGAAACGAAGCGGAAAGGTTTTCACGTTTTACCGCCGTCTCTTCAGAGAAGTGGTTACAACTTCCAAATAGAAGGAAATGCGATTCGATATAGTTTACTTTCGATTCGGAATATCGGAATGGCTACCGTGACGGCATTACTCGAAGAACGAGAGGAAAAAATGTTCGAAGATTTATTTGAGTTTTGTCTTCGTATGCCATCAAAATTTGTAACAGAGCGAAATTTAGAAGCGTTTGTCTGGTCTGGTTGTTTTGACGGTTTTGGTGTTTCGAGGACGACGTTATGGAGAAGTCTTAAAGGAGCGTTGGAGTATGCAAATCTTGCACGTGATTTTGATTTAGGGGATGCTGTTCCGAAATCAAAATACGTACAAGGAGAAGAGCTATCCTTTATTGAACAGTTAAATAAAGAGAAGGAAGCACTCGGTTTTTATTTATCTAGTTATCCGACAGCGCAGTATGCGGAACTAGGAAAAGAATTAGAAATTCCATCTCTTGCTCAGGCGATGCGACATAAGAAAAAAGTACAAAGAGCGATCGTATATATAACAAGTGTGAAAGTTATTCGTACGAAAAAGTTGCAAAAGATGGCGTTTATTACATTCTGTGATCAAAATGATGAAATGGAAGCCGTTATTTTTCCAGAAACGTATATACATTTTTCAGACAGGTTACAAGAAGGTGCAATCGTTTTAGTTGATGGTACGATCGAGCAAAGAAATCATAAGTTGCAATGGATCGTGAATGGACTATATCCGCTAGAAGAAATGGCTGTTTATGAAGGGATGAAAGAAGCGTCTGTTTACGTGAAATTGCCGTCTCAATATGAAAAAAAGCTTGTAAATCAAGTTACGAAAATATTGTTTGATTATTCAGGTTTTACGAAAGTACTAATTTATTATGAAAAGGAACATAAAATGGTACAATTATCTCGAAGTTTATCGATTCATCCAAGTGAAGAATGTCTAGGAGCACTTCGTGAAATTGTCGGTGACGAAAATGTCGTTGTGAAAATATAATGGACAATTTCCCTACACTTCGATTATTATAGTAGTAGTGTTCGTGGTCAGACCACTTGGAGAAATTGATATCAGCAAGCATAATTTGAGGAGAGTGGATAGTTTGTCAACACTTCGTGAAGAAGCACTTCACATGCATAAAGTGCATCAAGGAAAATTAGAAACTGTATCAAAAGTAAAAGTAGAAAATGCAAAAGATTTAAGTCTTGCATATTCTCCAGGGGTTGCAGAGCCTTGTAAAGAAATTTATGACGATAAAAGTAAGGTATATGAATATACAATGAAGGGAAATATGGTAGCAGTTGTGACAGATGGAACGGCTGTACTTGGTCTTGGTAACATTGGACCTGAAGCATCTCTTCCAGTAATGGAAGGTAAAGCTGTATTATTCAAGAGCTTTGCTGGTGTAGATGCATTCCCGATTGCCTTAAATACAAACGATGTAGATAAAATTGTTGAAACTGTAAAATTAATGGAGCCAACTTTTGGCGGTGTAAACTTAGAAGATATCGCAGCGCCAAACTGCTTCGTTATTGAAGAACGTTTGAAAAAAGAGACAAACATTCCAATATTCCATGATGATCAACACGGAACAGCTATCGTAACAGTAGCAGGCCTTGTGAACGCGCTGAAGTTAGTTGGAAAGAAAATGTCTGACATTAAAGTTGTCGCAAATGGTGCAGGTGCAGCAGGTATTGCAATCATTAAACTTTTATATCGCTATGGTGTACGTGACGTTATTATGTGTGACCGTAAAGGTGCAATCTATGAAGGTCGTCCTGTCGGTATGAATCCGGTGAAAGATGAAGTTGCAAAATATACAAATAAGAGTCGTATAGAAGGTTCTTTAGCTGACGTTTTACAAGGTGCGGACGTATTCATTGGTGTATCTGCAGCAGGTGCATTAACTGAAGAGATGGTTCGTACAATGAATGACGATGCAATTATTTTTGCAATGGCGAATCCGGTTCCAGAAATTATGCCAGAATTGGCAAAAGCAGCGGGCGCAGCTGTTGTTGGAACAGGTCGTTCTGACTTCCCGAACCAAGTAAATAATGTACTAGCGTTCCCAGGGATTTTCCGCGGTGCACTTGATGTACATGCGACACAAATTAATGAAGAAATGAAGATGGCAGCTGTACAGGCCATTGCAGAGCTTGTATCAGAGGATGAGTTGAATGCAGATCATATCATTCCAGCACCATTTGACGCGCGTGTAGCGCCTCAAGTAGCGGCTTACGTTGCGAAAGCAGCAATGGAGACAGGGGTAGCTCGCCGTCAAGTAGATCCAAATGAAGTCGCTGAGAAAACAAAACAATTAGCGCTGATTGGTAAAGAATAAGCGAGGAATTTCCATTGACATCATCAAATACAAAAGTATATCTCGAAATTGTAAAAAAAATCCGTTCCATTATGGAAGAGGATTGTTTAGTAGCAGGGGATCGTTTGCCATCTGAGCGTGAGTTAAGTTCACGCTTAAATGTTGGACGTTCCTCTGTAAGAGAAGCATTACGTGCGTTAGAGCTGGTAGGATTAATTGAAACGAGACGTGGTGAGGGAACGTTTATTCGAAACTTTTACGATAACGGTCTTGTACAATTAATTGCTCCGTTCTTGCTGCAAGATGAGAAAACAATTCGTGATTTATTACAAACAAAACGATTGCTTGAGAAAGATATGATTCGACTTGTATGTAATTTACCGAAAGAAACGTTTTCTGAAGTACTAAGTAAATTACACCAAGTGCTTGAAGAAAACGAAAGCTCAATTCCGGTGCTTCATCAAACGTTCTTTAAAACACTTATTGAACAATTCGATAATTATTTACTCTATCGCATTTGGATGATCGTAAATGATTACGTTGCAACTCTTTCTTGTGAAGTTTCAGGAGATTCTATCGAAATGTATAGAAAGCTTTATGCTACTTTGGAAGCGAAACAAGAAAATGATGCGTTAAAAATTTACGATGAATTAGTAGAGAATATACAGTTTCACTCGTAATGTATAAAATTTGTCGAAATGACCATGACACGTTATGACAAACATTCTACCGCATAGCGGTTAAAGTTAAACGTAAAGAGAGAGGTTATTAGACAGATTGAGAAGATAAGGCTAACATCAAACATTGGTGTTAGCCCCATTTTCTTCTTACGCTAACCTTAGCTCTCAATGAAGGGGGTCAAATTGTGCTAAGAGATTTATTCGTGAAAAAGAAAAAGTACGCTGCAATACCTTCAGAACAAGTACGAAAAGATGTACCAGATGGCGTTATGACAAAATGTCCGAAATGTAAAAAAATCATGTATACGAAAGAGCTTCTTAAAAATTTAAAAGTATGCGTGAATTGTGGATATCATCATCCGATGAATGCATGGGAACGCCTTGATAGTATATTGGACGAAGGTTCATTTCGTGAGTATGACAAAGAGATGGTTTCACTAAATCCACTTGAGTTTCCGGGATATGAAGAGAAACTAGAAAACGATCGTAAGAAGACTAAATTGAATGAAGCGGTTGTAACTGGTGAAGGAACAATTGATGACATGCTTGTTGTTGTTGCAGTAATGGATTCTCGTTTTCGAATGGGCAGCATGGGCTCTGTTGTAGGAGAGAAAATTGCCCGTGCGGTTGAAAAGGCATACGACTTACAAGTTCCATTTATTATCTTTACTGCTTCGGGTGGTGCTCGTATGCAAGAAGGGATATTAAGTTTAATGCAAATGGCAAAAACAAGCGTAGCTTTGAAAAAGCATAGTAATGCAGGAGGGTTATTTATTTCTGTTATGACTCACCCAACGACGGGCGGGGTTTCAGCGAGTTTCGCTTCACTTGGTGATTACAATCTTGCAGAGCCAGGTGCACTTATCGGATTTGCTGGTAGACGTGTAATTGAACAAACAGTGCGTGAGAAACTACCGGAAGATTTCCAAACGGCAGAATTTTTACTAGAGCACGGTCAATTAGATGCGGTGGTGCATCGTGATGATATGAGAGAATCACTCCGTAAGATTTTAGAAGTTCATCAAGGGGGGGAAATGGCTGTATGGCAGAGCTAGAATTTGAAAAACCAGTTGTTGAGCTAAGAAATAAGATTCGTGAACTGAAAGACTATACGAAAAACAGCCAGATGGATTTCAGTGAGGAGATTCGTATTTTGGAAGACAAGCTAGAAAAACTAGAGGAAGATATATACGGCAATATGAAAGTATGGGACCGTGTTCAAATTGCTCGTCATGCAGAACGACCGACAACGCTCGATTATATTGAGCACTTATTTACTAATTTTTTTGAATGTCATGGAGATCGCCTATTTGGCGACGATGCAGCGATTGTCGGCGGCATTGCGAAATATAAGGGGATGCCCGTAACTGTAATTGGGCACCAACGCGGAAAAGATACGAAAGAAAATATTCGTCGTAATTTTGGGATGCCTCATCCAGAAGGATATCGAAAAGCACTGCGTCTAATGAAACAAGCGGAAAAGTTTAATCGTCCCATTATTTGTTTTATCGATACGAAGGGAGCTTATCCTGGTAAAGCAGCTGAAGAACGTGGACAAAGTGAGGCAATTGCCCGTAATTTATTTGAAATGGCGGGTTTAACTGTACCTGTTATTTGTATCGTTATCGGTGAAGGTGGTAGCGGTGGTGCGTTAGGTCTTGGAGTAGGAGATTACATTCATATGCTGGAAAATTCCACTTATTCTGTTATTACACCAGAGGGTGCGGCGGCGATTCTTTGGAAAGATGCTGGTAAAGCAAAAGAAGCTGCAGAAGCGATGAAAATTACAGCATTAGATTTGAAAGAATTAGGTGTAATTGACGAAATTATTCCAGAGGCAAAAGGCGGAGCACATCGTAATGTTTTGAAACAATCAGAAAATATAGATTTAGTGCTTAAGAAAACTTTTGAACAATTAAGCGGAATTTCGAAAGATGAATTAATCGAAAAACGTTATGAAAAATATATGAAAATTGGGCAAGTTTCGTTTTCAAACGCTTCCATTGGGATAAAATAAGAAAAGCGTGCGTTCCTCTTCGCGAATGCACGTTTTTATTATGAAAAGACACATCTTCTCCATTGTGTTTTTGTATTTTTTCGTGTTATTTTATTATAAGGCAAATAATCTTTATGAGGTGAGTACAAATGAAACGTATTGGTGTATTAACAAGTGGTGGAGATTCACCTGGTATGAATGCTGCCATTCGTGCAGTTGTTCGTAAAGCGATTTTCCATGATATTGAAGTATATGGTATTTACCATGGATACGCTGGTTTAATTTCTGGTCATATTGAAAAATTAGAACTTGGTTCTGTTGGCGATATTATCCACCGTGGTGGTACAAAATTATATACAGCAAGATGTCCTGAGTTTAAAGACCCAGAAGTACGACTAAAAGGAATCGAGCAATTAAAGAAACATGGTATTGAAGGACTTGTCGTTATTGGTGGAGATGGTTCGTACCAAGGCGCAAAAAAATTAACTGAGCAAGGATTCCCATGTGTAGGTGTACCAGGTACAATCGACAATGATATCCCTGGAACAGACTTCACAATTGGTTTTGATACAGCTTTAAATACTGTTATTGATGCAATTGATAAAATCCGTGATACAGCTACATCTCATGAACGTACATATGTTATCGAAGTAATGGGACGTCACGCTGGAGATATCGCATTATGGGCTGGTTTAGCTGATGGTGCAGAAACTATCTTAATTCCAGAAGAAAAGTATGACATGGAAGATGTTATCGCTCGTCTGAAACGCGGTAGTGAACGTGGTAAAAAGCACAGTATTATCGTTGTAGCTGAAGGTGTTGGAAGTGCAATTGACATCGGTAAGCACATTGAAGAAGCAACAAGCTTTGATACTCGTGTAACTGTATTAGGTCACGTACAACGTGGTGGATCACCAAGTGCACAAGACCGTGTATTAGCTAGTCGTCTTGGCGCAAGAGCAGTTGAATTATTAATTGCTGGTAATGGCGGACGTTGTGTTGGTATTCAAAATAATAAACTTGTTGATCATGACATTATCGAAGCGTTAGCTCAAAAGCATACAATCGATAAAGATATGTATCAATTATCTAAAGAATTATCTATCTAATTGGCTTAATGCCTTGTATTTGGGAACGGTTTCATAATTTTCGGAGGTGCAATATGCGTAAAACTAAAATTGTATGTACTATAGGTCCTGCTAGTGAAAGTATTGAGAAATTAGAGCAATTAATGGAAGCGGGTATGAACGTTGCTCGTTTAAACTTCTCTCATGGTAGCCATGAAGAGCATGGAGCTCGTATTAAAAATATTCGTGAAGCTTCAAAGAAAACTGGTAAAACAGTTGGTATCTTACTTGATACAAAAGGTCCAGAAATCCGTACACATGACTTCGTAGACGGACAAGCTGAGCTTGTAACAGGTGCAGAAGTAATTCTTTCTACTGAACAAGTATTAGGAACTGCAGAGAAGTTCTCTGTATCTTATGCTGGTCTTTATGATGATGTTGATCCAGGTTCTCGTATTCTAATCGATGACGGTCTTATCGAACTAGAAGTAATCGAGAAAGCTGACGGAAACATCCGTACAAAAGTATTAAACAGCGGAACTGTAAAAAATAAAAAAGGTGTTAACGTACCAAACGTAAGCATTAAGCTTCCTGGTATCACTGAAAAAGACGTGCAAGATATCGTTTTCGGTATCGAGCAAAAAGTTGATTTCATCGCAGCATCTTTCGTACGTAAAGCATCTGACGTATTAGAAATTCGTGAATTATTAGAAGGGCATAACGCTCAATACATCCAAATTATACCGAAAATCGAAAACCAAGAAGGTATCGACAACATCGATTCAATCTTAGAAGTTTCTGACGGTTTAATGGTTGCTCGTGGTGATATGGGTGTAGAAATTCCACCAGAAGAAGTACCATTAGTACAAAAACGTCTAATCAAAAAATGTAACGTATTAGGCAAACCAGTTATTACTGCAACACAAATGTTAGATTCTATGCAACGTAACCCACGTCCAACTCGTGCGGAAGCAAGTGACGTAGCAAACGCAATCTTCGATGGCACAGATGCAATCATGCTTTCTGGTGAAACTGCAGCGGGTCAATACCCAGTAGAATCAGTAACAATGATGGCGAACATTGCAGTACGTGTTGAAAAATCATTACAATACGAAGATATGTTCAAAAAACGCATTAAAGAGTTCACTCCAACAATTACAGATGCAATTAGCCAATCTGTTGCGCATACAGCACTTGCTCTTGATGTAGCTGCAATCGTAGCTCCAACAGAAAGTGGACATACTGCGAAAATGATCTCTAAATACCGTCCGAAATCTCCAATCGTAGCTGTAACATCTGACGAGCAAGTAGGACGTCGTCTTGCACTTGTTTGGGGTGTTCAAGCATTTATGTCTGAGAAACGTGCAGCTTCTACTGACGAAATGTTAGATACAGCAATTCAAACAGGTATGGATGCGGGTCTAATCGGACTTGGAGATACTGTAGTAATCACTGCTGGTGTACCAGTTGCTGAAACTGGTACAACAAACTTAATGAAAATCCACGTTGTTGGTGAAAAAGTTGCTAAAGGGCAAGGAATCGGTCGTAAATCTGCAAAAGGTAAAGTAGTTGTAGCGAAAACAGCTGCTGAAGCTGTAGCGAACGTAAACAAAGGTGATATCCTTGTTACAACAAGCACTGATAAAGATATGATTCCTGCAATTGAAAAAGCTGCTGCTCTAGTTGTAGAAGAAGGCGGTCTAACAAGCCATGCAGCTGTTGTAGGTGTATCAATCGGTATTCCTGTTATCGTTGGTGTAAACGGCGTAACAACAACTTTAAAAAATGGCCAAGAAGTAACAGTTGATGCAGCACGCGGAATTGTTTATAATGGACATGCGGAAGTGCTATAAGAAGTAATACGGAGAGAAGGATCGGAGTCCTTCTCTTTTTTTTACACAAAAAAGGATAGAGATAGCTTTAAATACCTGAAATCGCTTTGAAAAACGTTTATTATAATGTTTAGCGGGAAGAGGGTTATTTGTCCTTTGTGAAGCTTGTATGAGCGTTTTAAGGGGCTTATAAGGGGTTTTGTAAGGGTGATACTTTCAAACCTTTTAAATGAAATATGAAGGAGTGCGAGCTATGAAGTGGTTACTGTTCTTACTTATTTTAGTGCCGGCGATTGAGATTACGGTGTTAATAGGGTCGAGTCATGTAATAGGTTTATGGTCTACGTTCGCTATGATTGTATTTACGGGTATTGTGGGTGTATATTTGGCGAAACGACAAGGGTTTAAAGTACTTAGAGAGATTCAATTTAGGCTAAATAGAGGAGAAATGCCGGGTGATGCGGTTCTAGATGGTATTTTTATATTCGTAGGAGGTATTCTTTTAGTATTGCCTGGATATGTGACGGATATAATAGGTTTTATCTTTGTTGTTCCTATAACGAGGGCTTTATTGAAGCCGGCTGTTATGAAGTGGATTGATTGGAAATTTAGAAAGAGAACTACTATTATTGTTCAGAAATAACGCGTAGATTATAGCGATCTACGCGTTATTTTTTTATTTGCTATTTATAGTCAATTGTTAGCTTCCTGCTCGGGTTGGATTTTTGTTAGTTATTAAACGATAGGATGCAGAGGGTTCTTGTGAATGAAAAGTGTTACATTAGGATGATGTTTTTTGCTTGTAGTAAGATTCGACTAGTGAGCAGAAGTTAGATAGGAGAAGAAAAATTACTGATTAAAGGGTTCATCTGCCTCATTTTTGTATATTTATTCATTTACATAAAAAGTAATAAATGTAAGTAATAATTATGAAATGTATAGAATAAAAATGTATTTTTCCCCTAAAATATGCGTTTTCATGCAAAAAAATAAGAGGATTATCCTTTTTTAGGAAATTCTCTTATAGATGTAGGTAGTGCAAAAAAGTACAGTGAATAATCAGTGGGAATTTCCCACTGATTACAGTTGATTTTTTATTGTGTATGAATTAGGAAATATTATTTTGATGGTGAACCCTTAATGAATTTCCATAAGTCGTGGAATACATGAGCTTTGTGTAATGTATTAAGTAGTACTAATATGACTGGACCGATGATTAATCCTAAAAAACCAAAGAGCTTAAAGCCGACAAATAGAGCGATGAGTGTCGCTAATGGATCTAGTCCAATATTAGATGAAAGTACTTTTGGCTCCATGATTTGTCTTTGGACAATCACGACGATGTATAGGATGAGAAGACCGATGGCGAATGCAGTATCGCCTGTGAAAAATACGTATATAACCCAAGGAACGAAGACGGCTCCAGTTCCTAAATACGGGAGTAAATCTACAACCCCTGTAATAATCGCGATAGTAATTGCGTATGGCACGCGTAATATTAAAAGGCCGATTAGTACAATGATAGTTGTCATAGATACGAGTGTAAGTTGCGCTTTAACAAAACCAAACAAAGCTTTTCTTAAATCGACAAAAATAGTTTTTCCGTATCCATGCACACGATTAGGTAGAAGTTTTCTTACTTTATGAGCAAGACGGTGCCAATCGTAACTAATGAAGAAGGTGGCTAATAAGACGAAGACAAGGACAGTTAAAGTTGTTGGTAATGCACTAATGAAATTTGTTAACCCACTTATAATGGCGGTTAAAAGTTCTTTCATTTGTGTCGTTGCTTCGGTGCCTAAGTTTTGAATGTTTTGTGTAATAGTGTATCGCTGTGGTTCTCCGAGATGATTAAATTTAGAGATTAAATCATCATAGAGAGGCATAATATGGTTAAGTGCAAATTGTTGGGCGAATGCAACGATATCTGGAAACTTTACTGTAACAATTTGTAGTAAGTACGTTGTGGCAGATATTGCTTCAGTTACAAGGTATGTAACAAGTCCAACGATAGCTCCGAATACGAGAATTAAGCTAACGAGTACCGCTAATGCGCGAGGGAATTGTAGTTTTTGATTAAGGAAATTGACGACAGGATTAATCAAATAAGCGAATGCAAAAGCGATAATAAAAGGGTAGATAAGGCCTGACATGTACAGCAATGCATAGAACCCAACTACCGTTGCTACAATGACAAATATGAGTCGTAATATCATATATAGTAAGTTTCGGTTCAAAGATGTATACCTCCCATTCCAATTTGGATTATCCTAATTCGTTCAACTTATAACTAGTGAGATTCACTGATCAAAGTTTCACTTTACCCCGCTATTTGCGGGCAGTAAATCTCCTACCCGAAGTGCAGCTGGATCAAAGGAGTTAGCTGGAGATAAACTGTCCGTAAATGCCCGATTGGTGAAGGCTAATAATCAGTGGAAAGTGCCCCACTGATCAAAGTTTCACTTTATGTTATAGTGGAATGATGGATTTTTCCTGCTTTTTCAGTATATGAGTGACCGGAAAAGCTTGGTGTTGATGCTTCTACTATATGGTAAAAACTTCATTTTCTCTTCTTTTTATTTTACCTGTTTCTTAATAGAAAAGAAAGGAGAGACGACCGTTTTTAAAAGTGTATACATGCTTAAATTTTTGATGGTTAGAGTTTCAGTTTGTCATTTTAAAATATGAAAAAAATGAAGTGGTTATTGTTGCATATACATCGATATAGCATGTATAACGATAAGTTTAAAGGTATTTTTGTTTGGAAGTGAGTTCATTATTTTCAGAAAGGAAGTGCAAACATGATTAGTCAGTCAACGTTATTTTTATTCATACTACTTATTATAGGACTTATTGCTAAAAACCAATCGCTTACTGTAGCTATTGGAGTGTTATTCTTATTGAAGTTTACGTTTTTAGGAGATAAAGTCTTTCCTTATCTACAAACGAAAGGGATTAACCTTGGTGTAACAGTCATTACAATAGCAGTGCTCGTACCGATTGCGACAGGAGAAATAGGCTTTAAACAACTCGGAGAAGCAGCGAAATCGTATTATGCATGGATTGCTTTAGCCTCAGGTGTGGCGGTCGCTTTGTTAGCGAAAGGCGGCGTACAATTATTGACGACGGACCCACATATTACAACCGCACTTGTTTTTGGGACAATTATAGCTGTAGCTTTATTTAATGGAGTCGCTGTAGGTCCATTAATTGGGGCTGGAATTGCCTATGCAGTTATGAGTATTATACAGATGTTTAAATAAGGAATTTTATAGTAATATAAAATTTTTGAATTCTTTCTGTTCACAAAAGTCAGATAATTGTTTATAATAGGATTAGAAACTTTGAAAAGTTACATAACAGCAGAGACTTTACACCAGATAAAATAAAAACAACATAAAACAATTTTATAATGATATTGTTTTATGTTGTTTTTATCATAAACTCTTCGGAATTCATTTTCCTCACTAACTTGTTGTTCTGAGCGTGAGGATTCGGGGAGACATTCACGCTCATGCTTTCCATTTAAGCAATGGACAATAAGAGGGGAACATCGCAATAAATTTGCATGAACGTGCATTTTGCTTGCCTAAAGAGTGAACGAGCGTTCATAATTTATAAGGGGAGCAAATAGATATAAGGAGCAAGGTTGGGAGAATTTTCAGGAAAAGGAGAGAATGTCATGACTGTTATTCGAGGTTTAGAAGGGGTAGTAGCAACAACATCATCTGTGAGCTCTATTATTGATGATACATTAACTTATGTTGGGTATAATATTGATGATTTAGCTGAGAATGCTACGTTCGAAGAAGTAGTGTACTTATTATGGCACCGCAAGCTTCCTAATGAAAAAGAACTAGCGGAATTTAGTGGAACAGTATCTGAATACTATAAAGTACCAGGTGAGATTTTAACATATTTGAAACAAGTAGATTTAAAAATCGCGCACCCGATGTCGGTTTTACGAACTGCGATTTCCATGCTATCATTATATGATGAGAGCGCTGAAATAATGGATGGAAAGTCTAATTATTTGAAAGCGGTTAAATTACAGGCTCAAGTCGGAACTTTAATTGCGGCTTATGCAAGAATTCGCAAAGGTTTAGATGTTGTTGAGCCAAGAAAAGATCTATCATTAGCTGCAAACTTCTTGTACATGTTAAATGATCGTGAGCCAAATGAAGTTGAAATTGAGGCTTTTGATAAGGCACTTGTACTTCATGCCGATCATGAGTTAAACGCTTCTACATTTACTGCACGTGTTTGCGTAGCTACACTTTCAGATGTGTATTCTGGTATTACAGCAGCAATCGGTGCATTAAAAGGTCCTCTTCACGGTGGGGCAAATGAAAATGTAATGAAGATGTTAACTGAAATTGGCGAAGAAGAAAATGTAGAATCATATATTCATAATGCTCTTCAAAATAAAGTGAAAATTATGGGATTTGGTCATCGCGTATATGAGCATGGTGATCCACGCGCGAAACACTTACGCGAAATGTCTAAGAGATTATGCGTGCTTTTAGGAGAAGACAAATGGTATAATATGTCTATCAAAATTGAAGACATTGTAACAAAAGAAAAAGGTCTTCCACCAAATGTTGATTTCTATTCAGCTTCTGTATACCATTGTTTAGGAATTGACCATGACTTATTTACACCTATCTTTGCAATTAGCCGTATGTCAGGCTGGTTAGCTCATATTCTAGAACAATATGAAAACAACCGTTTAATCCGTCCGCGTGCTGATTATGATGGACCGACACATCAAGTGTACGTTCCGCTAGCGCAACGATAAGCGAAAAACACTATTTTGATAGTGAAAATACGCTTTCAAAAGTCTGATTTTTTTGGGAAGATGTAATGATTAGAATATTTAAATTTGACTAACGGTTTGAACTGAGGGGTTATTCCCTCAGTTTCATACATATGAAATTTCAAACATGGGGGTTATCACATTGACAACAGGTGAAAAAATTACTGTAACTAATGGTGTTATGAATGTACCAAACAATCCGATTATTCCATTTATCGAAGGAGATGGAATTGGTCCTGATATTTGGGCTGCAGCATCTCGCGTAATAGAAGCAGCAGTTGAAAAAGCTTATGATGGTGAGAAGAAAATCGTTTGGAAAGAAGTGCTTGCAGGGGAAAAAGCATTCAACCAAACAGGCGAGTGGTTACCAGAAGAGACTTTAAATTTAATTCGTGAATATTTAATCGCAATTAAAGGTCCACTTACAACTCCAGTTGGCGGTGGTATTCGTTCTCTAAACGTAGCGCTTCGTCAAGAATTAGATTTATATGTATGTCTACGTCCAGTTCGTTATTTTGAAGGTGTTCCTTCACCTGTAAAACGTCCGGAAGATACTGATATGGTTATTTTCCGTGAAAATACAGAAGACATTTACGCTGGTATTGAATATGCACAAGGTTCTCCAGAAGCGGAAAAAGTTCTTGCATTCTTAAAAGAAGCAATGGGCGTTAATAAAATTCGTTTCCCAGAAACATCAGGGATTGGTATTAAACCAATTTCAGAGGAAGGGACAAAGCGTCTTGTTCGCGCTGCAATTCAATATGCAATTAACGAAAAACGTTCTTCTGTTACATTAGTTCATAAAGGAAACATTATGAAATTTACAGAAGGTGCTTTCAAAAACTGGGGTTACGAAGTAGCTGAACAAGAATTCGGCGACAAAGTATTTACTTGGGCTGAATATGATCGCATTGTTGAAAAAGATGGCAAAGATGCAGCAAATAAAGCGATGGCAGAAGCAGAATCTGCTGGAAAAATCATCGTAAAAGATTCTATTGCAGACATCTTCTTACAACAAATTTTAACTCGTCCACGTGAGTTCGATGTTGTTGCAACAATGAACTTAAATGGAGACTACATCTCGGATGCACTTGCTGCACAAGTAGGTGGAATTGGTATTGCACCTGGTGCAAACATTAACTATGTGACTGGACATGCTATCTTTGAAGCTACACATGGTACAGCTCCAAAATATGCAGGTTTAGATAAAGTAAACCCATCTTCAGTTCTTCTTTCAGGTGTATTATTATTAGAGCACTTAGGATGGAACGAAGCTGCGAATTTAGTAACTGATTCAGTTGAGAAAACAATTGAATCAAAAGTAGTAACTTATGATTTCGCGCGCTTAATGGAAGGTGCAACAGAAGTAAAATGTTCTGAGTTTGCTAATGAACTTATTAAAAACATGGATGTAGCGATAATCAAAAACGCATAATTAAAGCGGGGGGTAAATTATGACAATCAAACGCAAGAAAGTTTCAGTCATCGGTGCAGGATTTACAGGAGCAACAACAGCATTCTTATTAGCACAAAAAGAACTTGCAGATGTTGTATTAGTGGACATTCCACAGCTGGAAAATCCAACAAAAGGGAAAGCGTTAGATATGTTAGAAGCGAGCCCAGTACAAGGTTTTGATGCTAACATTATTGGTACATCTGATTACGCAGATACTGCTGATTCTGACGTTGTCGTTATTACAGCAGGTATTGCGCGTAAGCCTGGTATGAGCCGTGATGACTTAGTAGCAACAAACTCTAAAATTATGAAAAGTATTACGCGCGACATTGCAAAACATTCACCAAATGCGATTATTGTTGTATTAACAAATCCAGTTGATGCAATGACATATTCTGTATTTAAAGAAGCAGGATTCCCGAAAGAGCGCGTTATCGGTCAATCGGGCGTATTAGATACAGCTCGTTTCCGTACATTTATTTCACAAGAGTTAAACCTTTCTGTGAAAGACATTACAGGATTTGTTCTTGGTGGACATGGTGACGATATGGTACCTCTTGTACGCTATTCCTATGCAGGTGGCATTCCCTTAGAAACATTAATTCCAAAAGAGCGTTTAGAAGCAATCGTAGAACGTACACGTAAAGGTGGCGGTGAGATTGTAGGCTTATTAGGAAACGGTAGTGCATATTACGCACCAGCTGCTTCTTTAGTTGAAATGACAGAAGCAATCTTAAAAGATCAACGCCGTGTATTACCGGCTATTGCGTACCTTGAAGGTGAATATGGTTATAGTGATCTTTACTTAGGGGTACCAGTAATTCTAGGTGGTAACGGAATTGAAAAAATTATTGAATTAGAACTTCTTGCAGATGAGAAAGAAGCGTTAGATCGCTCTGTAGAATCTGTACGTAACGTTATGAAAGTTCTTGTTTAATAATTAAATATAAGTGGAAAAAGATTCGGGGCCCCGAATCTTTTTCTACTATATATTGAAATGTTTTTTTGAAATAATATGAAAACGCTATCATTTGGTGTATCCTATAATGAAACTATAGACTTATACTATACACTGCCCTCATCACAGTAAATTTCGGATAAGGTATCGCTTTTAGTAGGATAATAAGGTGAAAAAATCGGAGGGGGTTGTAACATGTTAAAGAAAAAAGTTCAAATTGGTCGTAGAATGGATGAAATTACAGTAGGAGAGAAATTATCTATCACTGAAAAAATTGAGGATAAAGATTTGTTATTGTACTTAGGGTTAACGAATGATGCCAATCCATTATATATTCAGCATGATTACGCATCCCAAACTCCGTATGAAAAGCCGATTGTCCCAAGCATTATGCTAACGGGGCTGATTACAACGGCGGTTACGAAATATTTACCAGGTCCAGGTAGTCATATTACTAGGAAGGACCTTACGTTCGTGAAACATGTTCACCATTATGAAACGTTACAAATCCACTTTGAAGTTGTGGCTGTTTCAGAGGAGGAACATACAATTGATATGCTTGTATTTGCTCATGATGAAAAAGGAGAAACTGTTTTAAAAGGTTCATTAACAGTAACACCACCTTTTAAATCTGTTTCCATTATGGAAAAAGCATTAGATAATTTTTAAAAAATGAAAGTTAGAATGATATAAAAGTAGCGTTAGTCATATTCTTATTAAGGGTATGCTAGCGCTACTTTTTGTTTGGAAAGGGTGATATAACTGTGAAATGGGAGAGGGAAGACATTATTTTTGAAACGATAAGAGAAGCTGAAGTATGGGCCGATTCAATCGCGAATGAAATGTACGGGAAAGTATTTGATGGATATGAAACACCAGATTATAAAATAGCGTATGCTCTTTCGTTTTTCCTAGCGCAAAATCGAGAGTTTATAGTTCATACGGAAGAAGAATTTAAAAAAGATAGATTCATCTATAAAGTTTGGATAGCGACCGGATAGAGGGAATGAAGTTACGATTGCTTTTATTTTCCGAAACTCTAGTACAAACGAGCTCCATGAATAGACAATTATATTGAGGGAGACCTTGTTTTCTAGTATGATGAGAATAACGGGGAAAATACTAGGATGAAGAAGGTTTCAAGTCTATAACTTGGAGGAAAAGAATGAACAATCGTATTTTAGTAGTTGATGATGAGGAATTTATCTTAACTTTAATTGAATTTAATTTACAACAAGCTGGGTTTGAAGTTATTACAGCAATGGATGGAGAAATGGCGCTTCAAAAAGCGACTACAGAACGCCCAGATTTAATTATATTAGATTTAATGCTTCCAAAAATGGATGGTATGGAAGTTTGTAAAGAATTACGATTGCAGCGTATTATGACGCCGATTTTAATGTTAACAGCAAAAGATGATGAATTTGATAAGGTGCTAGGTCTTGAGCTTGGGGCTGATGATTATATGACGAAGCCATTTAGTCCAAGGGAAGTTGTTGCTCGTGTGAAGGCGATTTTGCGCCGTACGAAATTACAGCAGGAAGAACAAGTTTCAGAATCGCCAGATGAAGAGAGCATCAAAATTGCAGAGCTTAAAATTTTACCGGAGTTTTATGAAGCGTACTTCCAAGGAAGGAAACTGGAATTAACACCGAAAGAATTTGAGTTACTTGTTTATCTTGCGAAAAATAAAAGTCGTGTATTAACTCGTGACCAATTATTAAGTGCTGTATGGAATTATGATTTTGCCGGTGATACAAGAATTGTTGATGTCCATATTAGCCATTTGCGCGATAAAATTGAACAAAATACGAAAAAACCGACGTACATTAAAACGATACGTGGTTTAGGTTATAAATTAGAGGAGCCAAAAGTGGATGAATAAGTTTCGTTCCAGGCTTCTTTTTACATTTGTTTCTCTTATCGTTTTTATTTTAGTTGGACTAGGTGTATTATTAGAAACTGTATTTGAAAACTACTATATAGATCATGCTAAAGAGAGAATGATAAAAGAGACACAGTATGTTGCGGTATTAGCAGAAGAGCAAGGGTTTGATGCTGTTTTAAAAAAGCCTTATGTATTTGAAAAGTTAGAAGAAAAAATACCAGCTTCTATTATATTTGTTGATGAAAAAAAGAAAGTTCAATATAGCGGAGGGCAACCATCTGCATTTAGTCAAGAGATGATTAAAGAACTTTCTTCCGAAACAGCAAAGAAAGAAAATAAAGTCATTACGAAAGAAACAGATCAAAAGAATGAATTTTATCATGCTGTGTTCGTCCAGGATGTAGAAGGGAAACAAGGATACATTTTGGTGAAAAGTACAATTGATACTTTGAGGGACGTTCACCAAAAAACGTGGGGATTATTAATTATCGGATTTGTCATTGCTTGTCTTGTAGTTGTATTCCTAGGTGTCAAAATTACAGGACAATATATTAGGCCGATTGAATCAGTTACGAAAGTTGCGATTGAATTAGCGAAGGGTAATTATAAAGCGCGTGCATATGAAAGTCATTCGGATGAAACAGGAATGCTGAGTAAAGCAATTAATATTTTAGCTCGTAATTTACAAGAGATGACACTCGAACAAGAAATGCAACAAGATCGTTTGCACACATTAATTGAAAATATGGGAAGTGGAATGATTTTAATTGATAGCCGTGGTTATATAAACCTTGTAAACCGTTCTTATAAGGAGACTTTCCACGTAACAGATGAAGAATATTTAGACCGTTTATATTATGAATCATTTCACCATACGGAAATTATTGAGCTTGTGGAAGAAATTTTTATGACAGAAGTGAAAGTGCGTAAACAAATGTTATTGCCACTTAGTATTGAGCGAAAGCATTTCGAAGTATATGGAGCGCCAATTATTGGGACGAACCATGAGTGGAAAGGGATTGTTCTCGTATTCCATGACATTACTGAGCTGAAGAAATTAGAACAAATAAGAAAAGACTTTTTAGCGAATGTTTCTCATGAACTAAAGACACCGATTACTTCTATTAAAGGTTTTTCAGAAACACTCTTGGACGGAGCGATGGATAATAAAAAATTCTGCGAACATTTCTTACATATCATTTTAAAAGAAAGTGAGCGCATGCAAGGATTAATTGAAGATTTATTAGATTTGTCAAAAATCGAGCAGCAAGGGTTTAGATTAAATATGGGTACGGTTGATATGAAGGGGATTCTTGAAGACATTCACATGGTGCTTGATAATAAAGCGGGTGAAAAAGAAATCTCTTTACAAGTGAATGGATTGAAACGAGTTTCCGTTATTGGAGATCCAGGCCGCTTGAAACAAATCTTTATTAATTTAATTAATAACGCGATTGTATATACACCGGCTGGAGGCGTTGTTTCTGTTGAATTGGCAGAAGATAAATATAATGCTTATATAAAAGTATCTGATACTGGAATTGGTATTAGTAAAGAGGAAATTCCACGTATTTTTGAACGCTTTTACCGAGTGGATAAAGCAAGAAGTAGAAATACGGGTGGAACGGGTCTTGGTTTATCAATTGTAAAACATTTAGTTGAAGCGCATCAAGGTACGATTACGGTGGATAGTGAGGTTGGGGAAGGAACAACATTTACAGTTGTTTTACCAAAATCAGCTACTGAAAAATAGGATGAAGGATATTTACAATATATTAACAATGGCTTAATTAAATATTAATAAAGCTCTGTTAATATAATATATGAAAACCCCTTCATCCAAGGAGTAATTTTGGACGAGAGTAGTTATGCTATTCTCGTCACTTCCCTTTATGCCAATGTAAGTCTGTTTATATATGATAGAAAAAAACCGTTATTTTTCTTCTCTCTATTAGTCATGTTAATATAGAGAGAGGACAGGAACGGTTTTTTTCTGTGGGAAAAATCGTTTCAAATATGTATGGGGAGGTTTGTAGTTTGGAAAAAAAAGTCGTATTAGTAGATGGTAATAATATCGCGTATCGTGCTTTCTTTGCACTACCGCTTTTAAATAACGACAAAGGTATACATACGAACGCAATTTATGGTTTTACAATGATGTTAATGAGGATACTAGAGGAAGAAAAACCGACGCATATGCTTGTGGCGTTTGATGCGGGGAAAACAACATTCCGTCATAAAACGTATAGTGATTACAAGGGAGGGCGTCAAAAGACTCCACCTGAGTTATCAGAGCAATTCCCGTTTATTCGTGAGGTGCTTGATGCATTCAATGTACCGCGTTATGAGCTGGAAAATTATGAAGCGGATGACATTATGGGAACGTTAGCGAAAGAAGCGAGTGAGCAAGGGTTTCATGTTAAAGTTATTTCAGGAGATAAAGATTTACTGCAACTTGTTTCAGATAATACACTCGTATGTATTCCTCGCAAMGGGATTACGGAAGTAGATGAATATACGAAAGAAGCTTTATTTGAGAAATATAGCTTATCACCAAAGCAAATTATCGATATGAAAGGTTTAATGGGAGACCAATCGGATAACATTCCAGGTGTACCAGGTGTTGGTGAGAAGACCGCCATTAAATTATTAACGCAATTTGAAACGGTAGAAGCAGTATATGAAAACTTAGATCAAGTGAGTGGAAAGAAATTAAAAGAAAAGTTAGAAGCGAATAAAGAACAAGCTCTTATGAGTAAAGAACTTGCGACTATTATTACAGACGCACCGATTACTGTGCATGTAGATGATATGGAATATAAAGGGTATGAACCAAGCGATTTGATTCCAATGTTCGAGAATTTAGGATTTACATCCCTTTTAAATAAGTTAGGTGTTACGCCGGAGGAAACGGCTCCAGCTGAATTAGATGATATTACATTTGATATTGTAGAAGAAGTTACAGAAGAAATGCTTCAGCAAGATAGTGCGCTTATTGTTGAAGTGCAAGAAGATAATTATCATAAAGCCGATATTCAAGGTTTTGGTATTCAAAATGAAAATGGTTGTTACTTCATTCCGGCCGATGTTGCTCTTAAATCGGATGCTTTTAAAGAGTGGCTTGCAAATGGAGAAATGAGAAAACATACATTTGATGCGAAGCGTGCTATCGTTGCTCTCAAGTGGAAAGGTGTAGATATTCAAGGGATTGACTTTGATTTATTAATCGCTGCTTATTTACTTGATCCAGCTGATACGGATAAAGATTTCCGTACTGTAGCGAAAATGAAAGAAACGCATGCCGTAAAATCGGATGAAGAAGTTTACGGAAAAGGTGCGAAGCGTGCTGTTCCGGAGCTAGAGGTAGTAGCGGAGCATGTAGCTCGTAAAGTGCATGTATTATATGATGTAAAGCAAACGTTCTTAGAAGAATTAAAAAAGAATGAGCAATATGAATTATTTACGGAATTAGAATTACCACTTGCACGTGTATTAGCTGATATGGAAGTGAAAGGTGTAAAAGTTGATACGGAGCGTCTTCGTAATATGGGAGAAGAACTTGCAGGTAGATTAAAGGAAATGGAACAGGAAATTTATAAGCTTGCGGGAACAGAATTTAATATTAATTCACCGAAGCAACTTGGGGTTATTCTGTTTGAGAATTTAAACTTACCAGTTATTAAAAAGACGAAAACAGGTTATTCTACATCGGCGGATGTATTAGATAAACTTATGGATCGTCATGAAATTATTCCGAATATTTTACATTACCGTCAATTAGGAAAGCTAAATTCAACTTACATTGAAGGTTTATTGAAAGTTGTACATGAAGATTCATCTAAAATCCATACTCGTTTTAATCAAGTATTAACGCAAACAGGTCGATTAAGTTCAACAGACCCGAACTTACAAAATATCCCAATTCGATTAGAAGAAGGAAGAAAGATTCGTCAGGCATTCGTTCCATCAGAAGAAGGATGGATCATGTACGCGGCTGATTATTCACAAATCGAACTTCGTGTGCTTGCTCATATTGCAAATGATCCAGGATTAGTTGAAGCGTTCCAACATGACATGGATATTCATACGAAAACAGCTATGGATGTATTTGGTGTTGGGAAAGATGAAGTAACATCTAACATGAGACGACAAGCAAAAGCTGTTAACTTCGGAATTGTGTATGGTATTAGTGATTATGGTCTTTCGCAAAACTTAGGAATTACAAGAAAAGCAGCAGCGGAATTTATTGAAAAGTATTTAGAAAGTTTCCCTGGTGTACAAGAATACATGGATGAAATCGTAAAAGACGCGAAACAAAAAGGATATGTGGTTACATTATTAAATCGTCGCCGTTATATTCCGGAAATTACGAGTCGTAATTTCAATTTACGTAGCTTTGCGGAGCGTACAGCTATGAATACACCAATTCAAGGTAGTGCGGCTGATATTATTAAAAAAGCGATGATTATTATGGCAGATCGTCTAGAAGAAGAAGGATTACAAGCACGTCTTCTTCTGCAAGTACACGATGAATTGATATTTGAAGCACCAAAAGAAGAAATTGAAAAATTAGAGAAGCTTGTACCTGAAGTAATGGAGCATGCAATTGAACTAGCCGTTCCATTGAAAGTTGATTATTCTTACGGTCCAACTTGGTACGATGCGAAATAAGGACGTGATGAAATGCCGGAATTACCAGAGGTTGAAAACGTTAGACGGACGCTTGAAAATCTTGTAACAGGAAAAACGATTGAAGATGTCGTTATTACTTATCCCAAAATAGTAAAACGACCGGATGATGCAGAAATTTTTAAAGAAATGCTAAGAGGCGAGACAATTGAAAATATAAAGCGAAGAGGAAAGTTTTTGCTTTTATATGTAACGAATTATGTCATTGTTTCACATTTGCGCATGGAAGGTAAGTTTTTACTTCATCAAGAGGATGAGCCGATTGATAAACATACGCACGTCCGTTTCTTATTTACAGATGGAACTGAATTACATTATAAAGATGTGAGAAAATTTGGTACGATGCATCTCTTTAAGAAAGGTGAAGAGTTGAATCAAATGCCTCTTGCTGACTTAGGCCCGGAGCCATTTGATGCTGAATTAACACCGCAGTATTTACAAGAAAGATTGCAAAAAACAAATCGAAAAATAAAAGTCGTATTATTAGATCAGCGTCTTTTAGTAGGGCTTGGAAATATATATGTAGATGAAGTGTTATTCCGTTCTCAAATTCACCCAGAACGAGAAGCTGCATCTTTAACAGAAGAAGAAATAGAAAGAATTTACGAGGCGATTGTTACAACGCTGGGCGAAGCTGTTAAGCGAGGCGGAAGTACAATTAGAACGTATATTAATTCACAAGGACAAATTGGTTCGTTCCAGGAACTTCTAAATGTATATGGGAAAAAAGGAGAACCGTGTGTGACTTGCGGTACGCTATTAGAAAAAACAGTTGTTGGCGGAAGGGGAACACATTACTGCCCAATTTGCCAACCTAGAATATAGAAAAGGGATAACATCGGATAGGCATTTGTCATATACATAGAGCAGAGCTATGTATAAGGGAGGAGCTTACCGATGTACCTTTATTTATCTCTTATTTTATTAGCTTTTACATTAAGCTTAGATAGCTGTAGTGTAGGGCTAACATACGGGTTAAGGAGCGTAAGAATTCCACTAAGATCAATTATAATTATCGGGATCTGTTCAGCAGCTGTAATGCTCGTTTCCATGGGAATTGGACATATGATCGCGAAAATATTTTCACCTGTTATCGCAACGCGTATCGGCGGATTTGTTCTTATTGGAATAGGTATTTGGGTATTATATCAATTTTTTCGAAGTGATAAAAAAGAAGAACCGAAGCAAGAGGAGAAGGTTTGGAAACTAGAAATTGCTTCGCTAGGGTTAGTGATTCAAATTTTGCGGAAGCCGACTGTTGCGGATTTTGATAAATCAGGAACTATCTCTGCAGGAGAAGCGCTACTTCTCGGTATCGCTCTTTCTATAGATTCGTTTGGTGCTGGAATTGGTGCATCTTTATTAGGTTATGCACCCGCGATGATGGCGGCATTAGTCGCGGTTATGAGTTCTTTATTTTTATTTATTGGAATGAAGCTCGGTACGATTTTATCAAATATGAAATGGTTACAAAAATTTACATTCCTGCCTGGGGTATTACTCATTATTATTGGAATTTGGAAAATGTAAGTATGGGCGTGGAACATTAGTTTCGCGCCTTTAATATTGTGAGGAGGATTATTATGACAGTAGTAATTGGATTAACAGGAGGCATTGCAAGCGGAAAAAGTACGGTATCAGAAATGTTTCGTGAAATGAGTATACCGGTTATTGATGCAGATATTATTGCGCGAGAAGTTGTAGAACGAGGAAAACCGGCATATAACAAAATTGTAGAGGTGTTCGGAACGGAAGTGTTACAAAAAGATGGAGAGCTTGATCGACCAAAGCTTGGGAGTGTCGTTTTTTATAATGAAGAAAAACGATTGCAGTTAAACGAAATTGTTCATCCTGCAGTGCGTGAAGAAATGAATGCACAAAAGGAGATGTACATAAAAGAAGGTATGCAAGCGGTTGTGTTAGATATCCCTCTTTTGTTTGAAAGTAAATTAACAAATCTCGTTGATCGTGTTTTAGTTGTAGCAGTCACACCGAATACGCAATTGGAACGTTTAATGAAACGAAATAACTTTTCAGAAGAAGAAGCAACGGCTCGTATTCAATCTCAAATGCCATTAGAAGAAAAAGTAAAGAAGGCAGATGAGGTGATTTATAATGATGGCACAATTACTGGAACGAAAACACAATTAGCTTCTATTTTGAAAGAATGGAACATTATTGATTAAAAAATTGTGAAATTAATGAAAATGCTTAGTGACATATCTCCTTTTTGTGTTATACTATTATTGGGATTGGAGATAAATAGTATAACGCATTCAAGGGGGATAACATATTATGACTCGTGTGGCAATTAATGGATTTGGACGTATCGGGAGAATGGTATTTCGTCAAGCAATAAAAGAAAGCGCATTCAAAATTGTAGCAATCAATGCAAGCTATCCATCAGAAACGTTAGCGCATTTAATTAAATATGATACAGTTCATGGAAAGTTTGACGGAACAGTGGAAGCATTTGAAGATCACTTACTAGTTGATGGGAAAATGATTCGCCTTTTAAACAACCGCGATCCAAAGGAGTTGCCTTGGAAAGATCTAGGTGTTGAAGTTGTAATTGAAGCAACTGGTAAATTTAACTCGAAAGAAAAAGCAATTCTTCATGTTGAAGCTGGAGCGAAAAAAGTTATTTTAACAGCACCTGGTAAAAATGAAGATGTAACAATCGTAGTTGGTGTGAACGAAGACCAATTAGATATTACAAAACATACTGTTATTTCAAATGCATCTTGTACAACAAACTGTTTAGCGCCTGTTGTAAAGGTGTTAGATGAGCAGTTCGGAATTGAAAACGGTTTAATGACAACTGTTCACGCTTATACAAATGACCAAAAAAATATTGATAACCCACATAAAGATTTAAGAAGAGCGCGTGCTTGCGGACAGTCTATCATTCCAACAACGACGGGTGCTGCAAAAGCGCTAGCAAAAGTTCTTCCACACTTAAACGGAAAACTTCATGGTATGGCACTTCGTGTACCAACACCAAACGTGTCTCTTGTTGATTTAGTAGTAGACGTAAAACGTGATGTAACAGTTGAAGATATTAATGAAGCATTCAAAACTGTTGCAAACGGTGCGTTAAAAGGAATTGTAGAATTCAGCGAAGAGCCTTTAGTGTCTATCGACTTTAATACAAATACACACTCAGCTATTATTGATGGTTTATCTACAATAGTAATGGGTGATCGTAAAGTGAAAGTGCTTGCTTGGTATGATAACGAGTGGGGCTACTCTCGTCGTGTTGTAGATCTTGTAACGTTAGTTGTTGATGAATTAGCAAAACAAGAAAATGTGCAACATATTTAAGTGAAATAGAGAGAGGGCAAGTAAATATTTGCCCTCTTTTTTTATTTTTTTCTGAAAAGGGAAAAAATTATATGAATATATTTTCAAATAGTGGGCATACCACGAAACGTTGGGATTACTGTATTCGTGAATCATTAATTTTTTTTAGGGAAAAGTAAAGAGGAAAATATGACAGAAAATCGAAAAAACTGTTGTTGCAAAATGAAAATAAACAAAGTATACTAACACTCGTAAACTTAAGAGCTGAGGTACGTAGTCACTACTTAAAGGGTTAGGACCTCTCTGGACTAACTTTCCCCCGTGGTAGTGGAGCAAGCCAAATTGCAAATTAGTTTTCAATTCGAACAGTTAGAATAAATTTACAAGGGGGAACTGTAGAATGGATACTATGGATACGATGGGTCGTCACGTGATTGCTGAACTTTGGGATTGCGATTTCGACAAGCTTAATGACATGCCGTATATTGAACAATTATTTGTGGATGCAGCACTAAGAGCTGGTGCTGAGGTACGTGAGGTTGCTTTTCATAAATTTGCACCACAAGGTGTAAGTGGAGTAGTAATTATCTCGGAATCACATTTAACAATTCATAGCTTTCCGGAGCACGGTTACGCAAGTATTGATGTTTATACTTGTGGGGATCGTATTGATCCAAATGTTGCTGCAGAATATATTGCAGAAGGTTTAAACGCGAAAACGCGTGAGAGCATCGAGCTTCCTCGAGGCACTGGTAGCTTCGAAATTAAGCAGAGAGAAACAAAAGCTCTTTAAAAAAGAACATAATTGATTTAAAATGTAAAGAGGTGTATAATGCACCTCTTTTTTAGTTTATATAAAATAGGATCATGATATGTAATAACTTAGAGTGGTCATTATAGAAGAATGAGTTATATAATATTGTATATATATTTTCACATGTAGGTGAGTAGCGAAAGAATAAAGATTATAGTGTAAAGGAGTGAATGAATTGCGTTGTCCATCCTGTTTTCATAATGGAACAAGAGTGTTAGATTCGCGTCCGGTAGACGAGGGGCGCTCTATTCGAAGAAGAAGAGAGTGTGAAAGTTGTTTAAGTCGCTTTACGACCTTTGAAAGAGTAGAAGAATCACCTCTTATCGTTGTTAAAAAAGAAGGAACACGAGAAGAGTTTAATAAAGAGAAAATTTTACGCGGTTTAATTAAAGCGTGTGAAAAAAGACCTGTATCTTTAAGGCAGTTAGAGGAAGTAACACAAAGTGTGGAGCGTGAACTTCGTAACTTAGGTATATCAGAAGTGAAAAGTGATATGATTGGTGAAATTGTTATGGAAGAACTTCGTGATATTGATGATGTTGCTTACGTACGTTTTGCTTCTGTGTATCGTCAATTTAAAGATTTAAATGTATTTATTGAAGAATTAAAAGATATACTGCAAAAAGAGAGAGAGTAGAAGGAATCTCTTTATATACTGTAAGTAAACGAGATAAGAGAGCTAGAAGCGGAAGCTAATAGCTCTTTTTCGCTAATAAATTATATAATAAAGATAGAACGAGTGAAATGTAGGTTAGATTGGATGAGAGAAAGGAAAAGCAAGAATGGAAAAACAGTCATGGATGGAGCTATTGCCGATTGATCGTTATAAAGTAAGTGCGAAAGGGTTGTTACATAATTACGACCGGAAAGTATTAACGATGTTGTATCAGCCGTTAATAGGTAGTAGAGCTTTTAGCTTATACATGACACTATGGGGAGAGCTAGAGCAAGATCGTGTGTTTGGAAAAGAGAATACACATCACTCCCTTATGGTGACTATGCAAATGCAACTTCCTGAAATATATGGGGAACGAGTAAAGTTAGAAGCGATTGGTCTTTTAAATGTATATATTAAGAAAGAAAAAGATATTCGAATGTTTATATATGAATTGCAACCACCTTTATCTCCGAAGCAGTTTTTTGATGATATTGTTTTAAGTATCTTTTTATATAATCGCTTGAGTCGGACAAAATACAACCAAGTAAAGCAATATTTCTTAGAAGAAGAATTCGATTTTGGTTCTTATGAAAATGTTACGCGCTCCTTCAACGATATATTTGATTCGTTTAACCCAGGTCAGTTTGAATATGCGCAAGAAGAACTGCGTATCCCGAAAACGACAATTATGCCAAGTAACGAGAATGGGGATGCTCCGAAAGTTTGGAACGACTTCTTTGATTTCTCTTTATTTGTAGACGGACTATCAGCGCTTGTTCCTAAAAAGGCGATTACAGATCAAGTGAGAGAATGTGTTATTACACTCGCTTATGTGTACGGTGTGGATGTGTTATCGATGCAAAATATCGTTCTTGGCGCAGTGACAGAAGTGCAAACAATTGATATCGAAAGGCTTCGGAAGGGAGCACGCGATTGGTATCAATTCGAAAATGGTCAAGCGTTACCTGTATTAAGTGAAAGAGTGCAACCTCATGCTGCTCGTACAATGAAAGAGAAAGAGCCATCTACGCAAGAAGAGATGCTAATGAAGCAGTTAGAGGAAATCTCGCCAAAACAACTATTGAAAGAGATTTCAGGCGGTGCAGAGGCGACGAAAGCGGACTTGCAAATCGTTGAGGATGTAATGATAAATCAAAAGTTAACGCCAGGGGTTGTGAATGTACTTATTTATTACGTTATGCTACGCTCAGATATGAAGCTTGCTAAAACGTATGTCGAGAAGATTGCTGGACATTGGGCGCGAAAAAAGGTCGGTACAGTAGGCGAGGCGATGGCGCTAGCAAAAGAAGAGAATCGTCAATATCAAGAGTGGGCTGAGACGAAGAAAAAAGGTCGTACAGCGAAGAAAACAGTGCGAAAAGAAATGGTACCAGATTGGCTTAAGGAAGAGTCGAAAGAAGAAGAGAAAGAACCTGTAAAAAATGACGTAAGTGCGAAAAAAGATGCAAGTACGTTAGAAGATGAACGGAAACGATTAGAAGAAGTATTGAAAAAATATAAGCGTGATTAATAAAAGAAAATGAACGCTCTTTGAGGTGAGAAAATGGAGCATATTCAAAATTCATTTACGAAATTAATGGAAAATAAAAACTTTAAAAATAGATATGAAGTCTTAAAGGCAGAAGTGATGGCGCACCCTCGTGTGAAAGAATTTATAGACGAACATAAAGGTGAAGTAACGACTTCTATGATTGAACGAAGTCTTGTGAAGTTATATGAATATATTGGACAAAGTGTAGGGTGTGCGGATTGTCCAGATTTAGGGTCATGTAAAAATATGCTACAAGGATATGAGCCGAAGCTCGTCATTCAAGGTAAGATGATTGATATTCAATACGATCGTTGTATTAGAAAAGTAGCATATGATGAGAGAAAAAAATATGAAAAACTCGTTCAAAGTGTATATATGCCAGTTGACATTTTGCAGGCAACTATGGAAAATTTAGACCCTTCAGATTTAGATGCACGTATTGATGCAATAGGTGCAACGAATGAATTTTTAAACACATACGAACCAGGTAAAAAAGCACAAGGTTTATATTTGTACGGTAAATTTGGTGTAGGAAAAACGTATCTTTTAGGGGCAATTGCAAATGAGCTTGCGCGAAAGAAAATTAGTTCGATGCTCGTATACTTCCCAGAATTTTTACGTGAAATCAAAAGTTCGATTCAAGATAATTCGATTAGCGGAAAGATTGATGCTGTCAAACGTGTACAAGTATTAATGTTAGATGATATCGGGGCAGAAGCGATGTCAAGTTTTGTACGTGATGATGTACTCGGTGCAATCTTGCAATTCCGTATGTTGGAAAACTTACCGACGTTCTTTACATCTAATTTTGATTTCAAACAGTTGGAACATCATTTAACGTATACACAGCGCGGTGAAGCAGAAGAGATGAAAGCGGCCCGTATTATGGAACGAATTAAATATTTAGCGAAGCCAATCCCAATTGGCGGGAAAAATCGTCGTAATAAGTAAAGAGCGAGCTGAGAAGCTTGCTCTTTTTTATCCCGCTATTGGCGGGCAGTAAGACTCCCACCTCAAAATTCGGCTGTAAGGGAGCCCTGCTGCCCGTAAAAGCCCAATTGGTGCGGGCTAATAATCAGTGGAGGATGGACAAAACCTCCACTGATTAAAGCTTCACTTTATTTTAATCATTTTTTCAGAGTAGCTTGTATCATTTTTTTCTCCCTCCCTTAATATATATAAAATTAGCAAGCCATATCGAGTGGATGTTCTAACGATGGGAGATAGGTTTCTACTAAGAGTGAACTTCCATAGATCGGACTCTTATAGGATTTGTAACGTATAGATGCAATCCTTTAGAGCGGGGATAAAAGGGGGGACAAAAGTGAT
Source organism: Bacillus sp. 05T21 (assembly GCF_056396785.1). Classification (NCBI taxonomy): domain Bacteria; kingdom Bacillati; phylum Bacillota; class Bacilli; order Caryophanales; family Bacillaceae; genus Bacillus; species Bacillus sp. 05T21. The sequence goes on along the minus strand of NZ_JBFTMD010000001.1, from coordinate 874,861 downwards.
TGAAATTTGCTTCGAAGAAAAAAATGATGCTGTGTACGTATACAGACAACTAACGAAAAGAACAGAATCCTTATATAAGGAAACAAGTGTATATTTAAATGAACAAAAGGTTGTTATTCATATACCATTATGTGAATCAAATTATATTAAAAAGATTTTATTGCCAGTATTACTATATTTCATTATGAATGTGAAACAAAATGAATGGATTCATACCATTTTAAAGGAAAAGTTTTTTTATGAAGAACAAGAAGAGTGCCATCAAATATTGCATATGGCACATGAGATTTTAAAGGAAAGAAGAAAAGGAGTAGCTAGTGATTTAACACGTCAAAAATTTGAATCTTATATTGCGTCGTCTTTGAATGAATGGCTTTGTGATCCGCTCTCATTCTCGTTTTCATCATACGTTCGTTTTCGTCTTCGTACATATAGGGAAATGGTAACTAAGCTTGCTGAAGTTGCAATTGATGAGTATAAGATGGAGCAGGAATACCAAATATTCATTGAGACACTTCGCCAACAAGTAAGTAGCCGGAAATCACGTTTGTCCTGTGTACATCTTATTTTTGATGAAAGTTTTATTTTCTATGATGATAAAGGTAGGCGTTTAAAACAGGAGAAATTGGTTCAATATATAGATGAAGAATTATTAAAGAAACAGGATGTATATATCGATACGAAAGTAATTGCACCACTTCTTTCTATTTCGCCGAAAAAGATTTATTTATATACGAAAGAACAAGATCATAACATGATTGTTACTTTGCGAAATGTATTTCAAGAACGGGTCCAATTACATGGTTTGCATGAGTTTGAGCGCAATGTGAAAAATTTAAAAAATAAAGGTAACGCCCTTGATTTTCTAAGTTTTTGAGCATATAATTACCTACATAAATGAAATATATTGAAATGTCATGATGAGGACATGAGTAGTTATCTACGATTTTCAGAGAGGGAAGCCTTAGGGTGCGAGCTTCCTAGTACGGGATTATTACTTACCACCTCTAAACTTTAGCAGTGAACGTTTTTCTAGTAATTGCTAACGGACAACACCGTTATGTTGAACTTGAGCAATTAACAATAAGGTTAATTGGAACAAGGGTGGAACCACGAATTCAACACTCGTCCCTTTTTATGGGATGAGTGTTTTTTATTTTGAAAAAAAAGAGGAGTGACCAGTGATGGCAGATGTAGTTAAAATTACTTTCCCTGATGGAGCTGTGAAGGAGTTTCCAAAAGGAGTAACAACTGAAGAAATCGCAGCTTCTATTAGCCCAGGCTTAAAGAAAAAAGCTGTGGCTGGAAAATTAAACGATGAGATGATCGATCTTGTTACACCAATCGAAGAAGATGGTGCAGTTTCTATTATTACATTAGATTCTGAAGATGGCTTATATATTTTACGCCACTCAACAGCTCACCTTTTAGCACAAGCGTTAAAACGTTTATATAAAGATGTTAAGCTTGAGCTTGGCATTGGTCCAGTAATCGAAAATGGCTTCTACTACGATATTGATATGGAAGAAGCAATTACAGTTGAAGACTTCAAGAAAATCGAAAAAGAAATGCAAAAAATCGTGAACGAAAACTTAGAAATCGTTCGTCATGAAGTACCACGTGCAGAAGCACTTCGTCGCTTTGAAGAAATCGGCGATGAGTTAAAATTAGATTTAATTAACGATCTTCCAGAAGATGCAGTTATTTCAATCTATGAGCAAGGCGAATTCTTCGACCTTTGCCGTGGTGTTCACCTTCCATCTACAGGGAAGATTAAAGTGTTTAAATTATTAAGTGTTGCTGGTGCTTACTGGCGCGGCGATAGCAATAATAAAATGTTACAACGTATTTACGGTACTGGATTCGTTAAGAAAGCAGAATTAGATGAGCACTTACGTATGCTTGAAGAAGCGAAAGAGCGCGATCACCGTAAATTAGGTAAAGAGTTAAAACTATTTACTAATAGCCAAAAAGTAGGACAAGGTTTACCACTTTGGTTACCAAAAGGTGCAACAATTCGCCGTATTATCGAGCGTTACATCGTTGATAAAGAAGCAAGCTTAGGCTATGATCACGTATACACTCCAGTATTAGGAAGTAGAGAACTTTATGAAACTTCTGGTCACTGGAACCATTACCGTGATGGCATGTTCCCATCAATGGAAATGGATAATGAAGAGTTAGTTCTTCGTCCAATGAACTGCCCTCACCATATGATGGTTTATAAAAACGATATTCACAGCTACCGTGAATTACCAATCCGTATTGCGGAACTTGGAACAATGCACCGCTATGAAATGTCTGGAGCATTATCTGGATTACAACGTGTACGCGGAATGACTTTAAATGATGCGCACATTTTCGTTCGTCCAGATCAAATTAAAGAAGAATTAAAACGTGTTGTAAACTTAACGTTAGAAGTGTACAAAGATTTCGGTTTAGAAAACTATTCATTCCGTCTATCTTATCGTGACCCAGCAGATACTAAAAAGTATTATGCTGATGATGAGATGTGGGAAAAAGCACAAGGTATGTTAAAAGAAGCTATGGATGAAATGGGTCTTGATTACTATGAAGCTGAAGGTGAAGCGGCATTCTATGGTCCGAAACTTGACGTTCAAGTTCGTACTGCTCTTGGAAAAGACGAAACACTTTCAACTGTACAATTAGACTTCTTACTTCCAGAACGCTTTGAATTAACTTACGTTGGTGAAGACGGTAAACAACATCGTCCAGTTGTAATTCACCGTGGTGTTGTATCAACTATGGAACGTTTCGTAGCCTTCTTAATTGAAGAATACAAAGGCGCATTCCCAACTTGGTTAGCTCCAGTTCAGGCGCAAGTAATTCCAGTTTCTCCGCAAGTACATTTAGACTATGCGAAGAAAGTACAAGATGAATTACGACGTGCTGGTATCCGTGTTGAATTAGACACTCGTGAAGAGAAAATTGGTTACAAAATCCGTGAAGCACAAATGCAAAAGATTCCGTACATGCTTGTAGTAGGTGACAATGAAGTTACTGAAAATGGCGTTAACGTACGTAAATATGGTGAACAAAAATCAGAAACAATCGCATTAGATGCGTTTGTTGACATGATTAAGGTAGAAGGAAAACGATAAGAAAGAGCCGCGGTATACCGCGGCTTTTTTATGTATAATAAAAAAGAAAATCTAGAAAAAATAACCAAACAATACTTATCATAAAAAAGTATTGCAAGTATGCTGGTTGTTTGTTACAATATTTCTTGTTGTTAGTAAAACACATCGCGTCTTCTTGACAGACGTCATGTCCTATGATAAACTCATCAAGGATAATAGAATATGGTTTTGACAAGTAGAAGCACCCGCTTCTCACCTGATGGACGCATTCGCAGTTAGCAGGTAAATGTATTTCTTACTAGAGATATTACAAGTGTGGGTGCCGTGTGCCCGCACTTTTTTTGTTCGGGTTCTACAATTGCAAAACGTATTCTAAGAAAACCTTGGAGGTGGCTTACTATTAGCAAGGATATGATGATTAACGAGCAAATTCGTGCACGTGAAGTACGCTTAGTTGGCGCAAACGGCGATCAACTTGGAATCAAGTCTCGTAATGACGCTTTAGACTTAGCTGCAGGTCTTAATCTTGATTTAGTATTGGTTGCTCCAAATGCGAAACCACCAGTATGCCGCATTATGGACTACGGTAAATTCCGCTTTGAGCAACAGAAGAAAGAAAAAGAACAGCGCAAAAATCAAAAAGTAATTAGCATGAAAGAAGTTCGTTTAAGTCCAACAATTGATGAACATGACTTTAACACAAAACTTCGTAATGCTGTCAAGTTTTTAGAGAAAGGCGACAAGGTTAAAGCGTCAATTCGCTTTAAAGGACGTGCCATTACTCATAAAGAAATCGGTCAACGTGTTTTAGATCGCTTCTCAGAAGCTTGTGCTGAAGTTAGTACAATTGAATCTAAGCCTAAAATGGAAGGACGTAGTATGTTCTTAGTTTTAGCACCGAAAAACGATAAGTAATAGATAGAGGAGGAAATACCTATGCCTAAACAAAAAACTCATCGCGGCGCTGCAAAGCGTTTCAAAAAGACTGGATCTGGTAAACTGAAGCGTTCTCACGCTTACACAAGCCATTTATTCGCTAACAAATCTACAAAAGCTAAACGTAAACTACGTAAAGCTGGTGTAGTTAGCGCTGGTGACTTCAAACGCATTCGTCAAATGCTTGACAACTTAAAATAAGTTCGGCTGATATATAGAACAAACTAGGAGGTAATATTATGCCAAGAGTAAAAGGTGGTACAGTTACTCGTCAACGTCGTAAAAAAGTTATAAAATTAGCAAAAGGTTACTACGGTTCTAAGAGTACATTATTTAAGGTTGCTAACCAACAGGTTATGAAATCTCTAATGTATGCATTCCGTGACCGTCGTCAAAAGAAACGTGACTTCCGTAAATTATGGATTACACGTATCAACGCAGCAGCTCGTATGAATGGTCTTTCTTACAGCCGCTTAATGCACGGTTTAAAAAATGCTGGCATCGAAGTTAACCGCAAGATGCTTGCTGACTTAGCTGTTCATGACGAAAAAGCTTTCGCTGAATTAGCAACAGTTGCAAAAAACAACATTAACTAATTGTTTAAAACCTTAGAAGATTTTCTTCTAAGGTTTTTTTATTTGCATTTATTGTAAAATCCTCCACTTATTATCGTTATTTCTTGCTCAAGTATATTAAGATGTGCTTGTAAGAACTTTTGTAACGATAACGAGGAGGCTTTTACATGAAAGTAGGAAAGATTAACGGATGTGTCGTTATCGATATGACAAAATCAATATAAAAGCTATAGCGATATAAAAGAATATATATATAAAGTCAGGAGAATCCTCCTGACTTTTTTTATCCCGCATTAACGGGCAGTAAAACTCCCACCTCAAAATTCAGCTGGAGCAAAGAAGTTAGGTGGGAGATCAACTGCCCGTAAAAGCCCGATTGGTTCAACTAATAATAAGTGGGGATGAACAAAACCCCCCCACTTATTAAAGTTTCACTTTATTTGAACTCATTCGTGAGAAGTGCATCTTTCCTAGCAGAAACGACACTGCTATAATGGAAAGATGATATGGAACTTTCATCAAGTGAACAATCTATGAGTGATGATTGAAACGTATTTGCAAATTAAGGACAAGCTATCTTTATAAAGATGTAGGTAGCTGACTTGTTAATAAGAAACGAAAAATAATAATGAACTTTGAGATGAAACAACATTGTTGCAGAAAATGCGATGTTGGAGGAGGACAATAGAATGGACTTACTACAACTATTTAAATTACAAAAAGAATTAGATGACCGTATTGTGAAAGAACATGACTTACAACCGAAAAAATTGTTAAAAGAAAAAATGTTAGCTCTTCTTGTAGAAATTGGAGAACTTGCAAATGAAACACGTTGTTTTAAATATTGGAGCAATAAACCAGCTTCAGAACGTGAAGTAATATTAGAAGAATACGTAGATGGTTTGCATTTTATTTTATCAATCGGAATCGATTTAGGAATTGATAAAAACTTCTTATTCTATAAATGTGCGCAAACGAATAAAACACAAGTGGAAATTTTCTTAGACACATATGCGAAAGTAATTCGTTTTACAGATCAACCTTCTATTACGAACTATATTGAACTATTTACAAGCTATCTTCGCCTTGGACAAGCGCTTGAATTTGAACAAGATGAAATTGAAAAAGCATATTTAGATAAAAATGAAGTAAATCATCAGCGTCAAACACAAGGATACTAATTTAATTTTTGAATATTTCAATTTCCTTTTGTATAATAAAGTGACTGAAGAAAAAGGAGGGTGTTGGCAATGATAAAATTAGACGAGACATTGACAATGCTAAAAGAATTAACAGACGCACGCGGTATTGCGGGTAACGAGCGCGAACCACGTGAAGTAATGAAGAAATATATTGAGCCGTTTGCAGATGAACTTTCTACTGACAATTTAGGAAGTTTAGTTGCGAAAAAAGTTGGGGAAGAAAACGGCCCGAAAATTATGGTTGCAGGTCATTTAGATGAAGTTGGCTTTATGATTACGCAAATTGATGACAAAGGCTTCCTTCGTTTCCAAACGGTGGGTGGCTGGTGGTCGCAAGTTATGCTTGCACAGCGCGTAACGATTGTAACGCGTAAAGGAGATGTAACAGGTGTAATTGGTTCAAAACCACCGCACATTTTACCTCCAGAAGCTCGTAAAAAGTCAGTTGAAATTAAAGACATGTTCATTGATATTGGTGCTTCTAGCCAAGAAGAAGCGATGGAGTGGGGCATACGACCAGGAGATCAAGTTGTACCGTACTTCGAATTCCAAGTGATGAAGAATGAAAAGATGTTACTTGCAAAAGCATGGGATAACCGAATTGGTTGTGCAATTGCAATTGACGTATTAAAACAATTAAAAGATGAAAAGCATCCAAACGTTGTATACGGCGTTGGTACTGTACAAGAAGAAGTTGGTCTTCGTGGTGCGAAAACATCTGCAAACTATATTAAGCCCGATATCGCATTCGCTGTAGATGTTGGTATTGCTGGGGATACACCAGGTGTAACGGCAAAAGAAGCGCAAAGTAAAATGGGCGATGGACCGCAGATCATTTTATATGATGCTTCTGTTATTGGTCATACAGGTTTACGTGATTTCGTAGTTGATGTTGCTGATGAATTACAAATTCCATACCAATATGACTCTGTAGCGGGCGGGGGAACGGATGCAGGAGCAATTCACATTTCTGTAAACGGTATTCCGTCTATGGCAATTACGATTGCGACACGCTACATTCATTCTCATGCAGCGATGTTACATCGTGATGATTATGAAAACGCAGTGAAGTTAATTGTGGAAGTTATTAAACGTCTTGATAAAGAGGCTGTACATAACATTACATTTAATTAATAGAAAAAAGCGAAGGATAATTTCCTTTGCTTTTTCCATTTTTAAAACGGTCGTTCTAATCCTGCTGCAGTATGGGCTCCTAAAATAATTAAGCGAGTTAATTGCATTGCCATAAAATGCGGGGTATAAATCATGCCTCTTTTTAACCATGACATAATCATTCCGATATGAGCACCTGTAACATAACTAATAAGAATGTCACGAGGAACCATGAGTTCTTCATCATCAGGTTGTGAAATAGATAAGCTTAATGTTAAATGTGTTTGGACTGTTTTCATCATTTTATAAGAGTAGTTTCCAGCGGCTTTATCACCAAGCATAACGTTATAGAAGTTCACATTTTCTGCTATATGTTCAAACAAAGCTAAAAAGGTTGGATGCGGTGAATCAAAAGTGAGCTGAAAATCTTCTTTATTTCGATTTTGTGGTTTAATTACTTCAGCTAATTTTTCTAACATTTCTTCTATGCTTTTGTCTAATAAATCATATTTATCATGGTAATGGCTATAAAATGTAGCGCGATTTACAGGAGCACGTTCCGCGATATGTTGCACAGTTACATTTTCGAAGCCCTTTTCGCCTACTAAAGCGACAAAAGCATCCTGTATGAGTTGTCTCGTTCGTTTTACACGTGGATCATTTGTATTTTTAATAGACATTTTTACTTCACCTCGTTTAATTTTTTGAATTTAAACAACACATGTATAGTGTAATGTTGTTTAAACAACATATAGGTTTAAATTGTTGGTTGTAGATTCGGGATAATTATTTATAATTATAAACGATAGTCCTTTAGAAATCAGCACCGCTAGGATGCAGACAAAACATAGTTTGCATCGTAAAAGGTGTGCTTTTTTTGTTTAAAGGTTAATATAATTAACAATTAAACAATATAAACACTAAGGGTGTAAATAGTTTAGAAAAAAATTATATGCGATATAAGGAGAGGAATGCAATGAATCAGTTTCGAAGAATGGTAATTATCAACATTATCACATTAATTGTATTAGTTGGCGGCGGTATTGGCGGTTATTACTATTACAATCAATCGGAAAACTATTTAAAAACAGAAAATGCAAAGATTGATGGGAAAGTAATCCCAATTGCATCACCAGTAGCAGGTAAATTAACAGACTGGAAAGCTGAAGTAGGAAAAAACTACAATGAGAACGATAAATTAGGTGCGGTTACTGTAGCAGGAGCAAATGGTGAGCAAACAGTAGATGTAACAATTCCACAAAATGCAACAGTTGTACAATCAAACGCAACAACTAATGCGTTCGTTGGAGCAGGAAGCCCAATTGCTTACGCATTTGATATGAACAATTTATGGGTAACAGCAAATATTGAAGAAACAAATATTGATGATGTTCAAAAAGGCCAAACAGTAGATGTGTATGTAGATGCATACCCAGATACAACGTTAACAGGAAAAGTAGAACAAGTTGGATTAACAACGGCGAATACATTCTCGATGTTACCATCAAGTAACTCAACAGCGAACTATACGAAAGTAAAGCAAGTTGTACCAGTTAAAATTTCTTTAGATCATAGTAAATCAGTAAATATTGTTCCTGGAATGAATGTGTCAGTTCGTATTCATAAGTAAGGGGGAGATGAGATGTCCTCAATTGCAATTGTAGGATATGCACTATTTTGTATAATCGTCTTCTTCCTTATAAATCGTCTTTTACGAAAGAAAAAAACGAATGTGGGAGAAGAACAAGTCCCAGCCGTAAGTAAGATAGAAGTAAGTCAAGCAGAAACAGTAGAGAAAGAACTTGAACAAAAACAAGAAACAGAAGCTTCTAACGTAGTGGAATTAGAAACAGGGAAGCAAGAGCAAGTAAAACAGGAAAAAGAAATGCTGAAGAGACAATTGCCGGTAGAGAATGTGAATGTAAAAGCAGTTGTAGCTGTATTAATTCTCGGTATGTTCGTTTCTATTTTAAACCAAACGATCATTAATGTTGCACTGCCGCCATTAATGAACGAATTTAACGTATCAACTTCAACAGCACAATGGTTAATTACAGGCTTCATGCTTGTAAACGGAATTTTAGTACCAATCAGTGCATTTTTAGTTTCACGGTTTACGTATCGTAAATTATTCATAGCAGCAATGTTATTCTTCACTGTAGGATCTATCATTTGTGCTACATCAGGAAACTTCACAATGATGATGACGGGCCGCGTTATTCAAGCGGTTGGTGCAGGTATTTTAATGCCAGTTGGTATGAATATTTTCATGACATTATTCCCGCCTAATAAACGCGGAGCAGCTATGGGACTACTTGGGGTAGCGATGATTTTAGCACCAGCTATCGGACCAACTGTAACAGGTTGGGTAATTGAAAACTATAGCTGGAACTTAATGTTCTATGGGATGTTTGTTATCGGTTTAATTATTACGTTCTTATCTTTAAAATTCTTTACACTAGCTCAGCCAGTGTCTAAAACAAAGTTAGATGTATTCGGTGTTATTAGTTCAAGTATTGGACTAGGTAGCTTACTGTACGGATTTAGTGAAGCTGGAAATAATGGCTGGACTAGTGCAGAAGTTGTTATAACACTTATCATCGGTGTCATTGGTTTAGCTGTATTTATTTGGAGAGAGTTAACAACAGACAATAAAATGCTCGATTTACAAGTATTTAAATATCCGACGTTCACTTTCACATTAGTAATTAACGCGATTGTAACGATGGCCTTATTCGGAGGTATGTTATTACTTCCAGTATACTTGCAAAACATTCGCGGTTTTACACCGATGGAATCTGGTTTATTATTACTTCCAGGATCATTAATTATGGGAATCATGGGACCAGTTGCAGGTAAGCTATTTGATAAGTATGGTATTCGTCCGTTAGCAATTGTCGGATTAGCCATTACAACATTTGCGACATATAAATTTACAACGTTATCGATGGATACACCGTATAGCGTTATTATGACGGATTATATTATACGCTCAATTGGTATGTCATTCATTATGATGCCAATTATGACAGCTGGTATGAATGCACTGCCGATGAAATTAATTTCTCACGGTACAGCAACGCAAAATACGTCAAGACAAGTAGCTGGTTCAATTGGAACAGCGATATTAATCACGCTTATGACGCAACAAACTACTGCTCACGTAGCGGATTACGGCAATATGTTAACAACGTCAAACCCGATTTTAGTTGATAAAGTACACGGTATGGGCCAAAGCTTAGCGGCATTAGCCGGATCAGCTCAAGCAGGAGATGCGATGAGTACACAACTATTATTCGGACAAATTTCAAAGCTATCTGCAATTAACGGTATTAACGATGCCTTCTTAATTGCAACTATACTCGCAGGTATTGCTTGGGTGTTATCGTTCTTCTTACCATCAGGCAATAAACCAAATAGAAAAGCAGGGAATTAATTTCCCTGCTTTTTTGTCTTTTTAAAGAGTGAGATATAAAAAATGATAACCAGCTACGGAGCACAGCCCTGTTATAAACAAAATTGTCCCCATAGCACGAATGCTGGATATTTGTCTTCCAATTATAATAGCTAATAGCCCAGCTAAAGAGAAGAAACACCAATATAAAGTTCCTGAAATTGGAAGCATCCCCTCTGAATCTATTCCAAAACCTATACAAATGATAGGAACAACGATAAGCGATATGCTAATTAAACCAGCTATAACGATAAATGATTTTCGATATTTCATTCCGGCAGCAATTAAAAAAATGCCAACGATGAATTCGCATAACATCAAAGTAAGAGCCAAAACCATCCAAGTTAATATTCAAAACACTTCTGTATTACCTCCGATAAAATATTATATATAGAATGAATCCCCTACAGACATAAGTACCCAGAAAATAACCCCTAATATGCCAGCGATAAAAATAATGAATCCCATATTACGTATACTTTTAATCTTTGCCTGTAATCCATTTAATCCTGCCAATAATCCAGTTAAAGAAAACAGTATCCAATATAAAGTAGTTGAAATAGGGAGGATCGTATCGCTATTCACCCCCATGCCCCAAAAAACAAAAGGTAGTGTGACAAAAGATAGGCTAAGTAGCCCCATTAAACCCACAAATAATTTAAGGTGTTTAATGCTAGTAATAATTAAAAAAATACCGCCGAAAAATCCGCATAAAACAAGAAGTGGCATATAAAAAATCCAAAGTAAGCTCGACATAAATAATCTCCTTCTATGGTGATGAGTTATATTTTACTACATGAGGTTTATTTTGGATATTATTAATAAATATGTATAAATTGATAGAAATGAGAAGTGATGATACGAATTAATAAAAGAGGTATCGCGATGACACCTCTTTCTAACTCAAGAATGCTAACATATTATTCATAATATGAAATAACATAGCTGGAATAATGGATTTTGTTTTTTTACATAAAATAGMCATTAATAATCCCATGAAGAAAGTAATTACCATTACTCCAAGTGAGTATGTATGAGCGATACCGAAGAAGAAGCTTGTTATGATGGCTGCAATCCAAAATGGAAAGCGCTCTGAGAAGAAGCGAAGTATAAAGCCACGGAAAATAAGTTCTTCAAAAATTGGTGTGAGTATAGCGAAGCCGAGAAGTAATAATATTTGATACTGCTTAAAAACGTCTAAGTTTAGTGCGGAAGATTGCTGCTTTGTTGCGTCTTGGAACACATAATTTAACAAGATGTAATTGAGTATAATGTTTATAGCGAAGAAAAGAAGTAAGTATACGTATGTACGCCATTCTTTAAGTACTTTAAAGTTAAAAGATTTTAGTAGTAATTTTTTTGCGGGTTCGAATTTAAAAATGAAGAATAACAACACGGCTAGTTGTAATACGATACTTGCAGTATTTGCAATAGATTCATACAGGGCAATTTGTTTTTTATCTGTAAGACCGGCTGTATAAATTGTTAAGGGCATTGCGAGGAACACAGTAATAAGTCCGGTTCCGAAAAAAGCGAATAAAACGGAGCTAATAAATTGTCCCCATGACATAGAGTATTTCTGTTCATTAGAAAGTTGTGTAGCGGGTTGCATTTGTAAAATCACCTCTTTATATTTGTATATTTAATTATAAAGTATTTTGCTTTTGAGTGTAACATTTAAATATTACATACAAAGGTGTATTTTTCGCAAAATAATAAAAGAGGTATCACCCTATAGTGATGCCTCTTTCTCATTGATAACTATGTTCTGCCTTGTCATTCAATTTCTTTTGCTCTATTTGTAATTCACGCTCTACCAATCGGTCTAATTGCTGAATAGCTTTAAGTGCTTTTTCGTAAGAAATCGTTCTATAATGGTGCGCTCCACCCGGTTCTTCATCTGCTTCGTCTGCCCATTTAATAATGTTTTGAAGAGATGTTCTTTCAATTTCTTGCTGTACTAAGAAAGAATCTGTATGAAGAAGAATCGCAATAGAAATTTCTTTTGCTAGTTTAGGATGTTCTCCTAATCTAATAAGCAATTTATGAGATCTTTCTGCCCCTTTAATCGCATGTATATCATTCTTTTTATACAAGTCATAGTCCCATTCGCCGCCTGTGTACCACGTATGATGTCCGATATCATGAAGGAAGCCAGCCTTTGTCGCAGCATCGACTGAGGCGTGATGCTTTTTGGCTAAGTGAAACGCATGGTAAGCGACAGCAATCGCGTGGACCATTCCAGAACGGTTTACATATTTTTGTGTAATGTGATGTTTAAAAACTTGTTCAAGCGTAATACGTTGCATAAAACATTCACTCCTTTTATCTAATGATGTACATGAAGAAAAATCGATCGGTTTAAATGTATTTTGAACATTGTACTCCATCGGGGTAGCGTTAGTAAAGTAGAAATGTTTAGGAGAAGAAAAATTTTATAGACATAAAAGGTCACCTTAGTTTTTTTTCTAAGGTGACCTTTTATTGCTTATTTTTTTAATCCTTGCTCCAGTGTTCCTAACATTTCGTGTTTTTCATTTTCATCAGCATTTTTCCAAATGACTTCGAATAAAACGCCAAGACCTGGAAGCATTTTTTCTTCACCGCTTTGAATTGCATCGACAATCGTTTCTTGTAATTGATCTTGTGAATTTCCAGATACATTCGCTAATACCGCGCCGCGTAAATTAAAACTCATTATCTTCACCTCTTCTTCAGAATTGAAACTGACGTTAGTTTTTGTTCTTTTTTATGTAAATATGTATGAAAAATAGGCTATAATGATAAGACAAGAAGAGAGGGAAATACATATTATGAAAAACATTGACTCAGTACAAAACCCGCGTGTGAAGCAGTGGAAAAAGCTGCAGACGAAAAAAGAGCGCGATAACAAAGCTTTATTTTTTGTAGAAGGATTCCATTTAGTAGAGGAAGCGTTAAAGGCAGGAGTTGTAACAGAACTTATCGTTTCAGATCAGACAGATCTTCCGAAAGATTGGACAGTTAATGATGTTGAAATGTATATTGTGCCTGAAGCAATTGTAAAAGTACTTCGCGAAACAGAAACAACGCAAGGTGTATTTGCTGTTTGTGAGAAACATGAGAAAGAAGTAGCTCTTACTGATGGGAAATTTCTTTTATTAGACGGCCTTCAAGACCCAGGTAATTTGGGAACGATTATTCGTACAGCGGATGCAGCGGGTATTCATGCCGTTGTGCTTGGAGAAGGGTGCGTTGATGTTTATAATAGTAAAGTACTACGATCTACACAAGGTTCTATTTTCCACTTACCGGTTGTGAAAGGGAACTTAGAAGAATGGGTAGACAAGTTAAAAGAAAATAACGTCCCTGTATATGGAACAGCTCTTGAAAATGGAGTTCCATTTGGTGAAGTAACCCCGGCTGGAAGTTTTGCATTAATTGTAGGGAATGAAGGAAGCGGCGTACGCCAAGAAATTCTTGCGAAAAGTGATCAAAACTTGTATATTCCGATTTACGGCGGGGCAGAATCATTAAATGTTGCGGTTGCAGCAGGGATTTTAACGTATTATTTACAAAGCCCAGTTGCGAATCGATAAAAAACTTCTTATAATAAGTTGAAGTGCATGTTCATAAAAAAGTGGTGAAATGAGTATCGAACTTTTTTGAACATATAATAAAAGTATATTAATGAAAAACTTTGATAGAGAAGAGTAGCTTACAAAATCGCCATATAGGGAGAGAGTGCCGTAGACTGAAAGCATTCTTATGGTAGATGGAAGTGAATTCACCTCTGGAGTTGGCGCCAGGACCATTTATATGTAAAGGCGTTCCGGTCAGAATTGATCGTTATAACTAATGAGTGGGCAGACTTGTTCTGTCAATTTAGGGTGGTACCGCGAATTTACCTCGTCCCTTTTTGGGAGCGGGGTTTTTTTATTTTTAAAATTAGGAGGGTTCCAAATGGAAGCACGTTTAAAAGAGCTAAAGCAAAAAGCGTTAGAGCTTATTGAAGAAGCGAAAGAGCTAAAGGGCTTAAACGACGTACGCGTAGCGTATTTAGGGAAAAAAGGTCCAATTACAGAAGTATTACGCGGCATGGGAAAATTATCAGCAGAAGAGCGTCCACGTATGGGAGCATTAGTAAATGAAGTACGTGAAGCGATTCAAACGCGTCTAGAAGACAAAATTGGTAACTTAGAAAAAGCAGTAATTGAGGCGAAATTAGCTACTGAAACAATTGATGTTACACTGCCAGGTCGTCCTGTTGAAACAGGTTGTCACCATCCGTTAACAGCAGTTGTTGAACAAATTGAAGATGTATTCATCGGTATGGGTTATGAAGTAGCTGAAGGAACAGAAGTAGAAAAAGACTACTACAACTTCGAAGCATTAAACTTACCGAAAGATCACCCAGCGCGTGATATGCAAGATACATTCTACATTACAGAAGAAACGTTACTACGTACACATACATCTTCTGTGCAAGCACGTACGATGGAAAAGAATAAAGAAAAAGGACCGATTAAAATTATTTGTCCTGGTAAAGTGTATCGCCGCGATGACGATGATGCAACGCATTCACACCAATTCATGCAAATTGAAGGTCTTGTAATTGATAAAAACATTCGCATGAGTGACTTAAAAGGTACACTGCAAGTATTCGTGAAAAAGATGTTCGGTGAAGATCGTGAAATCCGTCTTCGTCCAAGTTTCTTCCCATTCACAGAGCCATCTGTAGAGATGGATATTTCTTGTATGATGTGTCACGGTAAAGGTTGCGGCACTTGTAAAGGGACTGGCTGGATTGAAATTTTAGGCGCAGGTATGGTTCATCCGAACGTACTTGAAATGGCTGGTTATGATTCAAAAGAATATCAAGGTTTCGCATTCGGTATGGGCGCAGAGCGTATCGCAATGTTGAAATACGGCGTAGATGACATTCGTCATTTCTATACAAATGATGTACGTTTCTTACAACAATTCAAACGAGCGTAAGGGAAGGAGAGGATAAATATGTTCGTATCATATCGTTGGTTACAAGAGTATGTAGATATTAAAGATGTAACGGCACAAGAACTAGCAGACAAAATCACGAAAAGTGGTATTGAAGTAGAAGGCGTTGAAGTATTAAATAAAGGTGTAAAAGGTGTTGTAGTTGGTCACGTATTAGAATGTGAAAAACACCCAGAAGCTGATAAATTAAGCAAATGCTTAATCGATATCGGTGAAGAAGAACCGGTTCAAATTATTTGTGGAGCTGCTAACATTGCAAAAGGTTTAAAAGTACCAGTTGCAAAAGTTGGCGCTGTACTTCCTGGTAACTTCAAAATTAAAAAAGCAAAACTACGCGGTGAAGCTTCTCACGGTATGGTTTGCGCTCTTCAAGAGCTTGGCATTGATGGGAAGTTAGTTTCAAAAGAATACGCAGATGGTATTTTCATTTTCCCAAGTGACGCTGAAGTTGGTGCAGATGCACTTGAAATTTTAAACTTACACGATGAAGTACTTGAGCTTGGTTTAACACCAAACCGTGCAGATTGCTTAAATATGTTAGGTGTTGCATATGAAGTAGCTGCTATTTACGGCCGTGAAGTGAAACTTCCAGCTATCGACTTACAAGAAACAGCAGAAAAAACTTCTGACTACATTTCTGTAAGTGTAGAAGCGAAAGAAGAAAACCCATTATACATTGCAAAAATGGTTAAGAACGTAAAGATTGGTCCATCACCAATGTGGATGCAAACGCGCCTTATGGCAGCTGGCATTCGTCCAATTAGCAACGTTGTTGATATTACAAACTACATTTTAATGGAATACGGTCAACCGTTACATGCATTCGATTACGATAAATTAGGTTCAAAAGAAATCGTTGTTCGTCTTGCAAAAGAAGGCGAAAAGATTCAAACATTAGATGCTCAAGAACGTACGTTACAAGGCCACCACCTTGTTATTACAAACGGTGAAAAAGCGTTAGCTGTTGCTGGTGTAATGGGCGGAGCGGATTCTGAAGTTGATAGCGAGACAGTAAACGTTCTAATTGAGTCTGCATACTTTGCAGGTCAAACAGTGCGTCGTACATCAAAAGACTTAGGTCTTCGTAGCGAATCAAGTGCACGTTTTGAAAAAGGAATCGACCCAACACGTACATTTGAAGCAATTCAACATGCAGCTGCTTTAATGGCAAAATACGCTGGTGGAGAAGCGCTTGAAGGTGTAGTAGAAGCTGATAACTTACAAGTACAAGAACGTACAGTATCTGTTACAGCTGAAAAAGTAAACCGTGTATTAGGTACAGATATTTCTGCGAGTGAAATGGGTACAATGTTCACAAACTTAAAATTCCCATTCACAGAAGTAGAAGGAACATTCCATGTAAATGTACCAGCACGTCGTCCTGACATTACAATTTCAGAAGACTTAGTAGAAGAAGTAGGTCGTCTGTATGGTTATGATCACATTCCAGTTACATTACCATCTGGAACAATGACACGTGGGAAATTAACATCAGCACAAACGAAACGTCGTAAAGTACGCCGCTTCCTAGAAGGTGCTGGTTTATATGAAGCAATCACATATTCATTAACAAGCGCTGACAAAGCGAAACAATATATGGTTGAGCCTAACGAAAAAGCTCCTGTAAATCTTGCGCTTCCAATGAGCGAAGAGCGTAGCCAACTTCGTTTAAGCTTAGTGCCACAATTGTTAGAAGCAGTTTCATACAATGTTGCACGTAAAAACGACAGCGTTGCATTATATGAAGTAGGTTCTATCTTCTTACCAACAGAAGCAGGAGAACTTCCGAAAGAAGAACAACATCTTGCAGGTGTTATGACAGGTCTTGCTCTTCACCATGCATGGCAAGGTGAGAAGAAAGTTGTAGACTTCTTCGTTGTTAAAGGTGTATTAGAAGGATTATTCGACGTACTTGGCGTGGCAAATCAAATCACTTATGCACCAGCAAAACGTGAAGGTATGCACCCAGGCCGTACAGCTGACATCGTATTAGATGGTGAAGCAATCGGATTCATCGGTCAATTGCACCCGGAAACAGAAAAACAATTAGATGTGAAAAATACATTCGTATTCGAATTATCTCTTGCAAAAGTATTCGGTGCAGACGCTGAGGGAACTTACTACTCAGCAATTCCACGTTTCCCATCTATGACACGTGATATGGCTGTTGTAGTAACAACAGAAACAAAAGCTGGTGAAATGAAGCAAGTCATTGCTGAAGCTGGCGGAGAACTTCTGAAAGACGTAGCACTATTCGACTTATACGAAGGTGAAAAAATGGAAGAAGGCAAGAAATCACTTGCATTCTCTATGAACTACTTCGATGCAGAACGTACATTAACAGACGAAGAAGTAACAGAAGCACATAACCGTGTATTAACAGCGGTAGAAGAGAAATTTGGTGCGGAGTTACGTAAGTAATAAAAAATTGCCGGATTAAGTCCGGCAATTTTTTTTATGGCACGATTGTCGGAAAATGTCGGTAAGTCGATATATTATAAAAATCGCTGATATATTTGGAGTTACGGTCGATATATTGCGAAAATCGCTGATATATTTTCTGGCATCTTGCATCTTTCTCTCGGATGTAGTACATTAATTTTAGTTTAACAAAACGAAAGACGATGATAAGGAAAAGTAGTATATACTATAATCCAAAGCGAGTCAGGGACGGTGAGAGCCTGATGAGGCGGTATATGTGAAGAACACCTTGGAGTTGCTAACCGAAATTGAAACTTGTATTCAAGAGTAGACTTAGACGGGAATCCGGCCTGTTACAAACCGGGAAGTATGTATTACATACGAGTTAAAGTTGGTCTTTATGACAAATTGGGTGGTACCGCGAAGTTTAACCTTTCGTCCCTTTATGGATGAAAGGTTTTTTTGTATTTAAATATATGAGTAAAGGAGAATTTTACTATGGAAAACACATTAGTAAAAAGTCTGTATAGAGATACAGATAAATACGCAGATCAAACAGTACAAGTATCGGGTTGGATTCGTAACTTACGTGATTCAAAAGCATTTGGTTTCATCGAATTAAACGACGGTAGCTTCTTCAAAGGTGTTCAAATTGTTTTCGATACAGAATTAGAGAACTTCAAAGAAATTGCAAAGCTTCCACTAAGCTCTTCAGTTAAAGTAGAAGGTAAAGTAATTGCAACGCCTGGAGCGAAGCAACCATTTGAAATTAAAGCAGAAAAAATTGATATCGAGGGCTTATCAGATTCTGATTACCCACTTCAAAAGAAGCGTCATACGTTTGAATATTTACGTACAATCGCTCACTTACGTCCAAGAACAAATGCATTCTCTGCAACGTTCCGTGTGCGTTCTATCGCAGCATTTGCGATTCACCAGTTCTTCCAAGAGCGTGGATTCGTACATGTTCACACACCAATCATCACTGGTAGTGATACAGAAGGTGCAGGTGAAATGTTCCGCGTAACAACGCAAGATTTAAACAACGTACCTAAAGGTGAAGACGGACAAGTTGACGAATCAAAAGACTTCTTCGGTAAAGAAACAAATTTAACAGTAAGTGGACAGCTTAATGCTGAAGCTTATGCGTTAGCATTCCGTGATGTGTACACATTCGGACCTACATTCCGTGCAGAAAACTCAAACACAACTCGCCATGCAGCTGAGTTCTGGATGGTTGAGCCTGAGATTGCATTTGCTGAATTAGGCGATGTAATGGATCTTACAGAAGATATGCTGAAATATGCAATGAAATACGTACTAGAGCATGCACCTGAAGAAATGGACTTCTTCAACAGCTTCGTTGATAAAACAGTTCTAGAGCGCATGAACAACGTAATCAACTCTGACTTCGGTCGCATCACTTATACAGAAGCAATTAAAGTACTTCAAGAATCAGGTGCTGAATTCAAATACCCAGTAGAATGGGGTATTGACTTACAAACAGAGCACGAAAGATACTTATCAGAAGAAATCTTCAAACGCCCTGTATTCGTAACTGACTATCCGAAAGACATTAAAGCATTCTACATGCGTATGAACGAAGATGGTAAAACAGTAGCAGCTACTGACCTTCTAGTTCCTGGCATCGGCGAATTAATCGGCGGAAGTCAACGTGAAGAAAGAATGGACGTTTTAGTAGACAGAATTAAAGAATTAGGTATGAACGAAGAGGACTACTGGTGGTACTTAGAACTTAGAAAATACGGCGGTACAAAACACGCTGGATTCGGTCTAGGTTTCGAGCGCTTCCTAATGTACATCACTGGCATGGCTAACATCCGTGACGTAATTCCATTCCCAAGAACTCCAGGTTCTTCGGAGTTTTAAGATAAAAAAAGCGAGAGCAACTGCTCTCGCTTTTTTTGTTTGGAAAAATGTTGTTCATAGGTTCGTTCATCTCTCACATATAGTAAAACGAATGAAATATTTATGGGCAAGGGAAGGGGTTCTT
This sequence comes from Bacillus sp. 05T21, assembly GCF_056396785.1. Classification (NCBI taxonomy): domain Bacteria; kingdom Bacillati; phylum Bacillota; class Bacilli; order Caryophanales; family Bacillaceae; genus Bacillus; species Bacillus sp. 05T21. Next base: position 855,050 of record NZ_JBFTMD010000001.1, on the reverse strand, counting down.
GTACAATGGGGGAAATTCCAAGTCATACAAAGTGGACATTGCGTGACAAGTATATAGTAATCACTGGTGCCACAAGTGGTATTGGATTAGCGGCAGCTAAGGCATTTGCGGAGCGTGGTGCCAAGCTAGGAATTATTGCACGCAACGAGGCAAAAGCGAATGATGCTATGACTCAAATTAAGAATGTAACGAATGGGAATGTGGTGGTAGATTTATTTCTGGCTGATATGGCTTCCCAACAATCTATACGCCGGGTAGCTACTGATATTTTAGAAAGGTGTCCGAGAATAGATATATTAGTGAATAATGCTGGTGCTTTATTTCAAACAAGGAAGCTTACGGAGGACGGTTTGGAGATGACCTGGGCAGTAAACCATTTAGGTCCATTCTTACTCACTAATTTGTTGTTGGAGCGTTTAAAAGAAAGTGCTCCTGCTCGTGTCATTACCACCGCATCTCACGGTCACAAAATGGCTAAAAAGGGAATTGATTTCGGTGATCTAGATGCAGAACAACTGTATCGCGGTGTTAAGAAGTTCATGGGCGGTCCTACAATGCGTTATGCGCAAACAAAACTAGCTAACATTTTATTTACCTCTGAATTGGCACAGCGGTTGGAGGGAACGAGTGTTAGTGCTTATAGCTTTGACCCGGGGCTAGTGAATACGAATTTTAACCAGGACAATGGTCTGGTTGCTCGCTTAACTATGGCGGCAATGAAACCTTTCTCTCGTACACCCGAGGAAGGTGCGGAAACTTTAATATGGCTAGCAGAATTAAATGGATTCATTGACCATAGTGGCTGTTACTATGCCGACAAGCAAGTGGGGAAAACATCTGAAGCCGCTTTGGATAAGGATGTCGCAAAACGTCTATGGGACATTAGTGAACAGCAGACAGGAGGATAAAAGAGTAGCCAGTATATGTTCAGATGGTTATGTTGAATAGTTTTTTACCCTTAAGTAAAAAGTAATCTTGGGGGTGATTGTAATGAGTAAGAAAGTGAAAACAGATCATTCTAGATCAGTCCTAGGTTCTCCAGAGGTGGAAGGACAAGGAACAACAACGCATGAAACCGGTTCTCATAAAGTACCTTCATCAAATAAGAAGCAGAAACGAAGCTAACACAAAAAGGAGAGTCTTGGCGGCTCTCCTTTTTTATATGTATTACATCTTGTTGTTATGAATCTCTTGTGTAATCTTATCCACGTCTTTGTCTAATCGACCTAAATAGAAAAACCACAGTAAGCTTAAAAACACGTAATAGATGGCCATCACACAAAGGTTATCAGATATATTTTCGAATGTAGATTTGGAAGTGAAAAAAGCTCCCCAAATGGTAGAGATAATGAGGTAAGAAAGCGGGCCTACGAGGTGTACGAAAACATATAATAACTTTTTAACCTTTTCAGAGTTCATATGAATTCTCTCCTTATTTAAACAATCCTCTTCTTTTAATCATAAATTCAAGTTCCTCACAGAAGTATTGTAGCTTGACTGGATTTCGAATTAACAAGTGGGCATCGTGTTTCCCGATAAATTTTCGAATCCGAAAGTTTAATAAAAAAGATCGACCATAGCGCTCTATTAAATTGTTGAATTCTCGTTGTTCACTTAGTAGCTGAATATTTTCTCTAATTTTGAATTGGCGTTCATGTGGATCCCCTAGTAAAATATTTAGAATCATTTGTAGAAGTAGCAATAGGAACCTCTCCTTGGGTTATTTATATTCTGTATATTTAGATTATAACAAAAATAAGAGGTTTTTACTATTGATTATAACAAAAATGGGATTTTTTACATTTTTGAGTGCTATGATGAAATAAAGGGTAATTTCTAGGTTGTTATATCATCCATAAAAGGCGAAAAGAACGCAATTCTTTTCGCCTTGTTTAGTTCATCCATATCCTGTCGATACTAAAAAGTAGTTATTTTTTCAGTAAGCGAAACGCCTTCTCTGTATTAGCGAAATGCACTTTCACAAATTCAGGTAGTCTTTCTTTACCGACTTTTTGAATTAATTTAGCAGCGGCAATATCAACTTGTTTACCAGCACCTTTCGGAAGTTGCATACCAGCTTTTTTACTTAGTTCGTCAAATTGTTTTACGAATGAGTAACGAGCTAAAATGGAAGCGGCGGCTACTGCTAAGTGGACACTTTCACCTTTTGTAGCGAAGTAAACATTTTCACGCTGTACCTGTTTTTGTTTCGCTAAATATTTATAGTATGTATCAGGCTGTGTAAATTGGTCGATTAAGATGCCTTCTGGTTTTGTAGGCGCGATTTTTGCCAATAAGTTTGTGATGGCTTTGTTATGCAGTAAAGCTTTTAGTTTACCTTGGTTGTTTCCTTTATCAAATAGCTCGTTATATTTTTCATTATGAAGAACGAGGGAGCTGTAAGGAACAACGTGAAGGAGTTGTTTGGCAATCTCAGCAATTTGAGCATCATTTAAGTTTTTGGAGTCTTTTACACCGAGTTCTTTTAAAAGTGGAATTTGCTTCGCATCCACATATACAGCAACAACTGTCATCGGTCCGAAGTAATCACCAGTACCTACTTCATCGGACCCTAAAATCGACATTGTACCAATAGAAGAAGGTGGTGCATATTGATGCGAATTGACCGGTTTTTTTACGGCGGATTTTGGTGTTTGAGAGACATTTTGCCAACGAGAAGCCTCTGCTTCAGCACGTCCACCTTGAAACATCACTTTCCCTGATTTATAAGCTGTAATTGTGCAAGATGGAACCTTTGCCATAAAGATACCGCCTTGTGGAGTTTTGGGGCTAAGTGCTTGTTTGTATTGTTGTTTCATGTCTTCAATTACTGTAGAACTTGTTTGTATTACGATAGAATTTGACAAAATGGTCGCTCCTTTTTTATGTTGTTATTTTTATCATATCGGATTGTTCTTTCTGTTTCCATATTATGATGGTTCATGGTATGATAAACTTTAGGATTCTGTACGTGATTGGAGGCCGGTGAGTTGTCACAACAAAAGGGAAATAAAAGTCGAATTAATGTAGAAATATATGGCCAACAGTATTCAGTTGTTGGCGATGAAAGTACAAGTCATATCCGCATGGTAGCAGCGATTGTGGATGATAAAATGCGCGAACTCAATGCCAAGAATCCTTCGCTTGATACGAGTAGACTAGCGGTATTGACGGCGGTAAACGTCATACACGATTACATAAAATTAAAAGAAGAACATGAGAAGTTGAAAGAAAGTATGACACAAAAAGGAATGGAATAAACATGATTGATATTATTATCATTTTATTGCTTGTTATGGGATTTTTCCTCGGTTTACGCAGAGGATTTATTTTGCAACTTGTAAAGTTAACAAGCTTTATTATCGCATACCTCGTTGCATACTGGTACTGTAAAGATTTAGCGCCAACGCTTGCGAAATTTATTCCGTATCCATTCGATAAGAATGTATCTGTTCCAGAATGGATAGATGCGAATAATATTGAGGGTGTCTTCTATCAAGCAATTGCGTTTATTGTATTATTTATTATTACAAAAATCGCACTTTCACTACTTGGTAATTTACTGAATATGTTTGCAGAAATCCCAGTTTTAAAGCAAGTCAATGCGGTTGCTGGGGCACTTCTTGGCTTTTTAGAAGTGTATATCATTCTGTTTGTCTTAATTATTGTTGGAACAATTCTTCCAATTGAACAAATACAAACACCATTACAAAAATCATCAATTAGCAAAATAATTGTAGACGATACACCGATTCTTTCTGAAAAGGTGAAGGAACTATGGCAGACAGGTAGCAGAGTGTAACTTCTCTTTTTTCGGAAAGAGAAGTTTTTTTCTATGAAAGAAAGGCGGGGCAATGATGAAAGTGAATAAAAAACAAGTTATCAAATTACTAGAGACAATCGGCCTATTTATGGAACTAAAGGGCGCGAATCCATTTAAAATATCTGCATTCCGTAAAGCGGCGGCAGCACTAGAAAGTGATGACCGTAGTCTTTCTGAAATTGAAGATTTCACAAAGATTCCAGGTATCGGAAAAGGAACGGCAGCAGTTATTCAAGAATATATAGAATCGGGAACATCTGAAGTACTACAAGAACTTGAAAAAGAAGTACCAAGCAGTTTATTACCACTATTAAAACTACCAGGCCTTGGTGGTAAGAAGGTGGCCAAGTTATACAAAGAACTTGGTGTTGTTGATATGGAAACGTTAAAAGCTGTTTGTGAAGAAAATAAAGTACAAGCTTTAGCTGGATTCGGTAAGAAAACAGAAGAGAAAATATTAGAAGCAATTGATCAAGTAGGCTCTCGTCCAGAGCGTTTACCAATTGCGATGGTATTGCCTATTGCCGGGGAAATAGAGGAGAAATTGTCGAATGTTGCTGAAATAATTCGTTTCTCACGCGCTGGTAGTTTACGCCGTGTTCGTGAGACAGTGAAGGACTTAGATTTCATCATTGCAACGACAGAGCCAGCAGTAGTGCGTGAACATTTACTACAATTTGATAATATGATTGAAGTGATTGCAAGTGGAGATACGAAAGTATCTGTTCGTCTTCAATATGAATATGATATTTCAATTGACTTCCGCTTAGTAAAACCAGAAGAATTTATTACAACTCTTCACCATTTCACCGGATCAAAAGACCATAACGTAAAAATGCGCCAAATTGCGAAAGATAGAGGCGAGAAAATTAGTGAATACGGTGTGGAAATCTTAGAGACAGGTGAAGTGAAAACATTCGAAACAGAAGAAGCATTCTTCGCCCACTTTGGCCTTCCATTCATCCCACCAGAAGTGCGTGAAGATGGAAAAGAAATTGAATTAATTAAAGAGTATCCCAACTTAATTCAGTCCTCTGATATACAGGGTGATTTACATATGCATACAACGTGGAGTGACGGTGCTTTTTCAATTGAAGAAATGGTAAAAGCGTGCCGCGCTCGTGGATATAAATTTATGGCAATTACTGATCACTCGCAATACTTGAAAGTAGCGAACGGTTTAACGAAAGAGCGTCTTCGTGAACAAGCGAAAGAAATTGAACGTATGAATGAAAAGTATCCAGACATTACAATTTTGCGCGGGATTGAAATGGACATTTTACCAGATGCGACACTTGATTTTGACGATGAAGTATTAGCAGAACTAGATTATGTCATTGGAGCCATTCACTCTAGCTTCTCACAAGACCGTGAAACGATTATGAAGCGTCTTCGCACTGCACTTGAGAATAAGCATGTCACAATGATTGCCCATCCGACAGGACGTCTTCTTGGGCGCCGTGAGGGTTACGATGTAGATACAGATTTATTAATCCAGCTTGCAAAAGAAACAAATACAGTTTTAGAATTAAATGCAAATCCAAACCGTCTAGATTTAAGCGCGAAATTATTAAAACAAGCACAAGATGCTGGTGTAAAAATAGCGATTAATACGGATGCCCATACACTTGAAATGTTAGAAGATATGGAAACAGGTGTAGCAGCAGCGCGTAAAGGTTGGATTCAAAAAGATAACGTGATTAACACATGGGATATTGAACGTTTATTAGACTATATTAAACGTAATAAGTAATACAGGGGGGACCTGCAACATGTTAGAACGAACGTTGCGTGTATTAGAATACAATAAAGTAAAAGAACAATTACTTGAACATACAGCATCTTCACTTGGTCGTGATAAAGTGAAGAATTTAGTGCCAAGCACAGATTTTGAAGAAATTGTGGAATTGCAAGAAACAACGGATGAGGCAGCGAAAGTCATCCGTTTAAAAGGACATGTACCACTTGGAGGGATTTCTGATATTCGTTCAAATATTAAGCGTGCGAAAATTGGAAGTATGTTAAGTCCTCATGAATTAATTGAAATCGCAAGTACGATGTACGGTAGTCGCCAAATGAAACGTTTCATTGATGATATGATTGACAACGGTGTTGAGCTTCCAATTTTAGAAACACATGTCGCGCAAATTGTGTCTTTATATGATTTAGAAAAGAAGATTACAAATTGTATTGGTGACGGCGGTGAAGTAGTCGATAGCGCAAGTGACAAATTGCGTGGTATTCGTAATCAAATTCGTACTGCGGAAAGCCGTATTCGTGAGAAATTAGAAAACATGACGCGTTCTTCAAACGCGCAAAAAATGTTATCAGATGCAATTGTAACGATTCGTAACGAACGCTACGTAATCCCGGTAAAACAAGAATACCGCGGCGTATATGGAGGTATTGTTCACGATCAATCTGCTTCTGGACAAACATTATTTATCGAACCGCAAGTAATCGTGGAATTAAATAACGCACTTCAAGAAGCACGTGTGAAAGAAAAACAAGAAGTAGAACGCATTTTAATGATGTTAACGGAAGAAGTAGCAGTGGAAGCTGATATTGTTTTATCAAACGTAGAAGTAGTTGCAAATCTTGATTTTATTTTTGCGAAAGCTCTTTATGCGAAGCGAATTAAAGCGACGAAGCCAATTGTAAATAATGAACGCTACATGGATTTAAAACAAGCACGCCATCCGCTTATTGATCCGGAAATTATCGTGCCAAATAACATTATGCTTGGTAAAGACTTTACAACAATCGTTATTACAGGACCGAATACAGGTGGTAAAACAGTTACACTTAAAACAGTCGGTATTTGTGTCTTAATGGCGCAATCTGGTCTTCATATTCCAGTAATGGATGAATCAGAGATATGTGTATTTAAAAACATCTTTGCTGATATCGGTGATGAGCAATCGATTGAACAAAATTTAAGTACATTCTCTTCTCATATGGTAAACATTGTAGATATTTTAGAAAAAGCCGATTTTGAAAGTTTAGTCCTATTTGATGAATTAGGTGCTGGGACAGATCCGCAAGAAGGGGCTGCACTAGCGATTTCTATTTTAGATGAAGTATGTAACCGTGGTGCTCGCGTTGTTGCAACGACGCATTACCCAGAATTAAAAGCATATGGATACAATCGTGAGCAAGTTATTAATGCGAGCGTTGAGTTCGATGTGAATACATTAAGTCCAACGTACAAATTATTAATCGGTGTACCAGGACGTAGTAACGCCTTTGAAATTTCGAAGCGTCTTGGTTTGTCTGATCGCGTTATTGATCGCGCTCGTAACCATATTAGTACAGATACGAACAAAATCGAAAATATGATTGCAAAGCTAGAAGAAAGTCAAAAAAATGCAGAGAGCGAACGAAAAGAAGCGGAAGAACATCGTAAGCAATCTGAAAAACTTCATCGTGAATTACAGCGCCAAATTATTGAATTTAACGATGAGCGCGATGAAAAATTATTAAAAGCGCAAAAAGAAGGGGAAGAAAAAGTCGAAGCTGCGAAGAAAGAAGCAGAAGGCATTATTCATGAACTTCGTCAATTGCGTAAAGCACAGCTTGTAAATGTGAAAGACCATGAGCTTATTGAAGCGAAGAGCCGTCTAGAAGGGGCAGCGCCAGAGCTTGTGAAGAAACAAAAAATAAATGTGAAAAATACAGCGCCGAAACAACAATTACGATCAGGTGATGAAGTAAAAGTGTTAACGTTCGGTCAAAAAGGTCAATTGCTTAAAAAAGTAAGTGATACAGAGTGGAGCGTACAAATTGGTATTCTGAAGATGAAAGTGAAAGAATCCAATATGGAATACATTAATACACCGAAGCAAACTGAGAAAAAAGCAGTCGCAAGTGTGAAGGGTAGAGATTATCACGTGTCGTTAGAGCTAGACCTTCGCGGCGAACGTTATGAAGATGCAATGATGCGCGTTGAAAAATATTTAGACGATGCACAGCTTGCAAGCTATCCTCGTGTATCAATTATTCACGGCAAAGGAACAGGAGCGCTTCGCCAAGGTGTACAAGATTACTTGAAGAAACATCGCGGCGTGAAAACCTACCGCTACGGTGACATGGGCGAGGGAGGCCTAGGCGTAACAGTTGTCGAATTAAAATAGCAAACAACCAAACAAAAGGGGAAACCATTATATGTTTATGGACAAACTTGCAAAAGTATTGTTAGCTTGTTGCGGAATATTTTTGGTAATTGGGGTTATTTATTTAGTTGTTTTTGCGAAGTAAAGGAGCGTCAATCTTGGCATAATGATATTGCCATGGATTGACGCTTTTAATCTATAAGAAAAGGAATAAAACATGAAAATCAACCAATACATAAGCGAAGCAAAATCCTGCTCAAGACGTGAAACAGACCGTCTCATTAAAGCAGGACGTGCCTGTATTAACGGTGAAGTATGTACGCACGGTGCACTCGTTAATGAAGGTGATATTGTAACGATTGATGGGCAAGTTATTGCAAAAGAAGAGAAAGAAAAGGTGTATATTGCCTTCCATAAACCAGTCGGAATTACTTGTACAGCAGCCGAACATATTGAAGGAAACATTATTGATTATATTGATTATCCAGAACGAATCTTTCCTGTTGGACGATTAGATAAAGCATCGGAAGGACTCATCTTATTAACGAATGACGGTGCGATTGCGAATCAAATTTTGCACGGTGATCATGAGCATGAGAAAGAATATGTTGTCACTGTTGATAAGCCGTTTACAGATTGGTTTATTGATGAGATGTCCAGCGGTGTAAAGATTAAAGATGGAATGACGAAGCCATGTAAAGTGACGAGAGTTAATCAGTCTACATTCCGCATCGTTTTAACGCAAGGAATGAATAGGCAAATTCGTAGAATGAGTCGTGCTTTCGGATTTACTGTAACAAAGCTAAAGCGAGTGCGCATTATGAATATAGAGCTAAATGAGCTTGAAGCTGGAAAATGGCGAGACATTACACCTGAGGAATTAGAAATATTAATAGGGCAGTTATAGGGAGGAAAGTTTTCTCCCTATATTTTTTTTGTCAGAAAAAATAAAACTATTGATTTTTTAAAAAATAGCCCATATAATAAAAAACAACAAGTTTCGACAACATATTTTATAAAAGTAATGATGAGGACATGAGTTGTTTTTGACGATTTTCAGAGAGGGAAGCCTTAGGCTGTGAGCTTCCTAATACGGAAAGACAAACTTACCACCTCTAAACTTCAAGAGTGAACTGCATGCATGATGCATTGTAATTCTTGGCGGATAAAACCGTTATCAATTTACACGAGCTATAAAATGAGCTTATTTCGTTATAAATTCATTTTATTAGAATAAGGGTGGAACCACGATTTCAACACTCGTCCCTTTGTTAGGGACGGGTGTTTTTTGCGTTCTTTTACGGGGAAGTATGCTTGAAAGAGGATATGTGACGGATTTTAATTCAGAATATTTTGTCAATGAAATAATTAGGAGGTAGTAGAAATGAAGTCATCTTTAAAGTTTTCTGAGATGTTTGCAATAAGCTTAATGTTATTTGCACTGTTTTTCGGTGCCGGTAATATGATTTTCCCACCAGCGTTAGGGCAAGGTGCTGGAACAGATGTATGGATCGCGTTATTTGGCTTTATCGTAACAGGTGTAGGACTGCCTTTATTAGGAGTTATTGTTATAGCTCTAAAGGGAGATATTAATGAATTAGCAGGACGTGTACATCCTGTATTCGCGCTAATTTTCATTACTGCAATTTATTTATGTTTAGGCGTATTTGTTAGTGTGCCACGTACAGGGACTGTTGCTTATGAAATGAGTGTTGCACCGTTTTTACCAAGTGAGATAGCTGGTCAATCCTATCCACTTGTTATCTTTACATTGATTTTCTTTGCAGTAACTTTCTATTTAGCATTAAACCCATCGAAATTAGTGGGGCGCATTGGTAAAGTGTTAACTCCAATTTTATTAGCTGTTATTGCAATTATTGTAGCGAAAGCAATTATGACTCCAATGGGAGAGTTTGGTGCCCCTACAGAAGCGTATAGTGCCCCGCTCTTTAAAGGTTTTATTGATGGATATTTAACTTTAGATGGATTAGCAGCACTTGTTTTCGGAAATGTTGTGATCAATGCTTTAAAAGCAAAAGGCATTACAAATAAGAACAGTATTGCGAAAGTAACAATCTTTGCAGGATTTATTGCAGCACTTGGCTTACTTCTTGTTTATTTAGCACTTGCTTACCTTGGAGCTTCTAGTGTTTCACTTGGAATGGGAGCAAACGGCGGAATTATTTTAACAAACGTCGTGAATCATTTATTTGGTAGCTACGGAACATTATTACTAGGTATCGCAATTACAGCAGCATGCTTAACAACTTCTGTCGGTATTGTAGCAGCTTGTGGAGAATATTTTTCTTCGTTATTACCAAAGCTTTCTTATCAAAAAGTCATTTTTATTTTCTCTGTATTAGCATTTATGGTAGCAAATCTTGGTTTAACTCAGTTAAACGCATTAGCATTACCAATCTTAATTGCAATTTACCCAATTGGTATCGTACTGATCGTATTATCACTTGTTGAAAACTATATTCGTCTTCCATTAGCTATGTATGTAGGCGGTATTGTAGGCGCATTTGCAATTAGCTTCTTTGATGGATTGCATAATGCAAATCTTCAAGTAGCGGCCCTTGCTCCTATTTTAGATAAAATTCCATTATATAGTGTAGGGATTGGTTGGTTAGTTCCGGGTATCATTGGAATTGCAATTGGATATGTAGTTTCTTTATTTCAAAAGCAAGAAATTGCTGTAGAAAAATAAGGGAAAGAGGCTTTCTTTAAAAGAAAGCCTCTTTTTTTGTAGAAAAATTATATATAGAAGAATTCAGATATTAAAAATTTTATACGTAATATAGTTGACAAAAAAATTACCAGTAGGCTAAGATTGACTTAGTTGTGGAAATATTGGAAGGGAAGAGGTTTTCTATGACTATATCATTTTTGTAAGAAGAGGTGATAGAACGATAGAATTAGGCGGTTTATTTTTTTTGAAATTCGTTGAGAATGATAATCAATAAAATGATGAAAGAGTTTTATGTTTATTCTTATAGGAAAAATTGGTGGGATTATTTTTTTGTCTATCAATGAGAATGATAATCAATATATTTCTAACTACATAGTGTTACTCGTTATAAAATAGAGATAGAAAGATTATTTTTTTTCTTATATATTGAGAATAATTATCATTTTCAAAAAAAGAAAAACAAGGAGGCAGTAAGGTAAATGAGAAAGTTTTCGGTATTACCCGCTTTTATTATGACATTCGTATGTATGCTAGCTTTTCTCGTAGTGCCATTCGGACAAGCTTCGGCAAATGTAGCTGACGGTACTTACGATATTAACTATGTCATACAAAAAGCAGAAAATGATTCAGCTTCAATGGCAAATGATTATTTTGAAAAACCAGCTAAGTTAATTGTAAAAAATGGTGAGATGAGAGTACAAATTCCTATGAATCATAGTGCTTGGATTACAGAATTTAAAGCACCAGAGAACGGGAACTTTGTTGATGCAAAAGTTGTTAGTAAAGATGAATCTGCAGATAAAAGAACTGTAGAGTTTAAAATAGACGACTTATCTAAACCAGCAGCTGTAAAAATTCATGTTGTTGTACCGAACGTAAATTATGACCATAACTACACAATTCGCTTTGCGTTTGATGCAAATGTAAAAGCAGTAGGTGGAGAGAATAAGGAAACTGCTGCAACAAAAAATGAAGATCAAACTCAAAAAAATACACAAGTAAAAGAAGAAGTGAAGAAAGAAGAGAGCAAAGAAACAAACAAAGATGTAAATAAAGGAACAAATGAAAGTGGGAAAGCTGAAAAAACAGATAACCCAAAAACAAGTGATGAAGCACGCATTGGATTATTTGCAACATTACTTCTTATTTCAGGTATTTTCTTAGTTCGTAAAGTGAAGTTAGGTAAATAAATCTTTGGAAGGGCGATGAATATATGTTTAAACAATTTAAAATGATTATTGCCGTATTTGCTGTCTTATTTACGTTTATAGCAACACTAGGGTTACAAGATGCAAAAGCTGCTACACAACTAGCTGATGGAAAATATAATATTGCTTTTACTGTATGGAAAGGCGATAAAGATGAATCATCTAGAATGAATAGTTATTTTGAAAGTCCAGCAACATTAACAGTTAAAAATGGAAAACAATACGTTTCATTGAAAGTGAAAGATAGTGTTTCTATTAAAAGTTTCCAAGTAGAAAAAGATGGTCAATTTTTAGAAACAACAGTCTTAAGTGAAAACAAAAAAGAGAATACTAGAGTAGTAGAATTTGAAGTTGCTGACTTGTCAGAAAAACTAAAAGGAAAGGTGAAAATTAACATCCCAATTATTAATTATAACGCTTCATATAATATTCGTTTTGTATTTGATGGGAACAGCATTAAATAATTGGAAAATTTTTAAAAAGGAGAGTCATTCTATTGAACAGGTATTTTAAAATTGTTGTTGCAATGTTTCTAACGATTTTCACATTCGTATCAACGCTACAACCCCTTGCAGTTCAAGCTGCTAGTCAACTAGCTGACGGTGAATACTCAATCGGTTTCAAAGTTCTTAAAGACACATCAGATGAAGAATCTATGATGAATCAATACTCTGTAAGTCCAGGAACTTTAAAAGTGAAGAATGGGAAAAAGAAAGTATCCTTTACGTTAGAACATAGTTCATGGATTACAAAGTTTGAAACCGAAAAAAGTGGTCAGTTTGTTGCGACAAATGTAATTAGTGAAGATCAAGAAAAAGATAAAAGAGTCGTAGAATTTGATGTGGACGATGTAGAGAAGGTATTAAATGCGAAAGTAAAAGTAGACATTGATTTTTTAAATTATCATCATGACTATGATGTGCGTATTGCATTTGATCAAAATAGTATTACACCGATTCATGTAGAACAACCAAATGAAAAAGAGGACCCAGCTAATAAGCCAGATCCAAATGAAAATCCGGATCCGAGTCAGAAGCCCGACCAAAAGCCTGACCCAGATCAACAACCACATTCTAACACAATTAAAGATGGAGAGTACAGCATTCCATTTAAAGTGTTAAAAGATCAAACAGATGAAGAATCTAAGATGAATACTTACATGGTAAATCCAGGGGTATTAAAAGTAGAAAACGGTAAGAAAAAAGCAATTGTAACGTTAAAAAATAGCTCATTAATTAAAAATTTCCAAACGGAAAAAGATGGCGCATTTGCTGATGCAAAAGTAGTGAGTGAAGATAAAGAAAAAGATACAAGAGTAGTAGAATTTGAAGTAGACGATTTATTTAAAAAACTAAATACAAAAGTATTTATTGAAGTGGCATCACAAGGCTACAAGCAAACACATAATGTACAACTTTTATTTGAACAAATTAAAAATGAAGAGAAACAACGGGAAGTAGAAAAACCAGATACTGAAACAATTAAAGATGGTGAGTACAGCGTTCCGTTTAAAGTGTTAAAAGATCAAACAGATGAAGAATCTAAGATGAATACTTACATGGTAAATCCAGGGGTATTAAAAGTAGAAAATGGTAAGAAAAAAGCAATTGTAACACTAAAAAGTAGCTCATTAATTAAAAATTTCCAAACGGAAAAAGATGGTGCGTTTGTTGATGCAAAAGTAGTGAGTGAAGATAAAGAAAAAGATACAAGAGTAGTAGAGTTTGAAGTAAACGACTTATCTAAAAAACTAAATACAAAAGTATTTATCGAAATGGCATCAAGAAACTATAAGCAAACACATGATGTGCAACTTTTATTTGAACAAGATAAGCTTGAACAAATTAAAAATGAAGAGAAACCAGAAGTAGAAAAACCAGAAGTAGAGAAACCAGAAGTAGAAAAACCAGAAGTAGAGAAACCAGAAGTAGAAAAACCAGAAGTAGAGAAACCGGAAGTAGAGAAGCCAGAAGTAGAAAAACCAGATGCTGAAACAATTAAAGATGGCGAATACAGCATCAATTTTAAAACATTAAAAGATCGAACAGATGAAATATCAATGATGAACACATATACAAAAAGTCCAGGTGTGTTAAAAGTAAAAGATGGTAAGAAGTATGTATCATTTACGTTAACGAATAGCGCTTGGATTACAAAGTTTGAATTTGATAAAAATGGTTCGTTTGTTGATGCGAATGTATTAAGTGAAGATACGAAAGCTGATACACGTGTAGTGGAAGTGGAAGTAGCAGATTTATCGAAAAAATTAAACGCAAAAGTAAAAGTCGACATCGATTCAATGAATTATCATCATTTCTATGATATTCAATTTGCATTTGATAAAGATAGCATTAAACCGTTAGATAACCAAGGCGGAAATGATAACCAAGGAGGAAACGACAACCAAGGCGGAAACAACAACCAAGGCGGAAACGACAACCAAGGTGGAAACAACAACCAAGGCAATAATACAACAATTGATCCAAACGCTCTTAAAGACGGTGAATACAGCATTGGCTTTAAAGTATTAAAAGATCAAACAGATGAAATATCAATGATGAATACATACACAAAAAGCCCAGGTGTATTGAAAGTAAAAGATGGTAAGAAATATGCATCGTTTACATTAACAAATAGTACATGGATTACAAAGTTTGATTTTGAGAAGAATGGCTCGTTCGTTAATGCAAAAGTATTAAGTGAAAATAAAGAGCAAAATACAAGAGTAGTAGAAGTAGAAGTAAATGATTTGTCTAAAAAATTAAATGCAAAAGTAAAAGTAGATATTGATTCAATGAATTATCACCATTTCTACGATGTTCAATTTGTATTTGATCAAGATAGTATCAAAGCTTTAGGGAACCAAGGTGGAAACGACAACCAAGGTGGAAACGACAACCAAGGTGGAAATAATACACCAAAAGTAAAAGTAGATCCGAAAAATTTAGTAGATGGTCAATATGATATTACATTTAAAGTGTTAAAAGACAAAACAGAAGAACTTTCAAAGATGCATGACTATACTGTAAATCCAGCAAAATTAATCGTTAAAGATGGTAAAAGGTACATTGAGATGACGCTGAAAAATAGTGCGTGGATTACAAAATTCCAAACGGAAAATAACAGTCTTTTTGCTGATGCGAAAGTAGTAAGCGAAGATAAAAATGCAAATACGAGAGTAGTGCAATTTGAAGTAGAAGATTTATTTAAAAAATTAAATGCAAAAGTGAAAGTAGACATTGATGAAATGAACTACCATCATTTCTACGATGTCCAAATTCAATTTGATACAAATAATATTGGTGCGTTAGGAACAATTAAAGAGGATCCAAAAAAAGATCCGAAAAATGACCCGAACAATCCAGTGATTACACCGAAAGTAGATAATCCTGATTTTAACCGAAATGCAGATGATAAGAAGAAAAAAGAAGATCAAAAAAATGATCCGAAAAAAGAGAAAAACTCAAAAACGGCAGATACAGCACAACTAGGTTTATACATGGTGCTATTGCTTGGGTCACTTGCTTTACTAGTTCGTAAATATAGAGCAGGAAGATTGTAATTTTTGGAGTCTTGATGCATGTTCGCATGCATCAAGACTTGTTTCATATTGTTTGGAAAGGAGTGGTGATTGAGAGTGAAGAAAATTGCTAGTGTACTAATGGCTATCATTCTATTAGTGAGTGTAGCTGGATGCTCGGCGCCCAAAAAAGAAGCAGCAAAACAGGTAAAGAGTGAGAGTAAAGAGAGAATTGTTGCAACGACAGTTGCTGTTACTGAAATTATGGATGCGTTAGAAGTAGATTTAGTTGGTGTTCCAACAAGTACGAAAGATTTACCAAAGAGATATAAAGGTTTACCTGAAGTCGGGAATCCGATGAGTCCTGATATGGAAAAGGTAAAATCATTAAAGCCGTCAGAAGTATTATCCGTGACAACACTTGAATATGAATTAAAGCCAGTTTTTGATGGCGTAGGTATGAAAGCAAACTTTTTAGATCTAACAAGTTTAAAAAATATGCAAAATTCCATTAGTAATTTAGGTAAGCAATATGGACGTGAAAAGCAGGCTGAAGCAGTTGTAACTAAGTTAGATAACAAGGTTGCAGAGATTCAAAAAGCAGTAAAGGGAAAGAAAGAACCGACAGTGCTTATTTTATTAGGTGTACCGGGGAGTTATTTAGTAGCAACAGAGCATTCTTATATTGGAGATTTAGTGAAACAATTAGGTGGTAAAAACATTGTACAAGGTGAACAAGTAGAGTATTTAGCTTCTAATACAGAGTATTTAAAAAAAGCTGATCCAGACATTATTTTACGAGCGGCACATGGTATGCCTGATGAAGTTGTAAAAATGTTTGATAAAGAATTTAAAACAAATGATATTTGGAAACACTTCGCTGCAGTTAAAAATAATCGTGTTTACGATTTAGAAGAGCGTTTATTTGGAACGACAGGAAATTTAGCAGCGACTGAAGCGCTAGATGAATTGAAAAAAATGATGTATCCGTGATGCATTTTAATATAAAGGAAGATTAGCATGAATAAAAAATTTTGGAGTTTCTTTATTGTTACTGTATTACTCATCATTATGACTTTGTTGTCAGCGACGAAAGGTAGTTTAGAAGTAGGTATTATTGACCTTGTACAAGGAATATTTACAGGGGGAAATGAAGATGTTGAAGTGATTAAAGATTTACGTTTCCCACGTATTATTATTGCACTATTTACTGGAGCAGCTCTTGCTGTTTCGGGCGTGCTTTTTCAAGCTGTTATGAAAAATCCACTTGCTGATGCTGGGGTAATCGGGATATCTTCAGGAGCAAGTTTTATGACACTTGTTATTATTACGCTATTCCCGCAATTCTTTTTCTGGACGCCGGTATTTGCCTTTCTAGGTGGTGCGTTTGCGTGTTATCTCGTTTATTCGTTTTCATGGAAATCAGGATTAAGTCCGCTTCGCATTATTTTAATTGGTATTGCCATTAATGCGATGTTCACTGGATTAAATGAATCATTCATTACGATTTGTGGATACTTCATTAAGAGTATTAAGCAAACGACGACTTCTAATATAACGATGAAGACGTGGGGCGATGTAGAAATAATGGTTACTTATGGAACAATTGGTCTTATTCTTGCACTGTTTGTCGGAGCTTGGTGTAACTTATTATCTCTACAAGATAAGACTGCAAAAAACTTAGGCTTGCACGTGACGAGAGTTCGTCTTATTATTTCTGCCATTGCAGTACTCTTAGCGGCAGTATCAACAGCAATTGCAGGTGTTATCGCTTTCGTAGGATTACTCGTTCCGCACATTTCAAGACAACTAGTTGGTTCAGACCATAAAGCATTAATCCCATTTTCTGCTCTTGCAGGGGCGTTATTAATTTTGACGGCGGATACGATTGGAAGGTTAATTATGCCACCTAACGAAATTCCAGCAGCGACGATTATGGCAGTTATTGGTGGCCCATTCTTAATATTCTTGCTTAGAAAGAGTGATAAAGTTCATGGAAATTAAAAATGTAACCTTTTCGTACGATAATGTAACGGATCGATTAAAGTCGGTTAGTAGTGAAATAGAGATTGGTAAAATTACAACAATTATTGGACCAAACGGTTGTGGGAAATCAACATTACTTGGTGTGATGTCAAGAAATCACGATCCTCGTAGTGGAGAGGTAATACTTGATGGGAAGGCAATTAGCCAATATAAACCGAAAGAGTTTGCTAGAAAGTTAGCCGTTGTCCATCAACACAATGAAGCACCGGCAGATATGACGGTAGAGAAATTAACAAGCTTTGGCCGTATGCCTCATAAAAATATATTTTCTTCGCAAACTGATGAAGATAGAGAAGCAATAGAAAGGGCTTTAGCATGTACGAATTTGTTAAGTAAACGTGATAAGGAAATTCATGCTTTATCTGGTGGAGAAAGACAGCGTGTTTGGATTGCCATGACGTTAGCCCAGAAGACGCCAATGCTCTTTTTAGATGAACCGACAACATATTTAGATATTTATTATCAACTTGAAATATTAGAGTTAGTAAAAGAATTAAATGAAGCACAAGGATTGACAATCGTTATGGTATTACACGATATTAATCAGGCGATTCGCTATAGTGATCATATCATTGTTATGAAAGACGGCGAAATTGTTACAAAAGGCAAGCCGAATGATGTTGTGACAGAAAGTATGATAAAGACGATATACGGTGTAGATGTCGTTGTAAAGCAAGATGAAGATACAGGATTGTATATGGTCCCAATGGGCATTTAAACATGCGAACAATCCGTTTTGAGGTGATAATTTGAGTAGCAAAAAAGAAAGGAAGAAGAATTCTTTTTTTCAACGAATACTTACAGTTGTTTTTTTAGGTACCTTTTTCTATTCAGTATATGAATTAGGTGATATTTTCATGGATTACTATGAAAATCGTAAAGTAATGGCCGAAGCACAAAACATTTATGAAAAAAGTCCGATGGAAGAGCAATCACAAGACGGGGAAGTACGTAAACAGTTCAAAGTTCTGCAGCAAATTAACCAAGAAATAGTTGGATGGATTACGATGGATGATACACAAATTAATTATCCAATCGTTCAAGCAAAAGACAATGATTACTATTTATTTCGAAATTATAAAGGTGAAGATATGAGAGCAGGAAGCATTTTTATGGACTATCGTAATGATGTGAAATCTCAAAATCGAAATACTATTTTATATGGTCACCGTATGAAAGATGGTTCTATGTTTGGAAGTTTAAAGAAAATGTTGGATGAAGATTTCTTCATGTCGCATCGTAAATTATATTACGATACATTATTTGAAGGATATGATCTTGAAGTGTTTTCAGTGTATACAACAACAACTGATTTTTATTACATTGAAACGGATTTTAGTAGTGATACGGAATACACATCATTTTTGGAGAAAATTCAAGAAAAATCGCTGTACAAAACGGATACAAAAGTGACAGAAAGTGATCAAATCGTAACACTTTCGACGTGTGACTATGCACTTGATCCAGAAGCGGGAAGATTAGTAGTACATGCGAAACTAGTAAAAAGACATTAAATAAAAAAAGTATAGAATATGAGAAGTGGTAACACTCTTCATATTCTATACTTTAAAAAATAAATATGCTTACTGTGCTGCAGCCATTGGCATACGTACAACTTTTACATCATAGTAAGCAATTTTATTATCAAGAATATAGTCTGGCATCCCGCCTTGATGTGAGTGAGCATCTTTAAATGCTGAGCTCTTTGTCCAACCTTGGAAATCTTCTTTTGCATTCCAGCGAGTGCTAATTGTTACTTCATCATAATCAACTGTATTTTGCGTTAAAAGAACTTCTAATCCTAAAAATCCTGACATTGTTTCAACTTTACCTACTTTATTAAAACGCTCAATTAATTTATGGCCATTTCCCTTTGTAATTTTAGTTGTATTTGTAACAATAATCATGTTTATTCCTCCTATAAATGTAGCCTTTATTTTCAAGAACTCATATACATTAAATGATAATGAAAATCATTATCATTGTCAATAGTAATTTTCATATAAATGTAGAATTAAGGATGAATTTACTATTATATAAATAATTTGACCATATAGTTAATGAAGTTATATATTATTAAAATAAAACAAAATAAGAAATATACACAAGCAAAGTATGGTTTATACCTTGCTTTCGCAATACTATGAACAAGGAGGGTATTATGGTCGAATCACTGTTACTTAGTATCGTTATTATTATTACACTAGGCATTGCCTCACAATGGACTGCATGGCGCTTCCAGCTCCCTGCTATTGTTGTTATGGCAGTTGCCGGATTATTAATTGGTCCAGTTTTCGGTATTATTAATCCAAAAGAGGTGATTGGAGATGTTTTTAGTCCACTCGTATCACTTTCTGTTGCTATTATATTGTTTGAGGGTAGTTTAAGTTTAGATGTACGTGAACTGAGGGGACTATCAAAACCAGTATTTCGTATTGTTACGTTTGGTGCGTTTATTGCTTGGATTGCTGGCTCACTTGCAGCTCATTACGTCGCTGGATTGGATTGGGCGGTTGCATTTATTATTGGAGGACTTTTTATTGTGACAGGTCCAACTGTAATTATTCCGTTGTTACGCCAAGCACGATTAAAGCCAAGGACAGCTGCAATTTTAAAGTGGGAAGGGATTATCGTTGATCCGTTTGGAGCATTACTTGCTGTATTCGCCTTTCAAATTGTAAATTTCTTAACGAAAGAAAATGTACACTTACATACGTTACTATATTTCTTTGCAGGTTCGTTATTTGCAATGGTGCTTGGGTATGCGTTTAGTATTTTTATGAGTTATATGATTTTAAAAGGGAAAGTACCAGAATATTTAAAGGCACCGATTTTGCTCGTTACGGTATTACTATGCTTCGGCATTGCAGATGAAGTCATGCATGAAACAGGTATGCTAGCCGTAACAGTAATGGGGATTACACTTGCACGGATGAAGAAATATATTTCTTCTATCGGTGATATTCGTCATTTTAACGAAAATATTTCCGTACTATTAACATCGACTGTTTTCATCATCTTAACAGCATCACTTCCAAGAACGACGATTATGGAGATTTTTAGCTGGCCTATTATTAGCTTCGTACTTATGATGATATTTGTTGTTCGTCCTTTATCAATTTGGGTATCGACAATCGGAACAGAGTTAACAAGATCAGAAAGGGCGCTAGTTGGTTGGATTGCGCCGCGAGGTATTGTTGCATTAACGGTTTCAAGTTACTTTGCGACGGAGTTATTACAAGAAGGGTATAAAGATGCTTCTATATTAACAGCACTTACATTTGCACTCGTAATTACGACCGTTTGTGCTCATGGATTTTCAATTGGATTTTTAGCAAAAAAATTAGGATTAGCCAATACACAGCCACCAGGTATTTTAATTTCAGGAGCTAGTACATTCTCAACTGCATTCGCTATGCATTGTAAAGAGATGGGGATTCCGAGCTTAATCGTAGATGTATCGGAAGAACATTTGCAATGCGCAAAAGTGAAAGGGCTTAATACATATAACGGCCAAGTACTCTCAGAGCAGTTGCAATTTGAAGTAGATATGAATCAGTATGAATACTTAATTTCAGTTACAGATACGGATTCTTACAATGTATTAGTCGCAAACACATATGTACCGCAGTTTGGACATCATAATACATTTTTACTTCCGATTCATGATGTGGAAAAGATTGAGCAAGAACACATCTCTCTTTCGAAAAAAGCTCATTTACTGTTTGGTCAAAATGAAATTTATGAAGAGTTAGATAGAAAAATTGAAGAGGGTTATACATTTAAAACAATACAAGTTGAGGAAGAACAAAAAATTAATAAAGAAGAGAGCGATTCAGAGGATGTAATATTATTTATTCGTCACGATGATGGTAGTCTTACTTTTTCAACATTGTATAAATATATAGCGGTTATACCAGGAGATGAGCTAGTTGTACTAGCAAAGCAATAATATGGTATAGTGAAACGAGGCTTTTTTCAGCCTCGTTTTTTACATTGCTTCCTACTAATTAGAAAGCATTCAAATGGAAAGGAAGACATTACATGCGATCTGAAGTAACTATAAAAATAAAACCGAAGTTTATAAAAGAAATTAAAAGTGGATATCCACTTATTTTAAAAGATGCTATTCAAAATTTAAATGATGTACGTGAAGAAGGAACAATCATCAACGTAGTAGATGAGAAGAACCAATTCATCGGAAAAGGCTATTATGGAAAACAAAATAAAGGATATGGATGGATTTTAACGAGAAAAGAGAAAGAGCAAATTAATCAACCTTTCTTTGAAAGTAAAATCAAATCTGCTTTACATAAACGAAAAGATTTTTATAAATCAAATGATACAACAGCATTTCGTGCCCTGAATGGTGAGGGCGATGGCCTTGGTGGTTTAATCATCGATTATTATGACGGCTATTATGTAATAAGTTGGTATAGTGAAGGGGTTTATACTTTCCGCGATGAGATTATAGCAGCGCTTCAAAAAGTAGCAAATTTCAAAGGGATTTATGAGAAAAAGCGCTTTGATACGAAAGGGAAATACATTGAAGGTGATGATTTCGTCGCAGGAGAGCGCGGTGAGTTCCCACTTATCGTAAAAGAAAACGGTGTAAACTTTGCTGTATATTTAAATGACGGGGCGATGGTTGGTGTGTTTTTAGATCAGCGTAACGTTCGAAAACAAATTCGTGATAAATATGCAAAAGGAAGAACGGTTTTAAATATGTTCTCTTATACTGGGGCTTTCTCTGTATTTGCAGCGCTTGGCGGAGCGAGTAAAA
The DNA here is from genome assembly GCF_056396785.1 of Bacillus sp. 05T21. Classification (NCBI taxonomy): domain Bacteria; kingdom Bacillati; phylum Bacillota; class Bacilli; order Caryophanales; family Bacillaceae; genus Bacillus; species Bacillus sp. 05T21. The sequence continues at coordinate 832,866 of NZ_JBFTMD010000001.1, read as the reverse complement.
CAACGAGTGTGGACCTTGCAAATCGTAGTTTAAGTAAAACGATTGAGCAGTTTAGTGTAAATGAAATTGATTATGAAGCACAAGATATTATTGTAGAAGATGTATTTCTATATTTCAAATATGCAGCTAAGAAAAAGATGAAATTTGATATGGTTGTACTTGATCCCCCAAGCTTTGCACGCTCGAAAAAATATACGTTCAGTGCGGCGAAAGATTATAAAAACTTATTAAAAGAAACAATTGCCATTACAGAAAATAACGGTATTATCGTTGCTTCTACAAATTGTAGCGCATTCGATATGAAAAAGTTTAATGGCTTTATCGATACAGCATTTAAAGAAATGAACGGTAAATATAAAATATTAGAAGAACATTCTTTACCAGAAGATTTCCGTACAATTGATCAATTTAAAGAGGGAGACTATTTAAAAGTAGTTTTTATCGAAAAAATTAAAGGTTAATGAAAATAAGAAAAGGAGCTCAAGTTTAAATGAGCTCCTTTTCTTATTGAATAATATTTTGTACTCTGCCAACCTGTCCGTCTTGCAATCTTACTTTAATGCCGTGCGGATGTGAAGGTGAGTTCGTTAAAATATCTTTTACAATTCCTCTTGTTAGCTTACCTGTACGTTGATCTTGTTTTAATACAATATCAACTTCAAGACCTGATGAAATGTTAGATCGTTTTTGCCCGTTCATTTATACACCTGTACGTCTACGTTGGTTGTTTGTTTTCTTCGTTTGTTGGTTTTGTAATTTTTTCGTTTCTTGACTTTGACTTCCATTATTTGAGCCGTTTCCATTTCCTTGCTTTTTCTTCGCAAGTTGTTCGCGCATTAAATCAGCTAAGCTTACTTTTTTGTTTTCTGACATGATAAGTCTCCTTTATATAAAGTTAATTATGAACAATCGTAGTGAATTTCATCATATCATTGTTAAGGAAGGAAGGGAAGTTGGTTTGAAAATTCATATAATTCTTTCCAGCATTCATTCGTTACGATACAATTAAATTGTTAATGTTTGTTAAAAAAGGGGATAGAAATATGTCACATCATATTTTATTAGTTGAAGATGACATCTCAATTCAAGAGATGGTTGAAACATATTTAGTAAAAGAAGGTTTTCAAGTTACAATCGCATCTGATGGAGAAGAAGGAGTTAACGCATTTTTAAAAGGTTCATTTGATTTGATTATCCTCGATATTATGATGCCAAAGTTAGATGGCTTAGAGGTTGTGCGAATCATTCGAGAAAAAAGTGCCATTCCGATTTTAATGATGTCAGCGAAAGATACAGATGTTGATAAAGCTGTTGGATTAGGACTTGGAGCAGATGATTACATTTGTAAGCCGTTTTCTATGATTGAACTAGCTGCACGTGTAAAAGCGGGGATTCGGAGGTCTACAAAGTATTCGGCTGTGGAATCAAAAGATGAGGCGATTCAGATTGGTGATTTAATAATTGACCCAATTAATTTTACTGTGGAGAAAAAGGGAAGACAGCTTAAACTTACTTTAAAAGAATTTGAGATTTTAAAGCTATTCGTGAAGAATCAAAATCGTGTTTTTACGAAGGCACAAATATATACGCTCGTTTGGAATGAAGAATATTATGGTGATGATAATGTTATTAATGTTCATATGAGAAGATTACGTGAGAAAATTGAAAGTGATCCATCTAATCCAGAATATATTAAAACATTATGGGGCATCGGCTATAAGTTGGAAGTGATGTAGTATGGTTGTATTTTTAACAGTGGTGATTATTATATTGCTTATCGTTATTTACGTGCAATATAAAATTAGGAAAAATAGTAGTAGGAATTTACGCTACACGTATGAGAAGTTAAATCGAATTGTAAAAGAACAAACTGGTGAGAAGCTATTAATTATGACAGATGATCTAGAATTGCAAAAGTTATTAGTGGCGATTAATCATTTATTAGATGCAAAACAGAAAACGAATGCAGATCATGCGAAAGTGGAAATTTCGATGAGAAAAATGCTTTCAAATATTTCACATGATTTGAAAACACCACTAACAGTTATTCTTGGATATACCGAAATGTTAAATAAGGATAAAACGATAAGCGAGGAAGAGCAGCAAATATTACTCGAAAAGGTGCATGTAAAAACACTAGAAGTGATGGAACTGATTCATAAGTTTTTTGATTTAGCAAAATTAGAATCCGGTGACAAAGCAATTGAGATGACAAAAGTAAATATGAATGAAGTTTGTCGCGAGAAGATTTTATCTTTTTATGATTTAGTGACGACGAAAGGGTTTCAAGTTCATATTGATATACCAGAAAGAAATATATATGCACTTGGAAATGTAGAAGTATTAGGTAGAGTATTGAATAATTTAATATCAAATGCGATTACATATGGTGACGATGGAAAGACACTTGGTATGACGTTAAGAGATGATGAAACGAGTGTGTATATAGATGTATGGGATACAGGAAAAGGAATTGATGAATCTCACATTGATAAAGTGTTTGAGCGTATGTACACACTTGAAGATTCCAGAAATAGATTGTACCAAGGAAGCGGTTTAGGGTTAACGATTACGAAAAGGCTTGTGGAAGCGATGGACGGAGAAATACATCTTTCTAGTAAGCCGTATGAAAAAACAATTTTTACAGTTGTATTAACAAAGATGCTGTTTTAGCTTGTAGAGAAGTAGATTCTACAAGCTTTTTTTTCAGCGTAAGGAATTTGTAAGGAACGGGTAAGAAAAAAGAGAATTCCGTTGTCTATTATAGAAGTATAAGGTAGTGCGAAAGGAGATAGTGACATGACATATATATTAAAAACGAATCAGTTAACGAAAGTGTTTAAAGGGAAAGAAGTAATTTCTAGCGTTAACATGCATGTGAAAAAAGGTGAGATCTACGGTTTCTTAGGACCGAATGGTGCAGGTAAAACAACGATTATGAAAATGATCACAAACTTAATAAAACCGACGAGCGGTGATATTGAAATTTTTGGTGAGAAGTTAACGGATACATCTTATGAATTGTTAAAGCGCATGGGGACAATTATCGAATATCCAATTTTTTATGATAAATTAACGGCGAAGGAAAACCTAGAATTACATTGTGAATATATGGGGTATTACGACAAAAACGCAATTGATCATGCTTTACATTTAGTGAAGCTGCACGGTATAGATGATAAAAAAGTAAAAGATTTTTCATTAGGGATGAAGCAAAGACTTGGTATTGCAAGGGCGATCATGACGAAGCCAGAATTACTCATTTTAGATGAGCCAATTAACGGTTTAGATCCAATTGGTATTAAAGAATTAAGAGACTTATTTAAAATGCTCTGCAAAGAATATGGTATTACGTTATTAGTCTCTAGTCATATTTTAGGCGAGATGGAACTAATGGCAGATACAATCGGTATGATTCAAAATGGAAAGCTAATAAAAGAAGTTTCAATGAAGAGTATTAACGGAAAACAAACAGAGTACATTGAAATTACTGTTCCTGATGTGAAGCGTGCAGCTTATATTTTAGAAGATAAACTCGGTATAAAAAATTACAAAATAATGAGTGGAAATATGATTCGTGTGTATGATACGGCAGCGTCTCAGCAAGCTATTTCAAAAGCACTTATTATGAACGATGTAGAAATTGAAAGTATTAATAAGAAACATAGTTCCTTAGAAGAATATTTCTTAAATGTAATGGATGGAGAGGGCATTCATGCTTAATGGATTGTTAGTGAATCTAGTAAGTGGATTGATTGTAATGTTCATAAGTGGGATTTTATATTATAGAAAACCTGAGCGGAAATGGTTGTTAATTCTAATAGTAATAGGAATGTTAAGCGTAGTTACTGCTGGAATTAGAATGTTAGCAGCGTAGAGAGAGTTATATAAAGAATGGAGGCGTGGTTTGTATGCTTAGATTAATGAAGCTAGAGTGGAAAAAACATCAATTATCTAGTTACTTTAAAAGTGTAGCAATTTGTATTATAGCAATTTTTATTGTAGTAAATCTTATGGCGTTGGGAGTGAAAGGCGAGGTAGATTTGCTACTCTCTGACTTCACACAACAAATGGCTTTAATAAACATTTTTATTAGGATAACATTCATTACTTTTAGTTCAGTCCTTTTATCACGTTTAGTAATTGATGAGTATAAGAACAAAACGATGCAACTATCGTTTATGTACCCGCTACAAAGGAAAATGCTAATGAGGGCGAAATTAACAATTGTTTTTTGTTTTTGTTTTGTGAGCACGATTATTGCTACTTTCATTATTAGTTTGCTCGTATATTTTGTGAGTCCAATGATCGGACTGATTGAAACGCCTGCTACGATAGGCGAATTAATAGCTAGCGTTCCAACTACTATTATAAGTGCATTTATGATATCTGGTATAAGTTTAATTCCTTTGTTTTTTGGGATGAGAAAAAAATCGACACCGACAACAATTACTTCTGCAGTAATAATTGGGATGCTAATTAATGGTAACGTTGGTTCTGGAAACGGTCAAGTAAGTATGTTTAATTTTATCGCTATTCCAATAGTGCTCTGTTTATTAGGGATTTTTATTAGTTATCTTTCATATCGTAAAATCGACAAGATTGATGTGGCGTGAAGTAAGCTTAAAACAACAACGAACTGGGGTATGAATAGTGAAAAAAATAATAGTAATTGAAATTTTAAGTTAATTTCAATAGCTTACATGAAAGGAGGACTATCATGCTACGTCTTATGAAGCTAGAATTGAAGAAGTTTAAGCTCGGATGGTATGTGAAGAGAGCGGTTATTGCGAATATCGTTATACTGGCACTACTAATCTTCGTTAGTATCGTTGCTCAAATAGAAGGGGATCCAAAAATAAGGGATCCGCAGATAATTTTGTCGATGGCTAGTGCGTTAGTAAGAGCAACGTTTATTATTTTTGGTGGCGTACTAATAGCCAAGTTAATAATTGATGAATATAAAAGTAAAACAATACTACTCATGTTTTCTTATCCAATTAACCGAAAGAAAATGATGGCTAGTAAGTTGGCTATTACAGCGACATTAACATTTATAACAGTTATTGTATCTAACATTTTAGTAGTAGGAATTTTCTTTGGGATAGATAGTTATTTTTCAATTCTTCCTAATTCATTCACAGTAGATCAATTGATTCAAGAAGGGATAAATCTTATTCCTTTAGCCATTGCCACGGCAGGAATAAGCTTAATTCCTCTATATTTCGGGATGCGTAAACGTTCTGTGCCAGCTACAATCGTTTCTTCTATTATCGTTGTATTAATCGCAATTAATAACCCTCCCATATTTCCTATAGCGACGTTTCTTCCTCTTCAATTCACATTTGCAGCGATTGGAGTTGCGATTGCATATTACGGAATTAAAAATATAGAGAAGGAAGATATAACAGTATGACAAGAATACGTAAAAAAGAGTTGGCGTTATACCAACTCTTTTTTGTATATGTATGCTTCGTTACTACTCTGTAAATTTATAGTGTTTGCTTAAATACTCTTGCACTCCTGGAGAAATGTTAAAGTTATTAGAACCTTTATATTCGATAGTAAACTCTCCATCTTCAATTGTTTCAAAGGCGATTGCATAGATATCCATTTTAGAATCGTAAGAAGTATTTTTGACTTTTGTATCTAGATTAAAGTATTTTGTAATATACTCTTTTGATTCAGCAATTGCTGTTTGTTTTCCCCAAGGGGTACCATAACTTGTGAAATAAAGGGATACACTGATAACTCCAATGATAGAAGTTAGTAAGAGAGTTCTTATTGTTATTTTTTTGTTTTTTGTATTCAATTTAGTTCCCTCCAATTAATATGAATTTATCTTAACGTATTTTCTCATAAAATACCATTTAGTAGAAAATAGTTTCACATGAAACAAGTTACAGAAAAAGACAAGGTGCATAAACACCTTGTCTTTTTCTGTCGTTACATTTGGGGAGCTTCCATTCCAGTAGCAGCCCATTCTTCTTTTGCAGGACCATAAACGCCAGGGACTGTTAAGCCAGCTTGACGCATTAAAACAGTCATCTGTCCGCGGTGGTGATTTTGATGATTGATGAGTGTCATTAAAAATATAGAATTCGGCATAGAACGACCAAAGAAGTTATTAATAGTAGCTAAGTCTTTATCAGTCCACTCACTTTGAAGTGCTTCAATAAAAGCCGTATTCACTTTGCGATACCCATCTGCAATTGTTTTTGCTGAAGTTGGTACAGGATAATCTTTCGTTTCTCCTTCAAACTTAAGCCCTGTCCCTGATAGCATAACAGGAAGTGCTGTAACGATATGCCAAGCGACTCTCCCTAAAGTCCAGTGCCCAGGTGCAATTTCTTGTGATAAAGATTCATCGGTTAATGCATCGAGCATCTTCTGAGTAGACTCAGCCTCGTATGTCCATGATGTTAAAAAATCTTCAATAGTTTGGTACATAGTTATCCCTCCTGTTTTTCGCTCGTATATTAAATTCGTGAGAGATAATATAATCCCTGTTTCATAAGCGATACTTAATTAAGCATTGCTACAATATAAAAAAATTAGAAAATATTTGTAAAAGTGTCAGAAAACCGCCCTATGCATTCGTATATATAATGAATAGAGAATGGAGTAAAGAGTGGTGATAAGGGTGAAGGATATAGAAATAGTAGAAGGTCTTTGAAAACAAGATATGTTAGCATTACATACAGCAATTGATCGATATGGAGATTTAATTTATAAGGTGGTTCACAGTGTTTTAGATACGGCGCATAGTAAGGTGCTAGTGGATGAATGTGTTGATGATATTTTATTAATCGTTTGGTACAACATTAGTAGTTATGATGAAAAACGTGGGAAGTTTAGAAATTGGCTTATATCTGTCGCGAAATTTAAAGCCATTGATTATAAACGAAAAAGTAATAAGGTCTATCAATTACAAGAGTTTCAGCAAGACATATATGTAGAAGGAAAAAATGTTAATTTAACAAAATATGAGGGTGTTTAAAGTGTTAATATTTTTTGGGAATTTTGACGAAAGAATAACGATTTATATGGATTTTAATATATTGTATTTAAATACATACGTGTATCAAGGTTGAAGGAGCTGAAATTCCTTTAATGAGGAAGGCGAAAGTACAAGCGAAAGGAGAGCGTATTGCATGTAATATTTATTAGAATGTAAGGAAAAAAACCTTTATTTATAAAAGGTTTATTCCAAAGCGGATAGTTGATAAGGAAAACAAAAACTAATTTTTTATTAGAAAGATATTTTTAATTCGTTGGCTGTACTTAAAAGATTGAACACGAAGGAGGGGGGTCAACATGTCTTTATGGAGTAATAATACAAATGGATATTGTGGGTGTAATAATCAAAATGGTGTGCATGTTGATTCATGCTGTTTTAGTTGCGATGGGACAGTTCCTAAGATCGGTCCGACAGGTCCAACAGGTCCAACAGGTGAAACGGGAGCAACAGGAGTAACGGGAGTAACGGGAGCAACGGGAGCAACGGGAGCAACGGGAGCAACGGGAGCAACGGGAGCAACAGGAGCAACGGGAGCAACAGGTCCAACAGGAGTAACGGGAGTAACAGGAGCAACAGGTCCAACAGGAGTAACAGGAGCAACAGGAGTAACAGGTCCAACAGGAGCAACAGGAGCAACGGGAGCAACAGGAGCAACAGGAGTAACAGGAGCAACAGGTCCAACAGGAGCAACAGGAGTAACAGGCCCAACAGGAGCAACAGGAGTAACAGGAGCAACAGGTCCAACAGGAGCAACAGGAGTAACAGGTCCAACAGGAGCAACAGGTCCAACAGGTCCAACAGGAGCAACAGGAGCAACAGGAGTAACAGGAGCAACAGGAGTAACAGGAGCAACAGGAGCAACGGGAGTAACAGGAGCAACAGGAGCAACAGGCCCAACGGGAGCGACAGGTTCAACGGGAGCAACAGGAGATACAGGTACAAGTATAACTGCTACGTATGCATTTGCGAATAATACATCGGGTACGGCAATATCAGTATTACTTGGTGGGACAAATGTCACACTTCCAAATAATCAGAATATCGGTCCAGGAATTACTGTGTCTGGAGGGAACACAGTATTTACGGCCGCAAATGCGGGGAATTATTATATTTCATATACAATTAATATAACGGCTTCATTATTAGTTAGTTCACGAATTACAATCAATGGGGCACCACTTGCTGGAACTATCAACGCTCCTGCATTAGCAACGACTTCATTTAGTGCAACAATTATTACGACTCTTGCAGCGGGGAGTGCAATTAGTTTGCAGTTATTTGGATTGTTAGCTGTTGCCACGTTATCAACGACTACACCTGGTGCAGTTTTAACGATTATAAGATTAAGTTAAGTAACGTGAACTCTCTTATTCTTTTAAAATTAAGAGAGTTTCTACATATAATAAGAAGTTAAGGAAGTAAAGCATAGTTATAAAAAGTCAGAATATTATGATTGTAACGATGTTACGACTATAATATAATGAAAACAACTATCATGAATGAACATTCATTTATTTTCACAAGTATTGGAAGGGGGAATGAGAGTGGAAAAACCTTGGCTGCAGAGTTATCCAGATGAAATTCCAGGGACAATTTCTTATGATATTCAGCCACTTCATAGATATTTAGAGAAAATGGCTGCTCGTTATCCAGAAAAGAAAGCGCTTCATTTTTTAGGTAAAGATGTTAAATTTTCAGATTTCCATGACAAGGTAAAGAAATTTGCGAATTACCTTCAAAGACTTGGTATTGAAAAAGGCGATAGAGTTGCGATTATGTTACCGAATTGTCCGCAATCTGTAATTGGTTATTATGGTACTTTGCTTGCGGGGGGGATTGTTGTACAAACGAATCCTCTTTATACAGAAAGAGAGCTTGAGTACCAACTTCATGACTCAGGGGCAAAAGTTATTCTGTGCCTTGATTTAGTGTTTCCGAGAGTTACTAACGTTCAAACTGCAACAAAGCTTGAGCACATTATCGTAACCCGTATTGCAGATTTTTTACCATTCCCTAAAAATTTACTTTATCCATTTGTACAAAAAAAGCAGGCAAATCTTGTTGTGAATGTGTCGGAAAGCGAAACGATTCATCTTTGGAAATCGGTAGAAAGGGAAAGTAGTACTGATGTTGAAGTTCCATGTGATCCTGAAAATGATCTAGCCCTTTTGCAGTATACAGGGGGAACGACAGGGTTTCCAAAAGGGGTTATGTTAACGCATAAAAACCTCGTTTCGAACACTTTAATGGGAGCTCATTGGTTATATAATTGCAAAGAAGGAGAAGAGGTAATTCTTGGTGTTCTTCCGTTTTTTCATGTGTACGGGATGACAGCTGTAATGAATTTAAGTATTATGCAAGGATATAAAATGGTGCTTATTCCGAAGTTTGATATGAAAATGGTTTTTGAAGCAATTAAGAAACATAAAGTTACACTATTTCCAGGAGCACCAACCATTTACATTGCTCTATTAAATAGTCCTCTTTTAAAAGAATATGATATTTCTTCAATTCAGGCTTGTATTAGTGGTTCTGCACCGCTTCCTGTAGAAGTGCAGGAGGAGTTTGAGAGAGTTACAGGTGGTAAATTAGTAGAGGGTTATGGATTAACGGAGTCATCACCAGTTACACATGGGAATTTTTTGTGGGAAAAGCGTGTGCCGGGAAGTATTGGGGTACCGTGGCCGGATACAGAGGCAATAATCATGTCACTTGAAACAGGAGAGTCATTACCTCCAGGTGAAATTGGTGAAATCGTTGTAAAGGGCCCACAAATTATGAAAGGGTATTGGAATAAGCCAGAAGAAACGGCAGCTGTACTGCAAGATGGCTGGCTCCATACAGGTGATGTAGGATACATGGATGAGGATGGCTTTTTCTATGTGAAAGATCGTAAGAAAGATATGATCGTTGCTAGTGGCTTTAACGTATATCCTCGTGAAGTAGAAGAAGTGTTATATGAACACGAAAAGGTGCAAGAAGTGGTAACAATCGGTGTTCCTGATCCGTATCGAGGGGAAACTGTAAAAGCGTTTGTTGTTTTGAAAGAAGACGCTGAGTGTTCTGAAGAAGAATTAGATCAGTTTGCACGTAAATATTTAGCAGCTTACAAAGTTCCGAAGGTATATGAGTTTAGAAGTGAGTTGCCGAAGACGACAGTCGGAAAAATTTTACGTCGTGTCCTAATAGATGAAGAGAAGAGAAAGAATGAGGATGAGCAAACGGGCTAAGGCCCTTTCTTTTTGAAAAAATAGGATTGACACTTTTCTAAATAGTCAGTATTATAAGAATATGAATGACTATTCATTCAGTCATCTTCTTGAAGGGGACAGTAAAGTGAAGAAAAATAGACCGAAATACAATCAGATTATTGATGCTGCAGTCATTGTGATTGCGGAGAATGGATACCATCAAGCGCAAGTTTCTAAAATTGCAAAGCAAGCTGGGGTAGCTGATGGCACGATTTATTTATATTTTAAAAATAAAGAAGATATATTAATATCCTTATTCCAAGAGAAGATGGGAGAATTTGTTGAAACAATTCGTCAAAAAATAGCAGGAATTGAAAGCGCTGTAGCGAAGTTATTCATGTTGGTAGAAACGCACTTCTTGCTGTTGTCACAAAATGATCCTCTTGCTATCGTTACGCAATTAGAGCTAAGGCAGTCCAATCAAGACTTGCGCCTTAAAATAAATGAAGTATTAAAAGGCTACTTACAAGTTATGGATGAGATTTTAGAGACAGGTATAAAGCAAGGTGAATTTCAGGCGGATTTAAACGTTCGCGTGGCAAGACAAATGATCTTTGGAACAGTAGATGAAGTTGTGACCAATTGGGTAATGAGCGATCATAAGTATGATCTGGTCGCACTTTCAAAAACGGTACATGGGCTACTTATTGCAGCTTGTGGTTATCGTAAATAATGGGAGGGATCATGTTGAAATTCCTATCTGTAAAAGTTGAAGATCATATCGCGGTGGCGACGTTAAACCATGCTCCAGCTAATGCGATGTCTTCACAAGTTATGCATGACGTTACTGAATTAATCGATCAAGTGGAAAAGGATGATAACATTCGTGTTGTTGTTCTACATGGTGAAGGACGCTTCTTCTCAGCAGGGGCAGATATTAAAGAATTTACATCTGTTACTGAAGCGAAGCAAGCAACAGAGTTAGCACAGCTTGGACAAGTTACGTTTGAGCGTGTTGAAAAATGTTCAAAACCAGTTATTGCGGCAATTCATGGAGCGGCACTTGGCGGCGGCCTGGAGTTTGCTATGTCTTGCCACATGCGCTTTGTAACTGAAAGTACAAAGCTTGGTTTACCTGAATTAACACTTGGATTAATTCCTGGTTTTGCAGGTACACAGCGCTTACCACGTTATGTTGGAAAAGCGAAAGCTTGTGAAATGATGTTAACAAGTACACCAATTACTGGCGCAGAAGCATTACAATGGGGACTTGTTAACGGAGTGTTTTCTGAAGAATCCATTTTAGAAGATACGCTTAAAATTGCAAAACAGATTGCTGGAAAAAGCCCAGCAACAACTCGTGCTGTGCTAGAGTTATTACAAACGACAAAATCGTCTCATTATTATGAAGGTGTACAGCGTGAATCACAGATTTTTGGTGAAGTATTTACGAGTGAAGATGGAAGAGAAGGCGTAGCAGCGTTTTTAGAAAAACGTAAGCCTTCATTTAGTGGTAGGTAATCCAATTATTTTTTTAATGCAAATTAACAGAATTTTAAAATTGATAGAATCTTTCTGAAAAATAAGGGGGTAAATGAAATGAACATCTACGTACTCATGAAACGAACATTTGATACAGAAGAAAAAATCGTAATTAAAAACGGTGCAATTTACGATGGCGAAGCGGAATTCATCATCAACCCTTACGATGAATATGCGATTGAAGAAGCAATTCAAGTAAGAGATGCACAAGGTGGAGAAGTTACTGTTATAACAGTTGGTGGCGAGGATAGTGAAAAAGAACTTCGCACAGCATTGGCGATGGGCTGCGATAAAGCGGTACTAATTAACATTGAAGATGATGTTGAGAATGGTGACCAATTTACAACAGCAAAAGTACTTGCTGAATATTTAAAAGATAAAGAAATAGATTTAATTTTAGGCGGGAACGTTGCGATTGACGGTGCATCTGGACAAGTTGGTCCACGAGTAGCTGAAGCGTTAAATATCCCATACGTAACGACGATTACGAAGCTTGAAATTGATGGTACAAATGTGAAGATTGAGCGTGATGTTGAAGGGGATACAGAAGTAATTGAATCATCATTACCTCTTCTAGTAACAGCGCAACAAGGTTTAAACGAACCGCGTTATCCATCACTTCCAGGTATTATGAAAGCGAAGAAGAAGCCACTAGAAGAAGTAGAATTAGATGATTTAGATTTAGAAGAAGATGATGTGGAAGCAAAAACAAAAACAATTGAAATCTATTTGCCTCCTAAGAAAGATGCAGGAAAAGTGTTACAAGGCGAGCTGCAAGATCAAGTAAAAGAACTTGTATCGTTGCTCCATACAGAAGCGAAAGTAATCTAATAAAATACGAAATTATATATGCAGGAGGGAAAATCTATGGCTCGTAAAGTATTAGTAATGGGTGAAGTTCGTGATGGATCGCTACGCAACGTTTCGTTTGAAGCGGTAGCAGCAGCAAAAACAATTGCAGAAGGCGGTGAAGTGGTAGGTCTTCTAGTTGGAGACAGCGTTGCCTCTTTTGCAAATGAATTGATTCATTACGGTGCAGATCGCGTTGTGACAGTTGAAAATGATAAATTAAAATCATATACATCTGATGGATATGCACAAGCGTTTTTAGCTGTATATGCTGAAGAAAAGCCAGAAGGCATTGTATTTGGACATACGGCACTTGGTAAAGATTTATCACCAAAATTAGCAGCGAAATTAGAAGCTGGTTTAGTTTCTGACGTAACGGCTTTAGAAGTTGAAGGTGGAAATGTTATCTTCACTCGTCCGATTTACTCTGGTAAAGCATTTGAGAAGAAGATTGTAACAGAGGGTATCTTATTTGCGACAGTGCGTCCAAATAACATTGCAACTCTTGAAAAAGACGAGTCTCGCACAGCTGACGTGTTTTCTATTACAGTAGATGTGAAAGATTTACGTACAATCATTCAAGATGTTGTCCGTAAAACTGCAGAGGGTGTTGATCTTTCTGAAGCGAAAGTCATTATAGCTGGCGGACGTGGTGTGAAGAGTGAAGAAGGATTTAAACCGTTAAAAGAATTAGCTGACGTACTAGGCGGCGCTGTTGGAGCATCTCGTGGTGCTTGTGATGCAGAGTACTGTGATTATTCATTACAAATTGGTCAAACAGGTAAAGTTGTTACACCAGACCTATACATTGCATGCGGAATTTCTGGTGCGATTCAGCATTTAGCTGGTATGTCTAATTCAAAAATAATTGTTGCGATTAATAAAGATCCAGAAGCAAGTATCTTCAAAGTAGCTGACTATGGTATTGTCGGAGATCTGTTTGAAGTATTACCTCTTTTAACAGAAGAGTTTAAAAAGTTAAAAGTACATTCATGATTTGAGTACCCTTGAGTTCCAAGTGAAGTACCCCTATATATAGAAAAAGGTGAGAGATCCCCTGTCTCTCATCTTTTTAGTATTTCATCCATATTTTTATATAGTATAAAGGAACATTTTTTTGTTACAATACATAACGATACATAATATTCGCCACGTATAAAAGTTAATGATATACTCTTGGTAGAATATACTTGAAGGAGGAAATAAAATGGCAATTATAAATGCAAATGACCAAAGCTTCGCAGCTGAAACTAGCGAAGGTGTTGTACTATTAGATTTCTGGGCGCCTTGGTGCGGACCTTGTAAAATGATCGCTCCTGTATTAGAGGAAATCGATTCAGAGTTAGGCGAGAAAGTAAAAGTAGTAAAAGTTGACGTTGATGAAAACCAAGAAACTGCTCGTCAATTCGAAGTAATGAGCATTCCAGCTCTTTTCGTATTAAAAGACGGTAAAGTGGTTGATCAAGCGTTAGGATATAAACCGAAAGAAGCGTTAGTAGAATTAGTTTCTAAACACTTCTAAAATAAAGAAGCTACCATTTGGTAGCTTTTTTTATTTTCTTTTTTACAACCTTTCCGTTACAATAAAAGAACGTATGTTGGGTGTTTTGGCATAGTATGTTTTTATGTGAAAATAAAAATGATAAGCATGTAGAAATGGAGGGAGACGAGTGCACGAGCATTTAAAAGAGAAGTTAGCAATTTTGCCCGATCAACCTGGTTGTTATTTAATGAAGGATAAGCAGGGAACGGTTATATATGTCGGAAAAGCAAAGGTACTCAAAAATCGTGTGCGCTCGTACTTTACTGGTTCGCATGATGGGAAAACACTTCGGCTTGTTGGAGAAATTGTTGATTTTGAATATATTGTGACTTCCTCAAATTTGGAGGCTCTTATTTTAGAGTTAAATTTAATAAAAAAATATGATCCAAAATATAATATTCAATTAAAAGATGATAAAACATATCCTTTCATTAAAATTACAGCTGAAAAACAGCCGCGCTTACTCATTACGCGAAATGTAAAAAAGGATAAAGGAAAGTACTTTGGGCCTTATCCAAATGCGCAATCGGCACATGAAACAAAGAAATTATTAGATCGTATGTATCCACTTCGTAAATGTTCAAATATGCCAGATAAAGTTTGCTTGTATTATCATATGGGTCAATGTTTAGCACCTTGTGTGAAAGAAGTAACGGATGAGCAAAACAAAGAAATTGTTGATGAAATTATTAAATTCTTAAACGGTGGGCATAAAGAAATTCGTTCAGAATTAGAAACGAAGATGTATGAGGCTTCAGAAAAGCTAGAATTTGAACGGGCGAAAGAGTTGCGAGATCAAATTGCTCATATTGATGCAATTATGGAAAAGCAAAAGATGATTATGAGTGATTTAGTGGATCGTGATGTGTTTGGATATGCAGTTGATAAAGGGTGGATGTGTGTTCAAGTTTTCTTCGTTCGAAAAGGAAAGCTAATTGAACGTGATGTTTCTATGTTCCCGATTTATGATGAACCAGAAGAGGGATTTTTAACTTTTATCGGTCAATTTTATGAAAACAGTAGTCATTTCAAGCCGAAGGAAATTGTTGTTCCAGGAAGTATAGATTCAGAATTAGTAGAGCGCTTTTTAGAAGTTGAAGCGACACAGCCGAAGCGTGGGAAGAAAAAAGATCTTGTGGAATTAGCAAATAAAAATGCAAAAATTGCACTAGAAGAGAAATTTCACTTAATTGAACGTGATGAAGAACGGACGATTAAAGCTGTTGATAATCTCGGGAGGCAACTAGGGATTGAAACACCATATCGTATTGAAGCGTTTGATAATTCGAATATTCAAGGAACAAATCCTGTTTCAGCAATGATTGCTTTTATCGATGGGAAACCAGCGAAGAAAGAATATCGGAAATATAAAATTAAAACGGTTCAAGGTCCTGATGATTACGAGTCTATGAGGGAAGTTGTAAGACGCCGTTATACGAGGGCGCTTAAAGAAAATTTACCTTTACCAGATTTAATCATTATTGATGGTGGAAAAGGCCATCTGGCCGCTACAAGTGATGTTCTGGAGAATGAACTCGGATTATATATTCCAATGGCAGGGCTTGTAAAAGATGACAAACATAAAACATCACATTTAATCATTGGAGATCCGCCTGAACCTGTGATGCTTGAGAGGAATAGCMAAGAATTTTATTTATTGCAACGCATTCAAGGTGAAGTGCATAGATTTGCAATTACATTCCATCGCCAGTTGCACGGGAAATCGGTCATTCAATCAGCATTGGATGATATTCCAGGAATCGGTGATAAACGAAAAAAGGTATTGTTAAAACATTTTGGCTCGTTAAAAAAGATGAAAGAAGCTTCCATAGCTGAATTTGTCGAAGCAGGTATGCCGAAAAATGTTGCAGAGATGATATATACTTATTTAACAGATAAGAAGACGTTGTAGTTTACAACGTCTTCTGTTTTTTGGTATAATTTCTGAAGATTTAAAATAAACTCACCTGAATGAATATACAAAAAAGTCAACTAAACTTATATGTCTAGTTGACTGTAAGTAGATGCTACACTTCAATGAGATCTTTTATATCCCATTTAACAAGAAATGTAATAGAGTCTGAACGTTTTTTCTGTTCCTCATAGGACTCTGCAACGACGTTTCTTTGTCTTTGAATTTGCTCGGCGATAAATCCAGCTTCTAATTGATAAGATGAATGTCTTTTTTGTTTTTGACGCTCAGTAATAAGTGTACCTTTAAGTTGAAACTGCATTTCACGACGTTTATGTTCAATGATGCTTAAAGTGCCCCAACCAGCTTTTTCAAAAAACTGAATGACTTCTTCAATTGTTTCTAGCGGATATTTTCTCCCAAGGTTTCTACCGGCCCAGTATAAAATACCATCTAAATCGTTACCAATTAAATCAGGTAGTAATTCTTCACGTAGCAATTCATAAGCGAAGGCGTTCAATGAAACATCTTCTAAAGATGTTATATCGATTGTATTTTTGCTCACAATATTCCCCTCTTTCTATAGGGATTATTATATAACATTTTTCATTTATAAAAACAGATTTTTCTTTGGGTAAATCTGAATATATAAGAAAAAAAAAGAATTGGCAAATTATATGCAAATTATGTATACGTTTTCTTGACGCTTCGACAAAAATAGGGGTAAAATGAACTTGGAATCAAATTATGCTGAAATATTTTGAATAATTTTTTCGGTTTTTCTTATGCCAATAGTGAAAAAACATTATTGTTGTAAATTAATCTGAAAACAGCAGTCAAACATTCAAGGGGGTAATGGGGACATGAAAGGCCGCGAGTATACGTTTCGTAAGTGGCACTCATTAATGGGGGTCATCCCGGTTGGTGTCTTTTTGACGCAACATTTAATTGTAAACAACTTTGCAACAAGAGGAGCAGAGGCTTTTAACAAAGCTGCAGGCTTTATGGAGCTCCTTCCATTCCGGTATGCGCTAGAAATTTTCATCATCTTTTTACCTATACTGTACCATGCTATATATGGCTTATATATTGCATTTACAGCTAAGAACAATGCGGTATCTTACGGCTATTTCCGTAACTGGATGTTCGTCTTCCAACGAATTTCAGGTATCGTTACGCTGATCTTCATTTCTTGGCACGTCTGGGAAACTCGTATTCAAGCATTGTTAGGTAAAGAGGTAAACTATGATATGATGGCAGATATTTTAAACAACCCATTTATGTTTGGTTTCTATTTAGTTGGTGTTGTTTCAACAATTTTCCACTTTGCAAATGGACTATGGACATTCTGCATAAGCTGGGGAATTACAGTATCTCCACGTTCACAAAGAATCTCTACTTATGTAACATTAGCTATTTTCTTAGGTCTATCTTATGTAGGTGTGAGTGCATTATTAGCGTTCATCGATCCACAGCTAGCAAACCAGTAAGGAGTGGGAGAGCATGAAAGGGAAACTTATAGTAGTCGGCGGTGGCTTGGCCGGCTTAATGGCAACGATTAAAGCGGCAGAAGCAGGAGTAAATGTTGAACTATTTTCTTTAGTACCAGTAAAACGTTCACATTCTGTATGTGCCCAAGGTGGAATTAACGGTGCCGTAAATACAAAAGGTGAAGGGGATTCTCCATGGATCCACTTTGACGATACAATTTATGGTGGGGACTTCTTAGCGAACCAACCACCAGTTAAAGCGATGTGTGATGCAGCACCTGGTATTATTCATTTAATGGACCGCATGGGTGTTATGTTCAACCGTACGGAAGAAGGACTTCTGGATTTCCGTCGTTTCGGTGGAACACAACATCACCGTACAGCATTTGCTGGCGCAACAACTGGTCAACAATTACTATATGCATTAGATGAGCAAGTACGTCGTCATGAAGTAGCAGGACTTGTAACGAAATATGAAGGTTGGGATTTCTTACGAGCTGTTGTAGATGATGAAGGTGTGTGCCGAGGAATCGTCGCGCAAGACTTACAAACTATGGAGATAAAAAGTTTCCAAGCTGATGCCGTGATTATGGCAACAGGGGGCCCTGGTATCATCTTTGGAAAATCAACAAACTCTATTATTAATACAGGTACAGCAGCGTCTGCTGTATATCAACAAGGTGCATATTATGCGAACGGTGAGTTCATTCAAATTCATCCAACGGCAATTCCTGGAGACGATAAGTTACGTCTTATGAGTGAATCTGCACGTGGTGAAGGTGGACGTGTTTGGACGTATAAAGATGGTAAGCCATGGTACTTCTTAGAAGAAAAATATCCAGCTTACGGAAACCTTGTACCTCGTGATATTGCAACGCGTGAAATCTTTGATGTTTGCGTAGAGCAAAAACTAGGTATTAACGGTGAAAACATGGTGTACTTAGATCTTTCTCATAAAGATCCGAAAGAACTAGATATTAAACTTGGTGGAATTATTGAAATCTATGAGAAATTTACAGGTGATGATCCTCGTAAACTACCAATGAAAATCTTCCCAGCAGTTCACTATTCAATGGGCGGATTATGGGTTGATTATAAGCAAATGACAAGTATTCCAGGTTTATTTGCAGCAGGTGAGTGTGATTATTCTATGCACGGTGGTAACCGCCTTGGTGCGAACTCATTATTATCAGCAATTTACGGTGGTATGGTAGCAGGACCGAACGCAATTGAGTATATGAAAGGTCTTTCTAAATCATCTGATGCTGTTTCATCTACTGTATATGAGCAAAATGAATTAATCGAAACAGAGAAATTTAACAATATTTTAATGCTTGATGGTAACGAAAATGCATATGTTCTTCATAAAGAGCTTGGAGAATGGATGACAGATAACGTTACAGTAGTTCGTGAAAATAAAAAGTTACTAGAAACTGATGCGAAAATTGAAGAGTTAATGGCGCGTTACAAACGCATTAACATTAACGATACAGCAAGATGGAGTAACCAGGGGGCTTCATTTACACGCCAACTTGCAAATATGTTCGAGTTAGCACGTGTTATTACAATTGGCGCATATAACCGTAATGAAAGCCGCGGAGCGCATTACAAACCAGAATTCCCAAATCGTGATGATGCAAACTTCTTAAAAACTACGATGGCGAAATTTGAGGGAGAAGGAAAGGCACCAGCATTCCATTACGAAGAAGTGGATGTTTCATTAATTAAACCACGTAAACGTGACTATTCCTCAAAACATGATGTAGCTGCTAAGGGTGAAGAGAAGGGGGATAAACAACATGTCTGAGAAAACAATCCGCCTCATCATTACGAGACAAGATGGCCCAGATGCACAAGAGTTTGACCAAGAGTTTGAAATTCCATATCGTCCTAATATGAATATTATTTCGGCGCTTATGGAAATTCGCCGTAATCCTGTCGACTCAAAAGGGAACCAAACAACTCCGATCGCATGGGATATGAACTGCTTAGAGGAAGTATGTGGAGCATGTTCGATGGTGATTAACGGAAAACCACGTCAATCATGTACAGCCCTTATTGACCAGTTAGAGCAACCAATTCGCTTAAAGCCGATGAAGACATTCCCGATTGTACGTGATTTACAAGTTGACCGTAGCCGTATGTTTAACGCGTTAAAACGTGTTAAAGCTTGGATTCCAATCGACGGTACGTACGACCTAGGACCAGGTCCAAGAATGCCAGAGAAAAAGCGTCAATGGGCATATGAACTTTCGAAATGTATGACATGTGGTGTTTGCTTAGAGTCATGTCCGAACGTAAACAGTAAGTCTGACTTTATTGGACCAGCACCGCTTTCACAAGCGCGTTTATTTAACTCGCATCCAACTGGTGAAATGCATAAAGCAGATCGCTTACGTGCAATTATGGGTGATGGAGGACTTGCAAACTGTGGTAACTCTCAAAACTGTGTGCAATCATGTCCGAAAGGTATTCCATTAACAACTTCAATTGCAGCATTAAACCGTGATACAACAATTCAATCGTTCAAAGATTTCTTTGGTAGCGACAATAACTATTAATAAATATTGCCTCTTCATGTTGAAGAGGCAATATTTATAAGTTTATATTTCTGTTTATTCTGTTTATTATGTTTATCCCGCATTAACGGGCAGTAAAACTCCCACCTCAAAATTCAGGTGGAGCAAAGAAGCTGGGTGGGAGATCAACTGCCCGTAAACCCCCACGGATTAAAGTTTCACTTTATTTTAAGGGCGAAAAGGAGAGGGAACGATGAAGAGAATTTCTTATATTGAAGACTTTGAGCAATGGGAAAGTGGTTTTTCATTTTATAATCCTGTCAAAGTTCGTTTTGGTGAAGTAGATATGTTTGGACATGTAAATAATGTCGTTGCTTTTACATATTTTGAAGAAGCGCGTATCGCATTGTTTAAAGAACTCGGATTTATGCAAGAATGGACACATGAATCATCAGAAACGATGATAGTCGTCGCAGATCTACAATGCAATTTTATTAAACAAATTTATTTTGATGAGCAGTTGAAAGTATATGTAAAGGCGGGAGCGGTTGGGAATTCCTCTTTAGATTTACACTATATGGTCAAAAATGCAGAAGGAGAAGTTTGTTTAGTTGGACGCGGTATGATGGTCCAAGCATCGAAAAAAACTGGAAGAGGCGAACCGTGGCCTGAGGAATGGAAGAAATTATTACAATAATAGAATAAAAGAAAAATAAGAGAGCGATTCGCTCTCTTATTTTTTGTCCCTCGTTGCCTCTTCTAATGTTAGGTGGTGCTTATATATGTATGTGGCATATGGATTGCCAACGTAGCGTAAGTGCCACGGTTCGTATGAATACTCTGTTGTCTCTGTTTTATCCTCTAAATAACGAATGACAAATCCGAACTCATGGGCATGCTCTGCAACCCATTTTCCTTCTGCTGTCTCTCCGAAAATTGGTTCTAATTGGAATTTGGCGGATTTTGAGCTAATATCCATTGCTAGACCAGTTTGATGCTCACTTGTTCCAGGAATTGCACTTACCGAATCAGCCTCAGCTTTTCCTTGGCGTTTAATATATGTATTATGTAATGACTGTTGGCGTTTGTAAGAACGGTAACCTGAAACCGCTGTAAGTTCTAAACCTTCTTTTTTCGCTGCTTGGAACATTTTTTCAAGAGCGTCTGCAGCATCTTTGCGAAGTAATGTTTTCTCTTTATCTTTTGGACTAGTAAATGGTACGTTCGGTTTCGTTAAATCTTCTGGAATGTACCCATCTGGTAATTTACGATGTTTATTGACTAACACAAGAGCAGAATCTGGGTTTGTTACAACGGAAAAATTATCATCTAGTTTCTTTGCATTATGATCAGCTTTTGGAAAAGCAGGAATCTCTTCTTTTGGATGGTTACTATGTTTTTGACTTTCGACAGCTTTCGCCTTGTTTTGCAGTGGTGATTTAGAACCAAAGTAAGCGAAAGACGTGATACCGATTACAATAGTAGTGGCAGAAATAATTATTATTTTTTTCATGATGCCCTGTAATCACAGTCCTTTCTTAATGAAATATGTATCGTTTTTATTATAAGTCTAGTTTGTTGAAAAAGAAATATAAGAGTCGTAACGTAATAGAAATGCAAAGAAAATGTCAGAAAATGTAGTGTTTTTTCATATAATTCATTTCTTATCTTTCATGAAGTTCATTTTTTATGCAATATATTTATATAAGAAGATGTAGCGATTATTAAGAATAAAGGACTTCTTGTATAGACTAGGAGTGAATGGGAATGGATTTTGCAACAATTATTGGAATCATTTTAGGAGTGTTGGCAGTAGTAGTAGGGATGGTGGTCAAGGGTGCTGACATAACAGCCTTACTAAATCCTGCCGCAGCACTAATTATTTTCGTCGGTACATTTGCTGCAGTGTGTATTGCATTTCCGATGAATCAACTAAAAAGAGTTCCAAAATTATTTAAAGTTCTTTTTGGTTCAAATAAAAAAGATTTAAGTTATGAACAATTGCTAGAATTATTTGTTCATTGGACATCTGAGAGTAGAAAATACGGTATTTTGTCTTTAGAGCAACAATTAGATGAAATTGAAGATGAATTTCTTTTGCGTGGTATGAAATTTGTTATTGATGGTGTATCTGCAGAGGATTTAGAACAAATTTTAGAAGCCGAATTAGAAGCGATTGAAGAGAGACATGCAAAAGGGGCTGCTATTTTTTCGCAAGCTGGTACATATGCACCTACACTAGGGGTTTTAGGTGCTGTTATTGGTCTTGTAGCTGCACTTGGAAATTTAACTGATATTGAAAAGCTAGGGCATGCTATTTCAGGTGCGTTTATTGCAACGATTTTCGGTATTTTTTCAGGTTACGTATTATGGCATCCATTTGCAAACAAATTGAAGCAAAAGTCTGCTGCTGAATTAGAGAAGAAACGTTTAATTATTGATTGTTTATTAATGTTACAAGAAGGTACATATCCGTTTATTATGAAGAACCGTATTTTAGGTGCACTTTCTGCAACTGAGCGTAAAAAGCTAGAAAAAGGAGCAGAAAAAAATGCGGAGTAAGAAAAATAGAAGAGGTAAAAAGAAAAAACATGATGAGCATATCGATGAAACTTGGTTAATTCCATATTCTGATATGTTAACGTTGTTATTTGCATTGTTCATCGTATTATTCGCAATGAGTAGTATAGATGCTGCGAAGTTTAAACAGATGGCAGTTGCTTTTCGAAGTGAGTTAGCCGGTGGAACAGGAAATAAAGAATTTTTAAGCGATCAAAAACCAAATGAGGAAAAAGAATTATCAGCAAATAGCCTTGAGGCAGAACAAGCAAAAAAACAAGCGGAAGATAGAGCTAAAGAAAAAAAAGAAATGGATGAGTTGAAAGCAT
This sequence comes from Bacillus sp. 05T21, assembly GCF_056396785.1. Taxonomy (NCBI): domain Bacteria; kingdom Bacillati; phylum Bacillota; class Bacilli; order Caryophanales; family Bacillaceae; genus Bacillus; species Bacillus sp. 05T21. Next base: position 809,911 of record NZ_JBFTMD010000001.1, on the reverse strand, counting down.
TACAAAAAAAGATTGATCAATATATTAATGAGAAACAACTATCCTCTTCTTTTCAAACTAAGTTAACTGAAAAAGGATTAATGTTAACGATATTAGAAAATGTACTATTTGATTCAGGGAAAGCAGATGTGAAGTTGGAATCGTTAGGGATTGCAAAAGAGATGTCTAACCTACTTGTTTCAGCATCACCTCGTGAAATTACAGTGTCGGGTCATACAGATACGGTTCCTATCGCAAATGCTCAGTTTGCATCAAACTGGGAGTTAAGTACACAGCGTGCAGTTAATTTCATGCAGGTGTTACTCCAAAATAAAGAATTGCAACCAGAAAAATTTAGTGCAGTTGGTTATGGAGAATACCGCTCAATTGCACCAAATGATACGCCAGAAGGAAAAGCGAAAAATAGACGTGTTGAAGTGTTTATCTTGCCTTTAACAAGAAATATGCAATAAAAGAGGATGGCGCAAGCCATCCTCTTTGTTATTTTGCATCAAATGATTTTAAGTTTTCATGACGAATTTTGTCTTTTTCTGCATCTGATTTTTTGAAATTATAATCGTATAAAGCGCCTTCCCAGTCACCGTACATTGGGTTAGGGAAAATGATGAATTTTTCACCAAATTGTGCTTTTGATTCTGCCACTGTTTCATTGCGATCTTTTACAGATTTTCCATCAAAACCAGTGAAATCAGATAAGTTGTCACCGAAGAATAGGACGATGTCATGTGTTTGAGAAACAAGTTCACGACGTTTTTCTTTCCCTTTTTCTTTCGGATCTTGTAATAAGATATGCTCTTTTGTTGCTTGTGGAGCACCAACGCGCTCAAGGTTTTTAATAGTTGCATCTAGTTGATTCGTTTTGCGATTTGAGATGTAGTAAATATCTACACCTTTAGACTCTGTATATTTTAAGAAATCAATCGCGCCTGGAAGAGCTTCAGCTTCAGCTTTATTAATCCAATCGTCCCATTTATAAGGATAGCCTTTTCCTGTTTTTACGCTCATTGCTTGATGGGGACTGTTATCTAAAACAGTTTCATCTAAATCAAGTACGATAGCAGGTTTTTTGTTTGTGCCTTTTGCAAGAGCTGCATCAAGCTTCAATTGGCCAAGATTATATCCTTGGTAGTATAGTGCTTTCGTTTCACCAGCTGTTTGATACCATAAATCAGCCATCAATTGCTGGTCTGTTAATTTTACTTTTTCTTCTTTCGCCACTGTTTTCTCAGCTGTTCCTGAACATGCTACAAGCGATGTGGAAAGAACGGCTACAGATAATAAAGTGGTAATACCCCTCTTCATCTTCATATGTATCCTCCTTGATGTTAGTAAATCATTTAATATTATATATTAAAATATAATGCTTTTTATATTTTTTTTTATGAACATTTGCATATTGTCTTTTGTATATGTAGTAGTTTGTCCTATATTAGAAAGATGGGTTAAATAATAATAATTATTTTGACAAGTTTTATTGTCGTAATGACAATTATAATTGACGAAAACAGGATTTTTATTTACAATTTTAACTAAATGAAACAAATGATGGGTTAGGTGTAGTGATACATATAAGAGAATGAAATATAGTACTATATTTTATTCTGAACAATCATAGGCTTTAACAGAAGGTACGAATGATACTAAAGGGGAGGCTTTATACATTGAGTTTACAAATTCAAAACTTAACAAAAATATTCGGAGAATCTAAAGCGGTTAATGGTTTGCAAATCTTGTTACCGAAAGGTGAAGTGTTAGGGTTACTTGGCCGAAATGGTGCAGGGAAAACAACGACAATTAAAATGTTACTAGGTTTATTAACGCCAAATGAAGGTTCTATTACGTGGGATGGAAAATCATTTGGTGATAGCGGGGTAACAATTGGATATTTACCAGAAGAAAGAGGATTATATACAAAAAGTAGAGTAATAGATCAGTTGCGATATTTTGGCAGATTAGAAGGAATGACGAAAAAAGAAGTGGATCTTGCAATTGATCACTGGTTAGAACGCTTAGCAATTCCAGAATATAAATTTAAAACGGCGGGAGAACTTTCGAAAGGGAATCAGCAAAAAATTCAATTGATTGCTGCTCTTCTTCATGATCCAGAACTTCTTATTTTAGATGAACCATTTAGCGGACTTGATCCAGTTAATGCGGGAATGTTAGCTAATATTATTGGAGAACAAGTACAGAGTGGAAAGACAATTATTTTATCAAGTCATCGTATGGAGCAAGTAGAGGCTTTTTGCCAACATGTATGTATTTTGAAAAAAGGCGAAGCGGTTGTAGAAGGACAGTTAAGTGATATTAAGAAAGAATACGGTTTTCGTAATTTAACGATTGAAGATACAGTAGAGAATGAAAAGGGATTAGAAGCTATACACGTTCCGTATGAAAAACAACAAGGCCTTCTTTATGTAAAAGTACAAGGCGATGCAGAAGCTCTAAAGATTTTGCAACAGTTGCAAGAGCAAGGTATTAGCTTACGACAATTTAAAATGTTAGAGCCGACGTTAAACGAAATCTTTGTAGAGAGGGCGAAATAAAGATGCGTAAATTTTCTCATGTATTTTCATTTTATTTTAAGGAAGCGTTTTTATCTAAAAAATCATTAATTACGAGTGCGATTTTATTTTTAGTTGTGTTTGGGATTTTTGCATTTAATCATTTTACTTCAGGCGATGATAAAAATAAGGATAAAGATAAAATTGCAGTTGTAGTAGAGAGTTCCACATACAAAGTACAAAAAGAAGAGCTAAATAAGCTATTGCCATCAGCAAAAATAACGGTCGGTTCAAAGGATGATTTTGATAAACTGCATAAGCAAGTAGAAGAGGGAGATTTAGATGGTCTATTCCATGTGACGGAAAAGGATGGGACCCCAGCAGTTACATATATGTATAATGGATTTCCAAGCCAAGCAACTTCTGCAATTATGGCGGGTTATTTAAAACAACAATATACGAAGGTGACGATTGCAAAAAATAATGTTTCACCAGAAATTGCGCAGCAATTACAAGCAGAAATTCAAGTGAAGCAAGAAGCGATAAAAGATCGCACATCTTCTTTCGGAATTGCATATTTCTTTACATTTGCTTTGTATATGTTTATTGTAGCTTTCGGAAATACAATCGCAATGAATATTGCATCTGAAAAGGCGTCACGTGTAATGGAAGTAATGCTTCCAAAAGTAAAGCCTCTTACGATGATGTATGCGAAAATTTTGGCGGTTGTTTCAACGGCGTTATTACAACTTGTAATATTGGCGTGTGGTTATCTTATTCCTTATTTGTTAGGTTGGGTCGATTTAGAAAGTGCTTCATTATTTGGTGTTCCAATTGACTTTACAAAATTAGATGCAAAGGTTATAAGTATGTTTCTTGTTTATTTCATTACAGGGTATTTACTTTATGCGATGATGTACGCTGCGGCTGGAGCTGTTGTGTCTAAGACAGAGGATTTACAAGCTGTATCTTTCCCGATAATGATTTTGATCATGGCTGCATTCTTCATTAGTATTAAATCATTAAGTGATCCAAATAGTACTATTGTTGTTGTAAGTTCGTATGTTCCGTTTTTCACACCGATGGTTACCTTCTCGCGGATTGTAGCTGGTGAAGCAGGTATGTTAGAGATTACGATAACATTAGTAGCTTTATTGGCGACGATTAGTATATTAAATGCGATTACAAGCCGTATCTATGTAAACGGTGTAATGAATTACTCTGATAAAGTGAAGTTTAAAGATTTGGCGAAATTTATAAAGCGTCAATAATAGAGGGAAAGCATGATTTTTTAATGGAATCATGCTTTTTCTTTATGTATAAATTAAAAATAGTATATAATAATAAGAGTTGTCTTTTAATAGAATGAATAAAAAGGAGGGTGTGCAGATGGGAATTAGTAGTCGTTTTACAGTAGGTGTTCATATGTTAACGTTACTTGCAATAGATCGAAACTCTCGCTGTACCTCTGAATGGATTGCTGGTAGTGTGAATACAAATCCAGTTGTGATTCGTCGCATTACAGGAATGTTGAAGAGAGCAGGACTTGTTGATGTACAAGCTGGTAAAGGTGGTACGACACTTGCTCGTGATTTAGATGAAATTACATTACTTGATGTATATAAAGCTGTGGAAGTTGTAGAAGAAGGACATCTATTTTCTTTCCATGAAAATCCCAACATTGAATGTCCAGTAGGAGCTAATATTCAATCGGTATTAGAGATTATTTTAATACAATCGCAAGAAGCGATGGAAAACGTACTTGCAAATGTAACGGTGCAGCAATTAGTTACAAATTTAAAGTCGAAAATTAAAGAATAAAAAAAAGCGAGCTTCCTCATGATGAGGGCTCGCTTTTTTTTATTCGGAAATATTGAAAGTTCTATTTTTCCGTATTTAAAATAAACTTTCCTACAACAGCTGCTACGATACCACCAAAAATTGGGGCAACGATGAACACCCATAGTTGAGAAATTGCTTCTCCGCCAGCGAATAGAGCTGGTGCGATACTACGAGCTGGGTTAACAGATGTTCCAGTTAACGGAATACCTAATAAGTGAATTAATACTAATGTGAAACCAATTACTAGTCCAGCTAAAGAAGAACTTCCCTTTTTACCTGTTACAGCAACGATAACTAAAACAAATACGAAAGTTAAAATGAATTCAACTAAAAATGCTCCAGATAAACCAAGAGTTCCAAAACTATTTTGTCCTAAATTATCTAAAGGTAATTTAGCAGATCGTAAAATTGTTACTAACGTTGCAGTTCCTAATAAACCACCTAAAATTTGAGCTAATAAATAATAGCTAAGTTCCATAGCGTTCATTCTTTTGTTGATGAACATAGCGATTGATACTGCTGGGTTAATATGACATCCGGAAATTGTTCCAATGCTATATGCCATAGCCACGATAGATAATCCGAAAGCCATAGCGATACCTAATGTTCCAATTCCTTCAATTCCGCCACCAATGACAGCTACTCCAGTTCCGAATAATACAAGTACAAATGTACCAATAAATTCAGCAATTGCTTTTTTTAACATAATTTACCTCCTATTAATGCACATGAAACGTATTATAACATAGGTTTTAGTATAAACAGCTAATGAAATACTATTCTGATAAGTCAAAATAGGGAGATAATAAAAATAGATATGGTTCTATGAAGAAGAACCATATCTATTTTTATGCTGATTTTTTTTGTTTAATGACTGGAACAGAACGGTTTAAAACACTATTTGCGATCATTCCTAGCATGATAATAATCATCCCAATCAGTGACAGCCCGCTAGGGAATGAACCATTTAAGAAAATAATCTCACCAAGCACAGTGAAGACCATCGTTCCAGCTTGTGTTGCTTCAACAGCTCCAAGTAAAGCAAGATTGTCTTTTGCTAAGTCAGTAGCAAAGAAAAATGTCATCGTCGCAATAACTCCGGAACATAATGCTAACAAAAATCCTTGCATCATTTGACTTGATGATGGAATACCGGTAGTGGAAAATCCGTATATACCAAGTAGGATTGTAATAGGGAGACTTCCGATTGCCATTCCTAATACACGTTGGAATGTATCAAGACGCCCACCAACAAGTTCCATCATTTTTCGGTTACCGAACGGATATAAGAAAGCCGCTAATACGACAGGTAAAAATCCCGAGATGAACTGAGTCATTGTAATATGACCCGCTGCAGTCGCTTGCATACAAATTACACCAAGTAAAATAAATAATGCTACATATAAACTGCGAAGTGGAATTTTTCCACGTACAAGTTTTGTACCTGATTTTGTTTCTATTTTAACGAAAAATAATGGTGATAGTAGTAAACCTGCTAATATCGTAACTTGCCAAGTTCCAGCAACGAGCCAAGCTGGAGAAAAAACAGCTGCGAAACTTAATAAAGAATAGAAGCCGATGCCAGCGACCGAGCCCCACCCGATCCATACAAATGGATGTTTTTTTAATTCTGCCCATAAAGCTCCTAAGTTTTTGCGAAATAAAACGATAAGGAATAAAATAGGGAGAGCAAATAGAAAACGGAAGGAAGCAGTCCAAGCCCAGCTTGTTCCAGATACATTCATTGCTCTGTTAATAATAAAGGTTGCAGAAAAAAAGGCCGATGATAAAAGACCTAGTAATATTGCGCGCATGAAATATAACACTCCTTTTGGAAAAAAATAATTATGTATAGTATAATATACTTTAATATAATAAAAGTAAACTTTTTTATACTTTAAGGTGGTTTTATAGATGAAAGAAAATGAAGATATGCAAACGAAAGAAGTAATTCAGCAAGTAGGTCAGCTATTAAGACAAATTCGAAATGAACAAAAATTAAGTTTAGAAGAATTAGCCCAAAAAACAGGGGTTAGTAAATTAACATTAGGGAAAATTGAGAGAGGCGAAACGAATCCAACGTTAGCTGTCATTTGGAAAATAACGAAAGGGTTATCGATTCCTTTATCGAGATTAATGGTTGTTGGAGAACCTGTAGCTGTTGCGCGCTGCGGAGAAGGATTTGCAGTAGATGTAGGACAAGCATGGCATTTAGAAACGATGTTCCGTTACACGAAAGAAACAGGGATGGAAATGCACCGTGCTTGTTTAAGAGCGAATAGTATATATGAACCGGAAGCTCATCATGAAGGAGCAATTGAGCTTGTAACAGTAATGAAAGGGAAAGTTTCTATTCAAGTTGAGAATGACGTATATGTGCTAAATGAGTTTGACTCCATTCAGTTTGAAGCTAATAAGAAACATAGTTATAAAAATGAAGAGGATGAAGTAGCGGTATTACATTTAACGATGAAATATTCTTCATGAAAAAATCCCCTATAGAAAAATCTATAGGGGATTTTTTATACGCTATGCTCAAATATATGAAAGAATGTTATTAGTAAGAGCGTGGCATAAGTAATAAACAAATAAAATAAACTAAAAACCCCGTCCCAAAACATAAAATAGCAATGACCCAAAGTATGCGAATGAGAGTAGAGCTAATATCAAAATATTCTCCTAAACCACCGCATATACCAAATAACATTTTATCAGTTTCGGATTTATATAACCTCTTCGACATATTATGATCCTCTCCTTTTTATATCACCGCTGTTATGTATGAGTGATACAGTGTACTTTTATTCTATATGGAAATTTATGAGAAGACCATTAGGTTATATTACATTTTTTTGTGAAAGGGCAATATAGCGTATTAATTGTCTTAATTTTCAGTTGATATTAAAATGAAAATGAGGGTGTGACGTATTTTCTAATATAAGGTGGGGAAATGGTAATGACATTATATTGGTTGACTAATGTAAAGCTTGAAACAGGTTATACATATGAAGAAGCGAAAATTTCACAAACGGAAACTGAGATATGCAGTCTTCTTATTGAAGATGGGCGAATTAAAAGAATTATATCGGGAATCGCCCAAGAGGAAGGAACGTTAACTTTTGATGCTAATCGTTTATTAGTTTTACCAGCTTTTGAAGAGATGCATATTCATATTGATAAAACATATTATAGTGGGCCTTGGAAAGCTTGTATGCCAGCAGAAAATATTTTTACACGTTTTAATGAAGAAAAAACGATTTTACCAAAGCAATTAGCAACTGCTCAAGACAGGGCGGAAAATATGCTAGAGTTATTGCTTCGAAATGGCGCAACAAATATTAGAACGCATTGTAATGTGGATCCGGTTATTGGACTTCGTAATTTAGAGGCAACGTTAGCGGCTTTAGAAACATATAAAGATCGGTTGTCTGGTAGAATAGTTGCATTTCCGCAACATGGATTATTGCGAAGTAATTCTATGCAACTTGTGAAAGATGCGATGCGCATGGGCGCACAATTAGTTGGCGGAGTGGACCCAGCTACAGTAGATAATGATATTGAAAAATCATTACATACGATTATGGACATTGCGGTAGAATTTAACGCGGATGTTGATATTCATTTGCATGATGCAAATAACCTTGGAACGTTTACAATGAAGAGATTGGCAAGTCTAACGGAAGAAGCAGGATGGCAAGGTCGTGTAACGATTAGTCATGCGCTTGGACTTGGTGGTGTTACTAATAAAGAAGCTGAAGAAGTGGCAGAAAGACTAGCAGCATTAAAGATTGATATCACTTCAACTGTTCCAATCGGTAAACAAGTAATCCCAATTCCATTGCTAGATAAAAAAGGAGTTAAAGTTTCATTAGGAAATGATAGTATTACAGATCATTGGTCTCCGTTCGGCACAGGTGATATGCTTCAAAAGGCAAATCGATTGGCAGAACGATTTGGTTGGAGTGATGAAAGGTCTTTAGGGAAAGCTCTTCGTTTTATTACTGGAGGGAAAGAAACGTTAAATAATGAAGGGAAACGAGTGTGGCCGAATGTAGGGGATGAGGCAAGTTTTGTTTTAACGAATGCAACATGCGCCGCGGAAGCAGTGGCTCGTCAAACAGAGAAGCGTGTAGTTATGTATAAAGGGAATGTTGTTATAGGGGATTTAGATCAAGTGAAATCTGATAATTTTGTATAGAGGAATCGTTTAGATGTTTTTAGAAGGGTTCTAATTGTGAAAATAGAACCCTTCTTTTTTATTTAGTAGAAACAGGGAAGTACTATACTTCCTTATAAGGAAGCAAGAAGGGATGAAAAGTTTGGACAATCAACATAATCAAAATCATATTATGGGAACTTTGCAATGGTTTATTTTTTTATTAGCAAACTCAATCGCGCTACCAATTGTCGTTGGCGGATTATTTCATCTTACGACGGAAGAAGTATTTTATTTAATGCAGCGTACGTTTTTCGTAGTTGGTATATCTTCTTTTTTACAAGGATGGCTTGGACATAAGCTTCCGATTGCGGATGGACCAGCTGGATCTTGGGTTGGTGTATTTACCGTGCTTGCTTATGCAACTGTAGGGCAGGATCAATTACATAGTACATTGCAAATTTTAGAATTAGGAATGATGGTTGCGGGAGTTGTTTTAATAGGGCTAGGAGTAACGGGATTTATCGGGCGTATTTTATTTTTATTTACGCCGCTCGTGACAGGGACGTTCTTACTTTTATTATGTTTACAATTAAGTGGTGTATTTTTAAAAGGAATGCTAGGAATTACAGCTACTGTTTCTCAAATTGATGGATTTACAGCATTAATTGCTTTTGGCATATTTTTATTCGTAGTCATACTCTCCAACTTTGGAAAAGGGTTTGTTAAAAGTTATGCGGTTTTAATAGGGCTAATTAGTGGCTGGATTATTTTTCTCATTGCAGGAAAAGTGACGATCCCATCTCAAGTAACTCATTTTGTGCAACTTCCACATATATTCGCGTGGGGAATTCCAAAATGGAATACAGGTATGGCTGTATTCCATTTTGGAATGGTATGTATTTTAGTTTCAAATACAGTGGCAGCTATTATAGCAATCAATCAAGCTACGATTCATAAAGCGACTATTGAACAAAAACAGTTGAGAAATGGTACGTGGGTCGGAGGGATTTCGCATATGATTTCCTCTTTGTTTTCAACTGTAGGTGTCGTTCCATTACCAGCAACGGCAGGTTTCATACGTTTAACAAATCAAAAGTACATGCGTTCATTCTTATTTGCATGCGTACTATTAGTCGGTATGTCGCTGTTTCCAAGTATTATCCGCTACTTAGCCTCTCTGCCATCCGCGGTCGCATCTGCGGTTTTAATGGCTTCGTTCGTACAGCTAATTGGAATTGGGTTTCATAATATAAAACAAGTGCCAATGAGCGAAAGGAATATAACGATTTTAGGAGTTGCTATATTATTTGGAAGTGGTGTTATGTTTTTACCGTCTGGAGCACCCCAATCCTTGCCGTCTGTGATGCAATATATATTCGGAAATGGTTTGTTCGTAGGTACAGTTGTCAGCATATTACTAGAACAAATATGGCGTACTGAAAAGTAAGTGGATAAAAAGAGTGTACGCACTGTATAAAAGTCTAAAATAACATAAGAAATAAAGCCCATTTTCATTCACCACCTGCACATTTCGTTCATACAATATCTTGACTAAATAAACACCCAACTTACACATATACAGCTCTGGCTTAAGCAAGGAGGGTTATACCAGTTGAAGGAAAAAGCGTATCAATCTAAACCGTTACTCACAAAGAGAGAAAGAGAAGTATTTGAATTACTGGTTCAAGATAAAACGACGAAGGAAATTGCAGGTGAACTGTTTATAAGTGAAAAAACAGTACGTAATCACATCTCAAACGCAATGCAAAAGCTAGGGGTTAAAGGACGTTCACAAGCAGTTGTTGAGCTTCTTCGTATGGGAGAGCTCGAACTATAAGAAAGCAGCCGACTTTTATAAAAGAGGTCGGCTATTTTTCTGTTTATTTCATGCTCCATATGAATGATAAGAATGTTTCCTACATAAATAGGTAGTAAGGAGGGGATATGTTGAAAAGGGTATTATTAGTTTCAACAAGCGCTCATAACTTGAATGGACACCCGACTGGTTTATGGCTTGAAGAGCTCGCAGCTCCGTTAAAAAGGCTAAGTTCGATGTTGATCTTGTATCTATAGAAGGTGGAAGGGTACCTATTGATAGAGTGTCAATTCCAAATGGTATACCTCGTGAATTTAAGCAGGTAGCTACGATATTGCAAAATACGAAGCCGATTTCGAAGGTTCATTTTTCAGATTATGATGCAGTTTTATTTGGTGGTGGGCACGGGGCTATTGTAGATTTTCCTGGTAATACATATGTAGCGAATTTGATTGTAAATATGTATAACAATAACCGGGTTGTAGCGGCTGTTTGTCACGGGGTAAGTTCTTTAGTTGGTGTGAAAAATAAAGATGGCTCGTTTTTTGTTGCCGGTAAGCGTATAACAGGTTATACAAACGATGAAGAAAAAGCTGTACATTTAGAAAATCGAGTTCCTTTTTTGCTAGAAAGTAAGTTGAAAGAAGAAGGGGCATTATTTTATGTAGCACCTAATTTCACGCCGCATGTTGTAGTAGATGGGCGTTTGATTACAGGGCAGAATCCGCAGTCTAGTGTGGGAATAGGTAAGGCTATAAAAAGAGCTGTAAATAAATTATAGAAAAGGTGCCCGCTACTAACAAAGGTAGCGGGTACTTTTTATGTATATCGTAGATTGAAATTGCAATAAACTAAAAAGACGTAATGAGTATAATAACTTCATTTATAAACATTCATGAATTTGCTATACTATTTTGTATGAACAAAAGGGGAGGCTCTTTTAAATGAGAAAAGTAGCGTGTGCAAATACTTATATTAATAAAATAAAGCCCGTTATTCGAAAGACGAGTTTTAGCCAATTAAAAATAGATGAAATTGCGAAATATATGGATATTAGTAAAGCTACTTTATATAAACGTTTTTCTTCGAAAGATGAGATTATTGAGGCAGTAGTAGAGGATTTTATAAACTATCTTCTTGAAGGAGATGCGGATAATCAAGATGAAAGTATGTCGTTTACAGAACGTTTCCAAAAGACGTTTATTCATTCTTTAAAATGTGTGACGTATATTTCGGATGTCTTTTTACAAGATTTGAAAGAAGCGTATCCACATTTGTCGGATCAATTAGTCGCTGCACAACAAAATCGCAATCGTAATTTGCAAATGTTTTTTGAGTCGGGTATGGAACAAGGTTACTTTAATAAAATGAATGCGCAACTATTTATGGTGCAAGATGATGTGATGTTAAGACGCATTATAGATCATACTTTTTGCATTCAGTACGATATTACGTTAAAGCAAGCGATACTTGATTTCTACAATTTGAAGAAATATCAACTGTTTAAACCGGAATTTTTAGATGTAGTTGATGATTCTGAAATTGAAAAAGAAATTAAAGCTAATTTACAAATGATTTCGTAAAAAAAGCAGATTTCCCTTACTAGAGGGAAATCTGCTTTTTGAGTACATATTATTTTTGCAACTGTTTTAATACTAATTCAGCTACTGGACCACCTGAAGCAGGGTTTTGACCAGTAATTACACGATTATCTTCTACAGCGTAAGCTTCCCAAGGCTGCGCAGCTTTTTCGTAAAGCCCTCCATTTTTAATGAGTTCATCTTCTGTTAAAAATGGAACGAATTGATCCAATTCGGCTAGTTTTTCTTCTTCATTTGAGAATCCTGTTACTTTTTTACCACTAATTAAACGTTCTCCATTACTTAATGTGATATGAAATAAACCAGCAGCTCCGTGACAAACAGAGGAAACGATTCCGCCATTTTCATAAATGTAGCGGCTAATATTTTGAAGTTCTTTGTTTTCTGGGAAGTCCCAAATAACTCCGTGACCACCCGCGTAATAAATAACAGCGTAGTCTTCTTGATTCACTTCACTCGGTTTCATTGTAGAACCGAGACGATTCATAAATTTTTTCTTTTGATACCATTCCCAATCGATGCTCTCCGCCATCGCTAAACTATGCGGATCAATCGGTGTATAACCACCTTGTGGACTGACATAATCTACTTCGTAACCAGCTTCTTCTACTTTTTTAACGAAATGGACAGCTTCACCAAGCCAAAGCCCAGTAGCTCTATTTAAATTTGAGTATTTTTCTACGCTCGTTAATACAACTAACATTTTTTTCTTCATCATAATCCTCCTGTAATGTTTCTTCTATATAAAAGTTCTTTATTTACTTAATTTTATTAAGTTAGAAATTGCAAATTTGAATAACCATGTCAGTCCCCCTTATACCGGATTCGAAATTAGTGTATAACAATTTTTGGACAAAGTAAACCAAAAACACTAAATTAGTTTACTTTGTATACTTTTCGTTGACAAACTGTAATGCTGAAACTATGATAGTTCCATGAATATCGAACAACATAATGTTACGTTTCGAATTCAATTTGTCGCGCGATAAATTTATACATTTGATGAAGTTGTTTAGTAGTGATAGAGGAGCTAAATAACTTTATTTTTCATTTACAGTTACTACAATCAGAAGAGGTGTTACGCATGGGGAAAGATATCAGTAACCATTCAAAATGGTTTGTTTTCACATTATGTTTTATCGTTTTATTAGGACCGATGAATGCGGTTTTATTTAATGTAGCGTTAGAGGATATTGCTAATGATTTATCTATTAGTCAATCGAAAGTAAGTTGGGTTGTAGTAGGTTATTCCTTAGTTGTCGGTATTGGTTCGATGATATATGGGAAGCTGGCTGATCGTTATAGCGTAAAAAAACTATTAATTATTTCAATTATCATATTTGTCGCGGGTTCTATTATTGGATTTATGAATCAATCTTATACGATTACCATTCTTGCAAGATTAGTTCAGGCGAGTGGAGGGGCGGCGTTTATTGCGCTTAGTATGATTGCAGTGGCAAAATTAGTTGCTCCTGCTAAGAAGCCTGGTGCATTAGCGATGATTAGTTCTTCTATTGCATTAGCAATAGGCATTGGTCCTTTAGTTGGCGGGGCTATTACAAATACATTAGGGTGGCCATATTTATTTTTATTTATGGTTATTTCAGTAGTTGGGATTTTCTTGCTTATAAAATTTATGCCAGAAGAAGCGCAGCATACTGATAAAGTGTTTCATTTTGATTACATTGGAGCGGCGTTATTATTTGCATTCATTACGACTGTTTTATTAGGTGTCAATATTAATAGTTGGCTATTTGTGTTATCGGTAGCTTTCTTATTTTTATTCACGGTTCGTATGAAGAACGCGGAGCATCCATTTATTGATATTGAGTTATTTTCGAACAAACCATTTCTTCGTTTAATAGCGGTCGGGTTTATAATTAATGTGGCGTTATGTGCTAGTCTATTATTATTGCCATCACTGTTAGGAAGAGTGCACGGATTGTCGCCATTCGTTATCGGAATTGCACTGTTTGTTGCATCACTCTTTGGTATTGTATCTAGTTTTATTACGGGAAAGATTGTCCCTTCGTTTGGAAATGTGAATATGATTTATGTAGCGTCTGTCATTATGATCGTTGGCTTTTTAATTTTAGGGCTTATTCCGAACGGGAACTTAATCATTATTTTAGTGGCGGTTATTTTAACATTTATGAGTTATTCAGCTATTCAAGTATCATTAAACACATTTATACCGAAAACATTACATCCAGCTAAAGTTGGAGTCGGTCTTGGTTTATATAATTTAATTAACTTTTTCGGTATGGCATTTGGACCAGCTGTAGCGAGCAAAGTTATGGAATCTACAAATAGTTATCGTTTGAATTTTATTTTAATCATCATTTTAATTTCTGCTCATTTCTTCTTATTAATAGGAATGTCTTCTTTTCAAAAAAAGATGGAGCAATAAAGTGAAACTTTAATTAGTGGGATAAATGCGTATTTTATATAGAAGAAACCGACTTTCATATAGAAGGTCGGTTATTTTTCTGTCTTGCAAATTATGAAAAAAAGGAGCAAAATAAAAAAGGTCCTGATCTATATAGGTACAAATGAAAATTTTTATACAGAGGCACTTTAAGTTAGCGAACTTAAAGTGTGTAAAATATACTGATAAACATAAAAGATGATGAATGAGAAAACGGGTGATTAAGTTGAATAGAGCGATCGGTGTTATTGATTCAGGAGTGGGCGGTTTAACAGTAGCGAAGGAATTAATTCGTCAGTTGCCGAAAGAGCGTATTATATATTTAGGGGATACAGCACGTTGCCCTTATGGTCCGCGTTCTCGTGAAGAAGTGCGTCAATTTACGTGGGAAATGACGGAGCATTTATTAGATTTAAATATCAAAATGTTAGTTATTGCGTGTAATACAGCAACTGCGGTTGTCTTAGAAGAAATGCAGAAACAATTACCAATTCCAGTAGTTGGAGTTATTCATCCAGGATCACGTACAGCTTTAAAAGTGACAAATACGTATCATGTTGGGATTATTGGAACGATTGGAACAGTAAAAAGTGGCGCCTATGAAGAGGCACTAAAGTCTATTAATAACCGTGTTATGGTAGAAAGTTTAGCGTGCCCACCTTTCGTTGAGCTTGTAGAGAGTGGGAATTTCGAAAGTGAAATGGCGTATGAAGTTGTAAGAGAAACATTGCAACCGTTGAAAAGTACTGACATTGATACGCTTATTCTAGGATGTACACATTATCCTATTTTAGGTCCTGTTATTAAAAAGGTAATGGGGGATCAAGTACAATTAATTAGTTCGGGTGATGAAACAGCGCGTGAGGTAAGCACGATTTTATACCATAGTAAGATGTTAAATGAGGGAGAAGAACAAAGTGATCATCTCTTCTTAACGACTGGTAAAATAGGCCTGTTTAAAGAAATTGCATCAAAGTGGTTCGGTCAGCCGATTGAAAATGTGAAGCATATCAATTTAGAAACAGAATAATAGTAGATTCATATAAGAGAACTCCTGAGAAATCAGGGGTTTTTTCTGTGTAAGTAGCTATAGCTTGTTCTAAAATATGAAACAGCTCGTATACATAATAGTACAAACTTAGATTTTAGGGGGGAATGGCATGCCTAAATCCACTTTTAAATGGGTTGTTGGTGCTACTGTGAGTGCGATTTTATTATCAGGGTGTGGCTTGTTAAATCAAGAGAAAGCGACAGAACAAATTGATCCGCCAAAAAAAGTTACGTATACAGAAGGTGAAAAGAAAGAAACTACTAAAAAAGATAAACAAGAGCAAACAGTAAATAGAGAGTTATACCTCGTTGATAAAAATGGATATGTCGTGCCGCAAACTATTGCAATGCCTACTCCGAAAGCGAATGAAATTGTACAGCAAACGTTAGAGTATCTTGTGAAAGATGGACCAGTTACAAATTTATTGCCAAATGGATTTCGAGCAGTCCTTCCAGCGAATACGACGATGACCTTGAATTTGAAAAAAGGCGGGACAGCAGTAATTGATTTCTCTAAAGAAATGAAAAATTATTCAAAAGAAGAAGAACGTCAAATTGTTGAATCAGTAGCGTGGACTTTGACTCAATTTACAGAAATAAAACAAGTGCAGTTCCAAATAAATGGTGAAAAATTAGCGAAGATGCCTGTTGCGGGTACACCGCTTGGTGAAGGTGTAAGTCGTGCGAATGGAATTAACTTTGATGATGAACAAGTAGCAGATGTGACGCATACAAAACCGGTTACACTTTACTTTATGGCGCAAAATAATAAGCAGCAATATTACGTACCGGTAACAAGGCGCGTTGCAGAAGGAAAAGAAAATGATTACTCGGCAATTGTGGATGAGCTTGTAAAAGGTCCGATTCAAGGATCGCTACTAAATGATTTTAATCCAGGAGCTAAGCTTATTACGAATCCGAAAGTGAAGGACGGAAATATTACATTAAACTTTAATGAAAATATATTTGTGAACCCAGACAAAAATATGATTTCAAATTATGTGTTGAAATCGTTAGTCTTATCTTTAACAGAAAAACAAGGTGTGAAAAATGTTTCTATTGAAGTGAATGGGAAAGCAAATCTTATGGATGAGAAAGGTGAAAAGTTAATAAAACCTGTTAATCGTCCACAAAACGTGAATACAGGTAGTTTTTAATCGCGAATAATTTGATATACTTATGTAAGAAAGGGGAATTGCTTTTTGAGTTCCCCTTCTTTTATTGTTATACATATCGTACATTTAAATTTGGCTATACTAATGAGAGTATTTATGAGGGGGTTATTTTTATGCGAGTAGATGGTAGAGGAAAAGCAGAGCTACGCCATATACATATTCATACAAATTATTTAAAACATCCAGAGGGATCAGTACTAATTGAAGTTGGGGATACAAAGGTAATTTGTTCAGCGACAATTGAAGAGCGTGTACCGCCGTTTATGCGCGGAGAAGGAAAAGGCTGGGTAACAGCAGAATATTCAATGATTCCACGTGCGACAGAGCAACGTACAATCAGGGAGTCAAGTAAAGGGAAAGTAACAGGGCGCACAATGGAGATCCAGCGTTTAATTGGACGAGCATTGCGTGCGGTTGTTGATTTAGAAGCGCTTGGCGAAAGAACGGTTTGGATTGACTGCGATGTAATTCAAGCGGATGGCGGAACGAGAACAGCTTCTATTACAGGTGCTTATGTAGCGATGGTATTAGCTTTTGAAAAATTATTGCAAGCAGACAAAGTATCTAAAATTCCGGTGAAAGATTATTTAGCGGCAACGTCAGTAGGTGTTGTTGAAGAACAAGGTGTTGTTTTAGATTTAAATTATGCTGAAGATTCTAAAGCAGACGTTGATATGAACGTTATTATGACTGGAAAAGGTCAGTTTGTTGAAGTGCAAGGAACTGGAGAAGAAGCGACGTTTAGCAGAGCTGAATTAAATGAATTACTTGATGCTGCTGAACAAGGGATTTTCCAACTTGTTGAAAAGCAAAAAGAAGCATTAGGTGACATCGTATCTCATATAGAGTAGAGGTGGAAAATATGAAGCAAGTTGTTGTAGCGACGAAAAATCTTGGGAAAGTACGTGAGTTTGCTGAGTTATTTGAGAGATTTGACTTGGAAGTGAAATCTTTACACGATTTTCCTCATATTGAAGAAGTCGAAGAAACTGGTGAAACATTTGAAGAAAATGCAATTTTAAAGGCGGACAGTCTTAGTAGACAGTTGAATTCCATCGTAATTGCGGATGACTCTGGTCTTATTGTAGATGCCTTAAACGGGAAACCAGGTGTGTATTCAGCTCGTTTTGCTGGGGAGCCGAAAGATGATCAGGCGAATATAGATAAGGTGTTACAAGGGTTAACTGACTTCGATTTAGAAAAACGTACAGCTCGTTTTTACTGTGCGCTAGCAGTTGCTTTCCCTGAAGTGGATAAAGAGCCGGTTATTGTAAACGGAACGTGCGAAGGGAAAATTCTAGAACAGCGCCGCGGGGAAAATGGTTTCGGATACGATCCGATTTTTTATGTAGAAGAATATAAAAAATCGATGGCTGAGCTAAATTCGGATGAGAAAAATACGATTAGTCACCGCGGACGCGCTCTTCGTAAATTAGAAGAAAAAATCCCAGAATGGTTTTTAGAAGAATAAGGGAGAGAGATTGATGAAAGCTTTAATCGTAAGCGATAGTCATAGCTCTGTGAAGGAATTACAGCAGTTAAAAGAGAATTACGAAGGGAAAGTAGATGTCATGATTCATTGTGGTGATTCAGAGCTAACGCCTGCTCACGAAGAGCTACAAGGTTTCCAAGTTGTAAAAGGGAATTGTGATTATGCTAACTTTCAAGATGAAATTGTAACTGATGTAGATGGAATTCGTTTCTTAGTTGTACACGGTCATCGTCATAATGTGAAAATGACGTTACAAACGTTAGCGTATCATGCAGGAGAAGTAGGAGCGCAAGTAGCATGCTTTGGACATTCTCATATATTAGGGGCAGAATTAATTGATGGGATTTTATTTATTAATCCAGGAAGTATTTTGCTCCCACGCTCTCGTGTGGAAAAGACATTCGCTTTATTAGAAATGGATGAAAATCATATAGAAGTTCGTTTTGAAACATTAGATGGACAGCTGGTGGAACAAGCAATTTTTAAAAGAGGATAAGAAAAATTATCCTCTTTTAAAAAAGTGTTGACTTTATAAGTAGTTATGAATATAATAAATATTGTCGATAGGGCAACGGCGCTAACGAAGAAAAATAAAATAACATATGCGGGTGTAGTTTAGTGGTAAAACAAGAGCCTTCCAAGCTCTGGTCGAGAGTTCGATTCTCTTCACCCGCTCCATGTCCCAGTAGCTCAGCCGGATAGAGCATACGCCTTCTAAGCGTACGGTCGGGAGTTCGAATCTCTCCTGGGACGCTAACAAAACCTTGTTATCTTTTGATAACAAGGTTTTTTGTTTGTTTTAAATTAGTTATTAATAAATTTTTCAAAGACAAAACCGTAATCTTTCACGTTATATTGCTTTTTCGTATCAACGAGCCAGTTAAAGGCGATCTCGTTCATCTCTTTAAACTGTTCTGCTAAATTTACTTGTGCATTTGAAATACGGCTAAAAGTGTTAGATGCCATATCTAAACTTTTATGCGCATACTGCAATGTAATATCGTTGTCGTATGAAATTTCTTCGATTTTAAGAAGAGCCTTATATAAATCTTTTAATTCTTCAATATGTTTTTTATGAACATCAATTGAGTAATGCTCATCTCCCATTTGAAATTTAATTTCTACATCTAAATCAATCGTTCCTGCAGTTTCAAGTGCTACGTTTTTAATTTGATATTTACTATAGCTAAAGCGGCGTAATGTACGTTTTTTGCTTGTGGCACTTGTACCATCTAGGTGAATTAATCCTTTGTTTGTGAAACAATATTCATCTGATTTTGATTTAATAAGAAAGTAAATTTTCTCCCCATCTTCATGCATTACGTAATCATCAGCATCGACCTTATCGTAATCTTTTGGTGTGATAACGGAACCTACATCGCTTAATCCTAAAACGTCAGCTGCCATTTTTTTGAACATATATAATCCCCCTTGTAAATTAAATTCTTAATTGTACAAAAATATATTAACATGATTTTAAATCTATTTTTGAAATCTTACAACTCTGTAAGGTAAGTGTAAGGAAGTTCGATGGTAACAAATTACTAATCCTATATAATGAAGATAACAACGATAAATGAGGAGGAAGAGATGATGAAAGGATTAATCGTAACGGGTTTAACAGTAGCTTTTGGGTTTGTGGCGTATGAAAAGTTAACATATGTAATTGATGTTGTAAAACATTTAGTAGCGTAGAAAAAACTGCCATGAGAGGGAAAGGGAATGAGTGAATGAATGGAATGGTTATTTGGAATTATAGGTACTTGTAGTGTAGTTTTATTGTTCTTTGTCCCGAGTGGTATACTCAGTTCGACAACGAGTTTGTTCTTTTTAAGTTTGTTTGCTTGTACGATGCTCATTATTATGTTTTTAATGAAGCGAAGTAAACCAATCTTCTATTTTAGCATGATTGTTATGGCAATTATTGTTCTCCAAATTATTACCCTTGTTATATACCCCACAATTATAAAAGCTTTCCATTAATGATGAACCCTCTGCCGTCTGTTGCTGAGGGTTTTTGTTTGTGAAAAATGAATTTCATTTAGAAGTTTGCTGCTTTTTTGTTATGAAAATAGAATATTCCTATATTTCAAATAAATAATTTTGGAATGTTGTGTTCTCATTACGCATTTGATATATTTACTTTGAAGATCATTAAAATCTAGAAAAAGAGGCGGACGTATGGATAAAAAAGAAAATACGGTCGTATTGTTTCCGCAACTATCAGAACGCTATATTGATAAAGGTTTTTTAGCGTTGAAAGAGCGGGAATTCGAAGATGCATTGCGCTGCTTTGAAATATTACGTCAGTATAATGCAGAAACGGAACAAACAGAATTAGCTTCCGTTATTTGTTTGCTAGAATTAAAACGTATGGAAGAAGCGAAAGAAAAATGTGAGCAGTTGCTTGAAACAGGAGCTGTATTATTTGGTGATATTCTTGAAACGTATGTAACTATTTTAGTTCAAACAAATGATTACGAAGGTGTCATTGAAACTGTTGAGGAAGTTTTGCAAACGAAAGATATAATTCCTGAGCAAAAGGAAAAATTGGCGCAGCTTGCTTTGTTTGCGCAAGGGATGCTGAATGAAGAAGATACACCGCTAGTGGATTCGAATTTTGAATTAGAAGAATTTACCGATGGGCTTTTTGGAGAAAACTTTGGTCAAAAGCTAAGAGTGATCCAGAAACTTTCGTTAAAAGACCTGGATCTCGCACTTCCTACTTTAAAGAAATTTTTAATAGACGAAGATCAGCACCCTTATTTAAAAACTTCTATTTTGTATAAAATGGTAGAAAATCAAATAGAAGAAGAGATAGAAGTAGAGAAGTTTGGAAATACGATAAAGGTGATTCCAGCATTTACAGGTCATAATGAGGAGCAATCCGATAAAATTATACATAAATTCTCAAACCGATTAGAGCAAAATTATCCAGATATATTTAGTACGATGGTTATATACTGGAAAGAATTACAAATTAGCATTTTTCCGTTCCCTCTATTAATGGATAAAGTAGAAATTTGGGCTGCTGTCTTAGAGAGAATTGGAAGAAAGCGTTTCGGATTGGCTATTGATGAAGAAGAACTTATGACAGCATACAATATTGAGTTTGAGGAATTTCATATTGCCTATCAATGGTTACTGCGCATTGAAAGAGAAGGGTATTTGCCCGTATAATTATGAAAAAGAATCGTTCAGTTATTGAAACGAGCACATTCTATGTTATAATGTAAGGGTTGCAAAAGGCAGAAATCTGCCTGTTTGTAAGAGAAGAGGAGTATAATTCTCTTACTTAATATGTTTCATATTAGTCTCGAACAAAATATACCGTAGTTGTCTTTTAGACAATTAGTAGATTGGAACATTGTATCTGAAAGCTTTTTGCTAGAGGGTTATTTGTACATTTGTTATTTCAAGAAAGAGATAATAAAAATTTTGATCTATAAAGGTATGTGCATACATTATTATAGTTGGAGGGAAAGAATAAATGTCTACAAAATGGGAAAAATTAGAAGGTAACGTTGGCGTTTTAACAATCGAAGTTGATGCTAAAGAAGTAAATAACTCTATCGACGCTGCATTCAAAAAAGTAGTAAAAACAATTAATGTACCAGGTTTCCGTAAAGGGAAAATGCCTCGTCCATTATTCGAACAACGCTTTGGTATTGAATCTTTATACCAAGATGCTTTAGATATCATCTTACCAAAAGCATACGGTGAAGCAATCGATGAAGCTGGTATCTTCCCAGTTGCTCATCCTGAGATTGACATCGAGAAATTCGAAAAAGGCCAAAACTTAATTTTCACTGCAAAAGTTACTGTAAAACCTGAAGTTAAATTAGGTGATTACAAAGGTTTAGCAGTAGAAAAAGTTGAAACAACTGTAACTGACGAGGATGTAGAGAACGAAGTAAAAGCTTTACAAGAGCGTCAAGCTGAACTAGTTGTTAAAGAAGAAGGAACTGCTGCAGATGGTGATACAGCTGTAATCGACTTCGAAGGTTTCGTTGATGGCGAAGCATTTGAAGGCGGAAAAGGCGAAAACTATTCTCTTGCAATCGGTTCTGGTACTTTCATCCCAGGTTTCGAAGAGCAAGTAATTGGTCTTAAATCTGGTGATTCTAAAGAAGTTGAAGTATCATTCCCAGAAGAGTACCATGCTGCTGAATTAGCTGGTAAACCAGCAACATTCAAAGTAACAATTCATGAAATCAAAACAAAAGAACTTCCTGAGTTAAACGACGAGTTCGCTAAAGATGCTGACGAAGAAGTTGCAACTCTTGATGAATTAAAAACAAAACTTCGTACAAACTTAGAAGAAGGCAAAAAGCACGAAGCTGAGCACAAAGTACGTGACGAAGTAGTAGAATTAGCTGCTGCTAACGCTGAAATCGACATTCCAGAAGCTATGATCGACACTGAGTTAGATCGTATGGTTCGTGAATTCGAGCAACGTTTAAGCCAACAAGGTATGAACCTTGAGCTTTACTACCAATTCACAGGTACTGACGCTGACAAATTAAAAGAGCAAATGAAAGAGGACGCACAAAAACGTGTAAGAATCAATCTTGTTCTTGAAGCTATCATTGAAGCTGAAAACATCGAAGTTACTGAAGAAGAAGTAACTGCAGAAGTTGAAAAAATGGCTGAAATGTACGGTATGCCAGTAGACGCTATCAAGCAAGCTCTTGGAAGCGTAGACGCTTTATCTGAAGATCTTAAAGTGCGTAAAGCTGTAGACTTCTTAGTAGACAACGCTGCATAATAAAATAACAAGGCGCGATTTTAATCGTGCCTTGTTTTATAAATATAGAAATATATTTATAAAACTTTTCGATGAAGAAGGAAAAGTGCCTTTGTAAGTCGAATATACATATTTCAAAAGTTTTAAAATTTTTTTATTTGTACATAACTAGTCATATTATTTGTATTTCTCGCTACGTAGTGACATAATATGTATTTACATACGATACATTTATCGTGTACATACGAAGGCAAGAGGTTAGCACTTTGTAAGGGGTGTGAAAATATGTTTAAATTTAATGATGAAAAAGGTCAATTAAAATGTTCTTTCTGTGGTAAAACACAAACGCAAGTTCGAAAGTTAGTTGCAGGTCCAGGTGTTTACATTTGTGACGAGTGTATCGAGCTTTGTACTGAAATTGTACAAGAGGAGCTTGCGAAGGACGAAGAAGTAGAATTCAAAGATGTACCGAAACCGGTAGAAATTCGTGAAATCTTAGATGAGTATGTCATCGGACAAGATAACGCGAAAAAAGCACTAGCGGTAGCGGTATATAACCATTACAAACGCATTAATTCTAACAGCAAAATTGATGATGTAGAATTAGCGAAGAGTAATATTTCACTTATTGGGCCAACTGGTAGTGGTAAAACATTATTGGCACAAACATTAGCGCGTATTTTAAATGTTCCATTTGCAATCGCGGACGCAACATCTTTAACAGAAGCTGGATACGTTGGGGAAGATGTAGAAAACATCTTACTAAAACTAATTCAAGCGGCTGATTACGATGTAGAAAAAGCGGAAAAAGGAATTATTTATATTGATGAGATTGATAAAGTGGCACGTAAGTCCGAAAATCCATCAATTACACGTGATGTATCTGGTGAAGGTGTACAGCAGGCACTTCTGAAAATTTTAGAAGGTACTGTAGCAAGCGTTCCACCTCAAGGTGGTCGTAAGCACCCGCATCAAGAGTTTATTCAAATTGATACAACGAACATCCTATTCATTTGTGGTGGAGCGTTTGATGGCATCGAGCCTATTATTAAACGTCGCCTTGGTGAGAAAGTAATTGGATTTGGTGCTGAGAAGAAAAATGCTGATGTAAATGAGAAGCATGTTTTATCTCACGTTTTACCAGAGGATCTTTTAAGATTCGGTTTAATTCCGGAGTTTATCGGTCGTCTTCCAGTTATTGCGAACCTAGAGCCGCTTGATGAAGATGCTCTTGTAGATATTTTAACTAAACCGAAAAATGCACTTGTTAAGCAATTCCAAAAATTATTGGAGCTTGACGATGTTGAGTTAGAGTTTGAAGAAGGTGCACTAGTTGAGATTGCGAAAAAAGCAATTGAACGTAAAACAGGTGCTCGTGGACTTCGTTCTATTATTGAAGGCTTGATGCTTGATGTAATGTTCGAACTTCCATCTCGCAAAGATATCGAGAAGTGTATTCTTACGAAAGAAACAGTAGCTGATAATGAACCACCGAAATTGGTGTTACAAGACGGTACTGTACTTGATACAAAAACATCTGCATAATGCGAAGAAGAAACAGCAATTTTTATAATTGCTGTTTTTCTTTATGTTTAGCACTATTCCTCCCAGGAAATACTAAAAGGTAAAACATAGCGGGAGGAAATGAATTATGAGCTGGACAAATATATTTTTACTTGTTCAACTTGTTTTTGGCGTAATTGTCGGATTGTATTTTTGGCATTTACTTCGAAATCAGCGAACACAAAAAGTTTCAATTGATCGAGAATCGAAAAAAGAATTAGAGCAGCTTCGTAAAATGCGTGAGGTTTCTTTAACAGAGCCGCTTGCGGAAAAGGTACGTCCTACATCCTTTATAGACATTGTAGGGCAAGAAGACGGGATTAAGTCGTTAAAAGCGGCTCTTTGTGGTCCTAATCCGCAACATGTGATCATATACGGTCCGCCAGGTGTCGGAAAGACAGCGGCAGCACGCCTTGTATTAGAAGAAGCGAAACGAAATCCGAAATCTCCATTTCGTACAAATGCAACATTTATCGAACTTGATGCGACGACAGCTAGGTTTGATGAGCGTGGTATTGCGGATCCATTAATTGGTTCAGTGCATGATCCTATTTATCAAGGAGCAGGTGCAATGGGACAAGCGGGTATCCCGCAACCGAAAAAAGGGGCTGTAACAGATGCGCATGGTGGTATTTTGTTCATTGATGAGATTGGTGAATTACATCCAATTCAAATGAATAAAATGCTAAAAGTGTTAGAAGATCGGAAAGTGTTTTTGGAAAGTGCGTATTATAGTGAAGAAAATTCGATGATTCCAACGTATATACATGATATTTTTCAAAAAGGTTTACCTGCAGATTTTCGCTTAGTTGGTGCAACGACACGTTCACCAGAGGAAATTCCTCCTGCAATTAGGTCGCGTTGTTTAGAAGTGTTCTTCCGTGAGTTAGATACAGAAGAAATTCAAAAAGTAGCGAAAAATGCAGCTGACAAAGTGGAGATGCAAGTAGGTGAGAACGGTATCGAAATGATTGGAATGTATGCAAGAAATGGGCGAGAAGCAATTAATCTCGTGCAAATTTCTGCTGGTATGGCGATAAATGAAGAACGACCTTTCATTAAAGATGAAGATATTGAATGGGTTGTTCATTCTAGTCAGCTTACACCAAAGTACGAAAAACGTATTTATCCAATCCCGAGAATCGGTCTTGTGAACGGGCTTGCTGTATATGGGCCGAATACAGGTGCGTTATTAGAAATTGAGGTAACAGCTATTCCTGCGAAAGATAAAGGATCAGTAAATGTCACTGGAATTGTAGAAGAGGAAAGTATTGGAAATCAAACGAAATCGATTCGTCGCAAAAGTATGGCGAAAGGCTCTGTTGATAATGTGTTAACAGTACTTCGTTCTCTAGATGTGTTGCCAGAAGGGTATGATATACATATTAATTTTCCTGGTGGTATCCCGATTGATGGTCCTTCAGCAGGTATTGCTATGGCAACAGGTGTCTATTCAGCAGTGCATCGTACGTATGTGAATAATGAAGTAGCGATGACAGGTGAGATAAGTATCCACGGAGAAGTGAAGCCTATTGGTGGTGTGTACGCAAAAATAAAAGCTGCGAAAAAAGCGGGAGCTAAGAAAGTCATCATTCCGGCTGAAAACATGCAACCATTTTTGTATACAATAAAGGGAATTGAGATCATTCCTGTTCGCAAATTAAAAGAAGTATTTGAATTAACATTTATGCAGGAAAATATGCATCGTGAGCTTGATGCACATAATGATTTGGACGAAAAAGATGCACAATCAATGTGAGAATATACAATAATAAAAATTTGCCAGACTTCGTTTAAGTTTGTATGCTTAAGCGGAGTCTTTTTTCTTTTCGTGAGGCACAAAAAAACAGGGGATTAACAATTGCGAAGAATCTCTGCAATTGCATCTAGATGTATTGTAATATAAAATAGTTGAACAGGAGTTTAATTTATTATGGAGGTGCTATGTCTAGTATGAATACGAATGAAAGAATTGTGCCCCTCCTACCATTAAGAGGCATTCTCGTATATCCAACGATGGTTCTGCATCTTGATGTAGGACGTGATAAATCGATACAAGCACTAGAGCAGGCGGCAATGGATGAAAATATTATCTTTTTAGCAATGCAAAAAGAAATGAATATCGACGATCCGAAAGAAGATGACATATATAGTGTAGGTACAGTGGCGAAAGTGAAGCAAATGTTAAAATTGCCGAACGGTACGCTTCGTGTCCTTGTAGAAGGTTTACATAGAGCGGAAGTAGTAGAGTTTATCGAAGAAGAAAATATAGTGCAAGTTTCTATTAAAACGGTAACGGAAGAAGTAGAAGATGATTTAGAAGAGAAGGCTCTTATGCGTACGTTACTGGAGCATTTCGAACAATATATTAAAGTTTCGAAAAAAGTTTCAAATGAAACATTTGCAACGGTAGCTGATGTAGAAGAACCGGGAAGACTAGCTGATTTGATTGCTTCTCACTTACCGAT
Source organism: Bacillus sp. 05T21 (assembly GCF_056396785.1). Lineage (NCBI taxonomy): Bacteria > Bacillati > Bacillota > Bacilli > Caryophanales > Bacillaceae > Bacillus > Bacillus sp. 05T21. The sequence goes on along the minus strand of NZ_JBFTMD010000001.1, from coordinate 783,066 downwards.
TAAAACGAAGCAGAAACAAGAGATTTTAGAGATTGTATCTGTGAAAGAACGACTACATACACTTATTTCAATTATTCAAGATGAACAAGAGTTACTTAGCCTAGAAAAGAAAATTGGACAAAAAGTGAAACGTTCAATGGAGCGCACGCAAAAAGAATATTTCTTACGTGAGCAAATGAAGGCAATTCAAACTGAACTTGGTGATAAAGAAGGCAAGGGCGGGGAAGTTGAAGAACTTCGTGAGAAAATTGAACAGTCGGGAATGCCTGAAGAAACAATGCAGGCTGCACTGAAAGAATTAGATCGTTATGAAAAATTACCTGTAAGTTCTGCTGAGAGTGGTGTCATTCGTAATTATATTGATTGGTTATTAGCTCTCCCATGGACAACAGCAACAGAGGATATGATTGACCTCGCTCATTCGGAAGAAATTTTAAATAAAGATCATTACGGTCTTGAAAAAGTGAAAGAACGAGTACTTGAATATTTAGCTGTACAGAAGTTAACGAATTCATTAAAAGGACCAATTCTTTGTCTAGTAGGACCTCCTGGGGTTGGGAAAACTTCGTTAGCACGTTCTATTGCAACATCGTTAAATCGTAATTTTGTACGTGTTTCTCTTGGTGGTGTGCGTGATGAATCTGAAATTCGTGGTCACCGTCGTACATATGTAGGAGCGATGCCAGGACGTATTATTCAAGGTATGAAAAAGGCGAAAACAGTTAATCCAGTCTTCTTATTAGATGAGATTGATAAAATGTCTAACGATTTCAGGGGAGACCCATCAGCGGCGTTACTTGAAGTGTTAGATCCAGAACAAAACCATAACTTCAGTGATCATTACATTGAAGAGCCATATGATTTATCGAAAGTTATGTTCGTTGCAACTGCTAATACACTTGCAAGTGTTCCGGGCCCATTGCTTGACCGTATGGAAATCATTTCAATTGCTGGTTATACAGAACTTGAAAAGGTGCACATTGCTCGTGAGCATTTATTGCCGAAACAATTAAAAGAGCACGGTTTGCGAAAAGGTAATTTGCAAGTACGTGATGAAGCGCTTCTTGAAATTATTCGTTATTATACACGCGAGGCTGGTGTTCGTACGTTAGAGCGTCAAATTGCAAAAGTTTGCCGTAAAGCAGCAAAAATTATCGTTACAGCAGAACGCAAGCGCATTGTTGTAACAGAGAAAAATATTGTTGATTTACTTGGTAAGCATATATTCCGTTATGGTCAAGCTGAAAAAACAGACCAAGTTGGTATGGCAACAGGTTTAGCTTACACAGCAGCGGGCGGCGATACACTTGCAATTGAAGTGTCTGTAGCGCCAGGAAAAGGGAAATTAATTTTAACAGGGAAACTTGGGGATGTTATGAAAGAATCCGCACAAGCCGCGTTTAGCTATATTCGTTCTCGTGCAGAAGAACTTCATATTGATCCGGATTTCCATGAGAAAAACGATATTCATATTCATGTTCCAGAAGGAGCAGTTCCAAAAGATGGACCATCAGCAGGTATTACGATGGCAACGGCACTTATTTCTGCACTAACAGGTATTCCTGTAAGTAAAGAAGTTGGTATGACAGGTGAAATTACACTTCGTGGTCGTGTATTACCGATTGGTGGTTTGAAAGAAAAAACATTAAGTGCTCACCGCGCGGGATTAACAAAAATTATTTTACCGGCGGAAAATGAGAAAGATTTAGATGATATTCCAGAGAGCGTAAAAGAAAACCTTACGTTTGTGCTTGCATCTCATTTAGACGAAGTATTGGAGCACGCATTAGTAGGAGTGAAACAATGAAAGTAACAAAAGCAGATATTGTAATTAGTGCCGTTAAACCGGAACAATATCCAGACAGTGATTTACCAGAAATTGCCTTGGCAGGTCGTTCTAATGTCGGGAAGTCTTCCTTTATTAATAAAATTTTAAATCGTAAAAAGTTAGTACGTATTTCTTCTAAACCAGGAAAAACGCAAACGCTGAACTTTTTCTTAATCAATGAAATGATGCATTTTGTTGACGTTCCAGGTTATGGATATGCGAAAGTATCTAAAACAGAGCGCGCGGCATGGGGCAGAATGATTGAGACTTACTTTACAACACGTACGCAATTAGACGCAGCTGTATTAGTAGTTGATTTACGTCACCAACCAACAAAAGATGACATTATGATGTATGATTTCTTAAAGCATTATGAAATCCCAACAATTATTATTGCAACGAAAGCCGATAAAATTCCGAAAGGGAAATGGCAAAAGCATTTAAAAGTTGTAAAAGAAACGCTTGCTGTTGAAATTGGCGATGAAATCGTTCTATTCTCTTCTGAAACAGGACTTGGAAAAGAAGAAGCATGGAAAGCAATTCATAAAATGACAAAAACAAAAAACGCGTGACGAATGTCGCGCGTTTTTTTTTATTTACTAAACTTTTAGCGTACGTTTAATGTAACTTCAATATTTCCTCTTGTTGCTTTAGAGTAAGGACATACACCGTGAGCGGCTTCTACAAGTTCTTGTGCTTCGGCATGAGAAACACCAGCAACATGTACGTCAAGTACAGCAGATAGTCCGAAACCACCATCTGTATCTTTACCGATAGAAACGTGTGCAGTCACTTCTGTACTTTCCACCTTCATACGTTTTGTACGAATTACAAGTTGCAATGCACTATCAAAGCAAGCCGCATAACCAGCTGCAAATAATTGTTCTGGATTTGTTGCTTCTCCGCCTGCGCCACCTAGTGCTTTTGGCATTTTTACATCAAGATTTAATATGCCATCATCTGAAACTACCTTACCGTTTCTTCCACCTGTTGCTGTTACTGAAGCAGTATATAATTTATCCATGTTTATTCCCCTTTTCTGTCATTAATTTTTTTCATTGTTTCAATTAATGTGTTTAATTGGATTAATAAAGAATGATATTCTTGCTCTGTAATTCCTAAATTTGTAGCCATCGTTGTTGGTAATGAACAAGCTATTTCTTTTAAATCTTTACCTTGTTCTGTTAATTCAATACAAACTTTTCGCTCGTCTTCTTTTGAACGAACACGTTGTACAAGTTTTAATGATTCCATCCGTTTTAACATAGGTGTTAAAGTACCAGAATCTAAAAATAGACGTTCTCCAATTTCTTTCACTGTTAGTCCGTCTTGTTCCCAGAGTACGAGTAAAGTAATGTACTGGGGATACGTAATGCCCATTTCTTCTAAATAGGGGCGGTAAAAGCGGGTAACCTCTCTAGAACAAGCGTAAATAGAAAAACAAAGTTGGTTATCTAGATGTAAAGGATTTTCTTTCATAGGCAACTCCTTGTATTTTTAAGTTGTGCACAATTTAATTTTGTAAAACTAATATAACGAAAAAGAAATACAATGTCAAATGCATTGCATCGAGAAAGTGAGTACTATATTTTGGAACAATCATACATATTTTCCTTCATGATGAAAGAAGATAGAAAAGATGATGTTATAATTAATATGGAATAGTTTCCATCACTTGATTATGAGGACTTTTTTTGGTAACGTACAAATAGAGTTATTATTTTATAATTATTATAAAGTAGAAAGTAGAAAGTTCTTTATTAATCTTACTGAAGCTCCTTTATTACATATGGAGAATAAATAAAAAATAATCAGTTGTTCACACGATTGTCAGATTCATAAGAGGAAAGTTGTATTATGATAGTAGATAAAGTGATAAAACGGGTGAAGGGGGACATGCTGCGTGCATATTCTTGTTGTTAGTGTAAATTATCGAACAGCCCCTGTAGAATTTCGTGAGAAACTCACATTTCAGGCAGCAGAGCTAGAGCAAGCAATGACTACATTACAAAACCAAAAGAGCGTGCTAGAAAATGTCATTGTATCAACTTGTAATCGCACTGAGATTTACGCTGTTGTCGATCAATTACACACGGGACGGTATTACATTAAGAAGTTTTTAGCTGATTGGTTTCAGCTTGAAATAGAAGAAGTCGCACCATACTTGTCTATTTTTGAACAAGATGGCGCAATAGATCATTTATTCCGCGTAACATGCGGTTTAGATTCTATGGTTGTTGGAGAGACGCAAATTTTAGGTCAAATAAAAGATAGCTTTTTAGAAGCACAACAAGTAAAAGCGACAGGTACAATTTTTAATGAGTTGTTTAAGCAAGTGGTTACGTTAGCAAAACGTGCGCACTCAGAAACAACGATTGGTGAAAGTGCGATGTCTGTTAGTTATGCTGCTGTTGAGCTCGGAAAGAAAATATTTGGCGATTTAACAGATTGTCATGTACTTATTCTTGGTGCGGGTAAGATGGGTGAACTTGCACTGCAAAACTTATATGGAAGTGGAGCTCGTAAAGTAACGGTTATGAATAGGACGCTTACGAAAGCGGAAGTGATGGCTGAGAAATATATGGGACATGCAAAGCCTTTAAGTGAATTGCAATGTGCATTATTAGAAGCGGATATTTTAATTAGTTCAACGGGTGCGTCAGAATATGTCATTACGAAAGAAATGATGACAAAAGTAGAGAGAATGCGCTCTGGTCGTCCGTTATTTATGGTTGATATTGCAGTACCACGTGATATTGATCCGGCGATTGATGAATTAGAAGGCTCTTTCTTATATGATATCGACGATCTGCAAGGTGTAGTTGAAGCAAACCGTGCTGAACGTTTAAAAGAAGCAGAGAAAATTCAATTTATGATTGAAGAAGAAATGGTTTTATTTAAAACGTGGTTAAGTACGCTTGGTGTTGTACCGTTAATATCAGCTCTTCGTGATAAAGCGCTAGCAATTCAAAGTGATACGATGGAAAGTCTTGAGCGAAAAATACCAAACCTTAGTGATCGTGAGAAAAAAATAATTAGTAAACATACGAAAAGTATTATTAACCAATTGTTAAAAGACCCAATTTTAGTAGCTAAAGAATTAGCTGTTGAAGAGGGAGCTGGCGAAAAATTAGCTTTATTTGCGAAGATTTTTGATTTAGAAGTGGAAGAAGCGGGAAATACGGAAGAAGTAGAACATAAAAGAGCGTGGACACCATCCGTTCCATCTTTATAACTTGGAAGGATGATCGGATGAGTTTTTTAAATAACAGTATTATTTATCATATTGCAATTATTTTATATGCTTGTAGCATTAGTTTATATTTTATAGATTATTTCCAAAGTAACCGAAAGGCGAACCGCTTTGCTTTTTGGTTACTTTCGATTGTATGGGTTCTACAGTCTATCTTTATGTTGCTTAGGGCTACAGATTCAGAAACGAATCCTATTTTAACTTTATTATCAGGGATTTATTTTTATGTTTGGTTATTGATTACGATGTCATTAGTCATTAATCGATTTATGCGTATTGACTTTTTAGTCTTTTTTACAAATGTTGTAGCATTTGGCGTAAGCGCTTTTTCTATTTTTACACCGCTCGGGAAGATGTCGCCAGTACTTGCAGAGCAATTAGTTTCAGAACTTGTATACGTGCATGTCGGTATGGCGATTATTTCTTATGCAACGTTTACGGTATCGTTTATTTTTTCTATTATGTATTTATTGCAATACCGACTATTAAAAAAGAAAAAGTGGAATGCGAGATTAAGAAGATTAGGAAATTTGCCGAAGCTTGAATCTATGTCTTACGGATTAAATTTATTTTCTGTTCCGTTTTTCTTATTAGCAATTATATTAGGGTGCATATGGGGATATACAAAATTGGATAATTTCCATTGGTATGATACGAAAGTAATTGGGTCTTTTGTCGTTCTATTTGTATATTGCGTGGGCTTATATTTACGAGCAGCAGATGTGTTGCAAGGTAAGAAAATTGTGCAGTGGAATATCGGGGCATTTCTCGTAATGCTAGTTAACATTTTTCTATTAAGCAGTTTATCTAATTTCCACTTTTGGTATTTATAATGAGGAGAGAGAATTATGCGCAAAATTATTGTAGGTTCACGAAAGAGTAAACTAGCATTAACACAAACTAATTGGTTTATTGATCAATTAAAAGCGCTTGGTTTACCATATGAATTTGAAGTGAAAGAAATCGTCACAAAAGGTGATGTTATTTTAGATGTTACTCTTTCAAAAGTAGGCGGAAAAGGTTTATTTGTAAAGGAAATTGAACATGCGTTACTTACGAAAGAAATTGATATGGCTGTACATAGTATGAAAGATATGCCAGCTGTACTTCCAGATGGATTAACGATTGGTTGTACGCCAAAGCGCGTTGACCCTCGTGATGCTTTTATTTCTAAAAACGGAGAATCGTTTAAAGACTTAGCAGAAGGCGCGATCTTAGGAACGAGTAGTTTGAGACGTAGTGCACAACTACTAGCTGCGAGACCAGATTTACAAGTGAAATGGATTCGTGGGAATATCGATACACGCTTACGTAAGTTAAAAGATGAAGATTACGATGCAATTATTTTAGCGACAGCTGGATTACAGAGAATGGGCTGGGACGGAGAAGTTATTACAGAACATTTAGATGAAACGTTATGTGTACCAGCCGTAGGACAAGGTGCATTAGCGATTGAATGTCGTGAGGATGATACGGATTTACTTCAGTTGTTAGCGCATATTAATGATGCAGTAACAGAAAGAACAGTGGCTGCTGAACGAGTATTTCTTCATAAACTTGAAGGTGGATGCCAAGTTCCAATCGCTGGATATGCAACTCTTAAAGAAAATGATGCAATCGAATTAACAGCGCTTGTCGGTTCTATGGACGGTTCTGTTTTATTGAAAGAGATAGTAGTAGGCAATGATCCGAAGCAAGTTGGATTAGAGGCTGCGGACCGTTTAATTAAACAAGGAGCAAAAGAGCTCATCCTTGCTGCAAATAAGGAGCAACAATAAATATGAACGCTCTCGCTGGCAAAACAGTATTGATTACACGTGCCCAGCATCAAGCGAAACAAATGAGTGTAGCAGTGAAAGAAAGGAGCGGAATTCCATTGGAAATTCCGCTTTTGCGTATGGAAGGCACATCTCATAGGCAAATTCAACGTATAACAAGGCAACTACATTCGTATGACTGGGTTATTTTTACGAGTAAAAATGGTGTAGCTTTTTTTCTAGATGGTTTAGAAACAAAAATACCATTAACTATTAAAATCGCTGCGGTAGGCGTGAAAACAAAATTAGAGTTAGAAAAAAGGGGCTATCAAGTTCATTTTGTTCCGACCTCGTTTGTTGCAGAAACATTTGCCGAAGAGTTTCTAAAAGAATTAAGTGGAAACGAGCGTATTTTATTTCCGAAGGGGAATTTAGCAAGAGATGTAATCCCGGTTAAACTTAGGGAGTTTGGTGTTTTTCTAGATGAGCTAATTGTATATGGTACGAAGGTGAATGTAGAGAAAAAACAAGAACTTATAACAGCATTAAAATTAGGGGAAGTAAATATTATTACATTTACGAGCCCTTCAACTGTTGATAGTTTTGTTCGTTTACTTGAGGGTACAAACTGGAGAGAATGGACGAAAAAATGTACAATTGCTTGTATAGGGCCTATTACGGAAAAAGAGGCGAACCTCTATTTTCCACATGTTATTGTGCCAAAAGAGTACACTGTAGAAGCATTACTGCAATGCATTTGTGAATCTATAAAGTGAAACTTTAATTAGTGGGAGGTTTATTCCCCACTAATTATTAGCCTTCACCAATCGGGCGTTTATGGGCAGTTGATTTCCCATCTAACTTCTTTGCTCTAGCCAAAATTTGAGATGGGAGTCTTACTGCCCGTTAACGCGGGATAAAATAAAAGAATGGGGATAGAAATCTATGAATTCTTTACAATTTAATCGTCATCGTCGTTTAAGACAAAGCGGGGGCATGCGTGCGCTTGTACGTGAAACATTTTTACATACAGAAGATTTTATTTACCCTATTTTTGTATTAGAAGGAGAAAATATTCGTAATGAAGTTCCTTCTATGCCAGGCGTATATCAAATGTCTTTAGATTTATTGCAAGCTGAAATGCAAGAGGTCGTTGATTTAGGTATTCGTTCTGTTATTGTATTTGGTTTACCTGCTGAAAAGGACGAAGTTGGATCATCGGCATATTGTGAGCATGGAATTGTACAGCGTGCAATTAAGCAAATTAAAGATGAGTTCCCAGAGCTAGTGGTAGTTGCAGATACATGTTTATGTCAATTTACAAGCCATGGTCATTGCGGTGTTATTGAAGATGGCGTTATTTTAAATGATGAGTCTCTTGCAGCTCTTGCAAAAACAGCTGTAAGTCAAGCGAAAGCAGGGGCGGACATTATTGCACCATCTAACATGATGGACGGATTCGTAACGGCGATTCGCCATGCATTAGATGAAAATGGTTTCGCGCACGTACCAGTTATGTCGTACGCTGTGAAATATTCATCAGCATTTTACGGACCGTTCCGTGATGCAGCACATGGCGCACCGCAGTTTGGTGACCGTAAAACATATCAAATGGACCCAGCGAACCGTATGGAAGCATTCCGTGAAGCAGAATCAGATGTAATGGAAGGGGCCGACTTCTTAATTGTAAAGCCAGCTCTTTCTTATCTAGATATCGTTCGTGATGTGAAAAATAACTTTAACTTACCAGTCGTTGCTTATAACGTAAGTGGTGAATATTCGATGATTAAAGCAGCAGCACAAAATGGTTGGATTAATGAAAAAGAAGTTGTACTTGAGAAATTAATTAGCATGAAACGCGCAGGAGCAGACTTGATTATTACGTATCATGCAAAAGATGCAGCAAGATGGTTACAAGAAGGAGGCGCTAAATAATGAAAAAATTTGATAAGTCGATTGCGGCGTTTGAAGAGGCTCAAAATTTAATGCCTGGAGGCGTAAACAGCCCTGTTCGTGCTTTTAAGTCTGTTGGTATGAATCCGCTGTTTATGGAGCGCGGAAAAGGCTCTAAAGTATATGATATCGATGGGAATGAATACATCGATTACGTATTATCGTGGGGACCTTTAATTCATGGTCATGCGAATGATCGTGTTGTTGAGGCTTTAAAAGCTGTTGCTGAAAAAGGAACAAGCTTTGGTGCACCAACAGAAATTGAAAATAAATTAGCGCAGCTTGTTATTGAGCGTGTACCATCAATTGAGATTGTGCGTATGGTTAACTCTGGAACAGAGGCGACAATGAGTGCACTACGTTTAGCTCGTGGTTACACTGGACGTAACAAAATTTTGAAATTCATTGGTTGTTATCACGGTCATGGTGATTCTTTATTGATTAAAGCAGGTTCGGGTGTAGCAACGCTAGGTTTACCAGATAGCCCTGGTGTACCAGAAGGTGTAGCGAAAAATACGATTACAGTAGCGTATAACGATTTAGAAAGTGTAAAATATGCTTTCGAACAATTCGGTGATGATATCGCTTGTATAATTGTAGAACCAGTGGCAGGGAATATGGGTGTTGTTCCCCCGCAACCAGGGTTTTTAGAAGGACTTCGTGAAGTGACAGAGCAAAACGGTGCACTACTTATTTTTGATGAAGTAATGACAGGATTCCGTGTTGCTTATAATTGTGGACAAGGTTATTACGGTGTAACTCCTGACTTAACTTGTTTAGGTAAAGTAATCGGTGGTGGCTTGCCGGTAGGAGCATACGGTGGGAAGGCAGAGATTATGCGTCAAGTTGCACCAAGTGGACCGATTTACCAAGCTGGAACATTATCGGGTAATCCACTTGCAATGACAGCAGGTTATGAAACGTTAGTGCAGTTAACGCCAGAATCATATGTGGAATTTGAGCGTAAAGCAGAAATATTAGAGGCTGGACTACGTAAGGCAGCTGAAAAGCATAATATCCCGCATCACATTAATCGTGCAGGTTCTATGATTGGTATTTTCTTTACGGATGAGCAAGTTACTAATTATGATGCAGCAAAATCTTCAAACTTAGAATTCTTTGCAGCTTACTATCGTGAAATGGTAGAACAAGGTGTATTTTTACCACCTTCTCAATTTGAAGGTTTATTCTTATCGACAGCACATAGTGATGCAGATATTGAGGCGACAATTGCAGCGGCCGAAATTGCAATGTCAAAATTAAAAGCATAATTTCTTAGAGAAAATCGCTTTCCATTAGGGGAGCGATTTTTTTTATTCATAAAGTAGCCTTAGGGAACATAAATCTGTAATGACATATAGTTTGGGAGGGGGAAAAGAAGTGGCAACAGATCATTCATTACGATTTTCATTAAAAGAATCTGTTTGGTTCCAGAAGGGACAGGAAGTCGAAGAACTTTTGTCAATTTCGTTAGATCCAGACGTTGAGATAGAGGAGCTCGATCATGAAGTTATCGTGAGGGGGCAATTAGATTTAACGGGAGAGTACGTTGCAAGGCAAGATGATTCAGCTTATTCATTAAGAGAGCTATCACCAGCAAAGGCAATTGATTATGTAGAAACAAGGGGAGACGGGGTTAATGAGCTTGTCCATTCCTTTCCGCTCGAAATATCAATTCCAAGAAATCGAGTGAAAGTAATTGAAGAATTATATGTATCAATCGAGGAATTTGATTATGAATTAAAGGAAAATGGTTGCTTACAACTATTAGCGGATATATCTATTACAGGCTTATGTGATGAGGAAAGAACCGAGGATGAAGAGGAAGAGGAAGAGACGGTGTATGCTGAGTTGGAAGCTGATTCAGCTGAAGAGGATGAAAGTAGACCTGTGCTGCACGAAGAGGTACCAGTCTATAAAGAATCAGATGGATGGGAAGATTATGCATTTGAACCGTTTCAGCTAGAGGAAAGAAAAGAGCAAGAAATAGAAGAAGAGGCATTAGAAGAACATGAACTTGTGGAGCGTGAAGAGGAGCAAGAAAAGACGCCACAATTTGAATTATTCGGGCGGAAAAATTTCAAGAAAGAAAAAGCGAAAAAGCAGGAAGAGCCAGAGGAAGAAGCATATTCACAGCGAGATGAAAATGCACTTTATTTAACGAAATTATTTACGAAAGAACCAGAAGAAGAATTTACGAAGTTAAGAATGTACTTCGTACAAGAAGGAGATACAATTGAATCGGTTGCAGAACGTTATGAAACGACTGTACAAAGCTTATATCGTGTAAATCAATCAGAAGATATATATTTAACTACAGGGCAAATTATATATATTCCTGTTTCAAAAGCAACAGTGAAATAAGTGAGTGAGTTTTTTCACTCACCTCTTTTCTTTTCCTAGAAGCTATGTTTTGAATAAGAAAGGGTTATTCGTATGGATATTGAATTACGAAATCGCTATGAACCCATTGTGAGGCAATATAGATTGGACACTCAGCATATGGAAGAGCACGGAAGTGTAATGAAAATTTATACGAATCAAGGTCCGTATGCGTTAAAGAAAATACAAGATAGAAAATTAGAGCGGAATAATTTTTTACACCATATTCAATATTTGAAGGAGAAAGGTTTTTCGAATTATGTACCTATCTATCACACGACGGACGGGAATTATGTTTTAAGTGATGGGGCGTATAGCTATTATTTAATGCCTTGGTTAGAACGTGCGGAAGGAAACGGCGAAGATAATGATCAATACCATAAGATGTTTCAAACGCTCGGGACGTTGCATCAAAAAACGGTGAAAGAGGAGACTTATACAGAAGAAGATTTAGAAAAACATTATACAAATATATCCGACCGTTGGGAAAATGATGGCGAGATATTAGAAGAGTTTCTTATAGAATCTGAAGCGAAGTGGTATATGTCTCCATTTGAATTACAATATTGTACGTATTATCACCACGTTATGAGAGCACGTGAGTTCGCAACGAAACAATTAAGTGAATGGCATGATGCAATGAAAGAAAAGGAAAAAACACGTACTACTTTCGTTCATGGAAATGTATCACTTAATCACTTTTTATTTGATTATGAACGAAACGGTTATTTTATTAGTTTAGAAAAGTCTCAGTTTGCTACACCGGTACAGGATATCGTCGGCTTTTATTCAAGGTCTTTGAACACATATCCAATTGCGCGGAGCGACCGCTTTGAATGGTATCAAATGTATCAAAAAAATTTCCCATTTACGAAAGAGGAGCAGCTTCTTATGTTTGCGTATATGACGTACCCGTCGCATTTTATTCGGCAAATTCAGTCGTATACGAAAAGAAGAAAGAGTCGTAATGAAGAAAATGAGCTTCGCGGGGTGAAAATTCTGCAGCAATCGCATTGGCTCATTAGTAATACAGAATATTTCCTTTCGCAATTACAAGCTGCCCAGCAAGGGAACGGATAAAGAAGATAAGTAGGGAGAACCCTGCTTATCTTTTTTTTATTAGTTCCATAAAGAGATAAAAGCCGTAGTTTCAAATTTATCTTGACGAATAAGGTTTCGTTTTTTACACTATTGTATATAATAATTAACAATCACATAAATGCATTGAAGGGGAAGAGTATAACATGAAACGTCTTCAGAGAGGGGAACCATTGGCTGGGAGGTTCTCTAGATAGTTATGTTAGAAGGTAGCCCTGGAGCATCTTTTCTGAACGGAATGATTCTTATTAGGAAAAGACGGATTTGTCCGTTATCAAATTAAGAGTATAAGCAAATTCTGAATTTGTTTGTAAATAAAGGTGGTACCGCGATGTCCCTCGTCCTTTTTTGGATGAGGGGCATTTTTTATTTTAAGGAGGGAAAATAATGTCAAACACGGAAAATAATTTACCAACTAAATATGATCATATGTCCGTTGAAGAAGGCCTTTACAAGTGGTGGCTTGAAGGCAAATATTTCGAAGCAACAGGAGATGAGAAGAAACAACCATATACAATTGTAATTCCACCTCCGAACGTAACTGGTAAGTTACACTTAGGTCACGCTTGGGATACGACGCTTCAAGATATTTTAACTCGTACAAAGCGTATGCAAGGTTACGATGTATTATGGCTTCCAGGAATGGACCATGCTGGTATCGCAACGCAAGCGAAAGTAGAAGGGAAACTTCGTGAAGAAGGTATTTCACGTTACGATCTTGGTCGTGAGAAATTCCTTGAAAAAGCTTGGGAATGGAAAGAAGAATACGCTTCTCACATTCGTCAACAATGGGGGAAAGTTGGTTTAGGACTAGACTATTCTCGTGAACGCTTCACATTAGACGAAGGTTTATCTAACGCTGTTAATAAAGTATTCGTTCAATTATATGAAAAAGGCTTAATTTACCGCGGTGAGTATATCATCAACTGGGATCCAGCAACACGCACAGCTCTTTCTGATATTGAAGTAATTCATAAAGAAGTTCAAGGTGCATTCTACCATATGAACTATCCGTTAACAGACGGTTCTGGTCACATTCGCCTTGCAACTACTCGTCCAGAAACAATGCTTGGTGATACAGCGGTAGCAGTTCATCCAGAAGATGATCGCTACAAACATTTAATCGGAAAAACAGTTACACTTCCAATCGTAGGCCGAGAGATTCCGATTATTGCTGATGAATACGTAGAAAAAGACTTCGGAACAGGCGTTGTGAAAATTACACCAGCTCATGACCCGAATGACTTTGAAGTAGGTAACCGTCATGACTTACCACGTATTTTAGTAATGAACGAAGATGGAACGATGAACGAAAAAGCTGGTAAGTATAACGGTATGGATCGTTTCGAATGCCGTAAAGAGTTAGTGAAAGACTTACAAGAAGCTGGCGTATTAGTAGAAATCGAGCCTCATATGCACTCAGTAGGTCATAGTGAGCGTAGCGGTGCAGTTGTTGAGCCTTATTTATCAACACAATGGTTCGTAAAAATGGCTCCACTTGCAGAAAAAGCGGTAGAACTTCAACAAAAAGAAGAAGAAAAAGTAACGTTCGTACCAGAGCGTTTTGAAAACACATACTTACGCTGGATGGAAAACATTCATGACTGGTGTATTTCTCGTCAATTATGGTGGGGACACCGCATTCCAGCTTGGTATCATAAAGAAACTGGTGAAGTATACGTAGGTACAGAAGCGCCAGCAGATCTTGAAAACTGGAATCAAGATAATGACGTGCTTGATACATGGTTCAGTTCAGCATTATGGCCATTCTCAACACTTGGCTGGCCGAATGAAGATGCAGCAGACTTTAAAAAGTTCTATTCAACAGATGCTTTAGTAACTGGTTATGACATCATCTTCTTCTGGGTATCTCGTATGATTTTCCAAGGTTTAGAGTTTACAGGAGAGCGTCCATTTAAAGATGTATTAATTCACGGTTTAGTTCGTGATGAGCAAGGACGTAAAATGAGTAAATCTCTTGGTAACGGTATTGATCCGATGGATGTTATCGAGAAGTACGGTGCAGATGCGATGCGTTACTTCTTATCAACAGGAAGTGCACCAGGTCAAGATTTACGTTTCAGCATGGAAAAAGTAGAATCTACTTGGAACTTCATTAATAAAATTTGGAACGCATCACGTTTCGTATTAATGAACATGGATGACATGAAGTATGAAGAAATCGATTTAACTGGTGAAAAATCAGTTGCAGATAAGTGGATTTTAACTCGCTTAAACGAAACAATCGAAAGTGTAACACGTAACATGGATAAATATGAGTTCGGTGAAGCTGGTCGTTCATTATACAACTTCATTTGGGATGATTTCTGTGACTGGTACATTGAGATGGCGAAACTTCCACTATACGGTGAAGATGAAGCAGCTAAGAAAACAACTCGTTCGATTTTAGCTTACGTATTAGACCAAACAATGCGTCTATTACATCCATTCATGCCATTTGTAACAGAGAAAATTTGGCAGCATTTACCGCATGAAGGCGAGTCTATTACAGTAGCAGCATGGCCAACAGTTCGCGAAGATTTACAAGATAAAGAAGCGGCAGCAGAAATGCACCTTCTAGTTGATATCATTCGCTCTGTTCGTAACATCCGTGCGGAAGTAAATACGCCAATGAGCAAAAAAGTTCAAATGCAAATTAAAGCAAAAGACGAGGCAGTACTAGCCCAGCTTACGAAAAACAGCTCTTACATTGAGCGTTTCTGTAACCCAAGTGAACTAACAATTAAGATTGATTTACAAGCGCCAGAAAAAGCGATGACTGCAATCGTATCAGGTGCAGAGTTATTCTTACCGTTAGCTGATCTTATCAATCTTGATGAAGAGAAAGCGCGTCTTGAAAAAGAACTTGAGAAGTTTGGTAAAGAAGTAGAACGTGTACAGAAGAAACTTTCAAACCAAGGATTCGTAGCGAAAGCTCCTGCAGAAGTTATTGACGGAGAGCGTGCGAAAGAGCAAGATTATCTAGAAAAACGCGAAGCGGTTCGTCAACGTCTAGCTGATCTTGAGAAATAAAAATGTTTTTCAGAGACTCACTATATTGGTGAGTCTCTTTTCTTTGCGTATAATAGAAGTATGAAGGTTGTCTTTTGAAAGGGGAATAACACACGTGATACATACATACGAAGAAGCGATAAACTGGATTCATAGCCGATTGAAATTTGGGATAAAACCAGGGCTAGAAAGAATGCAATGGATGTTAGAAGAACTCGGAAATCCAGAGCGTCATATAAAATGTGTTCATCTAGCCGGCACAAATGGAAAAGGTTCAACTTTAACATACATGCGCTACATGTTAGAAGGTGCGAAATATAAAGTAGGATCGTTTACATCGCCTTACATAGAAACATTCAATGAACGTATTAGTGTAAACGGAATACCGATTGCAGATGAAGAGATTGCAGAACTTGTAAATATGGTAAAGCCAGTCGTTGAAAAATTAGATGAGACGGATTTAGGAGAAGCGACTGAGTTTGAAATTATTACAGTAATGGCAATTTATTATTTCGGTAAAGTTAATTTCTGTGATGTCGTTTTATTTGAAACGGGGCTTGGGGGAAGATTTGATTCTACAAATGTTATTCATCCGGTTCTCACGATTATTACGAATATCGGTCACGATCATATGCATATTTTAGGCAATACACTAGGAGAAATTGCATATGAAAAGGCAGGGATTATTAAGTCTGGTGTTCCAGTTATTACTGGTGTGAAAAATGAAGAAGCATTGCAAGTAATTCAAAAGGTTGCTAAGGAAAATCATGCAAGCTTATATGAACTTGGAAAACAGTTTACAACACTACATAAACATTCTAATAAAGATGGGGAACACTTTGATTTTGCTTGTCCATTTGCCTCGTTTGAAAATGTTCGGATTTCAATGAAAGGTATTCACCAAGTAGGCAATGCAGCACTAGCGCTTATGGCAGTAATGTATTTAAAAACATATTTATCATTTTTAATTGATGAAGAGGAAATAAAAGTTGGCTTACAAGAAGCATACTGGATTGGTCGATTTGAAAAGTTACAAAGTAATCCAGATATTATAATAGATGGTGCTCATAATCCAGAAGGTATTGAAAGTCTTGTAAAGACAGTAGAGGCACATTATAAAAAGAAGAATGTAATAGTTTTATTTACTGCTCTTGGTGACAAACAGTTACATAACATGGTAGGGCAATTAGAAAAAGTTGCTGATGAAATAATATTTACGACGTTTGCCTTTGATCGTGCCATTTCTGCTGACAAGCTTGCATCGTATTCACAACAAGAGTCAAAAATAGTTTTTGAAGATTGGAAAGAGGCAATTGATACAAAGGTTGACATGATAGGAGAACATGATGTTTTTATCATAACAGGTTCTTTGTATTTCATTTCCGAAGTTAGAAAATATATTCGCGAGAAAAACTAGATAGTCTTTGCTATCTAGTTTTTTGTTCTACAAATGAAGTCAAATGCATACATATAAGATAATAATATAGGGTTATTTGACGAATTCCTCTGACAAATATCTCGTTTTTTTGTGGAATGAATATGATATGATGCGGACAATGACAAGAGGTGAGGTGTGAATGTATGGACAAGCAATCACGAACGATCTCGGTGAAAGTAAATGGAACAGAAGCGAAGTATGAGGAAAAAAAGAAGGATGAGTTTGACTGGATGGTAGCAGAAAGTGAGAGACCGAAAAATGTCGTTCCGTTTCAAAAAGCGAAATCAGTATCTATGGAAAAATATCGAAAGAAGTGGAGCAATACAATAATCGCAATCGTTGCAACTGCAATAATTATTGGTACTGCATTTGGGATGGGTATGATTCATTTATTAACTGGACAAGGGACGACAGGAGAAGGTAAGGTAACGGCTTCGAAGCAGGCAGGTAATGAGGAACAAAAGGTGGGTGGAACGGCAGAACAAACACCAACACCGAAAGAGGAAAAACCAAAAGCACAGGTAGGAACGTCATTAGACCCAATGAAACTATTTTTTGTTCAAGGAGGGCTTTATTCCTCTGAAGAAAAAGGACAGGCTGCTATTGAAGAGTGGAAAAGTAATGGGGGCGTGGCTACTTTGAAACCGAGTGGTGATAAGTATGCGTTAGTTGTTGCTATTACGAGCGATGAACAGGCTGTTAATCAATTAATAGATCAGTATAAGCAAGATGGTGTTTCAGTTTTGAAAAAAAATTGGGATATTACAGATAAAGCATTGCTCAAAAATGATAAAGAAGTAGGAATGTTTTTAGCGAAAGTGCAGCCATTATATACTCATTTAGCAAAATATGTGTCCAGCGTACAAACTAGTGGGAAAAGTAATCCAAAAGATATAGAAGCGATTCAAAAAGAGTGGAAAGCTATGGAAAAGGAAGGGAAGAGTATGAAGCGTGAAGATGCAAAGAAGCTTTATACGTATACGTCAATAGCGGTGCAAACGATTAAGGAAGGGAAGAGCGATAAGGAATCTGTAGCTAAATTAAATCAAGTTATTATTGATGGTATACTTTCGTATGAAAAAATGGTTTCACAAAAAGTGAAATAATAGGATAATGAAATGACGAAGAAAGAAGTACATATACTTCTTTCTTTTCTTTTGAATTTAGAACAAAGTGCTTTCTGTATGGGCAGCATATAATCGTATTTAAAAAGAACTATTATTTTGTTTAGAGAAAATGATATTTCTAGAATTTGTGGGGAAACTATTCCTTTGATACGATTGATTTGAATTATTCTGCTTCATGTGAGAAGGGAAGGAGAAAATATGAGGAAAATTATTTTAGCTTCAGGGTCACCGAGGAGGAAGGAACTGCTTGAATTAGCAGATGTGCCATTTGACATCGTTGTTAGTGAAGTAGAAGAGAAGATTGGTGCATATTCATCACCTTCTGATATTGTCATGTCGCTTGCTTTGCAAAAAGCATCTGCTGTGGCAGAAAACCATAGTAATCAAGTTGTACTAGGTGCAGATACAATTGTTACATATGATTCGCGTATTCTTGGAAAGCCGTCTAATGGGGCTGAGGCGAAAGAAATGCTACAATTATTATCAGGGAAAACACACGAAGTATACACAGGTGTTGCAATTATATCGAAAGAAAAAACGGTAACTTTTTATGAACGTACAGAAGTAACATTTTGGGGATTAACAGAAGAAGAAATAGACGTATACGTTGCATCGAAGGAACCACTTGATAAGGCAGGAAGCTATGGAATTCAAGGTAAAGGGTCTATTTTTGTTCAACATATTCAAGGGGACTACTACAGTGTAGTTGGCTTGCCAATTGCACGTCTTGTCCGTGAATTAAAACAGTTTGATAGCGATGTAACCCATGTGTAAAATTGCATGGGGTTTTCTTTAGGAGAAATCGTAAAAAAAGGGGTGGAGAGATGAACGGTATTCGTGATGTTGTGAGAGAAGAACAGCCACGGGAGCGTTTATTGTTAGAAGGAGCAGGAAGTTTATCGAATCGAGAACTTCTTGCAGTTTTACTCAGAACGGGTTCTAAAGAAGAAACGGTGTTAACGTTATCAGATAATATTCTACATCATTTTGACGGCTTACGAATGTTAAAGGATGCAACGTTAGAAGAGATGATGAGCATTCATGGTGTTGGGATTGCAAAGGCGTCGCAGCTTATGGCTGCTTTTGAATTAGGTAGAAGAATGGTACGTTTAGAATGTCAAAATAGATATAGTATTCGAAGTCCAGAAGATTGTGCGAGTTATATGATGGAAGAGATGCGTTTTTTGCAACAGGAGCATTTTGTTTGTTTATATTTGAATACGAAAAATCAAGTTATACATAGGCAAACTATTTTTATTGGAAGTTTAAATACGTCGATTGTGCACCCAAGGGAAGTTTTTAAAGAAGCGTTCCGTCGGGCAGCAGCCTCTATTATATGTCTTCATAACCATCCCTCAGGAGATCCGGCGCCGAGCCGTGAAGATATTGAAGTTACAAAACGATTAGTAGAATGTGGTCGAATTATCGGAATTGAAGTACTTGATCATATCATAATAGGTGACCATAAATTCGTGAGTTTAAAGGAAAAAGGTCATATTTAAGACTATTCTTTTTACTTATTTTGTTTTATAATGTGATTTATGAGTTTTTTGTAGAAAATTATCTACAAAAAGGATGCAGATATAAAAAAACGTACTGTTTTTATAAATATAAAGTAAGAAAAATGAGTCCGTGAAAATAAGAAGGGAAGATAAATGATATGTTTGGATTTGGTGGATTTACTCGCGATCTTGGAATAGACTTAGGAACGGCGAACACGCTTGTATATGTGAAAGGGAAAGGTGTAGTTTTACGTGAACCTTCAGTAGTAGCATTACAAACTGATACGAAACAAATCGTTGCGGTAGGTAGCGATGCAAAACAAATGATTGGTCGTACACCAGGAAATGTAGTGGCACTTCGCCCTATGAAAGATGGTGTAATTGCTGATTACGAAACAACAGCAATAATGATGAAATACTACATTCAACAAGCTCAAAAATCAAATGGATTCTTCTCACGTAAACCATATGTAATGGTATGTGTACCATCTGGTATTACAGCTGTAGAAAGACGTGCAGTAATCGATGCGACTCGTCAAGCTGGTGCTCGTGATGCTTATCCAATCGAAGAGCCATTTGCAGCAGCAATTGGTGCAAACTTACCTGTTTGGGAGCCGACTGGTAGTATGGTTGTTGATATCGGTGGTGGTACAACAGAAGTTGCAATTATTTCTTTAGGTGGTATCGTAACAAGTCAATCAGTTCGTGTTGCTGGTGATGATATGGACGATTCAATCATTCAGTACATTAAGAAAAGCTACAACTTAATGATTGGTGAAAGAACAGCAGAAGCACTAAAATTAGAAATCGGTTCTGCAGGCGAGCCAGAAGGTATTGAGCCTATGGAAATTCGCGGTCGTGATTTAGTAAGTGGTTTACCTAAAACAGTACTAATTCAACCAGAAGAAATTGCAGATGCATTAAAAGATACAGTAGATGCAATTGTAGAATCAGTTAAAAATACGTTAGAAAAAACTCCACCTGAATTAGCAGCGGATATTATGGACCGCGGTATCGTATTAACGGGTGGCGGGGCATTACTACGTAACTTAGATAAAGTTATTAGTGAAGAAACAAATATGCCAGTTCTTGTTGCAGAGGATCCATTAGATTGCGTAGCAATTGGAACGGGTAAAGCATTAGACAATATCGACCTTTTCAAAACTGCTGCTCGATAATATTGCAAAATAAAAATCAATGAAATTAAGAGGGTGTGAACGTGCCACAGTTTTTCTTAAACAAAAGATTAATTGTTTTGTTAGTTAGTATTATTCTTCTCGTGGCATTGATTGGAATCTCATTGAAAGAACGGAACAGTTTATCATGGCCAGAGCAGTTTATAAAAGATACTGTCGGTGTTGTAGAACGTGTATTCCAAAAGCCAGCGAATTATGTTGCCGGATTCTTCGAGAACGTAGAAGATGTAAAGCGCACGTATGAAGAGAATAAAAAGCTGAAAGCAAAATTAGATTCTACCGCAGATTTATCTGCAGTAGTGAAAAATTTAGACGATGAGAATAAAAAACTACGAGAATTAACTGGTAAAGAAAAGTCCCGTGGTGATTATACGGAAGTACAAGCTAGTGTGGTTTCTCGTAATCCCGATAAATGGTACGATTTAGTTGGAATTGATAAAGGAGCACAGCAAGGGATCAAAAAAGATATGGCTGTTGTAACTCCGAAAGGTTTAGTTGGACGCGTAAAAAGTGTATCTCAGTTTACATCGTCAGTAGAGTTGTTAAGTTCGATGAGCCGAACAAACCGTGTTTCTGCTATTGTACAAGGACAAGAAAATATCTTTGGATTAATTGAAGGTTACGATAAAGAAAAACAACTACTTCTTTTCACAAAGATTAGCTCTGATGCAAAAGTAGAAAAAGATCAACTAGTTGTAACATCTGGACTTGGTGATATCTTCCCAAAAGGTCTTGCGATTGGGAAAATTGTTGATGTTCAGCCAGATCCATACGGTTTAACAAAAACAGCTTATGTAAAACCATCCGCTGATTTGAATGATGTAGAGCATATTATAGTTGCAAAACGTGATATGCCTACAGCGCCGTTAGAATAGGAGGGAGAGAAGAGATGATGACGATTTTAAAAAGAGCAGCTCTTCCTCTTTTGCTCCTTTTTGTTTTTTTATTTGAAAATATGTTCTCTACTGTTGTTCCAACAGACGTCTTTTGGAAAGGCAGTATAGCAGCACCGCATTTCTTCATAATTGTGTTATGTTTTATTACAGTGTACTATAGTCCGGTTCAAGGGATTTACTACGGACTATTATTTGGTTTCTTATTTGATACCGTATACACGGAACTTGTCGGTATATATATATTTGCTTATCCGATTTTAGCTTATTTAGTTTATAGTGTGATGAAAGTATTACAATTGAATTTATTTATTGTCGCTTCTATCGTACTGGCTGGCATTGCAGCATTAGAGTATTATGTGTATGGGTTTTTAACTTTGTTAGGACGTACTCACATGTCAGCATCTGTCTTTTTCACAGATCGTCTCCTTGCTACTTTATTGCTAAATGGAATTTTCTTATTAATAGTTTGTTTCCCACTGAGACGATATTTAGTGCGTCTTTCAAAAGCGATAGAAGAAAAAGAAAAAAGGATTTTCTAATTTTATGTCGAATTGAATCGGTGGGGTGAACTTTAGTGGAAGAAAAAAAGCAACAAAATGTAACGATAAAAGGGACAAAAGATGGAATAACACTTCATTTAGATGATTGCTGTTCATTCTCTGAGCTACTAAAAGAATTGGATGAAAAGCTTTCTACACATTACTATGAGAGTGACGGACGTTCTTTAATTGAAGTGCGTGTTAAAGTAGGAAATCGCTATTTAACAGAAGTACAACAAGAAGAGATTCGTACGTTAATTCGCAATAAGAAGAACCTTGTTGTAGAATCAATCGAAAGTGATGTTATAACAAAAGCAGAAGCAATAGCTTGGAAAGAAGAAACAGAAATTGTCCCTATTTCCAAAATTGTTCGCTCTGGACAAGTGTTACATGTAAAAGGCAATTTATTATTAATTGGAGATGTTAATCCAGGCGGAACGGTTATCGCTGGGGGGAATATTTTTGTCTTGGGATCATTAAGAGGAATTGCACATGCGGGGTATGATGGAGATTCAGAAGCTGTTATTGCTGCATCTATTATGAACCCTATGCAACTCCGAATTAGTGATGTGACAATGCGGGCTCCGGAAGAGAAAGAAGACGGAGCAGAGGCGGCAGAATGTGCGTACATTAATGAGAATAATCACATTGTTGTCGATCGCCTGCAACTTCTCACTCATCTTAGACCTAATTTAACAAAGTTAGAAAGGGGAATTGTATAGCTGTGGGAGAGGCAATAGTAATTACATCTGGAAAAGGCGGAGTAGGTAAAACTACAACGTCTGCGAACATTGGTACAGCCCTTGCGTTATCTGGAAAAAAAGTGTGTTTAATTGATACAGATATCGGTTTACGCAATTTAGACGTAGTAATGGGGCTAGAAAATCGTATTGTATTTGATCTTGTTGATGTCGTTGAAGGGCGTTGTCGTTTACCTCAGGCTCTTATTAAAGATAAGCGTTTTGATGATCTTTATTTATTACCTGCAGCACAAACGAGCGATAAATCGGCGGTAACACCTGAACAAATGGATGAATTAATACAAGTATTACGTCAAGATTATGATTACATATTAATTGATTGTCCTGCGGGGATTGAGCAGGGGTTTAAAAATGCAGTAGCAGGTGCGGATAAAGCAATCGTTGTAACAACACCAGAAGTATCCTCAATGCGTGATGCGGATCGTATTATCGGGCTTTTAGAGAAAGAGGATATTGAACCACCGAAACTTGTCATTAACCGTGTGCGTAGTCATATGCTTCATGAACAGGATATGTTAGACGTTGATGAAATCGTACGTACACTGTCAATCGAGCTTCTTGGAGTTGTCGAGGATGATGATGAAGTTATTCGTGCTACGAATACAGGTGAACCTGTAGCGCTGCAACCTAGTGGGAAAGCAGCAATAGCTTATCGTAATATTGCAAGACGCTTGTTAGGTGAGAATGTACCATTACAAGCATTTGAACAAGAAAAAGTATCGGTATTTACAAAGATGAAAAATTTCTTTGGAATCCGTTAAAAGCACTTCGCATAAATGCGGAGTGCTTTCTTTTTTCTTCGCATGAATATCTTCCTTCTATAACTCATACATATGTACAAACTGTATATAACTGTTTCTATTTGAATAAGGCTAACGAAAGAAAGGAGACAGTATGAAGAATAGACGTGTGGAAGAAATTAAAAAGCGGATTGCGAAAAGGAAAGCAGAGCAAGAATTGCTAGAAGAAGAGCGGTATTTTGCGGGAGGAGATTTTGATAGCGAAACGGTCTTTATTGAAGAGGGGGAGAAGGAAATTCATCCTCTGTTTCGAAAAGAAGTTTTTCTCTTCAAAGTTTTGCTATCAGCAATATTAGTTCTTTCGGTTGCTATTTTATTTAAGAACGCACCTTCTTCTTTTGATGGTACTAGAGCTGTTACAGAAAAAGTTATGCAAGAAGAATTTCAATTTGCTACTATATCGAAATGGTATGAAAATCAGTTTGGAAAACCTCTCGTGTTTTTTTCTCCAAATGAGAAAAAAGAAGAGGCTATTCAGCAAAAGGATTATGCGATTCCTGCCTCTGGGAAGGTGATGCAAGGATTTCAAAAAAACGGCCAGGGTGTATTTGTTCAAACGGCTACAAATGCAACGGTGGAGTCAGTAAATGAAGGTATAGTTGTTTTTGCGGGCAAGAAAGAGGAACTTGGAAATACAGTTCAAATTCAGCACGCTGATGGCACGGAGTCATGGTATGCAAATTTAAATGATATGTCAGTAAAATTATATGATTACGTTTCAAAGAAACAAAAAATTGGAATAGTGAGTAATGATGAAAATAATAAAAATGGCAAATTTTATTTTGCAATAAAAAAGAATGAGAAATTTATTGATCCAATTCAGGTGATTTCATTTGATTAAATATAGGGATGTTTTCACGAAAATTTCTGTGCATCCGTTGTTTTGGGTTATTATTGTCATTGGTATTTTTACAGCACGTTTTAAAGAGTTACTATTACTATTTTGTATCGTTTTAGTTCATGAACTTGGGCATGCTTTTGCCGCAGCGTATTATAATTGGCGTATTAAACAAATTCAGCTTTTGCCGTTTGGTGGCGTAGTCGAGATGGAAGAACATGGGAACAAATCGTTAAAAGAAGAATTAATTGTCGTTATGGCGGGGCCAATTCAGCATATATGGATGATTGCGGTCGCTTACATTTTGTATAAAGCGGGCTGGGTAACTGACGATTTGTACCATTTCTTTGTATGGAATAATGTCATTATTTTAGGGTTTAATTTATTGCCTATTTGGCCACTTGATGGTGGAAAAGTATTATTTAATGTATTATCATATCGTTTTCCCTATTTACAAGCACATGAAAAGATGATGAAATTGTCATGTGTTTTTTTTAGTGTAATATTAGGATGGCAGTTACTTTGGAATAGTAATAACATTATGATGTGGGTATTACTCGTTTTTCTAGCGATTTCTTTATATCAAGAATGGAAACAAAGACGGTACGCATTTATGCGTTTTTTATTAGAGCGTTATTATGGGAATAAAAGAGATATTGAAAAAATAGCACCTATTGAGGTGAAAACGGAAGATCATTTATATACGATTTTCACAAAATTTCGCAGAGGATATAAACACTCTATTATCGTCCATGGAAAATATAAAGAGCATTATACATTGGACGAAAATGAATTGTTGTATGCGTATTTTGCTGAAAAACGAACAACCTCATCTGTTGAAGAATTAATTGGTTAGTGTTGACGAYGACACTAACCTTTTATATTGTAAGGAAAAGAAATGAAAAGTGAGGAAAGAATTTTGAAGACGTTATATATTAACTACACTGGTTCGGAAAAGCGTGTTGCGATAGAAGAGAAGCAAAAAGTTGTCGAGCTTTTATGGAAACGGAATGAAGAGCAGGAGATTGTCGGACATATTTATGTTGGGCGTATCGTAAGAACAATTGCTGGAATGAACGCAGCCTTTGTAAATATCGGATTAGAAAAACATGCATATCTTTCATTTGATGATGTACCATCTTCATATCGCATACATGAAGGACAGGCGATACTTGTACAAGTTGTGAAAGAGGCAATTGATACGAAGGGGCCAAAATTAACGGCGAAGATAGAATTTACCGGAAAATATGTCGTTTACATGCCCTATGATGACATGCGCGCTGTTTCTCGAAAAATAAAAAATAATAAAAGAAGACAACAGTTACTGGGAATTGAAGTAGAAGGAACAGGTGGATACATTTTCCGTTCTGCTTCTGAAAAAGGAACAATCGATGAAATACAAGCTGAAATGCAAGGGTTGCAGCAGTTATATGAAGAGTTAAAAAGAAAAGAAGATCAAGGGAAGGCGCCCTTACTACTTCATCAACCAGCGACGTTTTTAGATCGTGTATTTCAGGAGAACCCAATTGAAACAATTGAAAAAATAGTTGTAGATACGAGAAGTATAGTAAAAGAATTAGAAGAAAAAGTAGGGAAAGAAAGAGTATCCTTTTATAATGAAAAATCTTCGATGTTTAACCATTTTGGAATAGATCGTGAAATCGAGAAAGCACTTCAAAAAATTGTGTGGCTACCAAATGGTGCCTATCTAATTGTAGAACAAATGGAGACGATGACTGTAATTGATGTGAATACAGGTAAATTTACTGGAAAACAAAATTTACAAGATACCGTATTTCGCACAAATGAAATGGCTGCTGAAGAGATTGCTCGTCAATTAAGACTTCGTGATATTGGCGGGATGATATTAATTGATTTTATTAATATGAAAAGACGGGAAGATAAAGAGAAGGTAAGAGAGCGTTTAATGATAGCTTTACAAGATGATCGCACATATACAAGAGTGCTTGGGTTTACAGAGTTAGGTATTTTAGAGATGACGCGTAAGCGCAAGAAACATTCGTTACGTGACGTATTATTAGAAGAGTGTGCGCCTTGTAAAGCGACAGGTTACGTTATATCTAATGAAACAATTGCGTATGAGCTAGAGAGAGAGCTTATTACTTATGGTAATATAGAGGATGAAGCTGTATTGATTGGTGCTTCAAAAAAAGTACAAAAACATTTTTCACAAAAAGAATTACAAAAAAATATTCCATTTGAAATTTATTTCAAAGATGATATTATCGAAAAGTACGCTATTATCCGTTTTGGAAGTAAGAAAGAAATTGTAGAACGGAAAAAATAGTTAGCAGAACATTCATTGACAACAGTCAATGAGTCATGGTAATATTTTTATGTTATAGTTTATAGCACCTAAACTGCTATATGCTACAACCGCACAAGACAGGTTCCCTAAAGACATTTTATGTCTACCTCGTTTTTGGCGAGTCTTAGTAATTAAGAGGAGGTGCAAGTATGTACGCAATTATCGAAACAGGTGGAAAACAAATTAAAGTTGAAGCTGGTCAAGCAATCTACATTGAAAAATTAGATGTTGAAGCTGGTGAAACTGTTACTTTTGACAAAGTTCTTTTCGTTGGTGGCGAAAACGTGAAAGTTGGTAGCCCAGTTGTAGAGGGTGCAACAGTTACTGCGAAAGTTGAAAAACAAGGTCGCGCTAAGAAAATCATCGTTTTCAAATACAAAGCGAAAAAGAACAATCGTAAGAAACAAGGTCATCGTCAACCTTACACTAAGCTAGTAGTTGAAGCTATCAACGCTTAATTCTGGTTAAGATGATTAAGATTACGATAAGTCGCACGAAACTAGGAAGTATCCGATCATTTAAAATGACTGGACATGCCAATTATGCGCCACATGGACAAGATCTTGTCTGTGCTGGAACTACAGCGGTTGTGTTTGGTTCTATAAATGCAGTGGAAGAACTTTGTAATGTGCAGGCAACTATTGAACTCGGAAGTGATGGCGGATTCTTGACGTATGAATTGCCTAATGATTTAGACGTTCATACAGCAGAAAAAGCACAAATACTTTTAGAAGGATTGGTTGTTTCACTTAAGACGATTGAACTTGATTACGGAAAGTATATCCGTTTAATAGAAAAAGTGCAGGAGGTGTAACGTATGTTAAGATTAGATCTTCAGTTTTTCGCATCTAAGAAAGGTGTAGGTAGTACAAAGAACGGTCGTGACTCTCAGTCAAAACGTCTTGGTGCTAAACGCGCAGATGGTCAAACGGTTTCAGGTGGTTCAATTCTTTACCGTCAACGCGGTACAAAAATTTATCCAGGTGTTAACGTTGGTCGTGGTGGCGATGACACTTTATACGCGAAAGTTGACGGCGTAGTACGCTTTGAGCGTCTTGGTCGTGACCGCAAACAAGTGAGCGTATATCCTGTTGCTCAAGAAGCATAAGAACTCACGGAAAACTCTAACCTGAGTGCAGGTTAGAGTTTTTCTATATTAAGGGGTATCTAAATGAATGAAAAATGGACAATTATAGATGCGTTGAGCCACTCGAGACATGATTGGCTCAATCGTTTGCAGATGGTTAAAGGAAATCTTTCCCTTGGAAAAGTGGAAGAGATTCATAGGCTCATCGATCGTTTTGTCCAAGAAGCGAGACAAGAATCCAATCTGATGGGGCTATCAATGCCTTTATTTTCAGAGTGGATTTTAACATATAATTGGAAACAGCAGCCGTGCTTATTGGAGTACGAAGTATTAGGGAAATTACATAACTTATCTCATCTAGATGAGACTGTATGTACATGGACGAATCAGTTTTTCTTAATGCTTCAGCATAGTTTAGACGTATATGTTGAAAATTATGTTTGTATCACAATTGAAAGTGACGCGGAGAATGCTCGTTTCTTTTTTGATTTTCGTGGAAAGCTAACGAATGTAGAAGAACTACAAACGTGGCTTGCGAACGAAAACGATAAATGGTATTCCATTTCTTATACAGTACGAGACGAAGAAGTCTCAGTTATATTACAACTAATCGAAAAAAGTGTGGTGAAATAATGTTTGTAGATCAGGTCAAGATATATGTAAAAGGCGGCGACGGTGGTAACGGAATGGTTGCGTATCGTCGTGAGAAGTATGTACCTAAAGGTGGCCCAGCAGGTGGCGACGGTGGTAAAGGTGCAGATGTTGTTTTTGTTGTTGAGGAAGGCTTACGTACATTAATGGACTTCCGCTACCAACGTCATTTCAAAGCTGATCGCGGTCAGCACGGAATGAGTAAAGGTCAGCACGGTCGTAAATCTGAAGATTTAATCGTAAAGGTTCCACCAGGAACAATAGTGAAAGATGAAAAAACAGGTGAAATTCTTGCCGATTTAGTAACGCATGAACAAACAGCTGTAATCGCAAGAGGTGGCCGTGGTGGCCGTGGTAATTCACGTTTCGCAACAGCGACGAACCCAGCGCCAGAAATCGCTGAGAACGGGGAACCAGGTCAAGAACGTGATGTCACGCTAGAACTTAAAGTGCTAGCAGATGTTGGACTTGTTGGATTCCCAAGTGTAGGTAAATCTACATTATTATCTGTTGTATCATCAGCGCGTCCGAAAATTGCAGAATATCACTTTACAACAATCGTTCCGAATCTTGGTGTTGTTGAAACTGGTGATAACCGCAGCTTCGTTATGGCTGACCTTCCTGGACTAATTGAAGGCGCACACTCCGGCGTTGGACTTGGACACCAATTCTTACGTCATATCGAACGTACACGTGTAATTGTGCACGTTATCGATATGTCTGGTTTAGAAGGACGTGAGCCATATGAAGATTATGTCACAATCAATAATGAACTAAAAGAATACAATATGCGTTTAACTGAGCGTCCACAAGTTGTTGTTGCAAACAAAATGGATATGCCAGATGCAGAAGAAAACTTACAAGCATTTAAAGAGAAATTGGGAGACGAAGTGAAAATTTTCCCAATCTCAGCTGTAACGAAACAAGGTGTTCGTGACTTACTATTTGAAGTAGCGAACTTATTAGAAACAACACCAGAATTCCCAATGTACGATGATGTAGAAGAATCTGAAGCAAGTGTAATGTACAAATTTGAATCTGAATCTAATTTTGAAATTACACGCGAAAGTGATGGCACATTTGTTATTTCTGGTTATGACATTGAGAAAACATTCAAGATGACAGACTTCTCACGTGATGAATCTGTACGCCGATTTGCTCGTCAAATGCGTGGAATGGGTATTGATGAAGCCCTTCGTGCACGTGGTGCAACAGACGGAGATATTGTGAAAATTCTTGAATATCAATTTGAATTTATCGATTAAGACTGCCGAAATATGGCGGTCTTTTTTTTTCGTTATTTGAGTCCAGTAAAAACCTAATTCGTATAGGCGAACCATAAGTCGATATAGGAAAAAATCCCCATTGATTAAAGTTTCAATTTATAATAGAAAAAGGAGTGATTTTAGAAGAATATTTTATGGGGAGAAAAGGAATATGTATAAAATATTAATTGTAGAAGATGATGAAAAAATTGCAGAGATATTAGAGGAGCATTTAGAAAGGTATGGATATCAATCTTTCAGAGTGAGCGATTTACGGCATATAAAAGATGAGTTTGTAAAAGTAAGTCCTCATCTTGTGTTACTTGATATTAATTTACCATACTTTGATGGCTTCTACTGGTGCCGCCAAATCCGCAATGTATCGAATGCGCCAATTATTTTTGTTTCTGCAAGAACAGGGGAAATGGATCAAGTAATGGCGATTGAAAATGGCGGAGATGATTACATTACGAAGCCATTCCATTTAGATATCGTAATGGCAAAGGTGAAAAGTGCACTCCGCCGCGGGTATGGTGAGTATGCTTTGGCCGCGGAAAGTGACTGCTTAGGTGTTAATGGATTGTTATTATTCCCATCACAGCACACAGTAGAGTGGAAAGGTCAACAAACGGAACTTACAAAAAATGAGTTTTATTTATTAGAATGTTTAATGAAACAAGCAAATCAATACGTGACACGTGAAGAGCTGTTAGAGGCTTTATGGGATGAAGTAGCTTTTGTTGATGATAATACATTAACCGTGAATGTAAAGCGTGTAAGGAAGAAACTTGAGGAGTTAGGCATTAAAAATGCAATTGTAACGAAACGCGGATATGGTTATGCACTTCTTACAGAGTGGGGCGAAGGGCATGAAGGTTAAAAATTACCTCATGGACCGTTTTTCTTTACTTCTTTCTTATATTATTAGCCTTTGTTTATTTGGGCTCGTTTTGCAGTTGCAAAGTCTTTTAGAAAAAAGATCCATTGATTGGAGTACGTGGTTATATGGGCTTTTATTAGGGACAGTTGTATTTACTGTATACCTCATTTACGATTATCGAAAAAAAAGTGTATTTTTAAAAAGAATCGAAAAATATGTTGCTAGCGGAAATACATTACACGACTCTTTACTTATTGATACTTCTTATACGTCAGAGCAAGAAATGGTTGTTGAAGCGTTTACGCTATTAAGGCAGCAATATATGAATGAAGTTCATAAGCAGCATGCAAAAGAGCAACAGCAAATGATTTTTATGAACCAGTGGATCCATCAAATGAAAACACCAGTATCCGTTATTGAATTATTGTTACAGAAATATGGTAAGGAGCACCGTGAAGCAAGGGGAACGATTGAAAGTATTCGTGAAGAGAATAACCGTATTTTAAATGGGTTAGATTTAGCATTACATATGGCAAGGTTAGATCAATTTTCGAAAGATTATAAAGTAGAAGTAGTAAATGTGATAGATATCATCAGGGGTATTATTAATGAAAATCGAAAATCTTTCATTCAATCGTCGGTATTTCCGAAAGTAATGTTTGATGAAGATACTTGTATGGTTGCATCTGATAGAAAATGGCTAAGTATTGCTATAGGGCAAATTGTTGTAAATGCAATTAAGTATACGAAAATTTCAGAAGCAGAGAAAAAGGAAATTCAATTTCAAATTGAAGAGAAAGACCAAAAGGTGTTACTACATATTAAGGACAATGGAATTGGTATTCCAGAGCAAGATGTAAAGCGTATATTTGACCCATTCTTCACGGGAATAAATGGCCGTAAAACGAGAGAAGCAACTGGAATGGGCTTATATATTACGAAGGAAATTTGTGATAATTTACATCACGGTATGTATGTGCAATCGGCTGAAGGGGAAGGAACAACATTCACGTTCCAATTTGCAAAAGATGAAGAATACCATACATTAATGAGAAAAATGACAAAACTGTAAGATAACAAAACGTTTTGTAAGGGAAATCACTCGTTTCTTTTTCTTATTTTTCTTATAGTAAATGTAAGAAGAAAACACATAGGGGGATTAGAAATGAGTGTTCTTGAAGTAAAAGGATTAACAAAAGTGTACCAATCAAAAGGTTCAGTAGCGACGACTGCTTTAAACGATATAAATTTTAAAATAGAAGAAGGCGAATTTGTAGGAATTATGGGGCCTTCAGGGAGCGGGAAAACAACGCTTTTAAATTTATTAGCAACAATTGATAAGCAAACTTCAGGTCATGTGCTTGTAAATGGTGAAGAAATTAATCAAATGCGTGCTGCAAAATTAGCGGAGTTTCGCCGTACACATCTAGGATTCATTTTCCAAGATTTCAACTTACTTGATACATTATCGATTAAAGAAAATATTATTTTGCCGCTTGTAATGGCGAAGAAGTCTGTAAAAGAAATTGATGCGAAAGTACTTGAAATTGCGAGGTTTTTAAACATCGAAGAAATTTTAAATAAAAAAGTATACGAAGTATCAGGTGGACAACAACAACGTGCAGCAGCTGCAAGGGCGATTATTCATGAACCAACATTAATTTTAGCGGATGAGCCAACAGGAAACTTAGATTCTAAGTCAGCGAAATCATTAATGGGAGCACTTCAAGATTTGCATGAGCAAAAGAAAGTAACGATTGCAATGGTAACACATGATCCAGTAGCCGCTAGTTATTGCGAACGTATCCTTTTCATACGTGATGGAGAGATTTTTTCAGAAATACATAAAGGAAGAACGAAGCAAGCCTTTTTCCAAGAAATTTTAGACGTACTTGCGATGCTAGGAGGAGAATATCATGAACTTTCGCCAGCTCGCGCTTAATAACGTAAAAGGAAATTGGCATAATTATAAAGCGTTTCTTATTAGTAGTTGTTTATCAATTGTCGTATTTTTCATGTATGCTTCCTTCATTTATCATCCAGATGTCGTAAGCGGTAATATTAGTATGAAGACGATGATTACAAAAGGATTAGAATCGATGAATTATATTGTGGTCATCTTCTCAGCACTCTTTATTTTATATGCGAATTCAACATTTTTACGAGCAAGAAAAAAAGAATTCGGTTTATTAACATTAATAGGTGGAACGAAGTCTCAACTTGGCCGAATGATTATATTAGAGCAATTGATGTTAGGGAGCGTTGCCATTGTAGTAGGTATTGGGATTGGAATGCTTTGTTCAAAACTATTTTTCCAAGCATTAAGCGTATTATTGAAAATAGATAAAACACTTCCGCTTGTGTGGAATAGTAAAGCAGTTTTGATTACAGCTGGCATATACTTTATCCTCTTTATAATCCTATCATTGTTTAGCGTTTGGACAGTAGGACGCTTGCAAATTATTGATTTATTAAGAGAAGCAAGAAAACAAAAAGTAGAACCTTTTGCATTTACATCGTTATGTGTAGCTGGTATAGGATGTATTATTGCTGCATATGTGCTTAGCTTCCAAGTGACATTTATGAATTTTATAATGCTGTTTTTACCGATTGTAGGGCTGACAATAGGCGGAACGTATTTACTGTTTACGCAAGGTAGTACAGTCGTATTAAAAGCACTGCAAAAAAGAAAACAATCTTTTTATACGTATCCAAATATGTTCGTACTTAGCAATCTTATTTACAAAATGAAAGATAATGCTCGTTTTCTATTTGTAATTTCTATCATTACGGCGGTTGTTTCTTCAGCAGTTGGTACACTGTACGTGTTCTTTGAGGATATGAGTTATAAAACAGTGGCTAGTGCTCCGCATGCTATTTCGTATGAAGAAAAGGGGGTAAATACGCATAACATCATCAGTGAAGGGAAAGCACAAGAACTAATAAAAAAACACGGATTTGAAGAAGCGCGAAAAGTAACGTATGTAAAACTTCCTGCAACTCAAAAGGTAACGATGTTTAACGGTGAACATGAGATGCCGTTAGGGATTATCTCTGAAAAGGAATATAATAAAGAAGCGCGTAAACAGAACGTGCCAGAAGTGCAAAATAAGCCGGGAAGTGCAACGGTGGTTGTAGTTGATATGATGAATGATATTGTCAAGCCGGATCTTACGAAGCCATTTGAATTTAAATTGAACGGACAAAAACAGTCTATTAAGCTAAATGATCCAGTATCAAAGTCTGTTTTTAATGATGATGGCTATTTGATTGTGAATGATGAGGATTTTGTGAAATATTCACAGCTCGTAGCAGATGAAGAAAAGACAAAATATTATGGATATTATATTGAAGATTGGAAAGGAACAGAAAATCTTGTACTAGACTTAAAGAAAGAAATTGCACAAGAACAACAACAGAATTTCCACAATTCTATCCTTACGTATAAAGCGATAAAGGAGCAAGGAGCAATTACAATGTTCATCGGCTTCTTCGTAGCAGTACTGTTCTTCTTCTTTGCGTGTAGCATGACATACTTTAAATGGTTTAATGATAAAGAACAAGATCGTATTCAATTTAAGTCATTAAAAAGAATTGGTATGACAGATAAAGAAATTCGTAAAATTGCAATTCGTCAGATGGGTGTTATCTTCTTTATCCCAATTTTAATCGGTACAATTCATAGTGGGTTTGCTCTTCATACGTTAGGGAAAATGCTGTATATTGATTTATGGAAATCAGGTGCGATTGTAATAGGGGCTTATATTTTAGCTTCTGCCATTTACTTTATGATCGCGCAAAGAGGATATTTAAAACACGTGAAAAGCTAGGGAAACCTCTAGCTTTTTGCCTATGTAGTAAGGTACAGGAGGACGATAGATGAACATTCGGCAACTGGCGCTACAAAATATAAAGGGAAATTGGCGTAATTATAAAGTGTTTTTCTTAAGTAGTTGTTTTGCAATATTTGCTTCTTATGCATACATGTCTGTCATTGTACATCCGTAT
The DNA here is from genome assembly GCF_056396785.1 of Bacillus sp. 05T21. Taxonomy (NCBI): domain Bacteria; kingdom Bacillati; phylum Bacillota; class Bacilli; order Caryophanales; family Bacillaceae; genus Bacillus; species Bacillus sp. 05T21. The sequence continues at coordinate 748,466 of NZ_JBFTMD010000001.1, read as the reverse complement.
ATGCAAGAGACGATGTGGTATCAAAATGTACGCTGGGGACTTATCATATGTAACGTTATAATTATTTCTTTTTTCGTCATATTTATTTTGTACTCTACTTCTATTTTCATAGAAGCACGTAAGAAAGAATTAGGGTTATATATGTTAATGGGAGCGACGAAGTCTAACGTAATAGGAGTGATTATGACCGAGCAAATATTGATCGGTATTTTCGCTAATATTTTCGGTATTGGGCTTGGCATGATTTTTTTGAAACTCTTTTTTATGGTATTTAGTATGTTACTTCATCTTCCGAAAGAACTCCCTGTCATATTTGACATGAGAGCGATTGGTGTAACGTTTGTTATATATATGCTCGTCTTTGTTCTGTTATCTTTTATAAGTGCTTTACGTATATGGAATATAAAAATCATACGGTTATTAAAAGAATTTCGAACAGATAAACGGGAGAGGAAAACATCAAAGTGGCTTTGTTTATTCGGTTTTGCTTGTTTAGTGGGCGGATATGCGTTAGCACTACAAGTGACGATGACAACGATAGCATTATACTTTTTTCCGGTTGTTATACTCATTTCTTTTGGGACGTATTTCTCATTTACACATGGCGCTACACAAATATTAGAAGTGATAAAAAGAAATAAAAGGATTATGTATACATATCCGTATTTATTTATAGTGAATCAATTGTCACATCGAATGAAGGAAAATAGTCGCTTTTTCTTTCTGTTGTCTATGGCAACAACGTTTGTCGTTACGGCGACAGGTACGGTGTTCTTATATTTTTCTAGCATGCAAGATATGTGGCGTGGCGGAGGAGTACACTCATTTTCATACATAGAAAAAGGCACTTCTGCTCATGAAGTTTTCGAGAAAGACAAGGTTGAAAACTTATTACATCAATATGGATATGATGATTTTCAATCTATGAGTTTTGTTGGAGTGTATGCATCCTTTCAGTCCAATAAGGGAGAAACAGAGGTAGCACCGCTTATAAAGGAAAGTGAATACAATCAAGAGGCAAGAAAACAAAAACAGAAAATGTATTATCCTAAAAAAGGAACAGTTACACTTGTCTATTATAATAAACGCAATTATCCAAATGTATATAATCAAAAAGAGATTCAATTGCAAGTAATGAATCAAACATATCAATTTATATATAACGGTCAAAAAGAAGGGGTACAATTTAACCATCACCCTTCATACATTAATGGTCTGTTTTTCGTCATGAATGATGAAGATTTTAACAGTATAGCAAATACAATTCCGGATTCTGAAAAAATGATATATAGAGGGTATACATTACCAAATATCGAAAATACGAAGGAATTAAACGAAGCTTTACGGAAACATATGAAACATGATACAAATGATGCGTTTCGAAGTAATATGGAATTATATGTGAATATGAAAGAAGGTGGTGATATTACTCTATTTATAGGCTCATTCATTAGCATATTATTCTTCCTTACGTCATGTAGCATCGTATATTTTAAATGGTTTCATAATATTGCATCCGATCGAAAGCAGTACGGGGCGCTCTCTAAACTTGGAATGACGAAGGAAGAAGTGTGGAAGATTTCTCGTTGGCAATTGTGTATGCTATTTTTTGCGCCAATTATAGTAGGGAGTATGCATAGTGCAGTTGCGTTATATACGTTTCATAATACTCTTTTTATGGACGGATCATTAAGAAAAGTGGGATTGTTTATTCTGTTTTACATTGCTGCATGTATCATCTATTTCTTCTTCGCTCAAAGAGAATACAAGAAACATTTAGACTAGCGAACGCTAGTCTTTTTTTAATATTCGAAATTCTCATAGAAGAATATAAAAAAGTATGGTATAACAGTAAGAAAACGAAAAAGAGGGAAAAGACGATGATTCGAGTAGGATATTTAGGACCAGAAGCGACATTTACAAATATGGCGGTGAGTCGTTTTTTTCCGGAAGCAGAGCATGTACCGTATCGAACGATTCCGGATTGTATTGATGCAGCTGCAAATGAAAATGTAGATTATGCGGTCGTACCGTTAGAGAACGCCATAGAAGGTTCAGTTAATATAACGGTTGATTATCTCGTACATGAGCAGCCACTTTCCATTGTAGGAGAAATTACAGTGCCAATTCAGCAGCATTTACTCGTACACCCGCAGTACGAAGAAGTGTGGAAAGAAGTATACGCTGTACATTCTCATCCGCATGCCATTGCACAGTGCCATAAATTTTTAAATGAGGAATTAAAAGGGGTAACCGTTCGCGATATGACATCAACAAGCGCTGCTGCGCAATATGTGAAAGAACATCCTGAAGAAAAAATTGCAGCTATTGCAAATGAAGCAGCGGCAGAAAAATACGGATTAACAATTGTAAGGCGTGATATTCATACGCATAAAAACAATCATACACGTTTCCTTGTTCTCCATAAGAAAAAGAAAGCAGTACTCCCAAATAACGGAGAAAACCGAGGAGAGAAAACGACGCTTATGATAACGTTACCTGCTGATTACGCAGGGGCACTATATCAAGTGTTATCAGCTTTCGCATGGAGAAAATTAAACTTATCAAAAATCGAATCTCGCCCGATGAAAACAGGTCTTGGAAATTACTTTTTCTTAATCGACGTAGATAAAGCATATGATGACGTATTATTGCCAGGCGTAATGATGGAACTTGAAGCACTCGGGTTTTCTGTTACTGTGCTGGGGAGTTATTCTTCTTATTGGTTGTAAGGGGAGTGTTTGTCGTATTTTGTAGTTAAGTCGATATAATTTCGGTCACTAGTATACCGTATGATAGATAAATAGAGTCCCACCTATAAAAGGTGGGATTTATTATTTTAACTTCGCAAGACGATCCTCTAACTGATCACGCCAAATCTCGGCTAGTTCTTGTACAGCAAGAACCTTCTCAATGCCATCTTTATCTTTCCTATTATGAAAATAAATTTCGTTAGAGAACAAAACAGATACATTGTTTGATGGACGCTCTAATAATGTAATTTTAGAATCTTGACGTACAGTACCTTCTTGAAGAACGCGGCATAAATAACCAGTATATCCAGTTGCTACAATACGTGGCAAAATACCAGGAATACCAAGGCGTTTTGAAATTGTGCTACAAGGTACTCTCGCTTGTGTAACTTGAATGATTGCTTCGCCTAGTTGATATGTATCTCCGATGCATACATCACGCTCTAACATATTTGTTACGGTAATGTTTTCGCCAAATGTGGAAGCCGGAAGTGTAGTTTGAAATTCCTCTTCCCATAGTGCGTAATGCTCGTGTGGGTACACGCAAACTGCGCGATCAGGTCCCCCGTGGTGTTTTAAATCCGCTACATCATCACCACGGAATCCGTCTTTTGAGAGGAAGGCCTCTTCTGTAGGATCTTTACATATACCTGTTATCATTTCTTTATCTTCGCCATATTTCATTTGTTTCGGTTTACCGGTGCTCAAGTGAACGAGTTCAATTCCCATATTTGACCCCCTTTACAATTGATTACAATATTATATCACTAAAAAAGCACAGAGAATGATAAAAAACTCTGTGCTTTACATTAATAAACGAGAAATCCAGCGCGGTCTAGTGCCTCGCAAGCGGCATCTAATTTCTCTTTAGAATCTGCTTCAATTGTATGTAAGTGAATACCATCTGTTAGTTGCGAAAGATAGGAAGCGTTTGTGTTTTCGATTTTTTGTAAATATTGCTCTACATCGAAGCGATTACTTACCATAATCGATGCTGTTAAGTCGCCATATACAGGATGCTCAACTTTTACGTCTTTAATTGTAACGCCGTGGTCAACTAACATAGTAAGTTCTTGACGTACTTCTGCCGGTTTATGTTGGCATACGATTACGCGTTCAAAAGCTTGTTGTCTTGTTTGTGGCTTTAAATATAAATACCCTTGTGCAGTCGCAATAATTGGTTCATTTCGTGCTTTTAGTAAGGAAATGTCTTGAACGATAACTTGCCTACTTACGTTTGTCTTTTTAGATAGCTCATTCCCCGATAACGGTTCATTTGCAGCAAGAAGCCACTCGAGGATGAGTTGTCGTCTTTCTTCGCCTAAAATCTTTTTTTGATCATTTTGTTTCATTATGATTTAACACCTCTATAAAATTGATTTCCAATTGTGTGTAGTGCATGAATAGTTGTATCAATTTGTTCTTTCGTTGTGTGATGTCCGAAAGAAAAGCGGACATATTGTTTTGCCTCTTCATACGTTTTTCCAATTGCAAGCATTGTTTTTGAAGGGTCTTGTTTACCGACTTGGCAAGCACTTCCAGTTGAAATGGCTATACCATGACGGTTACATTCTAACATTGTATACTGACCTTCTATTCCTTTTATTGTAACCCCAATAATATGTGGTAAACAAGAAGTAGAATGTCCTTTCACTTCAATTTCTAGAGGAAGTGTTTGTAATTGCTCTAAAAAATAAGATCGTAATTGTTTAAAACGAAAGCTCTCTTCCTTTTGATTCTTTAATATATGCTCTGCGGCTGTTAAAAAAGCAGCGATTCCAGGAACGTTCACTGTACCAGGGCGAAAGCCTTTTTCATGAGAAGTTCCCGGAAATACTTGTTCCCAGCGAACTTGCGGATTTATATAGCAAGCTCCAACTCCTTTTGGTCCGTATATTTTATGAGCTGAAACAGAGAGACTATCAATCTCCATCGCTTTAACGTCTATTGGAAGTTTACCAAACGTTTGAACACAATCCGAATGAAATAAAACATTATATTTTTTTAAAAGTGCTCCGATCTCTGCAATGTTTTGAACGGTCCCGATTTCAGAGTTTCCGTGCTGTATACTTGCTAGAGCAGTATCTTCTGTAATAGCTGCTTCTAAATCTACTAAATGAATTATCCCACTTTTATCAACAGGAATCTCAGTAATAGTATAACCTTGCGATTGTAAGGATTGAAAATAACTTCGAATCGATGCGTGTTCCATAGGTGTCGTAATAATGTGCTTTCCATTCCTAGCATTTAGAAGGGATTGAATCGCAAGGTAGTTAGATTCTGAACCGCCGCTTGTAAAGAATACACCTTGTTCCTTACCCCCAATCATTTCTGCAAATGTTTCTCTACAAACTTGTAATAAAGATGATGCGCTTCCGCCGATATCGTGTAAACTTTGTTCATTTCCAAAATATGTTTTTGCCGCTGCTATATATGTTTCTAAAGCTTCTTCGCTCATAGGGGTTGTCGCTGCATAATCTAGATATATCATCATGTAATTTCCTCTCTTCAGTAAGAGTGACATTTGTTTTCGTTTTTAGAATGGTAGTGAAAATAAGAATTGTAAAAAAACTCTTGTCATTATTTTAAAACTATGTAAATATAGGTGTCAAGACAGTTGAAAAGTGTAAAGTAGGAGGCAACAATTATGCCAAGTGCAGATGTCTTGATTATCGGAAGCGGCGTTGCAGCGCTTCGTGTTGCGAAAGAGCTTTGTCACGAAAAGAATGTGATAATTATCACAAAAAAAACAGGACGTAATAACAATACACATTTAGCTCAAGGAGGAATTGCAGCAGCTGTTGCTACATATGACGATCCGAGTGGGCATTTTGAAGATACATTAGTGGCAGGTTGCCATTATAACAACGAAGAAGCAGTTCGTTATTTAGTTGAAGAGGGACCGAAAGAAATAAGTAAGCTTATTACGAATGGAATGAAATTTGATGGGGATGAAAAAGGGATCCACCTTGGTAAAGAAGGGGCGCATCGAAAACGGCGCATTTTACATGCCGGAGGAGATGCAACTGGTAAAAATCTATTAGAGCATTTAATACAAGAAGTAGTTCCGAACGTTACTGTCGTTGAGCATGAAATGGTACTCGATTTTATTATAGAAAATAATAAATGCATAGGAGCTTTAACGCGAAATAGTGAAGGGAAGCTGAAGCGTTACTATGCTGATAATACGGTGTTAGCATCAGGAGGAATAGGTGGTTTGTACGCCTTTACATCGAATGATGAGACAATTACAGGCGATGGACTTGCGATGATATATCGAGCTGGGGGAGAACTTGTTGATTTAGAATTTGTACAATTTCATCCGACAATGTTATATGTGGACGGGCGATGTTGTGGTCTCGTTTCTGAAGCAGTCCGTGGTGAAGGAGCTGTCCTTATAAATGGAAAAGGACAGCGTTTTATGATGGATATACATCCCGGGAAAGATCTCGCACCGCGTGATATAGTGGCAAGGGCTATTCATGAACAACTTCTTGCGGGTGAAACAGTGTACTTAAACATCGAAACCATTCAAAACTTTGAACAACGTTTTCCGACCGTCTCATCATTATGTAAAAAGAATGGTATTGATTTAAAAGAAAATTCTATTCCGGTCGTACCAGGTGCTCATTTTCATATGGGCGGCGTGAAGACGAATTGTGACGGAGAGACGTCCATTTCAAACTTATATGCGGTCGGTGAAGTGGCTTGTAATGGAGTTCATGGTGCGAATAGATTGGCGAGTAATTCATTATTAGAAGGTCTTGTGTTTGGAAGACGAATAGGAAAACACATTTTAGCTAAGCCAGCAGAGGAAAGAAAAAATGTGCCGGAAGAGAGAGGGAAAAGTTTTATAGCTCTTAATGATTTACCGTTGAAAGAAGAAATACAAGAATACATGATGAAGCATGTTGGGATTGTGCGAACTGAGAAAAATTTATCATATGCTCAGAGATGGTTTAGTAGGTACGGTGTGCGAAATATGATCTTACAATATGATGCACTTACAAATGAAGAGATAACGCTTATTAATATGTTAACAGTTTGTGAGCTTATAACAGTATCAGCTTTGCAAAGAGAAGACAGTGTTGGTGGTCATTATCGCATTGATTATCCAGAAAGAAATAGCGTAAAAAAAGAGATTATCCGAGTGAGAAGAAAACTACAACTTGTTTAATAAGGGGAAGAGGGATTTTATGAATACGTTAAAAGTTAAGGAAGCATTAAATCGATTTTTTCTAGAAGATATAGGAGAAAGAGATGTAACATCTCAGCTTATCTTTCCCGATAATGCACTTGCGAAAGGAACGTTTCTTGTAAAGGATACAGGGGTATTTGCAGGGGGCTTAGTAATTGAAGAAGGATTTAAATTAATTGATCAGAGAATTGAAGTTGAACTTCATAAAAAAGATGGGGATCTTGTAGAAAAAGGCGAAATAATTGCAACCGTGCAAGGCCCAATCGCATCATTATTAACGGCAGAGCGCGTTATATTAAACGTTATTCAGCGTATGAGCGGGATAGCGACGATGACACGTAAGGCGTTTTTTGCTTTAGATAGCAGTCATACACGCATTTGTGATACGAGAAAAACGATGCCAGGACTACGTATGTTTGATAAATATGCTGTAGTATGCGGGGGCGGATTTAACCACAGATTCGGTTTATATGATGGTGTCATGATTAAAGACAATCATATTGCTTTTGCTGGCTCGATTACAAAAGCTGTTACATCGGTGAAAGAAAGATTGGGACATATGGTGAAAGTAGAAGTCGAAACAGAGACAGAGGCGCAAGTAAGAGAAGCAGTAGAGGCCGGCGCAGATGTTATTATGTTCGATAATCGTACGCCAGAAGAGATTCGTGAGTTTTCAAAAATTGTACCAAGTGCCATCGTTACGGAGGCTTCAGGTGGTATTACAATTGAAGATTTATCAAAATACGGAAAAACAGGGGTAGATTATATTTCACTTGGAGCGTTAACACATTCAGTGAAAGCACTTGATATTAGTTTTAATATTGAGGCCTAATGAGAGTGGTTTAGAGGGGGAGAATCATAAATGGGTATTTTAGAGAAAGTTCAGCCAATCGAAGTAATGTTACCAGAGCGTTATCAAACGATGTCTACATTAGAGATGGAAGAGCGTGTCCGTGAAATTAAAGAAAAAATGGGGGCATTACTATTTATTCCAGGACATCATTATCAAAAAGATGAAGTGGTGCAATTTTCAGATGCAGCAGGGGACTCACTGCAACTCGCGCAAGTTGCAGCGAGTAATAAAGAGGCAAAATATATTGTGTTTTGTGGTGTGCACTTTATGGCAGAAACGGCAGATATGTTAACGACAAATGATCAAATTGTCATCTTACCAGATATGCGCGCCGGCTGTTCTATGGCAGATATGGCAGATATTGAACAAACAGAAAGAGCGTGGAAAGAGCTCACGAAATTATTTGGGGATACGATGATTCCATTAACGTATGTAAATTCAACAGCTGCGATCAAAGCGTTTTGTGGTCGTAATGGAGGGGCAACAGTAACCTCTTCTAATGCAAAACAAATGGTGTCTTGGGCGTTTACACAAAAAGAGCGTCTCGTCTTTTTACCAGACCAACATTTAGGAAGAAATACAGCGTATGATTTAGGTATTCCGTTAGAAAAAATGGCAGTGTGGAACCCGCATACAGATTCATTAGAGTACGATGGAGATATAGAAGAAATTCAAGTGATTTTATGGAAAGGCCATTGTTCTGTTCATCAAAACTTCACTGTGAAAAATATTGAAAATGTGCGAAAAAATCATCCGGATATGAATATTATTGTTCACCCTGAATGTTGTTATGAAGTAGTTGCTGCTTCTGATTATGCAGGATCAACGAAATATATTATTGATATGATTGAAGCAGCTCCGGCGGGAAGTAAGTGGGCGATTGGTACAGAGATGAATTTAGTGAACCGAATTATTCAGCAACATCCAGATAAAGAAATTATTTCGCTAAATCCGTTTATGTGTCCTTGCTTAACGATGAACCGAATTGACTTACCTCACCTGTTATGGGCACTTGAGAACATAGAAAGAGGAGAACAAATTAACGTTATTCGCGTAGAGAAACAAGTAACAGAAGAGGCAGTTCTTGCATTAAATCGTATGTTAGAGCGCGTTTAAAGCAGCGGGATTTCCGTTGCTTTTTTTCGTACATATAATCATAACAAGGATGAAATAGGCATACATTGTGTTGAGGAAATCATTGCGGTTTTTCTATGCTTATTCCACTTCGAATCATATTGAAAATAGAAGAAGTGATAAAAGTAAAAGAAGTTAATGTTGTTTAGAAAGTGTTACTTCAAAGTGTTTTTACTTATAGATAAGTTATACAGGAGGGGGAAAATTTGAAAATTCATATCGTGCAAAAAGGGGAGACCCTTTGGAAAATTGCAAAAAAGTACGGAGTGGATTTTGAAACGCTAAAAAAAACAAATACACAGCTTAGTAATCCAGATCTAATTATGCCAGGGATGAAAATTAAAGTGCCATCGCATAGCGTTCATGTGAAACAACAAACTGGATCGGGTTCAGCGCCCCCGAAACAATATGTAAAAGAGGTGCAGCAAAAAGAGTTTGCATCAACACCAACGCCACTTGGAATAGAAGATGAAGATGAGATCACGTATCAATCAACACCTATTACACAACAACCAGCTATGCAACAAACGCAAAAAGAAATGCAGATAAAACCGCAAAAGGAAATACAGGTGAAGCCGCAAAAGGAAGTGCAAGTGAAGCCGCAAAAAGAAGTGCAAGTGAAGCCACAAAAAGAAGTGCAAAAAGAAATTCCGATTCAAAAAGAGAAGCCAGTTGAAAAGCCGCCTGTCATTCAAAAACCACCTGTTGTAGAGAAAGTAGAAAAACTAAAACCTACTACGAAAGAAAACACTAAATTTTCTATCAATGTGTTACCACAGCCACCGCAACCACCAATTAAAGCGAAAAAAGAATATAAAATTTCAGATGTAATAAAAAAGGGAAGCGAGTTAATTGCTCCTCAAATTAATAAAATGAAACCTAACAATGTCATTTCTCCGCAAACGAAAAAAGAAAATGTAGGGAATATAGTGTCGCCGCAAGTGAAGAAAGAGAATGTAGGGAATATAGTGTCGCCGCAAGTGAAAAAAGARAATGTAGGGAATATAGTGTCGCCGCAAGTGAAGAAAGAGAATGTAGGGAATATAGTGTCGCCGCAAGTGAARAAAGARAATGTAGGGAATATAGTGTCGCCGCAAGTGAAGAAAGAGAATGTAGGAAGCATAGTCTCGCCACAAGTGAAGAAAGAAAATATAGGAAGCATAGTCTCACCAAACGTATCAAAAGAAAGTGTTATTATCCCGCAAGTAATACCGCCTAATATTCAAGTGCCGAATATAATGCCAATAATGGATAACAATCAAATGCCAAATATAATGCCAATAATGGATAACAATCAAATGCCAAATATAATGCCAATAATGGATAACAATCAAATGCCAAACATGATGCCGATAATGGATAACAATCAAATGCCAAACATGATGCCGATAATGGATAACAATCAAATGCCAAACATGATGCCGATAATGGATAACAACCAAATGCCAAACATGATGCCGATAATGGATAACAATCAAATGCCAAACATGATGCCAGTAATGGATAACAATCAAATGCCGAACATGATGCCGATAATGGATAACAATCAAATGCCAAATATGATGCCAATAATGGATAACAACCAAATGCCAAATATGATGCCGATAATGGATAACAACCAAATGCCAAACATGATGCCGACAATGGATAACAACCAAATGCCAAACATGATGCCGACAATGGATAACAACCAAATGCCAAACATGATGCCGATAATGGATAACAATCAAATGCCAAACATGATGCCAGTAATGGATAACAATCAAATGCCGAACATGATGCCGATAATGGATAACAATCAAATGCCGAACATGATGCCGATAATGGATAACAATCAAATGCCAAACATGATGCCATATCAACAGCCAATGATGCCACCATATCCGCAGTATCAGCAACAAAATCCATACAATCAAATGCCGTATCAACAAATGGCGCCGCAATATACTTCTATGCCAAATCCAAATATGATGCCAATGGATAATAATATGCCACCACTCGTGCAAGGTGAAGAAGATTGTGGATGCGGAGGAGAAAGTAGGTTATATAGTCCACAACCGGGTGGACCACAATATGCTAATCCTTTATATTATCAACCAACTCAGCCAGCATATGCACCACAGCCAGGAACGATGTATTATCAGCCGGACCCACCAAACGTATTTGGAGAACCAGTTTCAGAAGAAGAGGAAGTTTAAAAAAAGGTGGGGTTATTCCCGCCTTTTTTGTATTCGTGATAGTCAGGAATATGATGAATTTACATTAAGTGTTAGAAAATTCCTAGTGAAATATTAACAGTGTAAAAACTCTCTCGGTTACTCATCATAAGGGGGAGCTTTTCGAAAGAGAAGTTCATTCTAACAGAGGGGGTTTTTGTATTGAATACGAAAGTAAAAGTTATTGCTGCTTCTTTGTTAGTTACCAGTGCATTAGCTGCATGTGGTACACCAAAAGATAATAATGCGATGGATGGACGTAACTATAATTACGAGCGTACATCTTATAATGATACACACCGATATAATGATAATGTAACGCGTAACGATCGTTATACAGATTATGTAACATATAGAAACGGTCGTAATGACGCAGGATCCAACTATTATCGTGATGTAAATTACAACGGGCAAATTGCTAATCCACACCCAACTCGTAATATTACAATGAACAATTCATACATTAACAATGATGGTAAAACTGCGGAGAAAATTACGAATCGTGTGAAACGTATGAATAACGTAGACCGAGTTTCTACAGTTGTATATGGAAACGATGTAGCGATTGCGGTAAAACCGCGTAATACAGCGACGAATGAAACAGCAATGGCGAACGAAATTCGTCAAGCTGTTGTGAATGAAGTTGGAAATAGAAACGTATATGTTTCTGTAAGAAATGACATGTTTACTCGTGTCGATGCAATGAGTACGCGTTTACGTAACGGCACAGCTACAAACGATTTTAATCGTGACATAACAAATATGTTCCGAGACATTCGTTACGGTCTGACTGGTACTATGCGATAACAAATTAAAGAGGAAGGGCTAGCCCTTCCTCTTTATTCATCGTTGTCTTGTAAACGTCGTTTTTTTATAAAATAACTAATGGAGTAAGACGCTAAAAAGCATATGAAGAGAATACCACCTGTTAAAATAGCTTCAAATAGAGGTCTTTCTGGACTGAAAATGATATAAATAATAGCCATGATAATTCCTACAATAAGAGAGCGTAAAATAATTTTGTAATAAGGAGTTAACTTTATTTCCTTTTCGCTTTCTTCTACATCGATAGAAACGCTTAACTGTAAATAACTAAGTACAATACTTGTAAGAATAAATAATAACCACAATGGAGATTTCGTAATTTGATCCATTCCTTCTGTGAATCCGATATAGCCTAAAATTCCGATTATACCAATTGATTGAAAAAGAAAGGCAATACGTATGTTTTTTAACGTTTGAAGTATGAGGCGTTCATCTTTAATTTTTTTCAAGGCATTCATCCCCTGTTTATATTTATAGTATTAATTGTAATATATATATTACATTAATCAATTTATAGTTTACATAAATTTCAATTGGTTGAAAGAGGAAGAAAAATATATTTAGAAATATATTGCGCTTCTACCTTGTTAATGTTATATTAGCAAAGCGATGAGCTAATTTACGTAAGTCGAGAGATATGCTTAAGTGCTAAACACGCGAATGTGGTCGCCTGGTCTTTCGCCGTAAACGCATCAGACGCCTGCTTTGCAGGCGTCTTTCATTTTATATAAAAGTAAATGATACATGCAGATGAGGATTAACCCTTATCTGCATTTTTTATTTTCCTTAGAAATTTAATGCTATTGTTTATATGGATAAAACCCCCATTTCCGGAAAAGCTACAAATGAAAGTATGATTTTGCCTAGAAGAGGTGAACGGAAATGAAATGGATGCTAATTGCAGTGCAAGCTTTTGTTGTGATGTTTTGCTTAGCTTATGGATCCGATGTGAGGGCAGAAATAACAGAAAAAGTACCTGAAGTTACAATTTTATTAGAGCGTATGTATGTTGATGGAGAAGTAAGCGAGGAAATACTGACAGAAAAAGTAGCGGATTTAGAAAAGTTTTTGCAGCAATATAAAGAATGGCAACTTGTTGATCGTGATGATGTGCAAATCGTATTACAAAGGAAAGTTGATGATATTTCTCCTTTACTGAAAACGAGCGGTTATTTTGGTGTTTCAGAGGAAGGGATATTGCAAATTTTTAAAGGGGTACCGAAAAGTGATAACGCGATCCATTCCTTCTTTCAAATTGATATGAAAAAGCTTGAAAGTTATGAGCGTGCGGAATTGAAACGTGGTATTCGCATAAAATCAAAAGAAGGTTTTGTAAAGACAATCGAAAAAATGAAGCAGTACGCAGTGCAAAATAAGAAAAAAAGCAGCTCAGGGTGAGCTGCTTTTTTTCTTATTTATTCTTAGCTAAAATCTCTTTTGCGATTTCATCAATTAGCATATCTTTTCCGATTGGATTGAATGCTTTCGTATTGAAGATTTCATTCGATACTTCATATACGTGATTGTTTTTTACTGCTTTATTATCTTTCCAAACCGCACTGTTTTTATAGTCTTCGTACACTTTATCAGCTTCTCCGCCGAAGTTTACAATAAACATTTGATCAGGCTGGAATGCAACAAGGCCTTCAAGTGATACTTGTGCCATCGTTTGTTTTAAATCTGTGCCTTTTGTTGCTGGAAGTTTTAAGTCGTTAAAGATGATGTCACCATATCCGAAGCTACCGTATACACGGAAGTTTTGTGGTGTTACTGCAACGAACATAAAGTTCTCATCTTTTGTTTTCTCTTTAATTTTTTTAGATAAAGAGTCTGCTTTTTTATCGTAATCTGCAATCCATTTGTCGGCTTTCTTTTCTTCGCCAAATAGTTTACCTACTTCTTTAAACTTACCGCGCCAGTCTTCTAGATTTGTTTCTAGAACAACTGTCGGTGCCACTTTTTCTAGTTGATCATAAATTTTCAATTGACGATTGTTTAAAATAATTAAGTCTGGTTTTAAAGCTGTAACAGCCTCTAGGTCAACTTTAGGTGCCCAGTACCAGCCGACTGCCTTTACCCCGTCTAGCTTGTCCGTTAAGTGATTTTGGATTTTATCTTTATATGTGTTTGCTGTGCCAACAGGTTTATGTCCAAGGATTAATAATTCCTCTGTTGATCCAGATAAATCAACAATTCTCTTTGGATTAGCTGGAATTGTTGATTCCCCTTTAGCATGTTTTACAACTTTTGTTTTCGGTTGTTCTTTTGCTTTTGCTTCTTCTTTTTGAGAAGAACAGCCAACGATAGAAAGAACAACTAGCATAATAGTAAATAAAATAAATAGCTTTTGTTTCATCCTGATGTAACTCCTTTAATTAATATTGATAATCATTATCGACTTCTGTATATTAATGTTCTTTTTGTATTTATGTCAATAGAAAAAAACGGAAATTGTAAACGGGGAACATTTGTTGGGGCAGTCTCGCTTTTCTATTGTTAAATATGTTAAAATGGAATACATGATTTGAGAGGGAGAGATCGTATTTTGTTTGAATATGTTACAGGTTACGTGGAGTATGTAGGACCGGAATATGTCGTAATTGACCATAATGGAATTGGTTATCAAATTTTCACACCAAATCCGTATGTATTTCAAAGAAGTAAGCAAGAAATCCGTGTCTATACATATCATTATGTGAGAGAAGATATTATGGCACTTTACGGGTTTAAAACACGTGAAGAGCGTTTATTATTTACAAAATTGTTAGGTGTATCGGGGATTGGACCAAAAGGTGCTCTTGCAATTTTAGCTTCTGGTCAAACCGGACAGGTCGTTCAAGCGATTGAACATGAAGATGAGAAGTTCTTAGTGAAGTTCCCAGGCGTCGGAAAGAAAACAGCGCGCCAAATGATTTTAGATTTAAAAGGAAAACTAGCAGATGTTGTACCAGATGCGTTTGTTGATTTGTTCTCAGATACTGAAAGTTTTGATGCGAAGAAAGGTTCATCAGTTGAACTTGATGAAGCACTGGAGGCACTGCGTGCACTTGGCTATGCAGAACGAGAAGTCTCTCGCGTTGTACCAGAGTTATTAAAAGAATCACTAACGACGGATCAATATATTAAAAAGGCACTTAGTCTTTTACTAAATGGTAAGAGGTGAGTATAATGGACGAACGTCTCCTTTCAGGGGAATCTGGATACGAAGATGCGGATTTAGAGTATTCATTACGGCCACAGACGCTCCGTCAGTATATTGGCCAAGATAAAGCGAAACATAATTTAGAAGTGTTTATTGAAGCGGCGAAAATGCGTGAAGAAACGTTAGATCACGTACTTTTATATGGCCCACCTGGACTTGGTAAAACGACGCTTGCGAATATTATTGCCAATGAAATGGGTGTTAACATTCGAACGACGTCAGGTCCCGCAATTGAAAGACCAGGAGATTTAGCGGCTGTATTAACAGCACTTCAGCCAGGAGATGTATTATTTATTGATGAAATTCATCGTTTGCATAGATCTATTGAAGAAGTGCTATACCCAGCGATGGAAGACTTTTGCCTTGATATCGTTATTGGGAAAGGACCGTCAGCTCGCTCTGTACGTCTAGATTTACCTCCATTTACGCTAGTTGGGGCAACGACGCGTGCAGGTGCATTATCAGCACCACTTCGTGACCGTTTCGGTGTACTTTCACGATTAGAGTACTATACAGTAGATCAGCTTTCTGCGATTGTAGAACGTACAGCAGAAGTGTTTGAAGTTGAAATAGATTCGTTAGCAGCATTAGAAATTGCAAGACGTGCCCGTGGTACACCTCGTATTGCGAATCGTCTATTACGACGTGTACGTGACTTCGCACAAGTTCGCAGTGACGGAACGATTGCGATGGAAATTACACAAATGGCGTTAGAACTATTACAAGTAGATAAATTAGGACTTGATCATATCGACCATAAATTACTGCTTGGTATTATTGAAAAGTTCCGCGGTGGTCCAGTTGGATTAGAAACTGTTTCAGCAACGATTGGAGAAGAATCGCATACGATTGAAGATGTGTATGAACCGTATTTATTACAAATTGGCTTTTTACAAAGAACGCCAAGAGGTCGGATCGTAACACCGCTTGCATATGAGCATTTCGGAATGGAGATGCCAAAAGTATGACGGAGATGCCAAAGCTGCTTATTACAGCTGGTATTTTGCTCATTGTTGTTGGATTAGCTTGGAAGTTCATAGGAAGGCTTCCAGGCGATATTTTTGTGAAAAAAGGTAACGTTACCTTTTATTTTCCTATCATTACATGTATTGTGTTAAGTATTGCATTATCTTTCATTATGTATATAATAAATCGATTCAAATAAGAAATAGGTGGATACAGTTATGGATATTAATCTGTTTGATTTTCATTTACCAGAAGAACTCATTGCACAAATTCCGCTTGAAGAGCGTGAAACATCAAGATTGATGGTGTTAGACCGTGAAACAGGAGATATTGAGCATAAACATTTTACGGACATTCTTTCTTACTTACAAGAGGGGGATTGCTTAGTTTTAAATGAAACGAAAGTGATGCCAGCTCGCTTGCACGGTGTGAAAGAAGATACAGGTGCACACATTGAAGTGCTTCTTTTGAAACAAGAGGAAGGCGATAAGTGGGAAACGCTTATAAAGCCAGCGAAGCGTGTAAAAGAAGGAACTGTCATCTCTTTTGGTGAAGGAAAGTTAAAAGCAACTTGCATTGGAACAGCAGATCAAGGTGGGCGTCAACTTGAGTTTTCATATGACGGCATCTTTTATGAAATTTTAGACGAGCTTGGAGAAATGCCACTTCCTCCATATATTAAAGAGACGCTAGAAGATCGCGATCGTTATCAAACGGTATATGCGAAGGAAATCGGTTCAGCAGCAGCACCGACGGCTGGCCTTCACTTTACAGAAGAGTTACTTGAGAAATTGAAGCAAAAAGGCGTCGGGTTAGCATTCATTACACTCCATGTAGGACTTGGAACATTTAGACCAGTTTCTGCAGATACTATTGAAGAGCATCATATGCACGCAGAGTATTACCATATGTCTGAAGAGACTGCGGCTTTATTAAACCGCGTGAAAGAGGATGGCGGCCGTATTATTACTGTAGGTACGACATCAACACGTACGTTAGAAACGATTGCGACAGATCATAGTGGTAAGCTTTGCGCAGCTTCTGGCTGGACAGATATTTTTATGTACCCAGGATATGAATTTAAAGCAATTGATGGTTTAATTACAAACTTCCATTTGCCGAAATCAACATTAATTATGCTTGTAAGTGCATTTTCAAATAGAGATAATGTACTTCATGCTTATAATGAAGCAGTAAAAGAAAAATATCGTTTCTTTAGTTTCGGTGATGCGATGTTCGTTGCATCTCACGCTAAAATGAGAAACAAATAAAAGGAGTAAATTATGACAGCAATTCGTTATGAATTTATTAAAACTTGTAAACAAACGGGTGCGCGTTTAGGTCGAGTGCACACGCCACACGGCTCATTTGATACACCGACATTTATGCCAGTTGGTACACTTGCAACAGTTAAAACAATGTCACCAGAAGAATTAAAAGCAATGGATTCTGGCATTATTTTAAGCAATACGTATCATTTATGGCTACGTCCAGGCCACGAAATTATTCGTGAAGCAGGTGGCTTGCATAAGTTTATGAACTGGGATCGTGCAATCTTAACGGATTCAGGTGGATTCCAAGTATTTAGCTTAAGTGATTTCCGACGCATTGAAGAGGAAGGTGTTCATTTCCGCAATCACTTAAATGGCGATAAATTATTCTTATCTCCAGAAAAGGCGATGGAAATCCAAAATGCATTAGGTTCAGATATCATGATGGCATTTGATGAGTGTCCACCGTTCCCTGCTACTTTTGAATACATGAAAAAGTCTGTAGAGCGTACAAGCCGCTGGGCAGAGCGTTGCCTAAAGGCGCATGAACGTCCACAAGATCAAGGTTTATTCGGTATTGTACAGGGCGGGGAGTTTGAAGAGCTTCGTCGTCAAAGTGCGAAAGATCTTGTTTCAATGGACTTCCCTGGCTATGCTATAGGCGGTCTATCTGTTGGTGAACCGAAGGATATTATGAATCGTGTTCTTGAGTTTACAACACCACTTCTTCCTGATGATAAACCACGTTACTTAATGGGTGTAGGTTCTCCTGACTCGTTAATTGATGGTGCGATTCGCGGTGTTGATATGTTTGACTGCGTACTTCCAACTCGTATCGCTCGAAATGGTACATGTATGACAAGTGAAGGTCGCTTAGTTGTGAAAAATGCGAAATTCGCTAGAGACTTCGGGCCGCTTGATCCGAACTGTGATTGCTACACATGTAAAAACTATTCTCGTGCGTACATTCGTCACTTAATGAAATGTGATGAAACGTTCGGAATTCGTTTAACGTCTTATCACAACCTTCATTTTCTGTTAAACTTAATGGAGCAGGTGAGACAAGCTATTCGTGAAGACCGTCTTGGCGATTTCCGCGAAGAGTTCTTTGAACAGTATGGCTTTAATAAACCGAATGCTAAAAACTTCTAATACATAATTTAAAAGGAGGAACACAAGATGAATGCAGGTATGATGAATATCGTTATGATTGTTGCGATGTTTGCGATTTTCTATTTCTTATTAATTCGCCCGCAACAAAAGCGTCAAAAAGCAGTTGCACAAATGCAAAATGAAATCAAAAAAGGTGATGCTATCGTAACAATCGGTGGTTTACACGCTACAATCGAATCAGTGGATGAAACAAAAATTGTTGTTAAATCTGGTGGTGCACACTTAACTTTCGATCGCAATGCGATTCGTGAAGTTGTGAAAAACTAATGATGAAGGCCCTGCATGAAATGTGCAGGGCCTTTTTTTAACTATTTTGTTTTGACATATTTACACCGAAAATACCTCCGAGTGTACTCGCACCCATTAATGCTAATTGGTAGAGTAACTGTGAGTTCGATAAAGTTTGAGAGAAGCCTAAATAGTTAACGAGAAAGACGAGAATAGCGAATGTAAGGCCTGTTGTGAAACCTACTAGCCATCCTTTTCCTTGTGCCTTTTTACCAGCAATAAATCCAGACATAAGCATAGACAGAAGGGCTATTATAAAAATAATAATTACTAATGTCCCTTCATTAATATTCGTAAATTTTAATAAAAGAGCCATGACCATACTTGTAATAGATGCGAGGATTAATAGGGTAATAATACCGAAGCCGATTGCGCTCGATAATTTTTTCGTTCCATCCATTATGCATTCCCCCTTTTTAATACAAGCATATTTTCATTTTGTTTAAGTTAGACTAGTTTCTTTTTTGTAGGGGAGCCTATAAGTAAAAAAAGGGGATGTAGAAATGGAATGGGTATCAATAATCGGACGAACAATGCTTTTGTATATAATCATTTTAATTATTTTTCGTCTTATGGGTAAACGTGAAATTGGAGAATTAAGTGTATTAGATTTAGTTGTATTCATTATGCTCGGTGAAATGGCTGTAGTGGCAATTGAAAATACAGATAAATCACTTTGGCATCAATTAGTTCCAATGACTTTTCTTATGTGTATACAAATCATTTTGTCGGTCATTTCTTTAAAGTTCCAGCGTTTTCGGCATTTAATAGAAGGGGAGCCTGCGATTCTTGTGAATGCAGGTAAAATTGATGAAAAAAAGATGCGGAAGCAGCGATATAACATAGATGATTTATTGATGCAACTACGTGAGCAAGGAATCGGAGATGTGCGTGATGTAGAATACGCTATTTTAGAACCATCTGGAAAGTTGTCTGTCTTTCAAAAACAAAAAAGTAAAAAGAGCAAAAATGATACACCAATTTTTACACTCCCACTAATTATTGATGGAGAAATTCAATACAATCATTTGCAAATGATTGAACATACAGATGGGTGGCTCGTTGAGAAACTGAATAACTTAGGTTATAAAGATGTGAAACAGATTTTATATTGTAGTTTTCAAAATGGACAGTTTTTCGTTGATTTGAAAGAAAATTAGAGGCTTACCATTTTGAATGGCAAGCCTGCTTACTTCAAAAATGAAAGTTTCCGAATGATAGGGAGACGACTTAATTCTTCTTTTCGAATGAGTTTGAAAACGAAGAGGAGAACGATATAAACGATTGTTGTTAAAGTGATTTCCCATAATGTTTGTATGCCAAGTGAATGAGAAAAAACGATATACTTATGAAGATAAAAACCGAAGGTACCAGCAATCCCGATAGCAATTCCGCCGAAAATATAGTCTTTTGCATAAATGGTAAATGCAATTTTCTTTAAAACAGTGGCGTAGTGAAGGAATGTTACGGTTACTATATTTGCTGCGATGGCGAGGGCAACCCCCATCATTTGGAACTCTGGGCGTGAAGCGAGTACAAAGATAACGATTAATTTTACGATAGCGCCAATGAATGTGTTCATCATAGCAGCGCGTGCTAAGTTTAAAGCTTGCAGCACAGATGTAAGGGGACTTTGAAAATAATGAAATAAAAAGCAAGGTGCAAGAAGCTGGATGAACGCGGCCGCGTTGTCTGATCCGTACATGAGAGTTAAAACTGGAGAAGCAAATACATATAATATAACGACCGACCATCCGCCGGTTATTAAGGAAATTCGAAGTGCTTGTTGTAATCGGTGTTCTACTAATTTGTGCTGTCTCTTTGCCATTGCCTCGCTAATTGATGGGACGAGTGCTGTAGAAAGAGCATATGTAATAAAGGCTGGCAGTGATAGAAGTGGGAACGCATATCCGTTTAATATACCGTATTGCTGAGTTGCGACAGAAGCAGCAACGCCGGCGATCGCTAAGCTTTGCATAACGACGATAGGTTCAAAGAAATAAGAAACGGAACCAATTAAACGGCTTCCTGTAGTTGGTAAAGCAATGTCCATAAGGGAATAAAATGTATTTTTACTCTCCTTTACAGTAGTGAAAAATCCAGAGCGTATAGATAAATGTTTTTCGCGTTGGAATAAAGTAAGTAAAAATAATAAAGATGCAACTTCACCTAGAACAGCTGATAGCATAGCACCGGCTGCAGCATATTCTACGCCGTAAGGTAAAAATAAACGAATGCATACAGCGATAATTGTAATGCGGACAACTTGTTCTATGACTTGAGCGTAAGCGCTCGGCTTCATGTTTTGTTTCCCTTGGAAATAACCACGTAAAACAGAAGAAACTGCAATAACGGGGACGACAGGTAAAATAGCCATTAATGGATAGTAAGTTCTTTCATCTGTTAATAATGTTTTTGCTAAAATAGGTGTGAGTAGCATAATCCCAATTGTTAAAATGATACTAATAACGGATGTAACGGCTAGCGAGACAGTTAATATTTTTTTAACTCTTTGCTTATCGTTCACTGCTTCCGCTTCTGCTACAAATTTTGCAATTGCAACAGGAAGGCCAATTTGTGTTAATGTAATTGCTAAAATGAAGGTGGGGACAGCCATCATATAAAGGCCAACGCCTTCTTCGCCTAAAATACGTGCCATTACAATGCGGTTAATAAATCCAAGGATTTTTGTAATAAAACCGGCTATCATTAAAATAAATGCACCTTTTAAAAAGCTTTGTCTCGTCATACTCTTCTCCTACCTTCTCAAAATCAATGGAATGATTTACAATAATTTATATGCACGTATGAGACAAGAATGACAAGCATTTAAGAGAGTGAAGTATGAATTGTACTCTTGAAAGAAGTTATTGCTGTCCATTAGAGCGGGATTAAAAGCGACTTTTCGTGCTGAAATAAGAAGGAGATGTTATATATGTTGGATAAAGAGGCTTTGGTAGAATCATACCGCGGACAGTTACAAGTCGTTTTAGAAAGTAAAGTAGAAGAGTTTCAGTTGTTCGGTTACGACCGAGTGACAGATAATGATATTTGGAAGTTTCTCAAGGCGAAAAAGTGGAAAAAGATAGACAGTGATGTTAGGTTATATGAATTAGTAAATGATGTATTAAGAGTAAGTACTAATGAATATATGAATTATTTAACTGTTGAAGCATATCAAGCGCCACTTTGGTCGTTTGATGAATATGAAAATAAATAACCGACTGTAATTGGTTTGTTCTTCCTTTTGCAGTATAATGATAGGTATTGATAAAGAGGAATTAATTATGTCTAAGATTATATATAAAGGAGGTAGTGAAGAGGAAAAATAAATAATGAATAGTGTAGGTATTGTGAAAAGCTTACCGACACAGCTAGTGATGAACTAGCGAAAATACATGTATTTTATAGAAAGTAAGTCTACTAACTAGGCGTATGCACACGTGCGAAAATGAATCGTAAGAGATTTATTGGAAGTGTTAGTAGCAGAAAGAGGGTACATATGGCAAAGCGTGGTACAAGAATTGCCGCCTTTTTCCTCATCGTTTTATTAATTGGTGGAGTAATTGGTGCGGCAGGAAAAGACATAGCAAAAGGAATTAGTCTAGGACTAGACCTTCGCGGTGGTTTTGAAATTCTGTATGAAGTAAAACCAGCCAAAAAAGGTGATAAAATCGATCGTGATGCACTTGTAAGTACAGTAGGTGCTCTTGAAAATCGTGTCAATGTTCTTGGTGTAAGTGAGCCGAACATTCAAATCGAAGGGGAAGATCGAATTCGTGTACAGCTTGCTGGTGTACAAGATCAGCAAAAAGCACGTGAAATGTTATCAACACAAGCGAAACTAACATTCCGTGATGTGGATGATAACCTTCTTATGGACGGAACGGATTTAAAAGGCGGCGGAGCGAAGCAAACATTTGATGAGCAAGGCCGTGCGAGCGTAGGTCTTACACTAAAAAGCGCTGAAAAATTCCGTGAAGTAACTGAAAAGATTTCAAAAATGCCACCACCAACGAATTTAATGGTAATTTGGCTTGATTTTGAAGAAGGAAAAGATTCATATAAAGCAGAATCTGCAAAACCGAATCCGAAGTTTTTATCAGCAGCAACAGTAAGCCAAGTATTTAACCAAGCTGAAGTATCTATCGTAGGTGGAAACTTTACAGTTGAAAGTGCGAAAGAACTTTCATCTTTATTAAATGCAGGTGCACTTCCTGTTGATTTAAAAGAAATGTATTCAACATCTGTTGGAGCGAAATTTGGTCAACAAGCATTAGAGCAAACGATTTTCGCTAGTGCGATTGGTATTGCTATTATCTTCTTATTCATGCTTGTATTCTACCGTTTACCAGGACTTGTAGCGGTTATTATGTTAGGTTTATACATTTTCGTTACATTACTTGTCTTTAACTGGATGCATGCAGTTCTTACATTACCAGGTATTGCGGCATTAGTGCTCGGGGTTGGTATCGCAGTTGATGCGAATATCATTACGTACGAGAGATTGAAGGAAGAGCTTAAAATTGGTAAGTCGATGATGTCAGCATTCCGTGCTGGTAACCATCGTTCATTATCGACAATTTTAGATGCGAACATTACAACAATTGCAGCAGCTGGTGTATTATTCGCTTACGGTAATAGCTCTGTAAAAGGATTCGCAACAAGTTTAATCGTAAGTATTTTAGTTGGTTTCATTACGAACGTATTCGGTACTCGTTTCTTACTAGGTTTACTTGTAAAGAGCCGTTACTTTGATAAGAAACTATCTTACTTTGGTGTTAAGCAAAAGGATATTATTCCAATAACAAAAGGTGCAGTACATCCACCGACGAGATTTGATCGTATTAATTTCGTAAATATCGGTCATAAATTTTTCTTATTCTCAATTGTAGTTGTAATTGCTGGGGCAATTATATTACCGATTTTCAAAATGAATCTTGGTATTGACTTTGCAAGTGGTACACGTATCGACTTGCAATCAAAACAAGCAACTACTGTTTCTAATGTTCATAAAGATTTGAAAGAATTGAACATCGATGTGAAGGAAGAAGATATTGTACCGACCGGAGATGACAATAAAGGTTTCGCTGTTCGTACGTTAGGCGTTTTATCGAAAGATGAAATTGCGAAAACAAAAACATTCTTTAACGATAAATACGGTACAGAGCCAAACGTAAGTACAGTTTCGCCGACAATCGGTAAAGAGATTGCACGAAATGCATTCATCGCGGTTCTGATAGCTTCATTGGTTATCATCTTATACGTAAGTATTCGTTTCCGCTTCACATATGCATTATCTGCGGTAATCGCATTGTTACATGATGCGTTCGTTATGATTGTTGTGTTTAGTATTTTCCAATTGGAAGTAGACTTAACGTTTATTGCGGCAGTATTAACAATCATTGGTTATTCCATCAATGATTCGATTGTTACATTCGATAGAAACCGTGAGTTATACAAACAGAAAAAACGAGTTCGCGACATAAAAGACCTAGAAGAAATCGTAAACTCAAGTATTCGTCAAACAATTGGTCGTTCAATTAATACAGTGTTAACAGTGTTATTCCCAGTAATCGCACTACTTATTTTTGGTAGTGAATCACTGCGTAACTTCTCACTTGCATTATTAATTGGATTAGTTGTAGGTACGTACTCTTCTATTTTCGTTGCTTCTCAAATTTGGTTAATGCTTGAAAACCGCCGTTTGAAAAAGGGCAAAAACAAGAAGAAGGTTGAGAAAGAAGAACCTGAACCGCAAGTATAAAAAAGATGATGTCTCATTATGAGGCATCTCTTTTTTCGTTTGTGGATACAATAAGATAGCAACTTTTGAAAGAATGAAATGGAATAAAGTGGTGATGTTATCGCTGATTTTGTTAAAATAAAGTGAAACTTTAATAAATGGGGGTTTTGTTCATCCCCACTTATTATTAGCCCTCACCAATCGGGCTTTTACGGGCAGTTGATCTCCCACCTAACTTCCTTGTATTTGCCGGATTTTGAGGTGGGGGCTTACTGCCCGCAAATAGCGGGATAAAAAGATAGGTTAAGAAAAGAAGGGATTTTAATTATGGAAAAAGATGAACGTTTTAAACAGGCCGAATTTGGTGCTATTGTCGGAATCGTTGGTAATATTATATTAGCGATTGTAAAAGCGGTAATTGGTTATATTGGAAACAGTAAGGCACTTTTAGCGGATGCAGTGCATTCTGGATCAGATGTAATTGGCTCGTTAGCTGTACTTTTTGGATTACGAGCAGCAAAGCAACCGCCTGATGAAGATCATCCGTATGGTCATGGTAAAGCGGAATCGATTTCAGCGATTATTGTTGCGGTATTATTATTTATTGTTGGAATAGAGATAGCGATTTCGTCTATAAAAGCTTTTTCACAAGATTTAGAACCACCAAAAGGAATTACGATTTTTGCAGTTATTCTTTCGATTGTAGTGCAAGAAGGGATGTTTCAGTATAAATATCGATTAGGGAAGAGGATAAATAGTGATGCAATTATTGCAAATGCATATGAGCACCGTTCGGATGTGTTTTCTTCAATTGCAGCTTTAATCGGCATTTGTGCAGCTATTATCGGTGGTAAGTTAGGTATAGATTGGCTTGTATATGCCGATCCAATTGCAGGATTATTTGTCTCAATTCTCGTTGCTAAGATGGCGTGGAGTATTGGAGCAGAAGCTATTCATGCAACGCTCGATCATGTTCTGCATGAAGAAGATGTTGTTCCGCTTAGGGAGGCAGTTTTTCAAGTGGAAGGTGTGAAGAAAATCGGCTCTTTATATGCAAGAGAACATGGCCACTATGTTATTGTTGATATTAAAGTATCTGTAGATCCATATATCACTGTAGAAGAAGGTCACCGCATCGGAAAACATGTAAAAGAAAAACTTATGAAACAAGATAACGTACAAAATGTTTTTGTACATATTAATCCGTATTCTCCAAATTAAACATAACGGATATTTAATTATATAGATATCGAATCGTAGTTTGCATTATATTGTCACCCCTTAATCTGTCTTGTATAATGGATAGGTTAAGGGGTGATTTCGTGTTACAACCGAAGACGCGTTGGAAAGAAAAAGAATATAATGAGGAACTAGTGAGTGAATTAGCAAATAAATTGCAACTATCACCTCTTGTGACTTCATTATTTCTTGGCAGAGGCTTAAATACAGAAGATAAGATTGTAGACTTTTTAAATACAGCAGATCAAGAATTTCATGATCCATTTTTACTTGAAGGAATGGATCGGACTGTAGAACGTGTGAAAAAAGCTATTGAAAATGGAGAACAAATATTAATATTTGGCGATTACGATGCGGACGGAGTAAGTAGTACGACTGTGTTATATCTTGCTCTCAAAGAATTAGGTGCAGAAGTAGAGTTTTATATTCCAAATCGTTTTACTGAAGGCTATGGGCCAAATGAAGAAGCGTTTCGTTGGGCACACAGTGCAGGGTTCTCACTAATTATTACTGTCGATACTGGTATCGCAGCGGTACATGAAGCGAAGGTAGCGAAGGAACTTGGAATAGATCTTATTATTACAGATCATCATGAGCCACCACCAGAATTACCAGAGGCACTTGCGATTATTCATCCGAAATTAGAAGGCGGTGTTTATCCGTTTCATTATTTAGCGGGTGTTGGTGTTGCATTTAAAGTTGCACATGCACTTTTGGGGCGTGTACCAGAGCATTTGTTGGAAATTGCAGTAATCGGTACGGTAGCCGATTTAGTATCGCTTCACGGTGAAAATAGATTATTAGTACAGCGTGGACTGAAGCATATGCGAATGACTCGAAATATCGGTTTAAAGGCGTTATTTAAAGTCGCTAACGTTTCGCAAAGCGAAATTACAGAAGAAAGCATCGGATTCTCACTCGCACCTCGTATTAATGCGGTTGGTCGTTTGGAAGATGCAACACCTGCTGTACACCTTTTATTATCAGAAGATCCAGAGGAAGCGAAAGAGCTAGCTGAAGAAATTGATGAGCTGAACAAACTTCGAAAAGATATTGTAAAGCAAATTACTGAAGAAGCTATCGCTGAAGTCGAAAATAATTTCCCGCCAGAAGAAAACAAAGTATTAGTCCTTGCAAAAGAAGGTTGGAATCCAGGGGTAATTGGAATTGTCGCTTCTAAGTTAGTTGAACGTTTTTATCGTCCGACGATTGTATTAAGCATTGATCCTCATAAAGAAACAGCAAAGGGATCGGCTCGTAGTATTGCAGGATTTGATTTGTTTGCAAACCTTTCAGATTGCCGTGAATTGTTACCGCATTTCGGAGGTCATCCGATGGCAGCGGGAATGACGCTTAATATGAATGATGTGGATGAATTAAGACGCAGGTTAAATGAGCAAGCAGATGTAATTTTAACAGCAGAAGATTTTATTCCGATTACAGCAGTGGATGCATTTTGTAAAGTAGAGGATGTAACGCTTGCCGCGATTGAGGATATGCAAAAGTTAGCGCCATTTGGCGTAGGAAATCCGAAACCGCGTATTGCGGTGAAAGATGCCGACTTAGAAAGTATCCGTGCAATTGGATCTGATGGTTCGCATTTAAAAATGGCTCTTCGTGATGGACAAGCAACACTGGACACGATTGGATTTGGATTTGGTACTTATGCGAAAGAAATCTCTCCAGTTGCGAAGGTTTCTGTAGTAGGAGAAGTGTCCATTAATGAATGGAATAACTTTAAAAAGCCGCAATTAATGGTGCAAGATATTGCTGTAGAGGCATGGCAATTATTTGACTGGCGTAGTATGCGTAATGTAGAAGCAAATTTAGCAGAACTTCCGAAAGAAAAAATAACAATGGTGTATTTTTCTGAAGAGGTATTGAATAAATTTTCTTTAGAAGGCTATAAAGAACAGCTCGTGCATGCATCAGAGGTAGCTCATTTTGATGATCAATACATTGTGCTACTTGATTTGCCGAAAGGAACAGATGAATTAGGTGATGTATTTAAGGCTGGATTCCCAGCTCGAATTTACACGCTATTTTATCAAGAGAATAATCATTTATTTAGTACGGTCCCAACGAGGGAACATTTTAAATGGTACTATTCTTTCTTAAGCCAAAAAACACCATTTTCTTTAAGGCAATATGGGGAACAACTGTGTCGTCATAAAGGTTGGTCAAAAGATACAGTAAATTTCATGACACAGGTGTTTTTTGAGTTAGAATTTGTTACAATAAAAGACGGTGTCATTTTTATGGCAGACAAAAAACAAAAGCGTGATTTAATTGAATCGAACACATATCGTGAGAAAATGAACCACTTACAATTAGAGAAAGAATTGGTTTATAGCACATATCAGCAACTATATACATGGTTTGAAACGATTCGTGATCATAAATAAGTAGAACAGTTAGGGTAAAGGATTTGTATTTACAAACCTTTTATATCTGAGGAGGATTCAGAAATATGGATTTCAAGCAACATATCGCAATTGTACCAGATTATCCGAAAGAAGGTATTGTGTTTAAAGACATTACACCTTTAATGAACGACGGAAAAGCATATAAAGCAGCAACAGATGCAATCGTTGAGTATGCAAATAAAAGAGACATTGATGTTGTAGTAGGACCAGAAGCGCGTGGTTTTATTATTGGTTGCCCAGTTTCTTATGCGTTAGAAGTAGGTTTCGCACCAGTTCGTAAATTAGGAAAATTACCACGTGAAGTAATTACAGTTGACTACGGTAAAGAATATGGAACGGATGTTTTAACAATCCATAAAGATGCAATTAAGCCAGGCCAACGTGTATTAATTACAGATGACTTATTAGCTACAGGTGGAACAATCGAAGCGACAATTAAACTAGTTGAAGAACTTGGTGGAGTTGTAGCAGGAATTGCATTTTTAGTAGAGCTTACTTACTTAGATGGTCGTAAAATGTTAGATGGTTACGATGTATTAGTATTAGAAAAATACTAATCATTATATAGGTGAAACTACGGTGATAAAAAAGTACCCGTGAATCTCTTGGAGAGGAGCGGGTACTTTTGTATAATTGCACAAAAAAACATGGTGAAATGTCAGTAAAATCTTTTCCTTTTCACAATTCACAATCATTGGGTTATAATGATAGAATATAATTTATTCTATTCAATAAAGATAAAGTCAATTTTCAATAAAAGGTGATTCGATGGCAAATGAGCAAGTACTAACAGCTGAACAGGTACTCGAGAAAGCAAGTCAATATTTAGCGGATGGAGATATTGAGCTAGTGGCACGTGCCTATGAATATGCGCGTGATGCACATAGCGAACAATATAGAAAATCGGGTGAACCATATATTATTCACCCAATTCAAGTTGCAGGTATTTTAGTTGATTTACACATGGATCCGGCTACAGTATCGGCAGGTTTCTTACATGATGTAGTGGAAGATACAGAAATTACATTAGAAGACATTGAACGGGAATTTAATAAAGAAATCGCTATGCTTGTCGATGGTGTTACAAAGCTTGGAAAGATTAAATATAAATCCCATGAGCAGCAACAAGCAGAAAACCATCGCAAAATGTTTATTGCAATGGCTCAAGATATTCGAGTTATTTTAATTAAACTAGCTGATCGTCTTCATAACATGCGTACATTGAAACATTTGCCTCAAGAGAAGCAGCGTCGCATTGCGAATGAAACGTTAGAAATCTTTGCACCTTTAGCACATAGACTCGGAATTAGTACTATTAAATGGGAGTTAGAGGATACGTCACTTCGCTATTTAAACCCGCAGCAATATTATCGTATTGTGAATTTAATGAAGCGTAAACGTGCAGAGCGTGAAGAATATTTAGATGAAGTAATGACTGGCATTCGCGAGAAATTAAAAGAGGTTTCAATTCAACCTGAGATTTCTGGAAGACCAAAACATATTTACAGTATTTATCGTAAAATGGCATTGCAAAATAAACAATTCAATGAAATTTACGATTTACTAGCTGTACGTGTCGTTGTGAATAGTATTAAAGATTGCTATGCGGTGCTTGGAATTATTCATACGTGCTGGAAACCAATGCCAGGTCGTTTTAAAGATTATATTGCAATGCCGAAAGCAAATTTATATCAATCTCTTCATACGACTGTAATTGGACCAAAAGGTGATCCGCTAGAAGTGCAAATTCGTACGAAAGAAATGCATGAGATTGCAGAATTCGGAATCGCGGCACATTGGGCGTATAAAGAAGGTAAAGCAGCAGAAACAACGGGTACATTAGAGAAGAAACTAACTTGGTTCCGTCAAATATTAGAATGGCAAAATGAAGCTTCTAATGCAGAAGAATTTATGGAGTCATTAAAAATTGATTTATTCTCTGACATGGTATTCGTCTTTACACCAAAAGGCGATGTAATGGAATTACCACTTGGCTCTGTTCCAATTGATTTTTCGTATCGTGTCCATTCGGAAATTGGAAACAAGACAATTGGTGCAAAAGTAAATGGGAAAATGGTGACGCTTGATTATAAGTTGAAAACTGGTGACATCATTGAAATTTTAACATCGAAACATTCGTATGGTCCAAGTCAAGATTGGGTAAAGCTTGCTCAAACATCTCATGCGAAAAATAAAATACGTCAATTCTTTAAGAAACAACGTAGAGATGAAAATATTGAAAAAGGCCGTGAACTTGTTGAAAAAGAAGTGCGTGGCTTAGAGTATGAGATGAAAGAAGTATTAGCGCTTGATAATTTAAAACGTGTCGCTGAGAAGTTTAACTTTGCAAATGAAGAAGATATGTTTGCAGCAGTTGGATATAACGGAATTACAGCAGCGCAAATTGTTACGCGACTAACGGACAAGTTCCGTAAACAACGTGAAGAAGAAGACATCGTTGAAGTTAAAGAAGTTCGTAAACCGATGAAAATTCGAAAATGGGATTCTGGTGTAAAGGTAAGTGGTGCAGATAATTTGTTAATTCGTTTATCAAAATGCTGTAACCCAGTTCCAGGTGATGATATCGTTGGGTATATTACGAAAGGTCGAGGCGTATCAATTCACCGTTGCGATTGCGTCAATGTGCATACAGAAGAAGCGGTGGAGCGTTTACTAGAAGTAGATTGGGAAGGTAGTCCTGAAAAAGAAATTGAGTACAATGTTGATATTGAAATTTCAGGCTATGATCGTCGTGGTTTATTGAATGAAGTATTACAAGCTGTTACAGAAACGAAGACGTATATCTCAGCTGTTTCTGGTAGAAGTGATCGTAATAAGATGGCAACGATTAACATGTCGATTTCTATTCGAAACTTACAACACTTGAAAAAAGTAGTAGAGCGCATTAAACGTGTTCCAGAAATTTATGCCGTACGACGCATGATGCATTAATAGGGAGTGTAGAAAAGATGAGAGTTGTTTTACAACGATCAAAGGAAGCGTCTGTCACAGTAGATGGCGAGATTGTAGGACAAATTCCATTCGGTTTAACATTACTAGTTGGCATTACGCATGAAGATACAGAAAAAGATGCGACTTATATCGCAGAAAAAATTGCAAACCTACGTATTTTTGAAGATGAGAGCGGAAAGATGAACCACTCTGTACTTGATATGAAGGGACAAGTTCTATCTATTTCGCAATTTACATTATACGGAGATTGCCGCAAGGGAAGACGTCCAAACTTTATGGATGCTGCGAAACCTGATTATGCAGAACATTTATATGATTTCTTTAATGAAGAAGTTCGTAAACAAGGACTGCATGTGGAGACAGGACAGTTCGGAGCAATGATGGACGTGTCTTTAATCAATGATGGTCCGGTGACCTTAATTGTGGATAGTAAATAGTGTTGCTTAAGAAGAGGGGATTATATAATCCTCTCTTTTTTATACATTGTTGTATGTTTTGTTTATTTATCCCGCTATTTGTGGGAGTAAGACTCTCATCTCAAAATTCGGCGACTGCGAGGGAGTTAGATTGGGAGTCGGACGAATAATCAGTGGAGATGGACAAAACCCACTGATTAAAGTTTCACTTTAATTGGAATCAATAGCTGTTTTCAGTTATGTATAACTCTTTCATCAATATGGAACAATAACAAGTAAAACATCCATATTGAATGTGAGGGATATACGTATGCGTATGAATGAAAAAGGGCATTCTGTTACAAATGGTGCAAATCAACTGTTTAACGTGAATTTTCATGATTTTATTTCAAAAGAGCAAAACAATACTTCAATGGAGCTTGCTTCAGAGTTCGGAATTTCACTGCAAGATGTAAAGCGCCTAAAGAAGCAAATTGAGCGCTCTTAGAGCACTTGACAATCCTACTCAACAAACGTATAGTAATTTTATATTTACATATGAATATAGCCGTTGATAGAGGAGAGTAAATGAGATACACATGGAAAGAGAAGAAATGTCCTAGGCTGAAAACATTTCTACATGATGACTGATTGAATGACACTCTGTAGGTTTCAACTTGAAAGGCTTATACGCTTAGTAGAGATGAACGCAAATTTAAGCGTTATTAAAAAAGTGGAAGCATACGTGCTTCAATTAGGGTGGCACCACGGGTATAATACTCTCGTCCCTACTGTTCAAACAGTAGAGGCGGGAGTTTTTTTATTTTTATTAAGATTAAAACAATTTGAGGAGGAACTGAATATGTCTATTCAAATCCCACGCGGAACGCAAGATATTCTTCCAGGTAGTGTTGAGTTATGGCAGTATATCGAAGGGCAAGCGCGCGACATTTGCCGTCGTTACAATTATAAAGAAATTCGTACACCAATTTTTGAGCACACAGAGCTATTTTTACGTGGTGTTGGTGATACGACAGATATCGTACAAAAAGAAATGTATTCATTCCAAGACCGTGGAGAGCGTAGTTTAACATTACGTCCAGAAGGTACTGCACCTGTTGTACGTTCTTACGTTGAGAACAAAATGTTCGGTGATGCAACACAACCAACAAAATTATACTATATCGGCCAAATGTTCCGTTATGAAAGACCACAAGCAGGTCGCTATCGTCAATTCGTACAATTCGGTATTGAAGCAATTGGTAGTAACGATCCAGCAATTGATGCAGAAGTAATTGCACTTGCTGTAGAGTTTTACCGCGGTATGGGTTTAAAAAATATTAAAGTTGTATTAAATAGCTTAGGTGATGCAGCGAGTCGTCAAGCACACCGTGATGCGTTAATTGCTCACTTTGAGCCGCGCATCGGAGAATTCTGTTCTGATTGCCAATCTCGCTTAGAAAAAAACCCTCTTCGTATTTTAGACTGTAAGAAGGACCGTAATCATGAATTAATGAGCACGGCACCATCTATTACAGAATACTTAAACGAAGATTCAGCAGTATACTACGACAAAGTACAAGAACTACTAACGATGATGGATGTTCCATTTGAGAAAGATCCGAATTTAGTACGTGGTTTAGACTACTACCAACACACTGTTTTTGAAATTATGAGTGAGGCAGAAGGTTTCGGTGCTATCACAACATTAAGTGGCGGTGGCCGTTATAACGGACTTGTACAAGAAATCGGTGGACCGGAAATACCAGGTATCGGTTTTGCGATGAGTATTGAGCGTTTAATTATGGCGCTGAAGGCTGAAAATATTGAGTTACCAATTGAACATAGTATTGATTGTTACGTTGTAGCACTTGGTGAAAAAGCGAAAGACCGTGCTGCAAAAGTTGCGTTCGATCTTCGTAAAGCTGGATTATCAGTTGAAAAAGATTATTTAGATCGCAAAATGAAAGCACAATTTAAATCTGCAGATCGTTTAAATGCGAAATACGTAGCTGTATTAGGGGAAGATGAGCTAGATAAAGGCATCATTAACTTAAAAGATATGGCAACAGGCGGACAAGAAGAAGTAGCGTTAGATGTATTTGCTTCATATGTAGCAGAGAAATTAATATAGGGGGAACTTAAAGTGGCTGAAAGAACACATGCATGCGGGAAAGTAACAGTAGAAGCGGTTGGACAAACAGTTCAATTAAAAGGTTGGGTACAAAAACGCCGTGATTTAGGTGGATTAATCTTTATCGACTTACGTGACCGTACAGGTATCGTACAAGTTGTATTTAATCCAGAAACATCAAAAGAAGCGTTAGAAGTAGCAGAAACGATTCGTAGCGAATACGTATTACACGTAGAAGGTACAGTTGTTGAACGTGGTGAAGGCGCAATTAATGATAATATGGCAACTGGTCGTATTGAAGTACAAGCATCGAAAGTAAATGTATTAAACGCAGCGAAAACAACGCCAATCATTATTGCTGATGATACAGATGCATCAGAAGATGTGCGTTTAAAATATCGTTACTTAGACTTACGTCGTCCTGCAATGTTCAACACATTCAAAATGCGTCATGACGTAACGAAAACAATTCGTAACTTCTTAGATACAGAAGAGTTCTTAGAAGTTGAAACACCAATTTTAACGAAGAGCACGCCAGAAGGAGCTCGCGACTATTTAGTACCAAGCCGTGTGCATGATGGTGAATTTTATGCATTACCTCAATCTCCGCAGCTATTTAAACAGCTTCTTATGGTCGGTGGATTTGAACGTTACTATCAAGTAGCACGTTGTTTCCGTGACGAAGATTTACGTGCGGACCGTCAACCGGAATTCACGCAAATTGATATCGAGGCATCATTCTTAACACAAGATGAAATTTTAGAAATGATGGAGCGTATGATGACGAAAGTCATGAAGGATGCAAAAGGTGTAGAAGTTAGTGCACCATTCCCTCGTATGAAATATGCTGATGCAATGGCTCGCTTTGGTTCTGATAAGCCGGATACACGCTTTGAAATGGAACTAAAAGACCTATCTGAATTTGCAGTAGGTTGTGGATTTAAAGTATTTACAAGTGCTGTAGAAAACGGCGGACAAGTAAAAGCGATTAACGCAAAAGGTGCAGCGAGCAAATACTCTCGTAAAGACATCGATGCATTAACTGAATTCGCCAAAGTATACGGTGCAAAAGGTCTAGCTTGGCTTAAAGTTGAAGAAGACGGCTTAAAAGGACCGATTGCGAAATTCTTCGGTGAAGAAGATGCAAACGTGTTAATGAGTACATTAGAAGCGGATGCTGGTGACTTATTACTATTCGTAGCAGATAAGAAAAGCGTTGTTGCAGATAGCTTAGGTGCACTTCGTTTACGTTTAGGTAAAGAGCTTGAGTTAATTGACGAAAGTAAATTTAACTTCCTATGGGTAACTGATTGGCCACTTCTTGAGTACGATGAAGATGCAGATCGTTACTTCGCAGCTCACCACCCATTCACAATGCCATTCCGTGAAGACGTTGAGTTATTAGAAACAGCACCAGAAAAAGCACGTGCACAAGCATATGACCTTGTATTAAACGGTTATGAGCTTGGTGGTGGATCACTTCGTATTTACGAGCGTGACGTACAAGAAAAAATGTTCAAGGCACTTGGATTCTCACAAGAAGAAGCACAAGAACAATTCGGATTCTTATTAGAAGCATTCGAATACGGTACACCACCACACGGCGGAATCGCATTAGGTTTAGACCGTCTTGTTATGTTACTTGCAGGTCGTACGAACCTTCGTGATACAATTGCATTCCCGAAAACAGCAAGCGCAAGCTGCTTATTAACAGAAGCGCCAAGCCCAGTTGCAGAAGCTCAGCTTGAAGAGCTAAGCTTAAAATTGAGCTTGAAAGAAGAGAAGTAAGAATAGAGTCTAGATGGTTATACTAACCCCATCTAGGCTTTTTTTATAGAGGTTGTTTAAAAAGTCCGGTTCAGATAACCGTCGCATCTCATCGTTGCTTATGCTAGTCCGGTGCTCGAGTAGTAAAGCTACACTGTGCTCCTCCTAGCATAAGTGCCTCGATCTGCTCGGTTCTCTAAATCCACCTTTTTAAACGTATATTGAAGAGGTTGTTTAAAAAGTCCGGTTCAGATAACCGTCGCATCTCATCGTTRCTTATGCTAGTCCGGTGCTCGAGTAGTAAAGCTACACTGTGCTCCTCCTAGCATAAGTGCCTCGATCTGCTCGGCCATCTGAATCCTCCTTTGTAAACTTGCATTTAGGAAGAAGTAAAAGCCCGGTTTACACTATGTTTTCATTTTTAAAATATGTATTTTTAAGGATTCTATAACTTTTTCTATACAAATAGTCGGAAAAACGCTAGAATACATGGTAGACCATTTTTGTAATAGGAGTGTAGAGCTGAATGTTACATCAATTTTCACGTAATGAATTAGCCTTTGGAAAAGAAGGCCTTGAAATATTAAAAAATAGTACAGTCGGTATTTTAGGTATTGGCGGCGTAGGATCATTTTCGGCAGAAGCGTTAGCACGTTCTGGCGTAGGACGTCTTGTATTAGTTGACAAAGATGTTGTAGATATTACAAACGTAAACCGTCAAATTCACGCGTTAGTATCTACTGTAGGACGTTCAAAAGTAGAATTAATGAAAGAGCGTATTGCAGATATTAATCCAGAGTGTGAAGTAATTGGACTAGAGATGTTTTATACAGATGAAACATATGAAGAGTTCTTTAAACACGGTTTAGATTTCGTAGTAGATGCATCTGATACGATTACGTTCAAAATTCATTTAATTAAACAATGTTTACGTCGTAAAATCAAAATTATCTCATGTATGGGTGCGGCAAATAAAATGGACCCAACTCGTTTCCGTATTGCGGACATTTCTAAAACACATACAGATCCAATTGCGAAAGTAATTCGTACGAAGCTTCGTAAAGATGGTATTAAAAAAGGTGTAAAAGTTGTCTTCTCTGACGAAAACCCAATCGTAATTCGTGAAGAAGTACGTAAAGAAATCGTACCAGACGAAAATGCAAAAATTCGTAAAGCAAAATTACCACCTTCTTCAAATGCGTTCGTACCATCTGTGGCTGGTTTAATTATGGCAAGTCACGTTGTACGTGAGCGTATTAAAAACGTAGAAGTGAAGCGTGTAGGGCAAGAATAAAAAGGAAGCATATATCGTTTAGGATATATGCTTTTTGTATGTTTTAAAGAAATATCGATGTCGAATCGTTAATATAATTACATTTACTGTGGTGCTTTTTCACTAAGGGAAAATAAACAGGGATGTCACTTAGTTGAAAAAGTGGCATCCCTGTTTTTAGTTTTCTGCAGAATATATAATATCTAAATTTCCATTTTGATCGGTTTTGAAAATCGGAGCAATTTGCTCTTCTTGTTCTTCGACCGAAACAAGTTTTCGAGCACGATCCATAATTCTAACAAGCATTGCATAATCTTCTTCGATTGCTTGTTGTTTTTTTGTGAGAACAGCTAATTTTGCTTCGAGTTCATTATTCGTTTTTTTCAGGGAAGTGAGCTGATCTTGTAATACGTCATTTTCAGTTTGTAACTTTGCGAGTGAAGGGTTATTGTGCTCCAAGTTTTGCAAAAATGAGATGACATTTTGCATTGTAAGATCTTGTTTATTTGGGGCGATATCTTCTGAAAACTCGGCATCGATTACGAGTTGCCGAGTTTGTGTGAACTGCTCTTTTTCTATTTTAGCTTCCGAACGCTTTAATTCTTTACGTTGTTTTTTTGCAATTTGCACCGCATCTTCATAATATGGTCTTACTTCAGCATTCCATCTAAATCCACAAGCTGCTGAAGTTCGGTTTAATGTATCACCAACTTCATCGAATGCTTTTATTTGTGTACTTCCGCTGCGAATATGTCGTAAAACAGTTTCTGCTAAAAGGAGATCGTCTTCTTTTGTCCATGCATCTTGACGTGTTTTCATAAGCGAACCCTCCGTAATGGTGACGTTTTCGCTTATATTACCCTTTATTCTTCGTTTTATGCGAACTTTGTAATCTTTCATAAACAGTAGAAAGTGCTTGTTCAAATTTTCCTGTCGTTTTCGGTTTATAATATTGCTTGTTTTTAATTTTATCAGGTAAGTATTGTTGTTGTACCCAACCGTTTGGGTGATCGTGTGGATATAAGTATCCGATGCCTCTTCCTAACGATTCGGCTCCTTTATAATGACTATCTTTTAAATGACTTGGAATATCGCCTGTTTGGCCATTACGTAAATCGTGTAGTGCGGCATCGAGTGCTTTATAGGCCGAATTTGATTTCGGTGATAGACAAAGTTCAATAACAGCATTTGCAAGTGGTATGCGTGCCTCTGGGAAGCCGACCCGTTCAGCTGATTCAATCGCAGCAAGTGTACGTTGTCCAGCTTGTGGGCTAGCAAGTCCGATATCTTCATATGCCATAATAAGCAGACGTCTACCGATGCTTTGTAAGTCACCAGCTTCAATAAGACGTGCTAAATAATGAAGTGCGGCGTTCACATCACTTCCGCGTACTGATTTTTGAAAAGCAGATAAAACGTCATAGTGAGCATCGCCACCTTTGTCGTGAACGAAACTCTTTTTCTGTAAGCATTCTTCTGCGATTTCAAGTGTAATTTCCGCAGCTTTGTCGTCAGTTGTAAAGCTAGATAAAACAGCTAATTCAAGTGCATTATAAGCTGAACGCATATCTCCGCCTGACGCATTTGCAAAGTGATGTAATGCTTCATCCGTAACAGTTACATCATATTCCCCAAGCCCTTTTTCTTTATCTTCAAGCGCTCGTTTTAAGCCAATTAAAATATCATCTTCTGTTAATGCGTGTAATTCAAAGATTTGACAACGACTTCGAATAGCAGAATTAATAGCATGGAACGGATTGCTTGTCGTTGCACCAATTAAAGTAAGAAGTCCGCTTTCTAAATGGGGTAATAGAAAGTCTTGCTTCGCTTTATCTAGCCTATGAACTTCATCCAAAATTAAAACGAGGTGCCGATGCATCTTCGCTTCTTGTACGACAACTTCCATATCTTTTTTATTATGAGTAACAGCGTTTAAGAGGCGAAACAGGGTTCCAGTACTTCCTGCAATTGCGCTAGCGATTGATGTTTTTCCTGTGCCTGGAGGACCGTATAAAATCATTGATTGAAAATGATTTGCTTGGACCATTCGCCATAAAATCTTGCCTTCACCAACTAAATGCTGTTGTCCGATAATTTCTTGAATATTTGTAGGGCGCATTCGATGTGCGAGTGGTTGTTTCATTTGACCCTCTCCCTTAATGTATAATCTCATTCTATCGTATCATTTTTTTTGATGAAATTTGAAATATGATGCTGTTTTGTGGGGAAAATGAATACGAATATTCCTATTTTTCTTTCAATTGTAATAATTTCCGAGTTTTTCAATGTGATTTTATGTTATCATTTTGATACACAAGTTGAAATTTCTTATAATACTATATTATGCTATAATTTCATAGGATTTTAAATTGTGTTCTTTTATAAAGTGAAACTTTAATTAGTGGGGGTTTTGTTCATCCCCCACCTAACTTCTTTGCTCCAGCCGAATTGTGAGGTGGGAGTTTTACTGCCCGCAAATGGCGGGATAAATAAGATATAACCAATAGAAGTGAAAATTTGAAAAGAGGTGCAAAATAGATGAAGATTTCAACAAAAGGCCGCTACGGCTTAACAATTATGATCGACCTTGCAAAAAAGTTTGGTGAAGGCCCAATTTCATTAAAATCAATTGCACAGGCACATGACCTATCTGAGCATTACTTAGAGCAATTAATTTCACCACTTCGTAACGCTCGCCTTGTAAAAAGTACGCGCGGGGCATATGGCGGATATGTATTATCTGATCAGCCAGTCAACATTACAGCTGGAGATGTAATCCGTGTACTAGAGGGTCCAATTAGTGTTGTAGAAATGATAGAAGAAGAAGAACCAGCACAACGCCAATTATGGATGCGTGTTCGTGATGCGGTGCAAGAAGTATTAGATAGTACAACTTTAGAAGATTTAGTACGTTATGAGGAAGAAAATCACGGGGGCTATATGTTTTACATTTAATTCCTTGTGAAACGATTTGGAAAGAAGGAGATTTAATGGAACGCATTTACTTAGATCATGCTGCGACATCTCCGACTCACCCAGAAGTGGTCGAAAAGATGATTCCATATATGACAGAAACATTTGGAAACCCGTCTAGTATTCACTTTTATGGGCGTCAAACGCGCCATGCGGTAGATGAGGCGAGACGTGTGTGTGCACGTAGCATTCACGCGAGTCCAAATGAAATTATATTCACGAGCGGTGGTACAGAAGCTGATAATTTAGCGCTTATAGGTGTAGCGCGTGCGAATCGTCATAAAGGTAACCACATTATTACAACGCAAATTGAACATCATGCGATTTTGCATACGTGTGAATTGTTAGAGCGTGAAGGATTTGAAGTGACGTATTTACCTGTTGATGAAACAGGGCGTGTTCAAGTTTCTGACATACAAAAGGCACTAACGGAAGAGACGATTCTTGTATCTATTATGTTCGGGAATAATGAAGTAGGGACAATACAACCAATTGTGGAAATAGGAAAGTTGTTAAAAGAGCATCAAGCTTATTTCCACACAGATGCTGTACAAGCTTACGGTTTAATAGAAATAGATGTGAAAGAGTTTGGTATTGATTTATTATCGATTTCCGCTCACAAAATTAACGGCCCAAAAGGTGTAGGGTTCCTATATGCTGGTGCAAATGTGAAATTTGAACCGTTATTAATAGGCGGAGAGCAAGAAAGAAAACGTCGTGCTGGTACTGAAAATGTACCTAGTATTGTTGGACTTCAACATGCAGTTTCGCTAGCTGAAAAAACTCGTGAGCAAAAAAATGC
This sequence comes from Bacillus sp. 05T21, assembly GCF_056396785.1. Classification (NCBI taxonomy): domain Bacteria; kingdom Bacillati; phylum Bacillota; class Bacilli; order Caryophanales; family Bacillaceae; genus Bacillus; species Bacillus sp. 05T21. Next base: position 707,859 of record NZ_JBFTMD010000001.1, on the reverse strand, counting down.
CCAATATGAAGAGTTTAAAGATATAATGGTATCTGTCTTCAAAAATGAGGACATTCATTTCGAGGTAAACGGAGACTTGGAATATCGCTTACCACATGTGTTTAATATAAGTTTTACAGGAATGAATATTGAACCGTTTCTTGTAAACCTAGACTTAGCTGGTATTGCAGTATCAAGTGGTTCTGCTTGTACAGCTGGTTCGATTGATCCATCACATGTATTAGTGGCGATGTTCGGAAAAGACTCCGATCAAATACGTTCATCCGTACGCTTTAGTTTCGGATTTGGAAATACGAAAGAGCAAATTGAAAAAGCGGCGTACGAAACAGTGAAAATCGTGAAGCGATTAACACAAAATTAGCATGGGAGGTGACATGATGAACAAACTACCTCAAGAAACACGCGTTGTCATCGGGATGTCCGGTGGCGTCGATTCATCTGTAGCAGCTCTTTTATTAAAAGAGCAGGGTTATGATGTAATCGGAATTTTTATGAAAAACTGGGATGATACAGATGCAAATGGTGTCTGCACAGCAACAGAAGATTACAATGATGTAATTGAAGTGTGTAACCAAATCGGCATTCCGTATTATGCAGTAAACTTTGAAAAACAATACTGGGATAAAGTATTTACGTACTTTTTAGATGAGTACCGAGCTGGTCGTACACCAAACCCAGATGTAATGTGTAACAAAGAAATTAAATTTAAAGCATTTTTAGAGCATGCAATTGCACTTGGTGCTGATTATGTAGCAACAGGTCATTATGCACGCGTTGCTTATATGGACGGCGAATATAAAATGCTTCGCGGCGTTGATGACAATAAAGATCAAACATATTTCTTAAATCAATTAAGCCAAGAGCAACTATCAAAAACAATGTTCCCATTAGGTGAATTAAAGAAACCACAAATTCGCGAAATGGCGACAGAAGCTGGTTTAGCGACAGCGGCGAAGAAAGATAGTACTGGTATTTGCTTCATCGGTGAGCGTAACTTTAAAGATTTCTTAAGTAACTATTTACCGGCGCAACCAGGTATGATGCAAACATTATCTGGTGAAGTGAAAGGGAAACATGATGGTTTAATGTATTATACAATTGGACAACGTCATGGCCTTGGTATTGGTGGTAATGGTGATCCGTGGTTTGCTGTTGGGAAAAACTTGAAAGAAAACATTTTATATGTTGACCAAGGATTCCATAACGAACTTCTATATGGTGATGAAGTTATTGCTACGAATGTAGGCTGGGTAAGTAATAAAGCGAAGGAAAAAGAATTTACGTGTACAGCGAAATTCCGTTATCGTCAAGCAGACAATAAAGTAACGGTTCAAATCGTTGATGAAAATACAGTTCGTATTCTTTGTGATGAGCCAATTCGTGCGATTACGCCAGGCCAAGCAGTTGTTTTCTATGATGGAGATGAGTGCTTAGGCGGCGCTACAATTGATGAAGTATATCATAGTGGTAAGAAATTAGATTATTTAGGATAACACGAGAAGCCTCTGCCGATTAGCGGTTAGAGGTTTCTTTTACATAAAGCGAATTTTCGTTCGCTTGGAAAATACATTCTTTGTTATAATTTGTTGTAGAGGTGAAGGATATGTCAAACAAACTTGAAACAGGTATTAAATATATGCAAGAAGGAAACTGGGAAGAAGCAGCTAAAAATTTCACAGAAGCAATCGAAGAAAATCCGAAAGATGCGCTTGGATACATTAACTTTGCGAATTTATTAGATGCATTAGGTGATAGTGAGCGAGCAATTGTATTTTATAAACGTGCATTAGAATTAGATGGTAAATCTGCGGCTGCTTATTATGGCTTAGGAAATGTATATTACGGTCAAGAGCAATTTGCAGAGGCAAAGGCTGTATTTGAACAAGCGATGCAAGCGGGATTACAATCAGCTGATGTAACATTTATGTTAGGTATCACGCATGTGCAACTTGGCAATGACCGTCTTGCGCTGCCATTTTTACAAAGAGCAACTGAATTAGATGAAAATGATGTAGAAGCTGTTTTCCAATGCGGACTTTGCTTCGCGCGACTAGAACATATTCAAGAGGCGAAACCTTATTTTGAAAAGGTATTAGAAATGGATGAAGAGCATGCAGATGCGTATTATAATTTAGGTGTTGCGTACGTATTCGAAGAAAATAACGAGAAAGCTCTTACTTTATTTAAGAAAGCGACTGAAATTCAAGCAGACCACTTTTTAGCTGGTAATGGTATTCGTTTATTAGAGCAAGAAGCTGAATAAAGTGAAATTATAGTTTAATGCGCAGTTACCCCTCATCTAAAGACTGTGAAAGAGGTGGGGGATGTACTGCTCATTAAAGTGAAAAGAACTCGGAAAGGAGAGGAAATATGGGAAATCAACATGCAATGGATTTGTTTGAGGAAGAAAAAAAATTTATAAAAGCGCAAGTTCTTCATACCATTTTCCACAACGAAGAAAACCTCTATTCCGTTGTCAGTATGAAAGTCATTGAAACGAATGAAACATACGACGAAAAAAAAGTAATGATAAACGGTCATTTTCCCCGTATGCATGAAGATGAAGTGTTTACATTAACAGGTCATTTTAAAGACCACCCAAAGTATGGAAAACAATATTTAGTTGAAACGTTTAAAAAAGAACTGCCACAAACAAAAGCAGGTATGGTGCAATATTTAGCGAGCGATTTATTTAAAGGGATTGGAAAGCGTACAGCCGAAAAAATCGTGGACCATCTTGGTGAGCATGCGATTTCTAAAATTATGGATGATCCGGATGCGTTAAGTGGTGTTGTAAACAAGCAAAAAGCGCAGGAAATATATGAGACGATTATTGAGCATCAAGGGCTCGAGAAAGTGATGAGTTTTTTAAATGGTTACGGTTTTGGAACAAAACTTTCTATTAAAATTTATCAGCAATATAAAGAGATGACATTAGAAGTGATTCGTAATAATCCGTATAAACTTATTGAAGAAGTGGACGGAATTGGATTTGGAAGAGCAGATGATATAGGGCGTGCAATCGGAATAACGGGCAATCACGACGACCGTGTACGTGCAGGGTGTTTTTATACGTTAGAGAATATTTCATTACAACTCGGTCACGTGTATATGGAAAAAGGTCAGCTTGTAAGAGAAACGATGTCACTTTTAAATAATCAAGAAGGCAGAGTGACTGAGGAAGATATTGTAGGCTGCGTTGAAATGATGCAAAGCGAAGGGAAAGTCATTATAGAAGAAGAGCGAGTGTATTTAGCTTCTTTATTCTATTCTGAGAAAGGCGTTGTAAAGTCAATTCGTCGTCTTATGAATCAAGAAGAAACCCCTGCATTCCCTGAAGCAGAAGTGTTAAAAACATTAGGAGAAATTGAAGAACAGCTAAAGGTACAGTATGCGCCGCTTCAGCAAGAAGCAGTTCAAACTGCACTTCATAAGCCGATGATGTTATTAACAGGTGGACCAGGGACGGGGAAAACAACAGTTATTAAAGGAATTGTTGAAATGTATGCGTCACTTCACGGAGTATCATTAAATCCGAATGAATATAGTGATGATAATCCATTTCCAATATTATTAACGGCCCCAACTGGAAGAGCGGCGAAGCGCATGAGTGAATCGACAGGACTTCCAGCTTGCACAATTCATCGTCTGCTTGGATGGACGCCAGAAGGATCTTTTCAGCGCAATGAAACAGACCCTGTACAAGGGAAGCTCCTTATTATTGATGAGTTTTCGATGGTAGATATTTGGCTTGCAAATCAGCTATTCAAGTCACTTCCGACAAATATTCAAGTTATCGTTGTAGGTGATGAAGATCAGTTGCCATCTGTAGGACCTGGACAAGTGTTAAAAGATTTATTGAATGCAGGTGCGGTTCCAACGGTCAAGCTTACAGAAATTTATCGTCAAGCGGAAGGGTCATCTGTTATTCAACTTGCCCATGCGATAAAAGACGGAACACTTCCACCAGATTTAGCGCAAAATAAAAAAGATCGTTCATTTATCAGCTGTGCAGGTGCTCAAATTGTTGAAGTTGTAAAAAAAGTATGTGAAAACGCGAAGACGAAAGGGTTTAGCGCAAGAGATGTACAAGTGTTGGCACCTATGTACCGCGGACCGGCAGGTATTAATGTGTTAAATGAAGCTCTCCAAGAAGTGTTCAATCCGAAAAAAGAAAAAAGTAAAGAAATTGCCTACGGTGACGTTGTATACCGCAGAGGTGATAAAGTACTTCAATTAGTCAATCAGCCGGAAAGCCAAGTATTTAATGGTGATATCGGAGAAATCGTTTCGGTGTTTTATGCGAAAGAAAACGTTGAGCAACAAGATATGATTATCGTTTCATTTGATGGGATTGAAGTAACGTATACAAAGCCAGATTTAAATCAAATTACACATGCATATTGCTGCTCGATTCATAAATCACAAGGTAGTGAATTTCCGATTGTTATTATGCCGATTGTAAAAAGCTATAACCGTATGTTACGTCGTAATTTAATTTACACGGGTATTACAAGGAGTAAGAAATTCCTTATTATTTGCGGGGAGGAAGCAGCGTTTCAATCCGGTGTAAATCGCCTTGATGATGCAATGCGTCAAACGACTTTAGCTGGCCGATTGCAAGAATCACAAGGAGAAGTGCAGATGGTGACGGTTAATGGTGAAGAAATGGACGTGGAAAACATTTCACCGTATGATTTCATGTAACAAGGTGAAATTATATAGTGAACCTTTCAAACGTATAACGTTGAAAGGTTCTAGCAATGTATAAATGAATGCAGTTTGGACATAATGGCGAATAGAATCTGGGAGACTGTAAGGAGATGAAAGCCATATGTTCAGTTGTCCAAATTGCAAAGGGAAAGACATCGGAAAAATAGGTGTCAACCAATTTTATTGCTGGAATTGTTATATCGAATTATCGGTTTCAAAGGGGGAAATCCATACACATCAAGTAGAGGAAGATGGTTCATTAAGCTCTCTTGATGATTTATTTGATGATAATGAAAGAACGATCGGATAACGAAAAGGGGGATTTACTTTGAATCTACGCAATTCATTAATCGCATTAGGTGTTGGAGCTGCAGCATATCAATATGCTCGCAAACAAGATGTATTCTCAAAACGCAATGTGAAAAAAGCACGTAAGATGATTAAGTCTTATTTATAAGGCGTAAAAAACTCCCTTTATGATAAGGGAGTTTTTTTATGCGCTTGTATGCAAATATAAAAGTCCGATTTCAGAGAAGAGATAAGATAAACCGTAGCATCCAACGCCAAGCATTCCATAATGCCATAAGTGCTTAGCTCTTTCCTTTCGTGAGGAACGAATAAAGAAGCCTTTCCAAATACCAAACCCGATACAAATCCATTCAAGAAGCATAAAAAGTGCGGATAATGCAAGCATAAATAAGATCATTATGAACCCTCCTGATTATATTTTGACATTCTGTATTTTCAGGGGTGGTTGTCCTTATTATGTTAAATATATGTACGTCTTTAAAAAACAGTATGGTCTGTATAAAAAGATTTTAAAACTTTTGCACATAACCTAACCTATTTATTTTCAAAATAAAGATGGAGGAGGTTTTTCGTGTGAAGAATCTTAAAATCATTTGGATATATCGTTTAGGATTATTGTTACTCGTTTTTCTTTGTTTGCTCGTCTTTTTAAAAATTAAGCCACTATGGGCACCGATTATTTTTGTATTTAAAGTGGCGATCACACCGTTCTTTATTGCTTGTTTTATTGCTTATTTATTACACCCTTTAATTGAAAAAATCCATAAGGAAGGAATGCCACGCACACTTGCTATTTTGCTCATTTATATTCTTTTCTTTGGCGGAATTGGCTATGGAATTTATAAAGGAACGCCAGTTGTTATTAAACAGTTACAAGAAATTAATGAACAATTTCCACAGTTTACAAAAATGTACGATTCTTGGATGGATGGAGTTACAGAACAAACAGCGAATTTCCCATCATTTATTCATGAAAAGGTGAAACAAATTTTTGGTGGTGTAGAAACGAAGATTCAAGCGCTTTTAAATAAAGTCATGAGCACAGCTCGTGGTGTACTGGATTCGTTACTCATTATTTTCTTAATTCCATTCATTGTATTTTACATATTAAAAGATTACGGTGAGTTTTATCATATATTTTGGAAATTAGTCCCGAGTAAGTGGCGTAGTACGGGTCAAATGCTTGCGAAAGAAATTGATAAGTCACTCGGAAGTTATATTCGAGGACAGTTATTTGTTTGCTTAGTATTAGGGGGAGTATCTGTTCTTTCTTTTTGGTTTATCGGTATGAAATATCCATTGCTGCTCGGCATTATTATTGGGGTAACGGATATAATCCCGTACTTTGGTCCTATTTTAGGGGCGATTCCCACGTTGATGATTGCGGCAACGGTATCAACGAGTTTACTCATTAAGGCGGGGATTACAATTGCTATTTTGCAATTTTTGGAAAGTAACATTTTATCGCCTTACATCGTTGGTAAGTCGCTTCGTATGCATCCCGTTATTATTATGCTCGCATTACTAGTTGGAGGAGAGATAGCCGGGATTGTAGGATTGCTAATATCGGTTCCAATTTTAGCTGTTATTCGTACAGTGATCGTTCATGTGAGGCCTCTTTGGAAAAGAGAAGATATTTAATGTGAAAGCCCTCTATCTATAGAGATAGAGGGCTAATAATATGGTTATTTAGAGAGTTGTTCTTTTATTTGCTGAACAATCCCGCTCAGGTCATTTGTTTGAAGGTGTTTTATTCTTTTCCATTCATCATCATACATAAATACAATTTGATTGCTGAAAAGTCGTTTCTGTTCTTTTAGATTAGAAATTTTTGCGAAAGAGTACTCTTCAAATATTGGGTTTTTGCTTAAATCTGGTCCGTAAAAGAAGAGCCTTTTGTTCGTTAAGATTAACAGTCCTGGCCTTGCGACGGAACGATATATAAATATATCTAATGAGCATGCTGCGTAAAACAATATAGTTTCGTCCGTAGTTAACATGTTTTTAGCTTTGTTCAATAAGGTTGTCATTGTGATCGCTCCTTCATTAATAATAATTTAATTATAACAAAAAATGTAATATTTAGAAATTTTTATAAAGTGTTTTTTTATGAGGAGATTCCTATTTGGTAATAAATGCATAATATATTTAAAGGCTGTTAAGAATGAATAGTAGAATAGCTATGATTAATAAGCAATTGATACAATATAAATGATTATCTACATTGACAAACTTAAGAGAATTCTATTATATTTAGTCATATAATACATTAAATCAATGACGGAACAAGTACGTTACAGTCCATTTGTAGAGAGAAGCTTCCACTGGCTGAAAGGAGCTTTAAATGAAGGGTAACAGAAAGCTAATCCTGAGAGCAGCTAATCACTGCCGTCTTGCCACGTTACGGCACCATGAGGTGATGAATTGATTGTTATAATAATCAATTCATAATTAGGGTGGTATCGCGAGTTAACTCTCGTCCCTTTTATTAGGGGCGGGAGTTTTTTATATTTAAGGAGGAAAATACAATGAAACAACTAACAGGCGCACAAATTCGTCAAATGTTTTTAGACTTTTTCCAAGAAAAAGGACATGCAGTAGAACCAAGTGCATCACTAGTTCCTCATGAGGATCCATCTCTTCTATGGATTAATAGTGGTGTAGCGACATTAAAGAAATATTTTGATGGTCGTGTAATCCCACAAAATCCACGTATTACAAATGCACAAAAATCAATTCGTACAAACGATATTGAAAACGTTGGGAAAACGGCTCGTCACCATACATTCTTTGAAATGTTAGGGAACTTCTCAATCGGTGATTACTTCAAAGAAGAAGCAATTACTTGGGCTTGGGAATTTCTAACGAGCGACAAATGGATCGGATTCGATAAAGAATTACTATCTGTTACAATTCATCCGGAAGATGAAGAAGCATTCACAATTTGGAATGAGAAAATGGGTGTTCCAAAAGAACGCATCATCCGTTTAGAAGAAAACTTCTGGGATATCGGTGAAGGACCAAGTGGACCGAATACAGAAATTTTCTATGACCGCGGTGAATCTTACGGTAATGACTTTAGTGACCCAGAATTATATCCGGGCGGAGAAAACGAGCGTTACTTAGAAGTATGGAACCTTGTATTCTCTCAATTTAACCATAATCCAGACGGTTCATATACGCCACTTCCTAAGAAAAACATCGATACAGGAATGGGTCTAGAGCGTATGACATCTATCGTTCAAGATGTACCTACGAACTTTGATACAGACCTATTCATGCCGATGATTGGTGCAACAGAATCAATTTCTGGTGAGAAATATCGTAATGGCGATTTAGAAAAAGATATGGCGTTTAAAGTAATTGCTGACCATATCCGTACAGTAACATTCGCTGTTGGTGACGGTGCTCTTCCATCTAACGAAGGCCGTGGTTATGTGTTACGTCGTTTATTACGCCGTGCTGTTCGTTATTCTAAGAAATTAAACATCAACCGTCCGTTCATGTTTGAATTAGTACCGGTTGTTGGAGAAGTAATGAAAGACTTCTATCCAGAAGTACTTGAAAAGAAAGATTTCATCGCAAAAGTTGTGAAGAATGAAGAAGAGCGTTTCCATGAAACACTTCATGATGGTGAATCAATTTTAGCTGAAGTAATTGCAAAAGCGAAAGAAGAAAAAACAACTGTTATTTCTGGCGTAGATGCGTTCCGCCTATACGACACGTACGGTTTCCCAATTGAATTAACAGAAGAATATGCAGAAGAAGCTGGTATGACAGTTGATCAAGCGGGCTTTGAAAATGAAATGGAGAAACAACGTGAGCGTGCACGTGCTGCTCGTCAAGACATTGATTCTATGCAAGTTCAAGGCGGTGTACTTGGTGAAGTTAAAGTAGCGAGCGAATTCGTTGGTTACGGTACAGTTGCAACAGAAAGTAACGTTGTTGCACTTGTGAAAAATGGTGAGTATACAGATAGCTTACAAGCAGGTGAAGAAGGACAATTAATGCTTGATGTAACGCCATTCTACGCTGAGAGCGGTGGGCAAATTGCAGACCGTGGTTATCTTCTTGCTGACGGCGTGAAAGTTGTTGTAAAAGACGTACAAAAAGCACCAAATGGTCAAAATTTACACAAAGTTGTTGTTGAAGAGGGTACATTAACGAAAGAAGCGGCTGTAAAAGCTCTTATCGATACGAAAAACCGTAGTAGCGTTGTGAAAAACCATACAGCAACTCACTTACTGCACCAAGCATTAAAAGATATACTTGGAACGCATGTTAACCAAGCGGGTTCTCTTGTAACATCTGAACGTTTACGTTTTGACTTCTCTCACTTCGGTCAAGTACAAGCTGATGAATTAGAAAAAATTGAGCGTATCGTAAACGAAAAAATTTGGGGAAGTATTGATGTTGCGATTTCTCAAAAAGCAATCGAAGAAGCGAAAGAAATGGGCGCAATGGCATTATTCGGTGAAAAATACGGTGATGTTGTACGCGTTGTACAAGTAGGCGATTACAGCTTAGAGCTTTGCGGTGGTTGTCACGTTGATAACACAGCTTCTATCGGTATTTTCAAAATCGTTGCTGAGTCTGGTATCGGTGCAGGAACTCGTCGTATTGAGGCGGTAACTGGTAAGTCTGCATACGAATTAATGAACGATCAAGTAGGTTTATTAAAAGAAGCAGCAGGAAAAATGAAAACAAATCCGAAAGATATTTTAACAAGAGTTGATGGTTTATTTGCTGAAGTAAAACAACTTCAAAAAGAAAACGAATCTCTTGCTGCGAAATTAAGCAATATCGAAGCTGGAAACTTAACTGATTCAGTAATGACAGTTGATGGCGTGAACGTATTAGCGGCAAAAGTAAATGTTGCAGATATGAACAACTTACGTACAATGATGGATGACCTTAAAAATAAATTAGAGTCTGCAGTTGTTGTATTAGCGTCTGTAAATGACGATAAGGTAAATATTTTAGCTGGCGTAACGAAAGATTTAATTAGTCAAGGTTACCATGCGGGTAAACTTGTGAAAGAAGTAGCTTCTCGTTGTGGAGGCGGCGGTGGTGGCCGTCCTGATATGGCACAAGCAGGCGGTAAAAACCCAGCGCAAGTAGAGAAAGCTTTAGCGTTTGTACAAGAGTACGTTAAATCTGTTTCAAAATAAAGAGATAGTAGTGTACAATGGTAGGGAGAGGAGAATTTCTTCTCCCTATACTTACTACTTACAAGTGAGGTGCTTGAAATGGACGGTTTTGATAAGACAATGAAGTTTAGCATTCAAGATGAAAAACAGAGTGTCCATGTAAATGATGTACTTTTAACTGTGTATGATGCACTTCAAGAAAAAGGTTATAATCCGATTAACCAAATCGTCGGTTATTTATTAAGTGGAGATCCAGCATACATACCTCGCCATAAAGATGCACGAAGCATCGTTCGCAAGCTTGAACGTGATGAGATAATTGAAGAGCTTGTGAAGTCTTACTTGAAACATCATCGTGAGGAGTAGTTTATGCGGATATTAGGTTTAGATGTTGGTACTAAAACAGTCGGTGTTGCAATGAGCGATGAGATGGGCTGGACAGCACAAGGGCTGGAAACAATCAGGATTAACGAAGAACGAGGCCACTTTGGTTTTGACCGTATTTCTGAGTTGGTAAAACAGTACAATGTGGACAAAATAGTAGTAGGTTTACCTAAAAATATGAATGGTACAATCGGCCCTCGTGGTGAAGCGTGCCAGCAATTTGCAGAAAACCTGCGAAATCTGTTACAATTAGAAGTTGTAATGTGGGACGAGCGTTTGTCGACGATGGCAGCGGAACGTCTGCTCATTTCAGCTGATGTGAGCCGTAAGAAGCGAAAACAGGTAATCGATAAGATGGCTGCAGTCGTGATCTTACAAGGATTTTTAGATAGTAAATAAGAGGTGACCAAAATGGAAGAAAATCAAATTACAATTGTAGACGAAAAAGGAAACGAACATTTATGTGAAATTATTTTCACTTTTGATGCTGAAAAATTCGGCAAAAAATCTTACGTAGTCTTCTCTCCAATCGGTGAAGTAGACGAAGATGGAGACCAAATCTTCGATGCAATGGCATACGAGCAAAGCGAAGAAGAGGGCGGAACATTACTTTCAATTGAATCTGAAGAAGAGTGGGAAATGGTACAAGAAATGTTTAACACTCTTGCTGATGAGCAAGAAGAAGAATAGTAATGGATAAAAAGGCGAACTGTGTACACAGTTCGCCTTTTTTGTATTCATATGCAAAATGACAGATTTTTTGTCGAAACTACTTAATTGTTTATAGTATAATAAGACGGGTTGTATGAAAAAAGGCTTTAAATAAGTAGCTGTCACCGATTATTTAGAAATGATTGGTTTTGCTTTATGTTTGTAGGGCATTGTATAGAGGAAGTGTATACGGTCTACAATTAAATAAGGAGGAAGAATTTTGGTAGAGAATCAAGTGAAGAAGAAGCGTAGACGCATTTTTTTAATTTCGATTATCGCACTGCTTTTAGTTTGTGGATCAGTCTATGCGTATATTTCATCTGCATTAGGGCCAGTTGATAGTGGAAATAAAAAAGAGATTGAGGTAGAGATTCCAAAGGGGTCATCTACAAGTAAAATCGGTGAGATTTTAGAAGAAAAAGGTGCTGTGAAAAGCAGTACAGTTTTTAGTTTTTATACGAAATTTAAGTCGAAAAGCTTACAAGCAGGTACATATTTATTAAATCCTTCGATGAGTGCTAACGATGTCATTGAACAAATGTCATCTGGCAACGTACATCGTCCGGCTCTTTATAAAGTGACGATTAAAGAAGGGGCGCAAGTAACTGAAATTGCTGAAGTGATTGCGGCAGAATTAAAGTGGAATAAAGATGATGTTGTGCGTCAATTAAACGATAAAGCATTTATTCAAAAAATGCAGCAAAAGTATCCGAAGCTATTAATGGATAAAATTTTTGATAGCAACATTAAATATCCACTAGAAGGATACTTATATCCAGCAACGTATTCTTTCTATAAAAAGGATACGAAATTAGAAGAAATTGTAATCCCGATGCTTGAGAAAACAAATGCAATTATTGTTCAAAATGAGGCGAAAATGAAAGCGAAGAACTGGGATGTTCATCAACTTCTCACGTTGTCTTCACTTATTGAAGAAGAGGCTACTGGCTTTACTGATCGCCAAAAAATCTCTAGTGTTTTCTATAATCGTTTAGCGAAAGGCATGCCGCTTCAAACGGATCCGACGGTATTATACGCGCTTGGAAAGCATAAACAACGTGTATTATACGAAGACTTGAAAATAAACTCACCGTACAATACGTATGTTGTGAAAGGGTTGCCAGTTGGACCGATTGCAAACTCTGGTAAACATTCAGTGGAAGCAGCGTTAGATCCTGCGCAAACAGATTATTATTATTTCTTAGCTGCACCAAGTGGTGAAGTGTATTATGCGAAAACATTAGAAGAACATAATGCATTAAAGCAAAAATACATTACGAAAAAACAGTGAAATGGGGAGGGATAGCGAAAAGGGTCGCATATCCCTCTTTTTTGTGGTAAAATATATCGGGTTAAAAACTGGCAGAAGAATCGTTTTTAATATCAAAACGGGACGTACAAGCTAAGGGTGAAACTGGCTTGTATTTTTATTGCATTCTATGTGTGAAAAGACAAAGGTTGACGCGTCATAGAGGCACTTCTCCATGTAAATAAGGAGGACCAATTATGGAGGATGCAGTTAACGAGTACCTATTATCATTTATTGATCCAAAAGATAAATTAATTCTTGAAATGGAAGAGTATGCAACTGAAAACCATGTGCCGATTATGGATCGACTTGGAATGGAATTTATGCTGCAATTTTTACGTTTAGTTGGACCGGAAAGTATTTTAGAACTTGGAACAGCAATCGGTTATTCTAGTATTCGTATGATGCAAGCTATTCCGAACTCTCGCATTGTGACAGTAGAGCGCAATCGTGAACGATATGAAAAGGCACTTGAATATATAGAATGTTCCTCGGTAACAGACCGTATTTCTGTTATTTACGGTGATGCTTTAGAAACGGGCGAACAAGTGAAAGAACATGGAACATTTGATGTTATTTTTATTGATGCAGCGAAAGGGCAGTATCGTCGCTTTTTTGACTTATACGAACCGTTATTAAATCCTGGTGGCGTTATTATTTCAGATAACGTTATGTACCATGGTCTTGTGACGACAAAAGAGAAAATTGAAAATAGACGTACCCGTGGTTTGATTCGTCGTATTAAGACGTACAATGAATGGCTTATGAATCATGAAGGATATGATACAACGATTTTCCCAATTGGCGATGGAGTGGCTGTAAGTAAAAAGAGAGGGTGACAAAAGTATGAAGAAACCTGAATTGTTAGTAACGCCTAGAGCGGTGGCGGATATTGAACCTCTTGCGAAAGCAGGGGCAGATGCAGTAATGGTTGGTGAACAAAAGTTTGGTTTACGTTTGGCAGGAGAGTTTTCACGTGAAGATGTGAAACAAGCTGTAAACATTGCACATGAAAATGGTGTGAAAGTATACGTTGCAATGAATGCGATGTTCCACAATGATAAAGTAGAAGAATTAACGGACTATGTTGCCTTTTTAAATGAGGTAAATGTAGATGCGATTGTTTTCGGAGATCCAGCGGTATTAATGGCTGTTCGTGAAGTTGCACCAAATATGCAACTTCACTGGAATACAGAAACGACAGCAACAAACTGGTTTACTTGTAACTATTGGGGGCAAAGAGGAGCGAAACGCGCTGTATTAGCTCGTGAGCTTAGCTTAGATGAAATTGCTGAATTAAAAGAAAATGCTGAAGTGGAACTTGAAGTGCAAATTCACGGTATGACTTGTATGTTCCAATCGAAGCGTTCACTAGTAGGAAACTACTTTGAGTATCAAGGGCGTAATCTCGACATCGAAAAGAAAAAGTATGAAGAGAATATGTTCTTATACGACCCAGAACGTAATAACAAATATCCAATTTATGAAGATGAAAATGGTACTCACATTATGAGTCCGAATGATATTTGTTTCATCGATGAGTTAGAGGAACTAATCGATGCTGAAGTCGATAGCTTAAAAATTGATGGTGTCCTAAAAAGTTCTGAGTACATTATTGAGGTGACGAAGAAATATCGTAAGGCGATTGATTTATGTGTAGAAGATCGTGATGCGTATTATGACGTGAAAGATGATTTATTTAAAGAGATAGAAGAAATACAACCGGTAAATCGTCCGTTAGATACAGGATTCTTCTTTAAAGAAACGGTTTACTAAACGAGGAGGGTGTAGGAAATGACTGTACAAGAAATTTCACGAGTGATCGATGGCAAACGCGTTATTGTGAAAAAACCTGAACTGTTAATCCCTGCGGGTAACTTAGAAAAATTAAAAGTAGCTATCCATTATGGGGCAGATGCTGTATATTTAGGTGGACAAGAATTTGGTCTTCGTTCTAATGCAGGTAACTTTACGCTGGAAGACATGGCAGAAGGCGTTGAATTTGCAAAGAAATATGGAGCAAAAATATACGTGACAACAAATATTTTTGCACATAATGAAAATATGGATGGGCTAGAGGAATATTTAAAAGGGATTGAAAAAGCTGGCGTAACGGGAATTATCGTTGCCGATCCGCTTATTATTGAGACATGTAAACGTGTAGCTCCTTCTGTTGAGGTGCATTTAAGTACACAACAATCACTATCCAACTGGAAAGCAGCACAGTATTGGAAAGAAGAAGGTTTACATCGTCTTGTATTAGCTCGTGAAGCAAGCTATGAAGAAATGAAAGAAATTAAAGAAAAAGTTGATGTTGAAATTGAAGCATTCGTCCATGGTGCAATGTGTATCGCGTATTCAGGGAGATGTACATTAAGTAACCATATGACAGCGCGTGACTCTAACCGTGGTGGTTGTTGTCAATCTTGCCGCTGGGATTATGATTTAGTTCAAACGGTATCACAACATAAAGATGCAAAAGAGCTTCCTCTATTCCAAGAAGAAGATGCTCACTTTGCGATGAGCCCAAAAGATTTAAATTTAATCTTATCAATTCCGAAAATGATTGAAATTGGAATTGATAGCTTAAAAGTTGAAGGACGTATGAAATCTATCCATTACGTAGCGACTGTAGCAACTGTATATCGTAAAGTAATTGATGCGTATTGTGCGGATCCGGATAACTTTGAGTTTAAACAAGAATGGTTAGATGAACTTGATAAATGTGCAAATCGTGATACAGCTCCTGCATTCTTTGAAGGGGTTCCAGGACATCAAGAGCAAATGTTTGGAAATCATAGTAAGAAAACAACGTATGATTTTGCTGGTTTAGTGTTAGATTATAATGAAGAAACGGGCATCGTAACGCTTGAGCAACGTAATCACTTCAAACCAGGACATGAAGTGGAGTTCTTTGGGCCAGAAATAGAAAACTTTACGCAGACGGTGGAGAAAATTTGGGATGAGGATGGAAACGAATTAGATGCAGCGAGACATCCGTTGCAAATCGTGAAATTCAAAGTGGATCAACCAGTGTATGTGAATAATATGATGCGCAAAAACATACTTCAATAAGAAAGAGTGGTAGTCGAATGGGGACGAATAAGCCTGTTGTAATTGGAATCGCTGGTGGTTCAGGATCAGGAAAAACAAGTGTAACGAAAGCGATTTTTGACCATTTTAAAGGTCATTCCATTTTAATCTTGGAGCAAGATTATTATTACAAAGATCAAAGCCATTTACCAATGGAAGAACGTTTAAAAACAAATTACGATCATCCGTTAGCGTTTGATAATGATTTGTTAATTGACCATTTGCAGCAGTTGCTTGCATATGAGCAAGTGGAAAAGCCTATATATGACTATACATTGCATACGCGTTCAGAAAAAATTATTCCAGTTGAGCCGAAAGATGTAATCATTTTAGAAGGAATTCTTATTTTAGAAGACCCACGTCTTTGTGAGTTAATGGATATTAAGGTGTTCGTTGATACAGATGCAGACCTTCGTATTTTACGCCGCATGCAGCGCGATATTGAAGAGCGCGGTCGTACAATGGATTCAGTTATCGACCAATACGTAAACGTTGTACGTCCAATGCATAATCAATTTATTGAGCCTTCTAAGAAATTCGCGGATATTATTATCCCTGAAGGTGGACAAAACCATGTTGCAATTGATATTATGGTTACAAAAATTGCAACAATTCTTGAACAAAAAGTAAATTTGTAATAGCATAGTAAAAGATATACGATAGGAAGGGATTTTTTCCCTTCTTATCGAATACAATGAAACATGAAACCTCACCTACCAATAGGTGAGGGCATATTTATATCAACTTTCCATACATACCTTCTTTATATAAGGAAGAATTGGAGAATAAGGGGTTGTATGTGACAACTCCACTAGTGCTACGTGTGCTAGAAACCTCCGCTATATAAGCGGAGGAGTTTTCATATGGAACTCCTCTTTTTTTCGGGGGATTGGTATATAAAAGGAGTGGAAAACATGGCAACAGAAAAAACATACCCTATGACGCAAGAGGGTAAGCAAAAACTAGAGAACGAAGTTGAACAATTAAAAACAGTAAGACGTAAAGAAGTTGTAGAGCGTATTAAGATCGCACGTAGCTTCGGAGATCTTTCAGAGAACTCTGAGTATGATGCAGCGAAAGATGAGCAAGCATTCGTAGAAGGACGTATTACACAACTTGAAAACATGATTCGTAATGCGGTTATCATTGAAGACAATGGTGAAGAGTCTACAGTTGTAACATTAGGTAAAACAGTAATATTTAAAGAGTTACCAGGTGGAGACGAAGAAGCGTACATAATCGTAGGTAGCGCAGAAGCCGATCCATTTGAAGGAAGAATTTCTAACGATTCTCCAATCGCAAAAAGCTTATTAGGTAAGCAAATTGGTGAGAAGGTAGCAATCCAAACACCAGGTGGAGAAATGCAAGTAGAGATTATCTCTGTAAAATAACGTAAAAAATCACTCGTGTAAAAACGAGTGATTTTTTATTTGTATAAAAGGTGAAACACCTCGTCTAAACTACAATAGACGAGGTGTTTTTTATGAAAATGAAACGGAGAATTATAATTGTTTTAATTTGTTTTATGGGTGTGATTTTTTTATTACTTTGTCGTTTAATCCAAATACAGATTATAGATACGGAATCATTTACTGACCGAAATATCAATCTGATTGAAAAAAGTGTTACGCAACGAACACAATCACTTACAGTAGATAATGGAAGAGGGCATTTTACAGATCGAAATGGTAAGGAAATTGGTGAAGAGAAATATCCAGTCTTAATTGTTTTTCCGTTTTTACAAATAAAAAATGACATGTTAGAGAAAATTGCGCATATCATTGGTGTGTCGAGACAAGAGATAAGACTGCAAATGAAAAATAAGAATCAAGCATTTATATTACGAAAGGAGAATACCCCATTTCAATTAACGCTCGAGCAGATGAAGAAGGTAAATCAATTAGTTATTTTAGGTATTGTAGCAGCAGAAGTTCGACTGAAGCAAATGGGGGAGGCAAATCATTTAATTGGTGATGTGGGAGAGAATGAACAGGAATTTCAAAAGCGTTATGGAGAAATGAAAAAAACTTCGAAACAAACGCCAATTGGTATTTCTGGATTGCAACAATCATTTGATGAATTTTTACTGACTGATGGAGAAGCGAAAATACTATATCAAGTGGATCGACAAGGAGAACCGATTTTTGGGAAGCAGGCGAAATACACTTCACCAGGAAATCCATTTTATCCAGTTACTATTCAAACAACAATACATAAAACGTTGCAACGACGAGCAGAGAAGATTATAGATGAAAACGGAATAAAAAAAGGTGGGTTAGTATTACTAGACATAAAGAATAGTGAAGTTGTAGCAATGGTAAGTAGGCCTTCTTTACAGATGAATGATAGGAGGATATATAAATCTACACTTGAAAATCAAATGTTAACTCCTCATTTTCCGGGGTCTGTTTTTAAAACAGTAGTTGCAGCAGCAGTAATTGATGAGAATTTGGTGCGGTTTAATCGTACATTTAACTGTAATACGGATTTATACGGTGAAAATCTTCCACAAGTTATGATGGGGTCATTAAACTTTAAGGAAAGCTTTGCTAGAAGCTGTAATCGAACGTTTGCCGTATTAGGTAATGAACTAATGCAAAAGGATAGGGGAGTATTAGAAACGTATTTAGAGGCCTTAGGAGCAAGTGAGAAGGTAGGTTGGAAAGGTTCAGTATTTCATACACCAGAATTTGAGCAATTGCCAGAAGAAAAGAGTGCTATTATTTGGGAAAGCGAAGAAAATAAAGATAGTAGAAAAGCGATTGCTCAAACGATGGTCGGACAAAAAGATGTACGTGTGTCACCTCTAGCTATAGCGAATATAATGGCGACAATTGCTAGAGGTGGAGAGAAGATGGAAGTGAAAGCTGTGAAAAAAATAGTGTATAAAAATGGAACCGACTTTTTTATATTTGAAAATCATAAATTAAATGGGAAACAGCTTTCTTATGAAACGATGAAAAAATTACAACAGTTGTTAAGAGCCGTTGTAACGATGGAGAAAGGAACGGGAACCGTATTCCGTTCGTTGCCACTAACTGTCGCTGGAAAATCTGGGACGGCACAAACAGGAAAAGGAGAGAGGGTGAATCGCTGGTTTGCAGGTTATTTTCCATATGAAAACCCAAGATATGCTTTAGTTGTAGTTGATATAGAAACAGATAGTAATGAAAATGTAGTCACACCAGTTTTTGCAGAAATGGTAGAGTCAATTCATCAATTAGAAATTGAAAAGTAATCTTGCAATTATTTATGAAATGTTTTCATTTCGTGAAAATATTATTGTAAATGTTCAACCTTTCTAGATTTAATGTTACAATAGCAAGTATGAAAAACTGCATGGAGGTTTGAAGAATGGCAGGAGGATCTAGATTCCAACAGAAACAACAAAAACGTCGTCAAAACGGTGTTTTAAATATTGCAATCGCTATTGTATTAGTAGCAGTAGCTATTGTAGCATATCAATTGTTTGTTCCTGACACAAAAGAGCAAGCGTCTTCTAATGATAAAAAGGTAGCTCAGCAAACAACAAAAGAGAATAAAGCTGAGAAAGCTAAAGGTAAAGAAGAGCCGAAGAAGAATGAGCAAGATAAGACAGAGGCTAAGAAGAAGGAAGAAGAAGAGAAGCAAAAGGCTGAGGAAGAAAAGAAAAAAGCTGAAGAAGAAGCGAGAGCTAACGAGAAAGCACCAGCTGAAAAAACACAGTCACAGGCAACAGATGCTTATACGAAATCTTCTTGGAAGCCAGTAGGTACAGAGCAAGGTGCAACACCTGCGATGACGTTTAAAAAAGGTACAGCAGATTGGAATGAGATGAATCAAGCGATTTCAGCTGCAATTGACGTTCCAGTAAATCAATTAGTTATCCATAGAATTGGAAATAACGGTAAGAATAAAGCTTACGGTAACGTACAAGATAAACAATCAGGTAAAAAATATTATGTAAATATTGATTGGGTAGACAATGAGGGCTGGAAACCAGTACTCGTTCAAACTCTAAACTAAAAAAAGAGAGGCTCTTAAGAGCCTCTCTTTTTTTAGTTAGCGTAATTTCTTTAATTTAAAATGAACAACCGCACTATAATAAGGTCTTTTGCTTTCAGGATCCATAATCATTTGGTGAGAAATATGATGAACTTCGAGCATAAGTGCTTTATTATTATCAATTTGTTCGTTAATTTTTTTTTCTAGAGAAACTAAGTTTGCAGCCTCGAAAAATTCTACTTTATCTTCTAACATTTCAAAGGTAAATGACACGAAGATGCCCCCTCTCCTATGATAATCACCTATAGTGTAACAAAGAAAAGAAGGAAATACTACGCACATTTCAATTGACATTTTTAGAAAGAGAGAATATCATACTGATAAAACCGATAAGAAAAAGGGGAATTTTTATGGGAACAGAATTTAATGGTTTATTTGATGAATGGGCTCATACGTACGACTCATTTGTACAAGGCGAAGATATACAATATAAAGAAGTTTTCGCCCGTTATGAGGACATTTTAGAGGATGTAGTTAACAAGTCATTTGGCAACGTATTAGAATTTGGTGTTGGTACTGGCAATTTAACAAATAAATTATTACTTGCTGGTCGCACAGTTTACGGTATAGAACCGTCACGCGAAATGCGTACTATTGCAAAAGAGAAATTACCAAAAGAATTTTCAATTACAGAGGGTGATTTTCTTTCATTTGAAGTCCCAAATTCAATCGATACTATTGTGAGCACTTACGCATTTCATCATTTAATAGATGAAGAAAAAGACGTAGCAATTGCGAAGTATAGTCAATTGCTAAACAAAGGTGGTAAAATAGTGTTTGCTGATACGATATTTGCAGATCAAGATGCATATGATAAAACTGTCGAAGTAGCAAAACAAAGAGGTTTTCATCAGTTAGCAAACGATTTGCAAACAGAATACTATACACGTATTCCGATCATGCAATCTATTTTTGAAAACAATGGCTTCCACGTAACGTTTACGAGATTAAATCATTTCGTTTGGGTAATGGAGGCAACTAAGCAATAGAAAGAGGGATTAGATTGAGAATTGCTGTAATTGGAGCAATGGAAGAAGAAGTACGTATTTTACGTGACAAACTAGAACAAGCAGAAACAGAAACTGTTGCAGGTTGTGAATTTACGAAAGGGCTATTGGCAGGGCATGAAGTAATCTTGCTAAAGTCTGGTATTGGTAAAGTAAATGCAGCGATGTCAACGACAATTTTATTAGAAAAATATAAACCTGAAAAAGTAATCAACACTGGTTCAGCTGGTGGATTCCATCATTCTTTAAATGTTGGAGATGTGGTTATTTCAACAGAAGTTCGTCACCATGACGTAGATGTAACAGCATTTAACTACGAATATGGTCAAGTGCCAGGAATGCCACCAGGATTTAAAGCTGATGAGGCATTAGTTGCATTAGCTGAGAAATGTATGCAGGCAGAAGAAAATATTCAAGTTGTAAAAGGTATGATTGCAACAGGTGATTCATTTATGAGTGATCCTAACCGCGTTGCAGCAATTCGTGATAAATTTGAAGACCTTTATGCAGTAGAAATGGAAGCAGCAGCTGTTGCGCAAGTATGCCACCAATATGAAGTTCCGTTTGTTATTATTCGCGCACTTTCTGATATTGCTGGTAAAGAATCAAATGTTTCATTTGATCAATTTTTAGATCAAGCAGCTCTTCATTCTACAAACTTTATCGTAAAAGTACTAGAAGAGTTAAAGTAATGTAACAAAAAGGCAACTGTCTCATATAAAGAAAATACATACAGTTGCCTTTTCTTTATTGGCAAATAAGGGGGAGAACACGATGAATGTATATCGTGGCGTTCATGAATTGATTGGTCATACACCAATTGTAGAAATTACGCGTTTTTCACTTCCAGAAGGAGTCCGTTTATTTGCAAAGCTTGAATTTTACAACCCAGGCGGAAGCGTTAAGGATCGTTTAGGAAGAGAATTAATTGAAGATGCACTAGAAAAAGGGCTTGTTACCCAGGGCGGAACAATTATTGAACCGACGGCTGGGAATACTGGCATTGGACTGGCACTTGCAGCGTTACAACATGATTTACGCGTCATTGTTTGTGTACCAGAGAAATTTAGTATTGAAAAACAAGAATTAATGAAAGCGCTAGGTGCAACGGTTGTGCATACACCGACTGAGCAAGGAATGACCGGCGCAATTGCAAAGGCAAAAGAATTAGTAAAGGAAATACCGAATTCATACTCTCCAAGTCAGTTTGCGAATGAAGCAAACCCTCGTGCTTATTTCAAAACATTAGGTCCTGAACTTTGGGACGCATTGAATGGAGAAATTAACATATTTGTTGCAGGGGCAGGAACTGGCGGTACGTTTATGGGAACTGCGTCTTATTTAAAAGAGAAAAACATTGATATTAAGACGGTTATTGTAGAACCAGAAGGATCTATTTTAAATGGTGGTAAAGCTGGTTCACATGAAACAGAAGGGATTGGTCTTGAATTCATCCCGCCATTTTTAAAAACATCTTATTTTGATGAAATTCATACAATTTCTGATCGACATGCATTTTTACGAGTGAAAGAGTTAGCGCAAAAAGAAGGCCTTCTCGTTGGGAGCTCTTCAGGAGCAGCGTTTCATGCAAGCTTACTTGAGGCAGAGAAAGCAGCACCAGGTACGAATATTGTAACGATTTTTCCTGATAGTAGTGAGCGCTATTTAAGTAAAGACATATACAAAGGATGGGAATAAAAAATGAGAGCAAAGACAAAGTTAATTCATGGTATTCGCATAGGAGAACCTTCAACTGGATCTGTAAACGTGCCGATCTATCAAACAAGTACGTACAAACAAGAAGCAGTTGGTAAGCATCAAGGATATGAATATTCACGTACAGGCAATCCAACACGTGCAGCTTTAGAAGAAATGATTGCTGTATTAGAAAACGGTCATGCTGGATTTGCATTTGGTTCAGGAATGGCTGCTATTACAGCAACAATTATGTTGTTCTCAAAAGGTGACCACGTCATTTTAACAGATGATGTTTATGGCGGAACGTACCGTGTTATTACGAAAGTATTAAACCGCTTCGGTATTGAGCATACATTTGTAGATACAACAAACCTAGAGGAAGTTGTAGAAGCGATTCGTCCAAATACGAAAGCGATTTATGTGGAAACACCAACGAATCCATTACTGAAAATTACTGATATTAAGAAAATATCCGCTCTTGCTAAAGAAAACGATTTATTAACAATTATTGATAACACATTCATGACGCCATATTGGCAGTCGCCAATTTCTTTAGGAGCAGACATTGTGCTTCATAGTGCAACGAAATATTTAGGAGGACATAGTGACGTAGTTGCAGGCCTAGTAGTTGTAAATAGCCAGCAATTAGCAGAAGACCTTCACTTTGTACAAAACTCAACAGGAGGTATTCTTGGCCCACAAGATAGCTTCTTACTACTTCGTGGTTTAAAAACATTAGGAATTCGTATGGAAGAACATGAAACGAATTCACGTGCGATTGCCGAGTTTTTAAATAACCATCCGAAAGTAAATAAAGTATATTATCCAGGTCTTGAATCCCATCAAAACCATGAACTAGCAACAGAACAAGCAAATGGATTTGGTGCTATCATCTCATTTGATGTAGATAGTGCGGAAACGTTGAATAAAGTACTTGAGAAACTGCAATACTTTACACTTGCTGAAAGCTTAGGAGCAGTAGAAAGTTTAATTTCTATCCCATCTCAAATGACACATGCATCAATCCCAGCAGATCGCCGTAAAGAATTAGGAATTACAGATACATTAATTCGAATCTCTGTTGGTATTGAAGATGGAGAAGATTTAATTGAAGATTTGGCACAAGCGTTAGCGTAATAAAAATGCACTGCTAATATAGAGCAGTGCATTTTTATTATATTAATTTGTGAAACATTTCACAAATTAGACATACACAAATGAAATGATTTCATGTATATTGAATTCATGAAATGTTATTCACGAACAAACTTGTGAAATATTTCACAAGCGATGGGATTCATGTAGGAAGGTAACTCTATTTTTTTACGCTAATCGGGACTTTTTATGACCTACAGGGACTTATGAAGTCCAAGATAGCAGAATAGGAGGAAATTTACATGGTAGTCAAAGAGAAAGTTGTAAATGAAATGCAAGAGGTAAAAGAGATGATTGATACGTTAGTAGATAACGGTCAAAAAGCTTTACAAGCATTAGAAAGTTTTACACAAGAGCAAATTGACAACATTGTTCATGAAATGGCGCTTGCGGGTGTCGATCAACATATGCCGCTTGCGAAGTTGGCTGTTGAAGAAACGGGCCGTGGCGTATATGAAGATAAATGCATTAAAAATATTTTTGCCACTGAATATATTTGGCATAGTATAAAGAAAGATAAAACGGTAGGAATTATTCATGAAGATCCTCATGAAGAAATAATAGAAATCGCAGAGCCTGTCGGTGTAGTAGCTGGGGTAACGCCAGTAACGAACCCAACATCGACAACAATGTTTAAAGCATTAATCGCGATAAAAACGAGAAATCCAATTATTTTCGCATTTCATCCTTCTGCACAAAACTGTTCCGTTGCAGCGGCAAAAACAGTATATGATGCAGCAGTGAAAGCTGGTGCACCAAAGCATTGTATTCAATGGATTGAAAGACCTTCTGTGGAAGCAACGAAACAATTAATGAACCATGATGGTGTCGCACTCGTTCTAGCAACTGGAGGGGCTGGTATGGTGAAATCGGCTTATTCTACTGGTAAACCCGCGCTAGGTGTAGGGCCAGGTAATGTACCATGTTATATAGAGAAATCGGCACATGTAAAACGCGCTGTTAATGATTTAATTTTATCGAAAACATTTGATAACGGTATGATTTGTGCGTCAGAACAAGCTATCATTGTAGATAAGGAAATCTATAATGATGTTAAAGCAGAAATGATTGCAAATAATTGTTATTTTGTAACAGAGGAAGAGAGAAAGAAATTAGAAAAGCTTGTTATTAATGAAAATACATGTGCAGTAAATAGTGATATTGTTGGGAAATCAGCACAGTATATTGCTGAATTAGTAGGAATTACTGTACCTGAACATACAAAAATGCTTGTAGCTGAAATTAAAGGTATCGGAGCGGCGTATCCACTATCTCGTGAGAAACTGAGCCCAGTGTTAGCTTGTGTAAAAGCAAATTCATTAGAAGAAGGATTTACATATTGCGAAGAAATGTTAGAGCTTGGTGGCCTAGGGCATTCAGCGGTTATCCATTCTACAAATAAAGAAGTACAAAAACAATTTGGGTTACGTATGAAAGCCTGCCGTCTCATTGTAAATGCACCTTCATCACAAGGTGGAATTGGTGATATATATAATGGATTTATTCCATCACTTACGCTTGGTTGTGGCTCCTACGGGAAAAACTCAGTTTCCCAAAACGTAACGGCGACTCATTTATTAAATATAAAAAGGTTGGCAAATAGAAAAAAGAATATGCAGTGGTTCAAATTACCACCCAAAATTTATTTTGAAAAACATGCGACAGCATATTTAGCAAACATGCCTAACATTTCCCGCGCATTTATTGTAACGGATCCAGGGATGGTTGAGCACGGTTATGTAGATACAGTTACGCACTATTTACGTAAGCATGCAAATGATGTGAAAGTTGAAGTTTTCTTTGAAGTTGAGCCAGATCCATCAGATGAAACTGTATTTAAAGGTGCGGACATGATGAAAAGCTTTAAACCAGATGTAATTATCGCGCTTGGTGGCGGTTCAGCTATGGATGCAGCAAAAGGGATGTGGCTATTCTATGAGCACCCAGAAACGACATTCTATGGAATAAAACAGAAGTTTTTAGATATAAGAAAACGTACATGTAAGTATCCGAACTTGGGAAATAAAGCACAATTTGTTGCCATTCCAACAACATCAGGGACGGGATCAGAAGTGACGCCATTTGCGGTTATTACAGATAAGAAAAATAATATTAAATACCCGCTTGCGGATTATGAATTAACACCAGATGTAGCGATTGTTGATCCGCAATTTGTAATGACAGTACCACCTCATGTGACGGCAGATACTGGTATGGACGTATTAACACATGCAATTGAAGCGTATGTGTCTGTTCTGGCAAATGACTATACTGATGGTTTAGCATTAAAAGCAATTGATCTCGTATTTAAATATTTACCGAGAGCATATAAAGATGGAAATGATGAAGAAGCACGAGAAAAAATGCATAATGCTTCCGCAATCGCAGGGATGGCATTTGCAAATGCTTTCCTAGGTATTAATCATAGTTTAGCACATAAAATTGGACCGGAATTCCATATTCCGCATGGACGTGCGAATGCAATTCTTATGCCGCACGTAGTTCGCTATAATGCTATTAAGCCAAGAAAACACGCATTGTTCCCAAAATATGAGCACTTTGTGGCTGATGAACGCTATGCACATATTGCGAGAATGCTCGGGCTTCCAGCAAGCTCAACAGCGGAAGGTGTGGAATCACTCGTCCAAGCAATTATTGAGCTTGGAAAAAGCTTAAATATAAATATGAGTATTGCAGGACAAGGAGTTGCTAAAGACCAATTTGAAGGGGGTGTTGGATTATTAGCAGAAAGAGCTTTTGAAGATCAATGTACAACAGCTAATCCAAAATTACCGCTCATTTCAGAGCTGAAAGAAATCTATATGGAAGCATATAAAGGCGTATAATAGATAAAAAAGAGCCGCGAGTAAGCGGCTCTTTTTTACTTTGGAAAACATCTCCCAGATTGGTTCTATTTACTTGTCTTTAAGCTTGATAGAATGTGATAAAGTGAGGATGGGAGTGATAAGCAGATGAAAGAATTACAAGAAAAAATAGCAGATTATACCCGGTTTGCACAAGTACTTTTAGCTATAAGTACATTTTTAATGATCGGTTTATTAATTCCAAGTGGAATAAAAAGTATGGTACAGTCTTTTGTTATGATGGGGAGTATTATTGTATTTTTAGTTCTTGCTTTTTTCTTCTTTAAGCGTGTTAGAACGATGCGTGATCAATTAGAGGAGAGCGAATATGAAGAAAATTGTTAAATAGGGCGCTACGAAAAGAAGAAATCTTTTTGTAGCGTTTTTTCATTTTTGTAGAAAATGTATGCGTTTCATATTGACAATGATAATCCTTATCAATTAAAGTAGAATAGTAGTTAATGATTATTATTATCAATTAGAGGTGAAAGAATGAACAAATCTATTACGCTGTTCACAGCGATCTTATCTATTTTTTTCTTATTAATAGGTTGCAGTGCAAAAGAAAACGAAAAAGCATCCGCAACAAAAATAGACAAAGGAACAGACAAAATCGAAATTACCGATCTCTCAGACAGAAAGATAACATTCAATAAAGTTCCTGAAAGTTTTGCTACGTTGAGTATGGGAGACATGGATATTATTCATGCTTTAGGTGGAAAAATAGTAGGTCGTCCTGATACAAAATTAACTCTCCCAGAGGAATTAAAGAAAGCACAAGTAATCGGGAATGCACATCAACCGAATTTTGAGCAAATTGCTAGTTTAAAACCGGATGTACTTGTTGCTAACAATGGATTCCAAAAGAACATTCCAACGGTCGAAGGACAAGGAACAAAAGTAATCATTTCTTCAGCCAACTCTGTAAAAGATATTCAAAAGGGTATTGAAATGTATGGAACAGTAATGAAGAAAGAAGATAAAGCAAAAGAGCTTAACCAAAAAATTAATGATCAAATGAAGAAATATGAGAAAAAGAGTGACGTTAAAGCGTTGCTAGTTTATGGAGCACCAGGCACTTATTTAGCGGCATTACCAACATCTCTATCAGGGGATATTTTAGAAAAAACAGGCGGGAAAAATATCGCAGCTAGTTTTCCAGAAATGAAAGAGTATCCGCAATATGCACAGCTAAGTGTAGAACGTATTATCGAAGCAAATCCAGATGTGATTTATTTAATTACACATGGAGATCCCAATAGTGTGAAAAAAGCATTTGAAGGCGAAATGATGAAAAATGAAGCATGGAAAAATTTAGATGCAGTAAAACAAAATCGTGTAGTTATTTTACCACCAGATTTATTTGGATCAAATCCTGGGACAAAAGTTACAGAAGCGATGGACTTTATGTATAAAAGTATACAAGATGTAAGGAAATGATAAGTATGGAGAGTAGTGAAATAGTAAGAGAAAAGGAACATCCTTTTGCGAGAAAAAGGTGGATAATAACAGTTACTTTAGTCGTATTAACTGTTCTAGGTCTTTTTTATGGCCTTTTTGCAGGGAGCTTATCTTTTTCTTTACGAGACATTATAGAAGGTATACAAGATGAAGGTTCGACAGTTCATCGAATTGTATGGGATCTTCGTATACCGAGAGTGCTCGTTGGTTTTATAGTAGGAACGTGTTTAGCTGCATCAGGAGCATTATTGCAAGGGGTTATGAGAAATCCTCTTGCAGATCCTGGAATTATCGGAGTTTCATCAGGAGCAGGTCTTGTAGCAATTATAATCATGATTTTATTTCCTCAACATATGGCATTCTTACCACTAGGAGCGTTTTTAGGAGCTTTTATTACAGCAATGGTCATTTACGCACTATCATGGCAAAGGGGGGCGCCACCTTCACGAATTGTATTAGTAGGTGTTTCAATAAACGCCTTAATTGGTGCAGCGACTTCAGCGCTAATGCTATTACATAGTGACAAAGTACAATCAGTTTTACCGTGGTTAGCTGGTGGTATTGGTGGTGTTAGTTGGGCACATTTAAATATGATTATTTACTATGCGATATTCGCTATTATATTAGCTTTCTTCGGTATTAAACATATTCGAGTATTAATGCTTGGGGATGAAATGGCAAAATTATTAGGGTATAACGTGGAAAGAAGTCGGTTTTATTTAATAGTAGTAAGTACAATGTTAGCTGGAATAGCAGTTAGTGTTTCTGGTCTTATTGGATTTGTCGGTCTTGTTGTACCGCATATGTTACGTTTATTAGTTGGAAATGACTATAAATATTTACTGCCATTATCATGCCTTGGCGGTGGGATATTACTTGTTTTTGCGGATGCGATAGCTCGAAGTTGGTTCGATCCAATCGAATTGCCTGTTGGTATTTTATTGTCCTTCTTAGGTGGTCCGTTCTTCTTATATTTAATCCATAGAGGAGGAAAACAACGTGATTTCCGTTAACAAAGTGTTTTACGCACATTCTGAAAGATTTCAAATGCAAAATATGAATGTACATATTAAAGCTGGGGAAATCGTTAGTTTAATCGGTCCGAATGGATCGGGGAAATCTACTTTGCTTCGTTTAATAGCACGGCTACTTAAGCAAAGCGAAGGAGACATCATTTTAGATGGGGAAAATATTCATATGATGAAGAGTGCAGATGTAGCGAAGCAATTAGCGATGTTACCACAAATGCACGATCATCAATTAGATTTAACAGTGAAAGAACTAATAGAGTTCGGAAGAGGTCCTCATAAATCATGGAGTAGTCGCTTAAATAAAGAAGATGAAGAAATTGTTGATTGGGCATTGTCTGTTACAAAGCTTGAAGGGTATGAATATCGTCTTTTACAATCCTTATCAGGAGGAGAAAGGCAACGTGCTTGGATTGCAATGACGCTTGCACAACGTACAAATGTCTTATTGCTAGATGAACCAACAACCTTTTTGGATATCGTTCACCAGTTGGAAGTAATGGAACTTGTGAAACGATTAAATGAAGAGTTTGGTATGACAATTATAATGGTTTTACATGACATTAACCAAGCAGCTCAATATAGCGATCGTTTACTCGTATTAAAGCGAGGGAAGATTCAGTATGATGGTGTGCCAGAAGAAGTACTATGTCATCAAATGTTTCAGCGTGTATTTGGAATTGAAGTTGATATATTCCAAGGGAGTGACAAGCCATTTTTTACACCGAAACGAATTTGTGAAAAGGGAGAAGAGAGATGCAAACAGACGAGCGTATTACCACTGAGTTAGTAAGGGAATTTGTTATGGCAGCTCACGGAGATCTAGAAAGAGTACAGGAGCTTTTGGCCGAATCACCAAGCTTACTTCATGCTTCTTATAATTGGGGTGGCTCAGATTGGGAAAGTGCCTTAGGAGCAGCGGCCCATGTAGGCCGTAAAGATATTGCTCTTTATTTACTGGAAAAGGGAGCTCGGATGGATATTTTTGCAGCAGCTATGCTTGGTGAACTTGAAGTCGTACAAGCCATTTTAGTAGCACAACCAGAAGCATTACGTGCATCTGGCCCACATGGCATCACTCTTCTTCAACATGCACGAATGGGTGGAGAAAAAGCTCAGCGTGTATTTGAGTACTTAACAGTGCTTTCTTAATGACCGCAAAGTTCTTATGTGCGGTAAACTTTCCACTCAAAAGATTGGAAGGTTTACCGCCCGTTAGAACGGGATAAGTATCTAGTATATTTGAAAATCCTACACCCCCTCAATTGTAGTTTTCTTTATACTAGTTATGATATGGATGCAGTAGACACTCTTTTGTCTACTGCTTTTTTTTGATATAATACACTTTCATAAGATTGAATTTTCTTTCTTTTTGGTAACTTTCTTGATATGAATTATTCAACACTTACGTAGTTTGAAATATGTTGTTATGTAATGAGGTTCAAAATGATGGGAGTGAATAAAAGAGTGTTCCATACAGATCGCTTACAATTTCGTAAATATACAATGGATGATTTACCATTTTATGCTTCTTTATGGGGGGATGAGAAGGTAATGCGTTATATTGGAAATGGAACGTTAAAAACATTTATGCAATGTAAAAAAAGTTTGGAGGAGAGGGTACTTCCAAATTATAAAAACGGTCTCGGTTTATTTGTAATGATTGAAAAGGAAACAGGGATACGAATTGGTCATGCAGGACTTGTCAAGCAGAAGGTAGATGGAAAAGAGGAAATTGAGATTGGCTATTGGCTACTTCCTAAGTATTGGGGGAAAGGGTATGCGAAAGAGGCTGCGGCGGCATTTCGAGACTATGGTTTTCAAGCATTACAAATGAATAAATTAATTTCACTTATTAATCCGAACCACCCAGCTTCAATATTTGTTGCTAGAAAAACAGGGCTTAGTTATGAGAAAACAACTTCATTTCATGAGATGGATGTTCTCGTTTATTCCATTAAGCGGGTTGGATGAAAAAAGGTGAATTGCATTTTTGGGAGAATGGTATATAAAAAATAAAGGGAGGGATTACATGTATATTTATCATAATGGACTAATTATTCGTGAAGGAACGAATGGAGTGCCAGCATATGCGATTAAGACATTATTTGAAGATACTGGCTGGAGTAATGATAATATCCCTTCTTGGCAAATTGAAAAGTTTACGATTGCATTTGAAAATTCAACATGGGCTTTCACAATTTGGGATGAAGAAGAAATGGTCGCGATGGTTAGAGTGATTTCTGATCAAATCATGGTTGCTAACATAGTAAATTTAGTTGTGAAGTGTGAGTATAGGGGGAAAGGGTTAGGTAAGAAACTTGTAGCTCTTTGTTTACAAAAGCTTCCGCATGGTGATTGGTTTGCGCATACGTCCGCTAACAATTTTGATTTTTATAGAAGTTGTGGTTTTGAAGTAAGAGAGTTATCAAGAAATGGAACATGTGCGTACTATGGGTATCAAGTGGCAAAAAAGGAAGGGCATCGATAACTTATAAGGTAATAAAGAAAAAGGATTGCTATTTTAATAATATAAACTGAACTGAGACTCATTTTGTGATAAAATAAAAGAAAATTCAGTTTATTAACGGGGGATAAAAATGAATGTAAAAGTTGGAGATATATTTAAATACGAAAGAAGATTTACCGAGGAAGAAGTTTTTGAATTTGCAAATATTACAGGCGATAAAGGTAGACATCATATGGAATATGATGAGAATGGACGATTAATGGTCCATGGTTTATTGACTGCTAGCATTGGGACGAAAGTAGGCGAAGAGTTACATTACATAGCGAGGGAATTAGTAAGTGAGTTTATTAGACCAGTTTTTACAGGGGATACGATTACTTGTGAATTAACTTTAACAAATATTGAGCAAATGGAAGGATATAAAAAAGTTTCAATTGAGTCAGTTTATCGCAATCAACATGAAAAGACCGTACTAGTTGGGACGAGTTATGGAATTATAAGGGAATAAAAAAGAAGCCTGTTACGAAACAGGCTTCTTTTTTATCGTTTAGTAAACACGTTTTCGATTTTCCGCATGACTAGAGATAAGTAATAATGCAGATTCTTCACCTATATTGCGAACAATATGAGGAACGCATGCATTCCAAGAGAAAGAATCACCTTCTTCTACAATCGCAATATCTTCTCCATGTTGAACTTCTAGTTTTCCGCGTAATACAAGATGACACTCTTCACCTTCATGAGCATTTGGTGAGTTTTCTTTCGGGAATCCGGCAGAAATTTCTACTAGAGATAGGCGGAGACCACCTTGCTCCGCAACATGCTCAATTCTTTGTTCATCTTTTCCATACACACTGTATTTACGCTCTTCTTTTTTTACAATTTTCAAACGATCTTTTTGTTCTAACAATAAATATGGAAGGGGAACATTTAAAAAATTAGCGATCATTTCTAAAGTTGAGATAGATGGTGATGTTTTATTGTTTTCAACCTGACTCATAAAGCCTTTAGAAAGACCTGTTCCTTCACAAATTTGGGCAATCGTAATTCCTCTACGTTGACGAATTTCACGAATCGCAGAACCGATATTCATAAAATCATGCTCCTTTTTGTAAACAACTATTTGTATCATAGCAAAAAAAAAAAAATTTTTCTCATGAAAAATGAATTGACGAATAAAAATAATTAGTGTATGTTTTGTAATGTAAATAAAAGTTTTGTATAACAAAACTATAAAGGAGAGAAAGAAATGAATCAACATATTGGTAACTTAATTATTCGTATCGTGTTAGGGGTAACGTTCTTTATGCACGGTTTAACAAAATTCCAATCAGGAATTGACAATATTGCAGGGTGGTTTACAAGCATTGGTTTACCAGGAGGACTTGCATACGGTGTAGCAACAGTGGAATTAGTTGGTGGTCTATTGTTAATTCTAGGTTTAGGTGTAAGATATATTGGATTATTATTTGCACTTGTTATGGTTGGAGCGATTGTGAAAGTAAAATGGTCAGCTGGTTTGTTAGGAGACGGGAAAAATCCTGGATTTGAGTTAGAACTTGCATTATTAGCAATGGGTGCTTATTTATTTGTTGCGAAAGCTGATGGTTTTGTAGATAATTTCTTAAAAGAGAAAATGTTAAAGAAGAACTAATTTAAATGGGGGTATAACAAGATGAGCTTTCAACTTCATCCCGAAACAACACTTGGGGTTGTTCATTTATATGTATCAAATTTAAAGAAATCGCTAGAGTTTTATACAGAAGTATTGCGTATGAAGGTACTGGAAGAAAAAAGTACAATCGTTA
Organism: Bacillus sp. 05T21; assembly: GCF_056396785.1. Taxonomy (NCBI): domain Bacteria; kingdom Bacillati; phylum Bacillota; class Bacilli; order Caryophanales; family Bacillaceae; genus Bacillus; species Bacillus sp. 05T21. The sequence goes on along the minus strand of NZ_JBFTMD010000001.1, from coordinate 674,655 downwards.
CGTTTGGTAATGAGGACAATGAGCCACTTCTCATAATAGAAGAAAAGGAAGACGCTCTTCCGAAGCAAAGAGGTCGAACTGGTTTATATCACTATGCAATTTTATTACCAAACAGACAAGACTTAGCAAATATTCTTCGTCATTTTGTTGAGAGAGTACACCCATTACATGGTGGGGCTGACCATTACTTTAGTGAAGCTCTTTATTTAGCTGATCCAGATGGAAACGGGATTGAAATTTATCATGATCGCCAAAAAGAAGTTTGGCATGATGAAAATGGAGAGCTACCATTTGTTAGTAACCCGTTAGACGGCGAAGGATTATTACAGCAAGGAAGTACATGGAATGGGTTCTCGGCTGGTACTGTGATGGGACACATTCATTTACATGTAGCTGACTTAGAAGAAGCGAAACGTTTCTATGTTGATGGCCTTGGTTTTGATGTAACGATTCCAGCTCGTAATGGAGCGTTGTTCGTATCAGCAGGTGGTTATCATCACCATATCGGTTTAAATACATGGCAGGGTGAAGGTATACCACCACAAATGCCAAATTCCGTTGGTTTGAAATATTTCACAATTGTACTAGCAGATGAAAAACAAAAAGAGCAAGTGTGTGAAAGTTTAAAATATATTGGCGTAGTTGCTACGTATAAAGATGGAATATTACAGGCCAAGGATCCGTTTGGACATTGTATACATTTTAAAGTGAAAGGAGAAGCCTAAAAAGGCTTCTCTTTTTTCACTTTCTTATAATAGCTTTTTCACTTTGTAAAAATAGTTCATCAAATTGCTTTGCAAGGTCAAAATCTAGTTTCGTTAAACCTTTTGCATTCCATGATGACAAAGTAATAATGACTGCTTTATACTGGATAAGGATAAATGGGTGGTGATTATGTTCTTCTGATAGTTTGGCGGCTTCAGAGACAAATTCGACTCCTTTTAAGTAGTCGGAAAACATATATTTTCTTTCAATCCATTTTTCATCTTTCACTGTCCATTTATCCAGCTTTGTTAATTCCTCTTGTACTTCTTCATTAGTTAATCGTAGCATCATTTTTCACATCCTTTACCTGCAGTAACGCAAGACCATTGTTAATAAGACGTGTTACAGATTCTTCAGTTGTGAAAGTAGAAAGTTGTTGTAATAATGCTGCTGATGCTTCGTGACCTTTGTTATGTTCTAAAAGCAATTCTAAAATTTCAAGACGAAGCAACCATTCTTTCGGATAAAATTTATTTAATACTTCTTGAATAGCTATTAATTGATCAGTATGAGTATCGTGTAAAATACTATCGTTACGTATATCTCGAACTGTTTGATACATACGTTCAAGCTTATTCAGTACAAGTGGATCAGGCGTTTCTTGTACTTCTTCATTCATCGGGAAAAATGCAACCGCATCTGCCGCTCCTGGGAATACAGAAGTGATTTGTGAGCCGACAGCCATATCAAATGCTCCCCATGAAGGATCAAATAATAAGCGATCTTTATGAGTAACTGCACAATTTATAAAGGAGATAAGAGCAATTTTTTTATCATTCTTTACAATGTCTGTTACTGTTCCTTTTACATGAATGCCACTTGCAAAAGTAAACTCTGCACTGCTTCCAATTGTAATGCCTAATGATTGTAATTGTTCTTCTGTACAATTTTCTAATGCAATATCTCCATCTAGTAATCCGATTGGTGTCCCGAATCCATCGCTGTGCACAGATGTAGAATGATTTGCTAGTTGTTTATTATGAATTGCTAATGCAGTTGGTGAGCTTGTTCGTGTGTAAATAACTTCACCAGTATCATTTTTAATTGCCTCTGTAAATGTACCCGTAATTTGTAATCCACTACTTAGCTCAGTTGTAGCATGATTTTCGGAGCGGATTGCTTTTTCTAATCCTTCTGTGCCACCTGTTTTAAATGCCATCGTTGTAGAGAACTGCTCAAGGGCCTCAGTCAATTCTTCAAATGATTCACAAACAAATAGCTGTGGTTGCATTTTTGTCACATCATAAGTTGTCCCGGTGCAAGCTTCAATTGAGAATGGGACTTTCTTTACAGCGTTTGTTAAGCAATGCTTACTTTCACCGACAGAGGAAAGGAGACCAGCACCGTAAATTTTCGGATCATTTATATTGCCGATTAAGCCGTATTCCACTGTCCACCAGAATAAACGTGAAATTTGTTCTGCTTCTGATAAACCAGAAACTAAGTTTTGTTTTTCGATTACAGCATTTTCAGCAACTGCAACTTCTTCAGGTGTAGAAGTAGGGCTTTCTTTTACGATCGTTAATGTACGAACGGCTTCAAAAGCATCATGTTCTTCTTTTGTGGAGAAAGCTTTCGCTCCAATTTGTCCAAAGCGTTTCACATATTTTGCATATGTAGAATCAAGCAAAATCGGTGCGTGGCCTGCAGCTTCATGAACGATATCAGGAGCGGGTGTATACTCGATATTTTCTACTTTACGAATATCTGTTGCGATTGGTAGTAATCCATGCCCCTGAAAATCGAAGAATGCGACGCCGGGAATAAGTCCGTCAATCGTTACGGCACCCCAGCCRCTTGGTGCTAAACAGTCATTCATTTCTTCTACTTTTGGAATTGCATCTATATTAATACCAGATGATTGTAGTCCGTTAACATAGGATGGATGAGCAACATCTTTTAAGAAGCTATGGTTTTGTCTCATAATGTAACGCCAAACAGCGTGATTCACCGGTGTGTATTGATCATAATGCTGTGTGGATACGAATGGTTTTAAATGTGATGGAATTTCTGTTTTCTTTGTCATTTAGACGTCCTCCTTTTTCTCTATAAAAATGAATACCAGTTTTGTATAGCATGTACCACCTCCTTTCAAAATTGTAAGCGCTTATAAAATTTTATCATAACATTCGAAATTCTTTAACAACTGTTTGCGTGAGAAATAGAAAAATCCCCTATCGGAAAATCCGATAGGGGCGAAAAAATCGCGGTACCACCCTATTTGTAAGTGAAAATATACTTACATCTCAACTAATGATAACGGAAAAATTCCGTCTTTTCCTTCATGCATAGAAGCACTACGAAAAAGAAGCTCCAGAATTGTAATTCGTACTTATATATGTGCTAATTCCCACCGACCATTAGCTCTCTGAAACAGGGATACAAGATACTACTGCGATTCTTTCAACGCGTATATATGAAGTTATTTAAAAGGGAAGGACGCAAAAAAGCCCCTATCGGAAAATCCGATAGGGACGATAAAAATCGCGGTACCACCCTATTTGTAAACAATTAATTGTTTACCACTTACTTTAAGATAACGGAAAGATCCGTCTTTCTCTTCATGCATAAAAAGCATTACGGGAAAGAAGCTCCAGAATTGTAATTCACGCTTGTATATGTACTGATTCGCACCAACCATCAGTTCTCTGAGACAGGGATATAAGTCGCTACTAGTATTCCTTCAAAGCCGATATATAATTCGTTCAACTAAACTATGTTTTGTATTATAAAACTATATTTAAAAGCTTGTCAACAATAATTTTATTATTTCACTTCTAAATCGACGTTTAAATTAGATTTATTTCCAGCTGCATCGGTTGCTACAATATGAATTGTATTCTTTCCTTGTTGTAATTGACTACGATCGAAATAAATTTCATAGTTTTTCTCCCAAGGATTTAGGTATGCACTTTCCCATGCTCCATTTCCGTTAATTTCATACTGTATCGTTACGGGATGTCCTGGAGCAACCCATCCGGATTCTGCCATCCAATCTAAAAGTATATCATCTACTTTACCTCTAATTACGAGGTTTTCTTGATCTACTTCAGACGATAATTTCGGTGCAGTACGATCGACAAACACAGCTCCTGTCTGTTTCGTTTCTCCACCAGAGTTAGAAGCAACAGCTTCGATTTGGTATAAGCCATCAGGTAGAGGAGATCCGTCAGTTTTCGTACCATTCCATTTGAAAGATTTATAACCAGGTGTTTCGTTTTTACCTTGATGTATCATGCCTTGATATGTTACACGGTCTTTCGTAATTAAATTAGCGTGAAATGTTACATCCTCCACTGGTGTAACTAAATAGTAATTGATCAGGTTGTCATCTAGTATTCCATCATTATTTGGACTAAAAGTAGAATTAACGATTTCAAGACCATCAATACGTTTGTATTCTTTCGGATCAATGCTAAACGTAAATGGAATACGCATTTCTTCAGTCTTCCCTTGCTCTTTCACATATAGATTTCCTGTATATACACCCTGTGGTAAGGAGCTATCTACAGTAATAGTAAAGGGCTTTTCGCTGTTACTATTAGGTTTCACACTAATAGAAGAAGAGAAAGAAGTCTGGATTTTTGTTTTTGTATCTAGTAATTCAATGCGAGTTGAAAAGTTTTTCTTTTTGCTAGAAAGATTTTGTAACGTAATATTTTGTGTTAACTTCACTTTGCCGCTATTAGGTTTAATAAGACCGAAACTTACATTGTTAGGTTTCACTAATGCATCTGTTTGGGCTGCTTTTGGAATGTTAATTAAACCAGATCCTTGTGCCATGACAGGATATGTATTTTCATTGACATCCTTTAATGTTTTTGCAGTGTTGGCAAGAGCTGCTTTCAATTGTTCTGTCGTCCAATCAGGATGCATTTGACGCAGCAGGGCAACGGCTCCCGCTACTTGTGGCGCAGCCATACTTGTTCCGTTGTGAGATTCATAGCCACCTCTCGGCACTGTACTAGTAATTTGCACTCCAGGTGCAACTATATCAGGTTTTATAAGCCAACTACCTTGTGATGGTCCTCTTGAACTAAAGTTACCAATAAGTTCTGTTTGCTTTGGTTGTCCAATTTTTATATTTTTCTTTCGTTTTGTAATTAAAGTTTTTAATTCTTCGCCATTTGTATTTGATAGTTGCATAACTGGAAGAGCTACATCTTCACGTGCAAAATATTCGGGCATAATATTAATTTCTTTTTCGTTAGAAATTAGTAGCACGCCAAGAGCGCCAGCTTGTTTCGCTTGTTCTGCTTTTACTAATGTGCTCGAAGTTCCTTGTAAAACAAGGGCGAACTTACCTTTTACATCTTGTTTAGCGTAATCGCTTGAATTACCGTAGCCAACATATACAAGCTGAGCATCGTTTCCTACTTGGAAGTCTGCTTTTGATAACGGTAATCCTTGGTAAGATTTATTGGAACCAGCTACTTGGAATGTTGGAAATGGAATAGAAACTGTAGATGCTCCAACAGAGATGACACTACTTGCGTTACCAGGAGCGTCAACAGACCAAGGCTTTGGTCCATCATTCCCATTTGAGACGACTGCAGTAACACCAAGTTTTGCTGCGCGTTCTAACGTCATTGTTACAGGTTGATCAGGTACATTCAAATCTTGACCAAGAGATAGATTTAAAACATCGGCACCATCTTGAATAGCGCGCTCAATACCTTGAATAATATCTTCGGTCGTACCAGTACCACCATCATTCATGACACGGTAAGCGAGTATAGAAGCATTCGGAGCAATCCCCTTTATTTTTCCGTTACCAGCGATAATTCCTGCAACATGGGTACCGTGAACGTTTCCATCCATCGGATCATTATCCTCATCGACTGCATCATAGCCACCGATATAATTTGCTTGTAAATCAGGATGGGTATAGTCTACACCTGAATCGATAATAGCGACTTTCATCCCTTTCCCATCAAGGGGTTTACCAGTTGGATCTTTTAAATTCCAAGCTTCAGGTGCACCAACTGTAGGGCCTCCAACGTTTGGTGTTTCTTGATCTGCTAGGCTTTTTGACGTTTCATGTAATTTATATGTTAAGTTCGGATAAATTGCTTTTACTTCAGGTAAAGAAGCTAGAGCGGCAATTTGATCCCCTGGGATAGAAATAGAAAATCCAGAAAATAACGTACTATACGTTTCTTTTATTGTTGCTTTCGGTGCTTTTTCTTTTATTTTCTTTGTTGTATCCTCTTGTGCTTTTTTTAGTTGTGCATGGTATGGTTGCACATTGCTATTTTGTAGGTCCGGAGCATGTTGAATGTTACTTTGTGAAGCGAGTGGAGCATGTTGCAATTCTACAATAACTGAAATTTCTTTTGATGTTTTTGTTTCAACATTTTGCGCGATTTTGTTTTCTCCCCATTGTTCAATATTTGCTTTTAATTGTGGACTAAATTGCTTCTCTTTTTGCAGTGATTCAGCATGGGCGCTTAATGCTCCAAAGCTCGAAAAGACGAGCGCCATACTTAATAGTGTTGATGTAGTTTTCTTCATTGAAACTCCCCCCTAATAAAAAGTGCCAATTTTCCGAAAGTAAATATTACATTTTTATCGTTAATTATAGGTACGGATGTTGGCTAAACTATACATTCAACATAATTCATACCAATCCTCTTTGAATTGAAAATTTCTCGGGAAATTTTTGGGGATTATGTCGAATGGCTAAAATTTGCAGATAGTAAGCGGAATATGAGGAATGCTAAAGGGGAAAATGGGGGTGCTACATGAAAAGGTTTATAGTAAGTGGAATCGTGATTTTTTTCCTTTTTTTTTGTTCAAGTTCTATTACCAGCGCAGAAAACAATGGAGTGAAAGTTGCCTTTATTCGTAATCATAATCTATGGATTAAAGTCGGTGAAAAAGAAAAACAAATTACAAAAGGAGAGTACATAACAGGGCCGAAATGGTCACATAATGGAGAATGGCTTGCATATGCAAAAGGAAAGAAGCGAAATCACTTTGAACTGTATCGGCTAAAAGATGGAAAGAAAGTTAGACCATCTCAATCAGAAGCATCGAATTATCAATGGTCACCAACAGAGAATATAATTACATTTGTATTTGCACGCACATTAAATACATTTGATGCTGAAAAAAAGAAAGCAGATTTTGAAAACGTAGCTAATGGTGTAGGTGACTATGCATGGTATCCTGATGGTAAGAAGTTTCTTGTATCATCAGAAGCGTACTTGCTTCCAACAGGATGGACAGGTGCTCAGTTATATGAAATACAAAAGGATGCAAATATGAATCCTCATAAGATGAAGCATTTATATGCACTACCGAATGAGCATGATGACTTTTTAGCATTAGTTGGAAGTGGATTTAATTGGTCGCCAGATCAAAAATGGATTTCGTTTTTGGCAGTACCAACAGCTTCTTTGTCAGCTGATAGTAATACCCTTTGCTTAATTCGATCAGACGGCAGTCGTTTTGAAACAGTAGATCAAATGTTATTAAACACACAATGGTTCAAATGGGCGCCATCAAAGAATATATTAGCCTATATTGAAGGAAGCGGGAGAGTGGCTTTAGAGAATAAGCATTTAAAAATAAAAGAATTGCCGGCTCTCCAGCAAAATACATTTACTCCAAAAGGCTATGTTGATTGGGATTTCACATGGAAGAACGATAATGTAATTATCGTTTCAAGGGCAAGGGAAGCAGAGCTATCGGTCCCTCTAGAAAAAAGACCACTACCATCTTTATATGAAATAAATAGTACAACAGATGAACAACATCAAATTACAAAGCCATCAAATAGCCAAGGCGATTATAACCCTATTTTTAGTAAGAAAAGCAACCAATTAATGTGGCTCCGTTCAAATCGTAAGAAAGCTGATGTATGGCTTGCTCATAACGATGGAAAACATGAGAAGAAGTGGATTGAAAATATAGATGTGCCAGAGTGGTATTATGAGAAATGGAATTGGGAAGATGTCGTTTCGGTTAAAGACGAGTAAAAAAACCTGCCTGAAATATAATTTTCAGGCAGGTTTTTCAATGTTATTTATGTGTTTTATTTGGCTTTTTTTTCGCAGGGTTTCCGTTCCCTTGGCGCTTTCTATTTTGTTCATCTTTTGCTTGTTTTTCATGTAATGTATCTAAAAAGTCATTTGAGTTACTCATTTTTATATCTCTCCTTTTTTCATTGCGTCCTAGTTACTATAACCATTTAGGAGGAAAATCATGAGATAAAAGTTAAGCGCTTAATTTTCTTCGATAGTATACGTAAAATATGCCATATGTAATAAATAGCATAAGTAAAACTTGTAACTCTACATTTTCTTTTAAAATAGTTGCGACAGAAGATGGTAAGTAAGGTGATGTATCGCTCGTTCCTAAACCTAACCATTTGTTTAAGAGGTTAATGATACAAAATATGAAAACACCGGACCAGCTTGCGATAATTGCTTTTTGTTTAATTTTTGTTTCACGCTCATCATCTGTAATCCAAGGATTAGCAGTTTTATCAATATTAAAAAAGCCATTTATGTATCCCCATATGATCATTCCCATAAAGACGATAATCCATTTCATATTTGTAATCCTCCTCTTCTTGTGAAAAGTATTTTACATACATATATATATATAATATTTTCCAAATGTTGATGTCAAACACTTTTTACATTCTGCTTTTTAAAATAGCAGGAGTAGAGAAAACAATAGGGAAGAAATATGTGAGACCATTTTCTAGTGAGAGGAAGAGGAGAATGAAACTTATTTTTGTTCGGCATGGTGAAGGTGAACATACGAAAGATTTACCATTAAGTTTACAAGCAGTGAATCCGCCATTGACGGGCGTGGGAAAGAAGCAGGCTAAATTACTTCAGTGCGATGTACCATTACAAGAAAAGGATATATTAATCGCTAGTCCTACACTTCGAACTTTACAAACTGCGACAATATGGAGTGCGGAAGTTGCTTGTCAAAAAATTGTTCACCCATATATATCCCCGCGTATTTTTCCTTATCGGGAATCCGCCAAAACATTACCATGCGATCAATTGTTAGATCGAAAGATAATACAAAATTTATTTCCACATTTTTCATTAGAAGAAAGTAGAAATGAATTGTTATGGAATGAGGGAGTCAATATCATCTCGGAGATGGAATTTCAGCAAATAGTAGATGAATTTCTGCACTGGTGCTATCAGTTAAAAGCAGAAAAAATTTGTATCGTTGCACACGATGGAACAATTACAGCGTATAGGCAATATTTACAGAAAGTCGCTTTAACTAGAGCTGATTTTTTGAAAGAAACGGGTATATATGAAATGGACTTATAGGAGAGAAAATTTGTAATGGAAGAGTTAGGAGAAGATGTGTACGACTTAAATGGGCCGAGAGTATACTTTAGCGTAGCGGAAATTAAGTAATATGCAAAATTGCATATTACACATATTGTAAATGGTTGGTATAAGTTTGGGGAGTTGAAACTAGTAGAATCCATTTTACATAAAGATACAAAATCACATGTTAAATCGATAGATTATGTAGATGGAAATATAGCACTTATGTTTACAATACGCTTATTTTACAGGCTTATTAACCATGACAAAATGTTAGAAGAAGCTGTTCAAGAAGCTAGATTAATCGATGAGGAGACACATACATTTCGATTATATAAATAGCGTGAAACACGTTTATTCTATATTCGAATAAACGTGTTTCACATTTAACTCACAGTTTTTTTACACTTTATTCAATGAAAATGATTATCACCTGTGGTATGATATGTTCAAGTTTTTACAGGTAATAAAAGTTACTATATATACGTTAGTATTTAATGTTTTGTACACATGTCACGAATTATTCACAATTAACATTTTAAAAGTAAGTAACTAATGTTATTATATTATCTGTAACTGACTTAATTACAACTTTAGGAGGAAGATATGATTATTCAATTTTTAAGAGAAAACAAAGCAGTTTCTTTTGTATTAGCGATAATTCGAGTGTATCTTGGTTACACATGGGTAATGGCTGGAATCGGTAAACTACAAGGAAAAGGCTTCGATGCAACTGGTTATTTACAAGGTGCAATTGAAAAATCTAAAGGAGCACAACCAGCTGTTCAATCTTGGTGGGCATCATTCTTACAAGATTTTGCAATTCCAAACGTTGATTTATTTAATACACTTGTGACGTGGGGAGAAATTTTAGTCGGAATTGGTTTAATTGTAGGCTGTTTAACAAAAACAGCGGTCTTTTTCGGTCTTTTAATGAACTTTTCCTATATGTTTAGTGGGTCAATTGGTGTAAACCCTGAAATGGTTATCTTATCCATGTTCGTTCTTGTTTCTGGTATGAATGCTGGAAAACTTGGAATTGATGGCTTAGTTATTCCAAAAGTACTAGGATCAAAAATTCAAAAACGCCAAAAGCAAGCTGCTTAATATATGAAAACGGGTATCTCAAAATGAGATACCCGTTTATTTTTCAGCACTTATAGGATTTTTCTTGAAGAAATCTTTTACATACCCTACAAATTCTTGTGGTTCTTGACGAAATGGAGCATGATAACCCTTTTCGATAATATGGAAATTGCTATTTTTTAAGAATTGATGATAAGTTTCTCCTTCTTTCCAAGAAACGCTATTATCATTTCTTCCCCATATAATTAAAGTTGGTTGCTTGATTTCAGTTGCATTGATTTGAAGACGCCTAGGCCATAATTTCATTTTATTATAATGCTCTTCATCATTACGCTTGAATCTAACTTTGCTCTCATCATAATCTGCAATAGAAGAAACGGTACTTAAATCAGTCGACAACTTTGGTTTTGGTGAACCTTGTTTATTAACGAACGTATGAGGGCCGCCTGTAGCATCAGTTAAAATAAGGTGGGTAACCGCTTCGGGGTATAAATATGTTAAATTAAGAGAAATTTCTCCGCCCATAGAATGTCCCAGTATTGCGAATGAGTCATACCCTAGTTTTTTCATTAACTTATAATACAAATTTGCATGAGTTGGGAAAGAATAATAAAAATCCATCGGTTTAGAGGAACGTCCGAATCCTAAAGCATCAACAGAAATAATCGTATGATCTTTTGCTAAATCTGAGTAAACCTTTTGAAAACCATCGGATGATCCTCCAAATCCATGGATCATAAGTAAAGGTGGTTTTTCATCACCAATCTTTTTAAAGTAAATCGTTTGACCATCTATCTCTACCATTTTTTCCTCGGTAGCTAGTTTCGCTGTAATTGTATTTTTAACTTGTTTTACTTGTTCTACTGGCTTTTCTGCTGCACTACATCCTACTAATAGTGTAAGAGTAAGACAACCTACCATAAAATAGCTAAATTGCTTCAATTAGGTGTCTCCTTTCTAACATAATGCTGCATCTATCATAGCAAATAGTATATTACGATTTCCRGGAAGTTGATTACCATTCTTTATCATAAGAGGTGAAAGGAGCGTTTCCTGGAAATTTTCTGTTTGAAGAAATTGACGGAAAATGAATTGTGAGTGCGGAACATCAATGCGTATTGACCCATTCCACGAGTTACAAATTATTTCTAATAACTGAATAGCGTCTTTTTCTTTTTTTGAAATAAGTGGAGTGATACATAGTACATCTCCTTTTTGTATGCATAAAGCAAAAGCATCTATTTGATTATCCCGCTCTATTTTAAAGGAGTAAGTTGCTCTCGATAGTAGTGATAAATAAAGATTAGAACGATCTGCACCAGTCGCAGTTTGATCAAGAAAAATGAGAGATTGAAGATCGGCTTGCTGAATTTGTTTTATGGGAAAAGAATTTATACTTATATGAGACGCTTGTTTTTCGAAACGATGAATTGTTGTTATTGATTGAAATCCATAAGATTCATATAAGGATTCACCAGCTTTTGTTGCAATGAGCGTAATAGGGAGCGATGGATAAGTTACTTTTAAGCTATTGTTTAACAAGATACGGCCAATTCCTTTTCTTTGAAAATCAGGATGCACGATTAACATACCGATAGAAGAATATCCAGGGGCAAACGAAAAGACCCCGCCCGCTGCAATAAGTTTATTCTCATGTACATAGCCAAAAATTGTGCCAATGGAAAGGTACATATGGAATTGCTCTTTCATAAAACTCTCATGCTGTAACCACCCGACTGATTTGCAAAGAGAGAGTAAATCTGGAATGGAAGATGCGTCTAGTTTTACTGTTTTCATAAAGTTCACCATATTTCCATTTAAATTAGAAAAAATAAGAATAATATTACGAAATGTAAAATAATAGGTTCGTATTAAAAGAAATCCAACATGTTTATATTTATCTTTGTAAAGGGGAGTATGCTTGATATGAAAAGATAAACTTATACAAATTATAACTTAAATTTACATAAGTTAACAAAAAATTTACATATAACTCATTTTCTCTTAACAGTCTTCTATTAAATTTGATAGAGGGAAATGAATAACCTAATTAGGGGGACAAGACAGTGAAAAAGTTTGTAAAAAAAGCATGGCCATTTGCAGTTGTGGCGTCGTTAGCAGTTACTTCAGTAGCAACATGGAATTTTACGCGTTCTAGTGAGGTTAATGCAGATGAGAACGGAAACAATGCAAAAATTAAAAATGTCATTGTATTAATTGGGGACGGTATGGGGCCTTCATATATGACAGCTCATCGTTATATGAAAGATAATCCAAAAACATTTGAGATGGAATCTACAGAATTTGATAAGCATCTTGTAGGAACACAAAAAACATATCCAGAAGATGAACATGAAAATATTACAGACTCTGCATCGGCAGCTACTGCGATGTCAGCAGGTATAAAAACATATAACGCAGCTATTGCAGTAGATAATGATAAAGCTGAAGTGAAAACAGTATTGGAGCAAGCGAAAGAAAAAGGGAAGTCAACGGGACTCGTTGCAACTTCTGAAATTACGCATGCAACACCAGCTGCATTCGGTGCACATGATATTAGTCGTAAAAATATGGACGCAATTGCAAATGATTACTTTGATGAGAAAATTAAAGGTAAGCATAAAATAGATGTTATGCTTGGCGGTGGTGTAAATAACTTTGTTAGAAAAGACCGCAATCTTACAGAAGAATTTAAGAAGTCTGGTTATAGTTATGTAACAGATCGTAATCAATTATTAAATGATAAAAGCGATCAAGTTCTTGGCTTATTTGCACCAGGTGGTTTAGACAAAATGATTGACCGTACTGACAAAACACCTTCATTAGAAGAGATGACAAATGCAGCGATTGAGCGCTTGAACAAAAATAAAGACGGTTTCTTCTTAATGGTCGAAGGTAGTCAAATTGATTGGGCTGGACATGATAATGATATTGTCGGTGCAATGAGTGAAATGGAAGACTTCGAAAAAGCGTTTAAAGCAGCAATTGAGTTTGCGAAAAAAGATAAGAACACATTAGTTGTTGCAACTGCAGATCATTCTACTGGCGGATTATCTTTAGGTGCGAATGGTGAGTATAATTTTAAAGTAGATCCGATTAAAGCTGCGAAACGTACGCCAGACTTTATGGCAAGTGAGATTGTAAAAGGTGCAAATGTAGAAGAGACATTGAAAAAGTATATTGATCTACAATTAACACCAGAAGAAATTAAAGCTGTAAATGATATAGCTCCATCAAAAGATGTAACAAAGATTGATAATGCAATTGAAGATATCTTCAATAAGCGTTCGGTTACAGGTTGGACAACGGGTGGACATACAGGTGAAGATGTGAACGTATATGCATTCGGACCAGGTAAATACTTATTCTCTGGCGTTCAAGAGAATACAAATATAGCTAAACGTGTCTTTGACATTATTGGCGGCGGCGATCCAAATAAAGGAAGACGCTAATTATAAATGAAAGTGAGGCGAAATGCCTCACTTTTCTTTTTAGGAGATGGAAAGATGAGCGTTTTTTTAGGGAAATTAAGATTCCTTCTAGTATTTGTATTATTGCTAGTTGGATGTCAATCTCAAGAGAATAATATAGAACAAAAATCTGCTGGAAAAACTGAGGAAAAGGTACATATAACGAAAGAAGAAGAGAAATTCATTCAAGATGTTATTGAGGCATTTGTACGGACGACGAATGAAAAAAATCTTGCTGAACATATGGAGTTATTTTCAAAGAAGATGCCTAGTGCTGAAGACTTAAAAACACAAAAGGAAGCGGCATTTCAAAAGGGAAATAAGAAAATAGAGTTAGAACATATGAATATGAAAGCTCTTAAAGGTGGGCTTGTTATTGTTGAAACGGAGGAAAAAGAAGTAGATGGAGGGGTTACTCTTCAAAAGAAAATGCGGTATGCACTTGGAAAAGAAGACGAAGGGTGGAAGATTGAAGAGGTTCGTATGATAGAGAAGAAATAAAAAGGTTCTCATAGGAGAGAACCTTTTTATAGTGGTAATAAAATTTGATTTGAACATGCTTCAATGTCATCAATATCTTGACGGATTGTTGCCATCTTATTATCGAGGTCTTCAGCTTTCATAGCAGCGTCATGTAGTTCATCTTTCAAATAGTCAGGTATATTTCCTTCATATTTGTAGTAAAGTTTATGTTCTAAACTTGCCCAAAAGTCCATGGCAAGTGTACGTAATTGAATTTCTGCAAAGACATCTTTCGTACCAGAATTTAGTGACAATGGATATTTAATAATCATATGCAAACTTTTATAGCCATTTCCTTTTGGATTAGCAATATAATCTTTTACTTCTACAATTTCCATATCTCCACGATTTTCAATAACTTCTTTTAAATGATAAATATCTTCTACAAAGCAACATGTAATACGGATGCCAATAATATCTTGTAATTGTGTTTGAGCATTTTCAACTGTTGGTGATAAGTTTTTACGCTCAAGCTTCCTGATGATACTTTCGGGTTGTTTAAGTCTTGTTTTTATATGTTCAAACGGGTTGTAGTCTTCTAAAAATTGAGCTTCCCGGTTCATAATTTCAAATTTAGTTTTTAACTCTTCTAAAGCAAATGTATAAGGTAATACAAAAGCTTTCCAGTAGTTAACGGTTGATTGGTTATATTCCATTTATATACACACCTTTTCTTATTTACAAGTGAAGTTGTTATTATACTAAACACCAAATCATGTAGGCGCAAGCAGCAAATGATGAGATCATAAAGCGATATTTAGTTTTCATCTTTTCAACCCCTTTCAAATGAAATTATATATGAATAAACGTCATTGTTAGTAATTTCACTATGTACAATTCTTATAGTAATAGATTCATGTGAAATTCGTATGAACTAATTGTTTCAGCTTTTTGTCTTTTTGCTAATGATTTTTGGTTTTGTTTGTTGTAATTACCTTAAATTGTAATAATGAATGAATTCTTTAAAAAGCATTTACCGATGTTAAAATATAATAATTTAGTTGGCATTACGATTGATAAATCAACCAATGAGTTAATTGGTTTTATAAAACTGGCAGACGATAAAGAAGTAAAACAAATAATGTCTAGAGAGGAATGTTTACAAAAAGCACTTCAATTTTTAGAACGAGTTATTCCAGATATCACACAATATCTTCGTCTTTGGGAAGAACGTGAAGAAGCAGAAGATGGGATTGAAAGATTTACCTTTTCCGTATATGTGAATGGGATTCCAATAGACTATATGCAATTTATGATCAGCATCAATACAGAAAATGGTGCTGTGATGCACTACTCAGGAGAATCTAGCAACTTTATAAAAGAATTACTTGCATATGAAACAACACCAAAAGTAACAAAAGAAAAAGCGTTAGAAATATATAAAGAGGTCATTCGAGTAAAATTAGAATGGTGTATAGATCATGATGCAGAGGAAATGAAATATAAACTGCTGTATAAACAAACGACGAGTGAAAATCATAAAGAATCCGTCGATTGTAGTCGGAAAATTCGTTACATAGATGCGCATACTGGAGAGAAAATTTGGAGTGAATATTAGTAAAAGCCAATCGATACGTTTCGATTGGCTTTTACTATGTTTATAGAAAAATTTAATGATTAGCGTTGAGTGGTTTAAGAATGCCATTAAGTTAAGAGTTCCATATTTACATCGTACAGACACAAACAACCTCATGCCCACATACACATAGTAAAGACCACTATTTTGGCGGAGGTGAAAGGTTTGAGTCTATTCGCCGCAATTGGATATATGGTTCGAGAAGTGTTTGTATTTGTTTCTTATGTGAAGAACAATGCGTTCCCGCAGCCGTTATCATCAGATGATGAGAGAAAGTACTTAGAGTTAATGGAGCAAGGTGATGCTCAAGCGAGAAATCTTTTAATTGAACATAATTTACGGCTTGTAGCTCATATTGTTAAGAAATTCGAAAACACTGGTGAAGATGCAGAAGATTTAATTTCAATTGGTACCATTGGGCTTATTAAAGCGATTGAAAGCTATTCAGCAGGGAAAGGAACTAAGCTTGCAACATATGCAGCACGCTGTATCGAAAATGAAATTTTGATGCATTTACGTGTGCTGAAGAAAACGAAAAAAGACGTTTCACTTCATGATCCGATTGGGCAAGATAAAGAGGGTAATGAAATATCGCTTATTGATATATTAAAATCAGAATCTGAAGATGTAATTGATATGATTCAGCTTAGTATGGAGTTAGAAAAAATTAAAGAGTATATCGATATTTTGGACGAACGAGAGAAAGAAGTAATTGTGAAGCGTTTTGGACTTGGGCTTGATAAAGAGAAAACACAGAGGGAGATTGCGAAGGCACTCGGTATTTCAAGAAGCTACGTATCGCGAATTGAAAAGCGTGCTTTAATGAAAATGTTCCATGAATTTGTGCGGGCTGAGAAAGAGAAAAAAGCAAAAGAATAATGTGTATTGTAAGCAGCTACACTTTAAAAGTGGCTGCTTTTCTTTCGGGAAAACGGAAAGAAAACGAGCTGTTCTAAGAAGAAATACATGTTCACTGTTGAAAATGGCGGGTTCTATCTGTAATATTAGAAGGTGCTAAACAATTTAAGAATAAAAATTATACTTAGTTTTTCTTCGTGTATAACGAGACGGCTCCATTCTATATGTGGGAATAAGAACCAATTTTACATATGATATAGAGAGAAAAGAAGGGGAAACTAAAGTTATAGGCTGATTAGGAGGTTTCGTAATTTGCGACGGACATTATATCGACTTATGATCGAACTTACAAATGGTCGTTTTACTTCTTATATATTACGTAAATTTGCACAATCTCGTTTGAGCTCTATCATTATTCCATCGTATGTGAAAGTTTTTCAAATTAATCAAGATGAGATGGAAAAGGGTTTGAAGGAATATCGAACATTGCATGATTTA
Organism: Bacillus sp. 05T21; assembly: GCF_056396785.1. Classification (NCBI taxonomy): domain Bacteria; kingdom Bacillati; phylum Bacillota; class Bacilli; order Caryophanales; family Bacillaceae; genus Bacillus; species Bacillus sp. 05T21. The sequence continues at coordinate 657,568 of NZ_JBFTMD010000001.1, read as the reverse complement.
TTTACACGTAGGCTAAAAGAAGGAAAGCGTAGTATTGATACTGATGCATCGAGTATCGTTAGTCCTGTTGATGGTGTTTTTGCTGATAAAGGTCCTATTGAGGATACAAAAACATTCGATATAAAAGGAAAGCGTTATTCAATTGTGGATATGCTAGGTAATGAAGAGCGTGCAAAGCGATATGCAGGCGGTACATATATGGTAATTTATTTGAGCCCGAGTCATTATCATCGTATTCATAGCCCGCTTTCTGGCTCTGTGACTGAAAGATTTGTACTCGGTAGAAAATCATATCCGGTAAATGCAGCGGGTATGGAGTATGGGAAAGAACCATTGTCAAAAAATTATCGCTCTGTTACAGAAGTAAATAGTGACGGCGAACATATGGCACTTGTAAAAGTAGGTGCTATGTTTGTTAATAGTATCGAGCTTCTTCATGAAAGAAGTACTGTTCAAAAAGGTGAAGAGATGGCATACTTTACATTTGGCTCAACAGTTGTTTTATTATTTGAAAAAGATATGATTGAAGCAGTGCAGGAATTGACAAGTGGGCAAGAGTTGCGTCTTGGTGAAAAAATTGCAACCCGAGTATCTCATAAGTAAAGAAAAGATTTTATAATATACTTATGAAGCTCTAATTAAGAAATGTGGACAAAGATGCTTAATGGAGAAATCCCCTAGATGGGAGTACTTGTTTATTCGAGAGCCATCGCAGGATGGCTCTTTTTACAGGTCAATCAGCAATCTATATGTACTCAAGAAGATTTGACGAGCTTGTCCTCTAACGAGCGTCTAATAATTTCTTGTTTTATAAGTAAAATGAAGTCGGGATTTAATTTTAGTTCTTTTGCTTTATAATAAGACTCAGTGAGTAAATCAGTAGATAACTGTTCCATATGTTTTGTTTTCAAGGTGAGTCACCTCCTAATAATATAAGGATTGATTCGTTGTTGCATTTAATGTACCAAAAAAATATGACAGTCACAAACAAGAGGTTATCCACATAACTCAGTGGATAAAATGTGGATAGATTGTTAGTAAATTCCAAATTGACTGAAAAATTAATGTGGAAAGTGTGTACAAGTTTATCCACAGGTTATCTATCGAAAAATGTTGTCGAAAAATTTTATGAAAAATCCTCAAAGAGGTGAAAGAAATTGAAGTTATTTTTACCAAATGAATATGTGAAAAATATATATCATATTCAACCAGAAGATTTGAAAAAACGTGGAATTAAAGGAGTTATTACTGATTTAGATAACACTTTAATTGAATGGGATCGTCCAAACGCAACGCCACAGCTTGAAGAGTGGTTTTTGAAAATGAAAGAAAATGATATTCAAGTAACGGTCGTTTCAAATAACAACGAGCAACGCGTTAAAGACTTCGCTGATCCATTAGGTATTCCGTTTATTCATAGTGCGCGCAAACCGTTTGTTCGCGCATTTAAGCGTGCGATACACGAGATGCACCTGCAGCCAGATGAAGTTGTAGTAATTGGAGATCAGTTACTAACGGATGTGCTCGGCGGGAATCGTGTGGGACTTCATACAATTTTAGTTGTACCGGTAGCGCAAACGGACGGATTGGTGACACGATTTAATCGGAAAATTGAACGAAGAATTATGAGAAACATGAAGAAAAAAGGCTTAATTAACTGGGAGGAATAAAGTTTGACTGAAACAATTAAATGTATTGGTTGCGGTGTAGAAATTCAAACAGAAAATAAAAATGAAGTAGGATACGCTCCTGTATCATCTTTAGAAAAAGAACAAGTAATTTGCCAACGTTGTTTTCGTTTGAAACATTATAACGAAATTCAAGATGTATCTTTAACAGATGATGATTTCCTTCGTATTTTGAACGGAATTGGACAATCAGACGCACTGGTGGTTAAAATCGTAGATATTTTCGATTTCAATGGTAGCTGGTTACCGGGCTTACATCGTTTTGTAGGGAACAATAAAGTATTACTTGTAGGGAATAAGGCTGACTTAATTCCAAAGTCAGTTAAGCATGATAAAGTAAAACATTGGATGCGCTATAGTGCAAAGCAACTTGGTTTAAAACCAGAAGATGTCTTTTTAATTAGTGCAGCTAAAGGACAAGGAATCGCTGAACTTGCTGATGCAATTGAGCATTACCGCGAAGGTAAAGATGTTTATGTTGTTGGATGTACGAATGTTGGTAAATCAACATTTATTAATCGTATGATTAAAGAGTTTAGTGATGAAACTGAGAATGTAATTACAACATCACATTTCCCAGGAACAACGCTTGATTTAATTGATATCCCATTAGATGAAACATCATCTTTATACGATACACCAGGTATTATTAATCATCATCAAATGGCGCATTATGTTGGGAAACAAAGCTTAAAGCTTATTACACCGACTACAGAAGTTAAGCCGATGGTATTCCAATTAAACGAAGAACAAACATTATTCTTTGGTGGATTAGCACGATTTGATTATGTAAGTGGGGGCCGTCGTGCATTCACTTGTCATTTCTCAAACCGTTTAACAATCCATCGTACAAAGCTTGAAAAGGCTGATGAATTGTACGAAAAACACGCTGGAGAATTATTGAATCCACCGACACCAGAAGAATTAGAAAATATGCCTAAGTTTGTGAAATATGAATTTAATATTCGTGAGCCGAAAACGGATGTTGTATTCTCTGGATTGGGCTGGGTTACTGTAAATGAATCAGGAGCGAAAATTGTTGCTCATGTACCAAAAGGAGTAAGTGTTTCATTACGTAAATCTTTAATTTAATATGGAGAGGGATTTATGAAACAATTATATGGTGTAATCGGAAATCCAATTGGACATTCATTATCACCCGTTATGCATAACGATGCATTTGAACACTTGAATATGGATGCCCATTATCATGCGTTTCTTGTAGAAGAAGAAGCGCTAGGGGAAGCAGTAAAAGGTTTGAAAGCATTAGGTATTTCAGGATTTAATGTAACGACTCCGCACAAAGTTACAATTATGGAGTACTTGGATGAGATTGCCCCGTTAGCAAGGCAAATCGGTGCGGTAAATACAGTAGTTCATCGAGATGGAAAATTGATTGGGTATAATACAGATGGAATTGGTTTTGTTCGTGCCCTGCAGTCAATTAGTGAAGATCCACTTCAAGAGAAACGTATTTTATTAATCGGTGCAGGTGGTGCTAGCCGAGCTATTTACTTCTCGCTTGCCGATGTAGGTGTGAAAGAAATTGATATTGCTAATCGTACGAGAGATAAGGCGAAAAACCTTATCTCTGGGTGCATGGCAAATGTTAATTCGCATGCTCTATCGTTAGAATGTGCAGCAGAAAATCAAGGGGAATATGATATTATCATCCAAACAACAACGATAGGTATGCATCCACATGTTGAGTATACGCCGCTGGAAATTCGTTCATTGAAACAAGGAACGATTGTTTCTGATATTATTTATAATCCATTTGAGACGAAAATTTTAGGCGATGCGAAAGAACAAGGTGCAATAATTCAAAATGGAATCGATATGTTCGTTTATCAAGGTGCACTTGCATTTGAAATGTGGACAGGGTGTGTGCCGAATATTGATAGAATGAAACAATTAGTAATGAGAGAGCTTGGAGGCTAATTATATGTTAACAGGAAAACAAAAAAGATTTTTACGTGCAAAGGCACATCATTTAACACCGATTTTTCAAGTTGGAAAAGGTGGCGTGAATGAAAATATGGTGAAACAAATTGGAGAAGCATTAGAAGTTCGTGAACTATTTAAAGTGAGCGTATTACAAAACTGTGAATTTGATCGTAGTGAAGTTGCAGAAGAGCTTGCACAAGGTGCACGAGCTGAAATCGTTCAAGTAATCGGAAGCACAATTGTTTTATACAAAGAATCAAGAGAAAATAAGCAGATTAAGCTTCCTCGATAAAAGATATACGTGAGTTATTTCGTAATGGACGCTTGATATGTAGAAAGCGAAACCAATTGAACTTTTATTAACAGTGGGCTCTCTTCGAATATGTATGGGGAGAGTTGCTGTATGTAAAAGGAAGGGGCGTTTCTTTTGAGAAAAATTGGCATTATTGGTGGCACGTTTGATCCACCTCATAATGGACATTTGTTAATTGCAAATGAAGTGTATCATGCTTTAGGGTTGGAAGAGGTATGGTTTTTGCCGAATCAAGTTCCACCGCACAAGCAAGGACGTAATATTACGAGTGTGAAAAGTCGATTAAACATGCTGCAAATAGCGATTGAGGAAGAAGCGTACTTTTCAATTTGTTTAGAAGAGCTAGACAGAGAAGGCCCATCTTATACGTACGATACTATGGTACAATTAACGGAGAAGTATCCGGATGTGCAGTTTCACTTTATTATTGGCGGAGACATGGTTGAGTATTTGCCGAAGTGGTATAACATTGAAAAGTTACTTAAGCTTGTGACTTTCGTTGGAGTTGCAAGACCAGGTTATACATTACATACGCCTTATGATATCGTAAAAGTGGAAATTCCGGAGTTTGCAGTTTCTTCTTCTCTGTTACGTGAGAGATATATGACGAAGAAAACGTGCAAATATTTACTCCCCGAAAAAGTACAGGTATATATCGAGAGGAATGGGTTGTATGAATCGTGAGGAAGCACTTAGTATTGTCAAACAACAAATGCATGAAAAACGTTATATACACACGGTTGGTGTAATGGAAACAGCGATTGAACTTGCTAGGTTATATGGTGTAGATGAGAAAAAGGCAGAGACGGCTGCTATATTTCACGATTATGCAAAATGTAGAGCGATTCCAGAAATGGAAGAGATTATTAAGAGAGAAGCTTTGCCAAAGGATCTACTGCACTATAACAAAGAGTTATGGCATGCACCTGTTGGGGCATACTTGGTAGAAAAAGAAGTAGGCATTACTGATCCTGAAATTCTACAAGCTATTACATATCATACAAGTGGTCATGAAAAAATGACAATGTTAGATAAAGTTATTTATGTAGCAGATTACATTGAACCAGGACGTAAGTTTCCTGGTGTGGAAGAAGCGAGGAAACTCGCATATAAAGATATAAATCAAGCTTTACTGTTTGCTTTAAAGCGAACAATTCAATTTTTAATGGAAAAAGATCAAACGATTTATCCATTAACATTCCAAACATACAATGAAGTTATCAAGGAGGAAATTAATAAATGAAAGATAAAGAGTTATTAGTATTAGCGGCAAAAGCAGCTGATGATAAGAGAGCAGAAGATATGGTTGTGCTAAATATGCAAGGTATTTCACCGATTGCAGACTATTTTATTATTTGTCACGGAAATTCAGACAAGCAAGTACAAGCAATTGCACGTGAAATTAAAGCGAAGGCACATGAGTTCGAAATTAACGTACAACGTATGGAAGGCTTTGATGAAGCGCGTTGGGTTTTAGTAGACCTTGGTGATGTGGTTGCTCATGTATTCCATAAAGATGAGCGTAATCACTATAATTTAGAGCGTCTATGGGGCGATGTGCCGCGTGAAGATATTGCAGATGAGCTAGATCAATGAAATACGAACAATTTGCTTTGCTGTATGACGAACTGATGAATGATGTCCCTTATGATAAATGGGTGGAATTCACAGAGGAAAGTTTACAACAGGCATCTATGAAAGAGGCAAGAATCCTTGACGTAGCATGTGGAACTGGTAACGTAACACTTCCGCTTGTGCGAAAAGGTTATGATTTAATTGGTGTAGATCTTTCGGAAGAAATGTTAACTGTCGCGCAGCAAAAATTGGGGGGAGAAGGCTATTTTATTCCTTTTTACCAACAAGACATGAGAGAGCTCGATGTTCCTGGTGAATTTGATTGTGTGACAATCTTTTGTGACTCATTAAATTATGTATTGCAAGAAGATGGAGTGCAAGAAACATTTAGAAGAGTTTTCCACCATTTACGTCAGGATGGCTTGTTTTTATTCGATGTACACTCTTTATATAAAATACATCACGTATTTCAAAATGAAACATATACAGTGAACGGCGAAGAAATATCACTTATTTGGAACTGCTTCCCTGGAGAAGAATCAGATAGTGTGGAACATGATTTGACATTCTTTGTACAAGATTCAGAAGAAGATGTGTATCATCGTTTTGACGAATGTCACGTGCAGCGTGCGTATTCGGTTGAAGTGTTAACAAAATGGCTTGAAGAAGCTGGGTTTACAGTGCTTCGCGTCACAGGTGACTTTGAACGAATTGAAGTGACAGAACAAACAGAGCGCATCTTTTTTATGGCGAAGAAGAATGGATAAAAGAAAAGCAACCGATAAGGTTGCTTTTCTTTTATAGAAAAGATGTAGTTTTAGTTCTAGAAAAATAAAAAGATAATATGTGTAAAGTGTAAAAATGCTAGTTTTAGTGAAAATGTAGCATGAAAAAGATAAGTATTAATAAAAAGGGTTTGGGATTACGATGGCGTATTTATTATGTGTGTTTATTGAATTGCTGCTCAACGCATTTTAAATCTTCATCAAATTTCTCATGTGTCCGTTCGATTAATTTATGAAACATATCCCCAACGTGCTCTTCTAAAATACGAATACCTTCTCCTGTAACACCGCCTTTAACGCATACCTTTTCTTGTAAAGTAGGTAATGTAAAAATTTCTTTTTCCAGTAATTTCCCCATTCCAATGACCATTTCACTTACTAAAGTAGTGGCTTCTTCATGTGTAATATTTGTTTTATCTACAGCAGCGTTAATGAAACATTGTAATAAATAACTAAAAAAAGCAGGGCCGCAGCTTGCTATATCAGATGAAACGCGCGTTATATCTTCTTCTATAACAAGGGGAGTAGAAATGTTTTTGAATAGACGAAGTAGTTTTTGTTGCCATTCTAGAGAGCAGTTATTTCCAAATGTAAATAGTGATGCGCCGGATAAGGCGCGGTTTGTGATGCTTGGAATGATACGAGCGACGTGGCAAGGTATAAGTGTTTCTAATTGTGATGGAGATATGGGGCTTGTGATAGAAACTAAGCAATCTTCGTCTGAAAAATGGTCAGCGTATTTTTGTAGAATAGGGTATATGTCTATCGGTTTTACGCAAATGAAAATAAGCTGGGATTGTTCGATTACCTCTTGGATTGTTTTGGCTATATGAACAGAAGGGTATTTTTCTTTTATATGATATGCTTTGGCAGGCGTCCGATTAATAATAGTAAGGCACGAGGGTTTGACAGCACGGGTTTCTAAAAATGCATCGATTAGTATATTCCCCATGTTCCCTGTCCCTATAATTCCTATGTTCAATGTTTCATCCCTCCTTCGTAACAGCTTTCTCCTAAACAATATGAATGATGTTATAAATTTATGATTAGAGGTGTAAAATGATGTGGGATTTTCCGAAAAAATGGTTGGGATTAGTGATTATTATTGGCACTTTGATTTTTCTTTTTTTCTGGAAAACGAATCAGCAAACAGAGCGATCGCTCATTACAACGGAAGTTCAAGTGAAAGATGTGGAGAAAAAAAGTAAACCGAAAGTATTGGATACAAAGGAGCAGAAAAAAATAATTATAATTGATGTGAAAGGGGCGGTTTTTAAAGAGGGTGTGTATGAAATGAAGGAAGGGGACCGGGTGAAGGAGGTAGTTGAAAAAGCTGGTGGTTTGTTGCCAGATGCAGATGTGAAGAAAGTGAATTTGGCGCAAATGGTCCAAGACCAAATGCTTCTTTATGTTCCTAACAAGAATGAGCCAGTGCAAGAAGGGGCTACTTTTTCAAAAAGCGGGGGTAAAGTGCAAATAAATACAGCTTCTAAAGAGCAACTTGAAAAAATAACAGGCATTGGTTCTCGGAAAGCGGAAAGTATTTTGAAATACCGAGAAGAACATGGTCCGTTTCAGAAAATAGAAGATTTATTAGAAATTGATGGGATTGGTGCGAAGTCTTTAGAGAAAATAAAAGATCAAATTATTATTCCATAAAAGATTGACGAAGTTTTTCTTTTTTCGCTACACTACAAGTAGACAAAAAAGAAGGTGAAAAATATGGAACGAATTTCATGGGATCAATATTTTATGACGCAAAGCCATCTACTATCTTTACGTAGTACATGTACAAGGCTTGCGGTAGGAGCGACAATTGTTCGTGATAAACGAATTATTGCTGGTGGATATAACGGTTCAATTAAAGGTGGTGTGCATTGTATAGACGATGGTTGCTATGTCATTGATAATCATTGCGTTCGTACAATTCATGCTGAAATGAATGCTTTATTACAATGTGCGAAGTTTGGTGCAAAAACAGAGGAAGCGGAAATTTATGTCACACATTTTCCTTGTTTGCAGTGCTGTAAGGCGATTATTCAAAGTGGTGTTACAGCGGTTTATTATGCACAGGACTATAAAAATCATCCGTATGCCGTAGAGTTATTTGAACAAGCGAGTGTAACAGTAAAGCACGTTCCACTAGAATACGATATTACATCGCTAGAGGAACAAGAGCGTCATTTACAGCTAAAGGAATTATTCGCAGCTTTAGAAAAAGATAATTTATCAATGGAAGAATTACAGCGTGTATTCACTAAAGCGAAAATGATGCTATAAGGAGTGAGTATGAGTTGAATGGGCAATGGGGCTATGTTGCAATCTCGTTTATAATTGGGATTGCAATTACCTTTTCCGCATCGCATTTGTTGGCTGCTTGTTGTTTCGTTTGTTATGTTTTATTTTGTTTATATCGTACTTCGCGTAAAACCTTCATATTTTTTATAATAGCGTGTTTTAGTGGCGCTATGTACACCACGTATGTTCAGAGTCTAAATAAGCCGCTAGGGGAGTCCTATGAAGTTACACGAGGGGTCGTGCAAAATACACCTCTAATTAATGGGGATCGTCTCTCTTTTCAAATTGAAGATCAGAATAAAAACTTAGTGCAGTTAAATTATAAAATACAATCTGCTTCGGAAAAGAAGCAGTTGCAACAATTACATGCAGGTATATCGTGTACATTTAAAGGGGAGGTGAAAGAACCACAAACTGCCCGGAATTTTCATGTTTTTGATTATCGTAATTATTTATATCAGCAAAAAATACATTTTATATTTGATGTGACATACATTTCTGAATGTCAAAAAACATCGTTGTCACTCGTGCAATGGATTTTCCTTCTCAGGCAACAAACAATCTCGAAAGTTACAGAAATGTTCCCGGAACAATCAGGTGCATTTATGAACGCATTATTATTTGGAGATCGACAACAAATGACGTTTGAAGTAGAAGAGCAATATCAACAATTTGGTCTTATACATTTGTTAGCAATTTCAGGATCGCATATCGTATTACTAATGGTTATAATGTATTTTGTTTTGCTAAGAAGTGGTGTGACGAAAGAGATAGCAACAGTATGCCTTATAGTTTGCATTCCTCTGTATATGATCATAGCTGGGGCGTCGCCATCTGTTGTGAGGGCTTCTATAACAGGAGTTTTATTATTGGTAGCTTTCATGTGCTCTGTTCGCTTATCTAGTCTAGACGCCTTAAGTATAACAGCTGTATGTATGCTTATATACGATCCGTATCTTATTTTCAACATTGGATTTCAATTCTCATTTGTAGGTAGTTTTTCTTTACTACTATCTGCGCCGATATTATTAGGGCGTTGTAATGGGATATTTCGAAATTCTATTTACATTTCTATAATTTCACAGCTCGCTAGTACCCCCATCTTGTTATATCATTTTGGTTATTTTTCTCCTTATAGCGTTTTCCTCAATCTTATATATGTTCCTTTTCTATCCATTATTGTATTGCCGTGTAGCATCATTATTCTTATATGTATGCCGGTTATTCCATTTTTCGCAAAAGGAATCGCATATGTACTTTCACTATGTTTAACCATTTCTAATGATTTTCTAAGTTACTGTGAAAGTTTCCCTTTCATCCGACTTACTTTTGGTCAAACACCTTTATTTCTTGTGGCTATATATTGTTTTAGTATCGTTAGTATATTTGTGATTTGGGAAAGGGTAATAACGAAAAAAATTTTGTGCATAGTTGTGGGTGTGTTTCTTTTTATTAGTACTTGTCATTATGTATATCCATATTTTCGCGAAAGTGGGAGTGTTACATTTCTTGATGTTGGACAGGGAGATGCGATATTAATTCGTCTTCCGTACGATAAAGAGGTTTATCTTATTGATACAGGAGGGGCCCTTCCTGTCAAGAAGGAAGCGTGGCAACAGAAAAAGCATGAATTTTCTGTTGGGCATGATATTCTTGTTCCTTTTTTACAAAAAGAAGGTATAAAAACGATTGATAAATTAATTGTAACGCACGGAGATGCGGATCATATAGGTGCTGCGCTGGATTTGTTGTCATCTATTATTGTAAAAGAAGTTGTATTTGGGAGAAAGGAACAAGATGCTGTATTGGAAAAAGTGGTGAAGAAAAAGGCGTTAGAAAAGAGCATGAAGATAAGTGTAGTAGGAGAAGGGGAAGGTTGGAGGGTAAATGAAGCGGAATTTTTCGTATTAGCTCCAAAGGGGAAAGAAAAGGGAGAAAATGACTCTTCGATTGTACTATGGGCCAGACTAGGGGGACTAACATGGCTATTTACGGGTGATTTAGAAGAAGAAGGAGAAAAGTTTATAGTATCAACATATCCTGATTTGCGGGCTAATATTTTAAAAGTTGCCCACCATGGGAGTAAAACATCGTCTACAGATCCATTTTTAAGCCTTGTACAGCCTGCTGTAGCGATTATTTCTGTGGGGGAGCGTAATAGGTATGGGCACCCGCATAAGGAAGTTATAGAGCGTTTTAAGAAGATGGGTATTGATATATGGCGTACGGATAAGCAAGGTGCTATTTCCTATGTTTTTAATGGAGAAAAAGGAACCTTTCAAAGTAAAATCACATATGATGAAACACATAGAAGATGAAAAAAAGAAGACTGCCGTTAAGCAGCAGCCTTTAAGAACCGATAAATTTAATAACAGTTGCAATAATGAAAAGTGTTGCGAAAAAACCAAATGAGACGATAAAGCCTACCCCTGAATCAATAGCGTCATTGCGTTTACTTTGAACGTTTTGTTCAAAATCATTCATTTAGAATCCCTCCCCAACATTCCATTTTAGTATAAAATATTGTCAGAAAAAAATCTACAATTTCCATATGAAGTGAAATAGAGTATTTGTATACTTTTTCTAGTTAGTTAAGTAGCGTGAATTTTTCATTTCCAATCATGTTAACAGTTGGCACTTATACTAAGATTATTATTGTAAATAATAAAGGGAAGGTGATTACCGCACACCAATAAGAAATCCGGGGCTTATTGTGTGGCGTTTTATATAAATAAAGGGGCGGGTTATAAAGACCGTCCCTTTGTACTTGTAAAACAAAAGCTAGGGCATTAGTATAAATATATATTGCCAAGTTAGGGAGTAGGAAAAAATATGAGTGATATACATAAGAAGATTAAAAAGAAACAGTTCGCTCCGTTGTATGTACTGTATGGAACGGAAGCCTATTTTATAAATGAAACGATAAAGCTTATTACAACGGAAGCGCTTGAAGAGGAAGATCGAGAGTTTAATGTTGTGACATACGATTTGGAAGAAGCGTATTTAGAAGATGTAGTTGAGGATGCGCATACACTTCCTTTTTTTGGAGAGCGTAAAGTTATATTAATAAAATCACCACTATTTTTAACGGCACAAAAAGAAAAATTAGAACAAAATATAAAAATTTTAGAAGAATATATTGGGGAGCCATCTCCTTTTTCTATTCTTGTTTTTGTTGCGCCTTATGAAAAATTAGACGAACGAAAAAAAATTACAAAACTATTAAAGAAAACAGCGGATGTAATAGAAGCAAATGCGATGCAAGTGCAGGATGTTCAGAAGTGGATTGTTTCTCGTGCGGATGAGGTGCATGTGCATATTGATAATGCAGCTGTTAGTTTATTGTTAGAGCTTGTGGGAAGTAATGTAACAATGTTGGCGAAGGAAATGGACAAGTTAACGTTATACGTCGGTATGGGCGGAGAAATTACGCCAAAACTTGTCACGGAACTTGTGCCGAAATCTGTTGAGCAAAACGTGTTTGCTTTAACAGAAAAAGTGGTGAAAAAAGATATCGCTGGTGCTATGCAAATTTTAGACGGATTATTTACACAGCAGGAAGAACCGATTAAACTGCTCGCTTTATTAGTAAGTCAGTTCCGCTTGCTACATCAAGTGAAAGAGTTGCAACAGCGTGGTTACGGACAAAATCAAATCGCGTCCCATATTGGTGTACATCCGTACCGGGTAAAGTTGGCGATGAATCAAACGAAGTTTTTCTCTTTTGAAGAATTAAAAAAAGTTATTATAGAATTGGCGGAAGCTGATTATAGTATGAAGACTGGAAAGATGGATAAGAAACTTGTGCTTGAGTTTTTCTTAATGCGGTTAAATCATATGTAGTGACACAAAAAAGTTCACGTACTTAGTACGTGAACTTTTTTGTGTATATAAAAAACGATCCGAATGGATCGTTTTTTAAACGCCTTACGCGTTTACTTGTTTCGCTAAGCGAGATTTTTGACGAGATGCAGCGTTTTGGTGGATAAGACCTTTACGAGCTGCTTTGTCAAGTTTTTTAGAAGCAGTTTTGAAAGCTTCTTTAGCATTTTCAAGATCGTTATTAGTAACTAAAGTTTCTACAGTTTTAACAGCAGTACGCATGTCAGACTTGATAGAAGCGTTATGTGAACGACGCTCTTCGCTAAGTTTAGCGCGTTTGATAGCAGATTTGATGTTTGCCATACTTTTCACCTCCCTGGTGCAATCGAATGACTCGATTCTTACATAGAACAAGTGATATTCTATCAAACGGTGAAGAGAATTGCAATAGTATATCAATGAAATTTCACGTAAAGGAAAGAATGACCTAATATAACTTGGGGAAATCTAACGATATTTACTATGAATTACGGAGGAGATACGATGAAAGAACCATTAGATTTAAGTAAATATAGTGTTAGAACTGACCTTGCTGTAGAGGCGCACCAAATGCTACAAGAGCGCCAAGAAGAACAAAAAGGGATACAGGGAGTTATTGTAAAAGAGAGGGAAGAAGAGGGAGTTACAATTACAAAAGTAACTATTGATGAAATTGCATCTGAGTCGATGGGGAAAAAACCTGGAAGTTATTTAACTCTTGAGGTGCAAGGTATACGACAACAAGATACGGAACTTCAGCAAAAGGTAGAGCGTATTTTTGCAAAAGAATTTTCTTATTTCTTAGAAGAGGTTGGAGTTTCAAAAGAAGCGAGTTGTTTAATCGTAGGTCTTGGGAATTGGAATGTAACGCCGGATGCACTCGGACCGATAGTTGTAGAGAACGTACTGGTGACGAGACATTTGTTTAAATTGCAGCCTGAAAGTGTGGAAGAAGGGTTTAGACCAGTTAGTGCCATTCGTCCAGGGGTAATGGGAATTACAGGGATTGAAACGAGCGATGTCATTTACGGAATTATTGAGAAGACAAAACCAGACTTTGTCATCGCAATTGATGCATTAGCTGCGCGTTCTATTGAACGAGTAAATAGTACGATACAAATTTCTGATACAGGAATTCATCCAGGATCTGGTGTTGGGAATAAGCGTAAGGAACTAAGTAAAGAAACATTAGGTATTCCTGTTATCGCAATTGGTGTGCCAACTGTGGTAGATGCTGTTTCGATTACGAGTGATACAATTGATTTTATTTTGAAACATTTTGGCCGGGAACTGAAAGAAGGAAACAAACCGTCACGCTCTTTATTGCCAGCAGGTTTTACATTTGGAGAAAAGAAAAAATTAACAGAAGAAGATATGCCGGATGAAAAGAGTCGAAATATGTTTTTAGGAGCTATTGGTACGTTAGAAGAAGAAGAAAAGAGAAAGTTAATTTATGAAGTGTTATCTCCTCTTGGTCATAATTTAATGGTAACTCCAAAAGAAGTAGATGCGTTTATTGAGGATATGGCAAATGTAATAGCCAGCGGTTTAAATGCAGCACTGCATCATCAGATTGATCAGGATAATACAGGGGCATATACACATTGATGGAAAGAGGCAGAAATAGCTTGAGTCAATTTACGCTGTTATGTATATGCGGTACAGTCTTATGTTTGCTTATGATGATAGCTGGAGTGGGACTTGCTAATCATGGCCTAAAAAGTATGAAAGGATATCGTCAGCTGTCATATGAACAAATTGCTCATATGACAGGAACAGAAGGCGCTGGGGCTGAACCCGGAATTTCGGGAGAGACGTTTTCGGCTACTGAAAAACAAAAACAGTTAGAAAGTTTAAGAAGTTTTAATGTTGTAGAAGGTATCGGTATGGCGATAGCAAGTGTTGCTCGTGATATGACAAAGTTTGGAACAGATATAGTTGTTGGGGCAATAAAAGGAATTTTTAGTTAAGGGTAGCGGGAAGGATGGTTGTCTTATGTTTGTAAGAGAGCTGTCTTTTAATTTGAAAAAGGTTTGTCTCTTATGGTTTGTTCGCATAAGATATAGATAGAGTGATTTGTATTGTAAGCAGCACGAGTTTTCATTGAATCTTTGCTGCTCTATTGATATAATCAGTGCTAGTGTATATTGGCGAGACTATTAGGAGTTGAGAACATAGATGAATAAAGAAGAAAGAGCAAAAAGACAGTCCAAAATTCGTAACTTCTCCATCATTGCTCACATTGACCACGGGAAATCAACGTTGGCAGACCGTATTTTGGAGAAAACAAACGCGTTGGCACAGCGCGAAATGAAGGCGCAATTGCTTGACTCTATGGAGTTGGAGCGTGAGCGTGGTATTACAATTAAACTAAATGCAGTACAACTAACGTATAAAGCGAAAGACGGTGAAGAGTATATTCTTCACTTAATCGATACTCCAGGACACGTCGACTTTACGTACGAAGTATCTCGTAGTTTAGCGGCTTGTGAAGGTGCAATTCTTGTAGTGGATGCAGCGCAAGGAATTGAGGCGCAAACATTAGCGAACGTATATTTAGCGCTTGATAATAATTTAGAAATCTTACCAGTTATTAATAAAATCGACTTACCAAGTGCAGACCCAGAACGCGTACGTCAAGAGGTAGAAGATGTAATTGGTTTAGATGCATCGGAAGCTGTACTTGCTTCAGCGAAAGCTGGCATTGGTATTGAAGATATTTTAGAACAAATCGTTGAAAAGGTACCAGCTCCAACAGGTGATTCAGAAGAGCCGTTACAATGTATGATTTTCGATTCTTTATATGATCCGTACCGTGGTGTAATTGCATATATCCGTGTTGTAAATGGAACGGTAAAAGTTGGCGATAAAGTACGTATGATGGCAACTGGAAAAGAATTTGAAGTAACAGAAGTAGGTGTGTTTACACCGAAAACAACGCAACGTGACGAGTTAACAGTAGGTGATGTAGGTTTCTTGGCAGCATCTATTAAAAATGTAGGCGATACACGTGTTGGTGATACGATTACACATGCGAAACGTCCGGCTGCAGAGCCGTTAAAAGGGTATCGAAAATTAAACCCAATGGTATTCTGTGGTTTATATCCAATCGATTCTGCACGTTATAACGACTTACGTGATGCGTTAGAAAAACTAGAATTGAATGATTCTGCTCTTGAATTTGAGCCTGAAACATCTCAAGCTTTAGGTTTTGGTTTCCGTTGTGGTTTCTTAGGGCTTCTTCACATGGAGATTATTCAAGAACGTATTGAACGTGAATTCAAGATTGACTTAATTACAACAGCGCCAAGCGTTATTTATAAAGTGTATTTAACGAACGGTGAAGATTTTATTGTTGATAATCCATCTAATATGCCAGATCCGCAGACTATCGATCGTGTAGAAGAGCCGTTTGTGAAGGCTGCAATTATGGTTCCGAATGACTATGTTGGAGCTGTAATGGAAATTTGCCAAGGGAAACGTGGAACGTTTATTGATATGCAATATTTAGATGAAACACGTGTTACATTGACATATGAAATCCCGTTATCAGAAATCGTATATGATTTCTTCGATCAATTGAAATCAAATACGAAAGGATATGCATCATTTGACTACGAGTTAATTGGTTATAAACCATCTAAACTTGTGAAAATGGATATTCTTTTAAATAATGAACAAGTGGATGCTTTATCATTTATTGTACATCGTGATTCAGCGTATGACCGTGGTAAAGTAATTGTAGAGAAATTAAAGAAATTAATTCCAAGACAACAGTTTGAAGTGCCAATTCAGGCGACTATCGGAAATAAAGTTGTATCTCGTTCTACAATTAAGGCGATGCGTAAAAACGTACTTGCAAAATGTTACGGTGGTGACATTTCTCGTAAGCGTAAACTTCTTGATAAGCAAAAAGAAGGTAAAAAACGTATGAAGTCTGTTGGTTCTGTAGAAGTGCCGCAAGAAGCATTCATGGCTGTACTGAAAATGGATGATAACTAATGGAGTGAACTATAATTAGTGGAGATTTTTCTATTCTTCGCTAATTATTAGCCCGCACCAATCGTGATAAAAGTAGAAGCCGTTCGTTCGGCTTCTTTTTTATATGCTACTTTTTAGACATCTTAGCATCTCTCATTTACAATAGTGAGAGAGCTTTTTAGTGATTGATATAGAGTTAGGAGACTATTAATGTCCGAAAATATTCGAAAAGATATTCGAGAGAAAATACAAAAAGGTAATTTTAATTGCGAAAAGGAACTGACGCTTTCTATAATTAGTGGGAAGTGGAAAGTTGTGATATTGTGGCACTTAGGTGTGGAAGGTCCGCATCGTTTTAGTGAATTGCAACGTCTGTTCCCGAGCATTTCTCATAAAGTGTTGTCAAATCAATTGAAAGAGTTAATGGAGGACGGGATTGTTGATCGAACGGTATACCCGGAAATTCCTCCGCGTGTTGAGTACTATATGACGGAATTAGGTATGTCGCTTTTACCGATCGTTGAAATGATGTATGATTGGGGAAAAATGCGAATGGAACAAATCCGTAATACAGTAGAGAAGTAAAGAATCCTCCGGAGTGCGGAGGTTTTCTTTTTAGAAAGGTAGGAGTTATATTTGGTACAAGCTGCATATATTCATATTCCGTTTTGTCAGCATATTTGTCACTATTGTGATTTTAATAAAGTATTTATTGAACGCCAACCGGTTGATCGATACTTACAATATTTAGAGAAAGAAATAATAAATACGGTTCAAAAAGTACCGTTTGAAAGTATGAAAACGATTTTTGTTGGCGGAGGAACTCCGACGGCATTAAATATGGAACAGACAAAAAAACTACTCGACATCATTAACCGTCGTTTGCGTCCATTTGCGCCGAATTGTGAATTAACATTTGAAGCGAATCCAGGTGATTTACCGAAAGAGAAATTGAACGTATTGCTAGAAGGTGGAGTAAACCGAATTAGTTTTGGTGTGCAAACGTTTCGTGATGAGCTACTTGAGAAGATTGGACGCAGGCATACGAGAGAAGATGCATTCGTAGCAATTCGAGAAGCGCAGGAAGTCGGTTTTACAAATATTAATGTAGATTTAATTTATGCTCTGCCAGGACAGACGATAGAAGATGTAAAGGAAACATTAGACATTGCCTTTACGCTTGGTGTACAACATTTCTCGGCATATTCCTTAATTGTGGAACCGAAAACCGTATTTTATAACTTAATGAATAAAGGGAAATTAAGACTTCCAGGTGAAGACCATGAAGCGAAAATGTACGAAATGGTAATGGATGAAATGGAGAAACATGGTTATAACCAGTATGAGATTAGTAACTTCTCAAAAGGTAATAATGAAAGTAGACACAATCTCACATACTGGAATAATGAAGAGTATTATGGATTTGGAGCTGGAGCGCATAGCTATGTGAACGGGGAACGAATTCAAAATGTAGGCCCGCTCAAGCAATATTTCACTAAAATTGATGAGACAGGATTTCCGTATTTAGATGTTCACTCAGTGACAGAGAAAGAAAAAATGGAAGAAGAGTTGTTCTTAGGACTTCGAAAAACAAAAGGTGTTTCTAAGCTAGAATTCCAAAAGAAATTTAATGTGGAGATGGATCATGTTTTTGCAAAGCAGTTACAAAGTAATCAAGAACAAAGATTACTTGAAAACAGAGATGGACATGTTTGTTTAACGAGGAAAGGGAAACTATTAGGGAATGAAGTATTCCAGTCATTTTTGATTGATTAATTAAATGTGCCATAAGCGTGAAAAAGTTTCGTTATTTCGTGACGTTTCCGTTGACAATTGAATGTCAATTTTGGTAAGTTATTAATAGATTTAGCACTCGAAGACAAAGAGTGCTAACAGAGGTGATGATGAGATGCTTACGGAACGTCAGCTCTTAATTTTACAAACAATTGTTGATGACTTTATTGGATCAGCGCAACCAGTTGGTTCGAGGACGTTGGCTAAGAAAGATGAAATTACGTTTAGTTCAGCTACTATTCGAAATGAAATGGCTGATTTAGAAGAACTAGGATTTATTGAAAAAACGCATAGTTCTTCTGGGCGTGTTCCTTCTGAAAAAGGGTATCGTTTTTATGTAGACCATCTTTTAGCGCCGCAAAACTTACCGACCGATGAAATTGTACAAATTAAAGATTTATTTGCTGAAAGAATTTTTGAAGCAGAAAAAATTGCACAACAATCAGCTCAAATTTTATCAGAGCTTACGAATTATACGGCCATTGTTCTTGGTCCGAAATTGAGCACAAATAAACTTAAAAATGTACAAATTGTACCGCTTGATCGTCAAACAGCAGTCGCTATTATTGTAACAGATACAGGGCATGTGCAAAGTAAAACGATTACCGTTCCGGAATCTGTTGATTTATCAGATTTAGAAAAAATGGTTAATATTTTAAATGAAAAGCTATCTGGTATACCTATGGCAGAACTTCATAATAAAATCTTTAAAGAGATTGTTACAGTCTTGCGTGGGTATGTTCATAATTACGATAGCGCAATAAAAATGTTAGATGGTACATTTCAAGTTCCTTTATCGGAAAAGATATACTTTGGAGGGAAAGCAAATATGCTTTCGCAACCAGAGTTCCATGACATTCAAAAAGTAAGATCCTTGCTGACGATGATTGATAACGAAGCTGAGTTTTATGATATTTTGCGTCATAAACAAGTTGGTATTCAAGTGAAAATTGGTAGGGAAAATTCTTCAATAGCTATGGAAGATTGTAGTTTAATTTCTGCAACATATTCGATTGGAGAAGAGCAACTAGGAACAATTGCGATTTTAGGTCCGACGAGAATGCAATACTCTCGTGTAATTAGTTTGTTGCAGTTATTTACAAGACAATTTACAGACGGACTTAAAAAGTAAATGAGAGTAATACATTCGCTCAAGTGATGAGATTCTCATTGCTGTGTGTAATATATAATGCTTAGGTAATCGTGCTAAGCGTGATACCTAATACCTTTTAAGGAGGTGAAAATTGTGGAAGAGCGTAACGAACAAGTGGTAGAAGAAGTGAAAGAAGCGCAAGTTGAAGAAGCTGTCACGCCAGAAAACAGTGAAGAAGCTGTAGAAGAAAAAAGTGAGGCTGCTCTTTTACAAGAAAAAGTAGATGAGTTACAAGCGAAACTAACGGAAACGGAAGGTCGCACATTACGTCTACAAGCTGATTTTGAAAATCATAAGCGCCGTGTCCAAATGGATAAACAGGCTGCTGAAAAATATAGAGCACAAAGTTTAGTTTCAGATATTTTGCCAGCTCTTGATAATTTTGAAAGAGCGATGCAAGTGGAAACAACTGATGAGCAAACGAAATCCTTGTTACAAGGTATGGAAATGGTGCATCGTCAATTGCTAGAAGCGCTGACTAAAGAAGGTGTTGAAGCGATTGAATCTGTTGGTAAACAGTTTGATCCTAATGAGCACCAAGCTATTATGCAAGTCGAAGACAGTGAATTTGAATCAAACGCGGTTGTGGAGGAATTCCAAAAAGGTTATAAACTAAAAGACCGTGTGATTCGCCCATCAATGGTAAAAGTAAATCAATAATTTACATAAAAGTAGGAGGAATCGCCATGAGTAAAATTATCGGTATTGACTTAGGTACAACAAACTCTTGTGTAGCTGTTATGGAAGGTGGAGAACCAAAGGTTATCCCAAATCCAGAAGGAAACCGTACAACACCTTCTGTTGTAGCTTTCAAAAATGAAGAGCGTCAAGTTGGGGAAGTTGCGAAGCGTCAAGCAATTACAAACCCAAATACAATCATGTCTGTTAAACGTCATATGGGTACAGACTACAAAGTAGAAGTTGAAGGTAAAGATTTTACACCTCAAGAAATTTCTGCAATCATTTTACAAAACTTAAAAGCTTCTGCTGAAGCATACTTAGGTGAAACAGTAACGAAAGCTGTTATTACAGTACCTGCATACTTCAACGATGCAGAGCGTCAAGCAACGAAAGATGCTGGTCGTATCGCTGGTTTAGAAGTTGAGCGTATCATTAACGAACCAACAGCCGCAGCACTTGCTTACGGTTTAGAAAAACAAGATGAAGAGCAAAAAATCTTAGTATATGACTTAGGTGGCGGTACATTTGATGTATCTATCCTTGAGTTAGCAGACGGCACATTCGAAGTTATTTCAACTGCTGGTGACAACCGTCTTGGTGGAGATGACTTTGACCAAGTTATCATCGATCATTTAGTAGCTGAATTCAAAAAAGAAAATAGCATTGATTTAAGCCAAGATAAAATGGCACTTCAACGTCTGAAAGATGCAGCTGAAAAAGCGAAGAAAGATCTTTCTGGTGTAACACAAACACAAATTTCATTACCATTCATTAGTGCTGGAGCTGCTGGCCCATTACACTTAGAATTAACGTTAACAAGAGCTAAATTCGAAGAAATTTCAGCTGGTCTTGTTGAAAGAACATTAGAGCCAACTCGTCGTGCATTAAAAGACGCTGGTTTTGCTCCAAGCGAATTAGATAAAGTTATCCTTGTTGGTGGATCTACTCGTATCCCAGCTGTACAAGAAGCAATTAAACGTGAAACTGGTAAAGAGCCATACAAAGGTGTAAACCCAGATGAAGTTGTAGCATTAGGTGCTGCAGTTCAAGGTGGCGTACTTACTGGTGATGTAGAGGGCGTTCTATTATTAGACGTAACTCCACTTTCTTTAGGTATCGAAACTATGGGCGGTGTGTTCACGAAACTAATCGAGCGTAACACTACAATTCCGACAAGTAAGTCACAAGTATTCTCAACAGCTGCTGATAACCAACCAGCGGTAGACATTCACGTACTACAAGGTGAGCGTCCAATGTCAGCTGACAACAAAACGTTAGGTCGTTTCCAATTAACAGACCTTCCGCCAGCACCACGTGGAATTCCACAAATCGAAGTAACATTCGATATTGATGCGAACGGTATCGTTAACGTACGTGCAAAAGACTTAGGAACAAGCAAAGAGCAAACTATTACAATCCAATCTTCTTCAGGTCTTTCTGATGAAGAAGTAGATCGTATGGTACAAGAAGCTGAATCAAATGCTGATGCTGACCAAAAACGTAAGGAAGAAGTTGAACTTCGTAACGAAGCTGACCAACTTGTATTCCAAACAGACAAAGTTGTAAAAGATTTAGAAGGTAAAGTAGATGCAGCTGAAGTAGCGAAAGCAACGGAAGCGAAAGAAGCATTACAAGCGGCAATCGAGAAAAACGAACTTGAAGAAATCCGCGTGAAAAAAGATGCTCTTCAAGAAATCGTACAACAATTAACTGTTAAATTATACGAGCAAGCTCAAGCGGCTGCAGGGCAAGCAGAAGGTGCACAAGGAGCACAAGACGCTGGCGCGAAAAAAGATAATGTAGTAGACGCTGAGTTTGAAGAAGTAAAAGAAGACAAGTAATACAGTGAAATAAAATAAGTAAGATGACAAAAAGTCAAAGTCAAGCGTGCCTTGGCTTTGACTTTTTTCACGAATAAGAAGAAATGTGTGAGGATCTTAGTTTTTTTATTTTGCATACTGTAAGTGAGGAAACTTTGTTGCAAAGCACTTTCTTTCGGTGTTAAAATTACGTTTATGTGAAAGATTCGGGGGTTGCAAATTTATGAATAAACG
This sequence comes from Bacillus sp. 05T21, assembly GCF_056396785.1. Lineage (NCBI taxonomy): Bacteria > Bacillati > Bacillota > Bacilli > Caryophanales > Bacillaceae > Bacillus > Bacillus sp. 05T21. The sequence goes on along the minus strand of NZ_JBFTMD010000001.1, from coordinate 635,438 downwards.
AGACTATTATGAGGTCCTTGGACTTAGCCAGGGTGCTTCAAAAGATGAAATTAAAAAAGCGTATCGTCGTTTGGCTAAAAAGTACCATCCAGACGTAAGTAAAGAAGAAAATGCAATTGAAAAGTTTAAAGAAGTACAAGAAGCATACGAAGTATTGAGCGATGATCAAAAGCGTGCGCAGTATGATCAATTTGGTCACGCGGGTCCGAATCAAGGTTTCGGTGGCGGAGGAGACTTCGGCGGTGGCTTCGGTTTCGAAGATATCTTTAGTTCATTCTTTGGCGGTGGCGGCGGAAGACGTCGTGACCCGAATGCTCCACGTCAAGGTGCTGATTTACAATATCAAGTTACTTTAGAGTTTGAAGAAGCTATTTTTGGTAAAGAATTAAACGTTGAGATTCCAGTGGAGGATCCATGTGATACTTGTAAGGGTAGTGGAGCAAAACCAGGGACTTCAAAAGAAACATGTAAACATTGTTCAGGATCAGGGCAAGTAAGTGTAGAACAAAATACACCATTTGGGCGTATTGTAAACCGTCAAGCTTGTGGACATTGTTCAGGAACAGGTCAAATGATTAAAGAGAAATGTACGACATGCCATGGTTCTGGTAAAGTTCGTAAACGTAAAAAAATCAATGTTAAAATTCCAGCGGGTATCGATAATGGTCAACAAATTCGTGTATCTGGAAAAGGTGAAGCAGGCGTAAATGGCGGACCGGCAGGTGACTTATATGTTGTTGTTCATGTGAGAAATCATGAATTCTTTGAACGCGAAGGGGATCACATTATTTGCGAAATGCCAATAACATTTGCGCAAATGGCACTTGGTGCGGAAGTTGAAGTTCCTACCGTTCATGGCAAAGTGAAGCTGAAAATTCCAGCAGGAACACAAACAGGAACAGAATTCCGTTTAAAAGGAAAAGGTGCTCCGAACGTACGTGGATATGGTCAAGGAGATCAATATGTAGTCGTTCGTGTTGTTGTGCCGACGAAATTAACTTCACATCAAAAAGATTTATTGCGTGAATTTGCAGGGCAAGAAGAGCAGGATGATAGCTTATTCAGAAAGCTTAAACGTGCTTTCAAAGGGGAATAATGGAAATAAAAAATGGAGTTGGTAAATTGTGAAATGGTCAGAAATTAGTATTCATACAACAGAAGAAGCAGTAGAAGCTGTCTCTCATATTTTGCATGAAGCAGGCGCTAGCGGGGTTGCGATTGAGGACCCAGCGGAGTTGACGAAAGAGCGCAAGCAACAATACGGTGAGATTTATGCACTTAACCCAGATGAATATCCAAGTGAGGGTGTTTTGGTAAAAGCATATTTCCCACAAACGGATTCTTTACACGAAACAGTTGCAGGTGTAAAATCATCTATTGATGCACTACCATCTTTCGACATCGAAATTGGTAAAGGAACTATTACAATTAATGAAGTCGATGAGGAAGATTGGGCTACTGCTTGGAAGAAGTATTATCATCCAGTTCAAATTTCTGATACATTCACAATTGTGCCGACGTGGGAAGAGTATACACCGTCTTCTCCAAATGAAAAAATTATTGAATTAGATCCAGGTATGGCGTTTGGTACAGGGACACATCCCACAACGACGATGTGTATTCGTGCGTTAGAAAAAACGGTTCAGCCAGGTGATACTGTGATTGATGTGGGGACAGGTTCGGGGGTACTTAGTATTGCTGCGGCAAAATTAGGTGCGGCTTCTGTTCAAGCGTATGATTTAGACCCAGTTGCAGTTGAAAGTGCAGAAATGAATGTGCGCTTAAATAAAACAGATGACATTGTCAATGTTGGACAGAATAGTCTATTAGAAGGTATTGAAGGCCCAGTTGATTTAATCGTAGCAAATTTACTAGCGGAAATTATTCTTCTATTCCCTGAAGATGCAGCGAGAGTTGTGAAGCCAGGTGGATTATTTATTACATCTGGTATTATTGGGGCGAAAGAAAAAGTAATTTCTGAAGCGTTAGAAACAGCTGGATTTTCAATTGAAGAAGTACTTCGAATGGAAGATTGGGTAGCAATTATTGCACGAAATGCGTAATATAGATTTTAGTCTATAAAGAACAGGGGAGTCTCTCACCGTATAAGGTGAGGGACTTGCCGTTTGTTATATGAAAATGATAACGTTTCGTTCTTTTCGTAAGTATTGACTTACGAAAGGAACGAAACTCTACTAAGGTGATTATATGCAACGTTATTTTGTAGAAGAGAAATATGTAAATGAGACAAGTATTCGCATAATGGGTGATGATGTCCATCACATCGCAAGAGTGATGCGTATGTCAGCTGGTGACCACATTTATTGCTGTGTAAATGGTAAAACAGCAGAGTGTTCAATTGCTGAAATTACCAGTGAATTTGTGGATACCACTATTGTAGAATGGGTAGAGGCGTCAAGCGAACTTCCTGTGTTCGTGACGATTGCAAGTGGACTGCCGAAAGGAGACAAGCTAGAGTTAATTTTTCAAAAAGGAACTGAGCTTGGGGCAGCTGCATTTTTACCATTTCAAGCATCTCGATCTATTGTAAAGTGGGATGCGAAAAAAGCAGATAAAAAAGTTGAGCGTTTGAAAAAAATTGTAAAAGAAGCTGCGGAACAATCGCATAGAAGTGAAATTCCAGAAGTACACGTTCCCTCATCATTTAAACAACTGCTGTCGATGAGTAGCGAGTATGATGTTTGTCTTGTTGCGTATGAAGAAGAAGCGAAACAAGGTGAGAAATCTAATTTTGCGAAAGCTTTAGCGACGGTTAAACCAGGCCAAAAGCTGCTGATTGTATTTGGACCAGAAGGCGGCTTAGCGGAGGAAGAGATAACCGCACTTCGTGAACATAAATTTGTACCATGTAGTTTAGGACCAAGAATTTTAAGAACAGAAACGGCTCCGCTTTATGCGTTAAGTGCCGCTTCTTATCATTTTGAATTGATGGGGTGATAATCAATGGCAACTGTTGCGTTCCACACGTTAGGTTGTAAAGTAAACCACTATGAAACAGAAGCGATTTGGCAATTGTTTAAACAAGGTGGTTATGAAAGAACTGAATATGAAAAAAAATCTGATGTATACGTTATTAACACATGTACAGTAACGAATACTGGAGATAAAAAAAGCCGTCAAGTAATTAGACGTGCTGTACGTCAAAATCCAGATGCGGTAATTTGTGTAACTGGATGTTATGCACAAACATCTCCAGCGGAAATTATGGCGATTCCAGGTGTAGATATTGTTGTTGGTACGCAAGATCGTGAGAAGATGTTAGGATACATCGAAGAATTCCGTAAAGAGCGTCAACCAATTAATGCTGTCCGCAATATTATGAAAACACGTGTATATGAAGAGCTCGATGTACCATATTTCACGGACCGTACACGTGCATCTTTAAAAATACAAGAAGGTTGTAATAACTTCTGTACATTTTGCATCATTCCTTGGGCGCGTGGTTTAATGCGTTCTCGTGATGGAAAAGAAGTTATTAAACAAGCGCAGCAATTAGTAGATGCGGGCTATAAAGAAATCGTATTAACAGGTATTCATACAGGTGGGTACGGTGAAGATATAAAAGAGTATAACTTAGCTGGATTACTGCGCGATATGGAAGCGGAAGTAGGCGGATTGAAACGCCTTCGTATTTCTTCTATTGAGGCGAGTCAAATTTCTGATGAAGTAATTGAAGTGTTAGATAAATCAGAAGTAGTTGTACGTCACTTGCATATTCCATTACAGTCAGGATCTAATACTGTATTGAAACGTATGCGCCGTAAGTATACGATGGAATTTTTCCAAGAGCGCTTAGATCGTTTGAAAGAAGCGTTACCAGGTCTTGCGATTACATCAGACGTAATTGTTGGATTCCCAGGCGAAACAGAAGAGGAATTCATGGAAACGTACAATTTCATTAAAGAGAATCGTTTCTCTGAATTACACGTTTTCCCTTATTCGAAACGTACAGGTACTCCAGCAGCACGTATGGAAGATCAAGTTCCTGAAGACGTGAAGAACGATCGTGTTCACCGTCTAATTGAGCTATCAAATCAATTAGCGAAAGAGTATGCTTCTAGATTTGAAGGTGAAGTACTTGAAATCATTCCGGAAGAGACATTTAAAGATGGTGACCGTAAAGGTTTATATGTAGGTTATACAGATAACTACTTAAAAATTGTGTTTGAAGGATCTGAAGAATTGATTGGTAAGCTAGTAAAAGTGAAAATTACAAAAGCTGGTTATCCATATAACGAAGCGCAGTTTGTTCGTGTTCTTGAAGATGATGTAAAAAAAGAATCAGCAAGCGCATAAAGTGAAACTTTAATCAGTGGGGGGGGTGTTCATCCCCGCTGATTATCAGCCTGACCCCCGCCTAAGTTCTTTGCTTTCGCTGAATTTTGAGGTGGGGGTCTTACTGTCCTGGCAAATAGCGGGATAAAAAAGCATGCAAACGGAAACGATTTGCATGCTTTCTTTTTTTTTGTGGAGAAGTTAAGTACTGAAAAGGCAGGTACGTTGAATGAGTAGTTATTTAATGCTTTCTTGTATTAAAAAAGGTGTAATGATAAAAAATATAGTTGTCTTCGGGGGAAAAGGATAATAGCTATCTACATAGCTTTTGAACAGGTAAGGGCATCTATTCTTCTTTTATTCTGCCAAATAGTTGACCTGAAGTGATAAAATGTATTATAATCGTAAAAGACATGCTGAAGAAGGGTTTCTTTTTGCATGCTGAAATTAGTATGTAAGTGTGATGTTTCGGAGGGAGGGAAAGAGAATGTCAAAAACAGTCGTTCGTAAAAACGAGTCTTTGGAGGATGCACTTCGCCGTTTTAAAAGATCGGTTTCTAAAACTGGTACACTTGCTGAAGCAAGAAAGCGCGAGTTTTATGAAAAGCCAAGTGTAAAACGTAAGAAGAAATCTGAAGCGGCAAGAAAGCGTAAGTTCTAAGAGAGGGTGTAAGTTATGAGTCTTCTCGGTCGTTTAAACGATGATATGAAACAAGCGATGAAGAATAAACAAAAAGAAAAATTAACCGTTATTCGTATGGTTAAGGCTGCTTTACAAAATGAAGGTATTAAACTGCAACATACTCTTACTGAAGAAGAGGAATTAACAGTTTTAGCTCGTGAAGTAAAACAGTATAAGGACTCCCTCCTTGAATTTAAAAAAGCTGGTCGTGAAGACCTTGTTGATAAACTGCAAAGTGAAATTCAGATTTTAAGCGCATATTTGCCGGAGCAATTAACAGAAGAAGAACTAGCGGATATAATTAAGCAAGTTATTTCTGAAGTTGGTGCTACATCTAAAGCAGATATGGGTAAAGTGATGACTGCTGTTATGCCGAAAGTAAAAGGTAAAACAGACGGATCACTTGTGAATAAGCTGGTTATCCAGCTATTAGCATAAAAAAGCGTCTCATTTCGTATGAGACGTTTTTTTATGCTTTTTTCAGTTTGGACGTGATATTACAAGCTCTTTTTTCATACATATGGGATGAGAGGGGGTCTTTTGAGATGAAAAAAATAGAACAAATGAAGAATTGGTTAACGAAGCAAATAGACCTGCCAGTGGATGTGTTAATGGATCTACCTCGGATCACGCTTGTTGGGCAAGTACATATCTATATAGAAAATCATCGAGGATTATTAGTGTTTTCAGATAAAGAGGTAAGATTGCTATTGAAACATGGTCAATTATTAATTAAAGGTCAATCCTTTGTTATTAAAACAATCCTTCCAGAAGAACTGTTGCTTGAAGGGATTATTGAACAAGTGACGTTTTTAGAAAATGAAAAGAAAGAGGAGTGAGGAGAAACTTCCGTTTGTGAAGTTTTTCTTCGTTACCTTGTATTAACAGGCGGTAACGTTCTGGCCTCAATATTCGGTTCGTACAAAGAGGATAGGTGGGAATTGAGTTCCACGTAAAAAGCTGGCTCGTGAAGGTTAATAATTAGTGAGGATCAAGGAATCTGCTAATTAAAATTTTAGTACGAGCTAGTTTGATAATCGAATTGAAAAGTAGTGTATCTACTTTTAGAAAGGTAGTGGAGATAGTCGATGAAAAATAAATGGTTTATAAAATGGCTTGGGTATGTAAAGGTGCGAATTGAAGGTAGAGGAGCGGAACGATTTGTTAACGAGTGTGTGCGGAAGAAATTACTCGTTTGGGATGTAAAGAAGATAGCTGATGAAACGTTAGTTCTTTGTATGTTATTACGAGATGTGAAAAAGATAAAACCAATTTATAGAAAAAATGAATGTAAATTATATTTTATTGGACGTTACGGTTTTCCTTTTTGGAATAAGCGTGTAATTAAAAATAGTGGATTTTTAATTGGGTTTTTAATATTTTTTTTCGGAATGATCGCATTGTCAAATATGGTGTGGAAAATTGAAATTACAGGAGCAAAACCTGAAACAGAATATATATTGATGAAAGAATTGGACAAAATGGGTATAAAAAAAGGTAAATTACAATTCCAAATGCCGAGTGTAGAAGATGTTCAACGTCATTTGACAGACAATATTAATGCGATTACTTGGGCGGGATTAGAAATAAGAGGGACAACATATCATTTTAAGATTGTTGAAAAAAATGAGCCGAAAAAAGAAAGTGAACAACAGCCACAAAACTTAGTAGCAAAAAAAGAAGGGATTATTACAAAAACATTTGTGGAAGTTGGGAAGCCGGTTGTCATGAAAAATGACCATGTAGAAAAGGGGCAACTTCTCGTATCCGGGATGTATGGTAATGAGGAGAATCCGACAGTTGTTTCGGCTAAAGGGATTGTATATGGAGAAACGTGGTATAAATCTGAGGTGGATGTTCCGTTAAAGACACAATTTCAAGTGTATACTGGTAATTCATACAATGAATATTTCCTTAAATTTGGGAGTACTAAAATAAAAATATGGGGATTTCTACAGGATAAGTATAAGCGCTCTCGTACTGAAAGTGTAAAACATGATGTGAAATTATTTGGATTTACATTACCAATTGCATACGAGAAAGATATTGTACGAGAAGAGGAAGAAGCGAACCGAGAATATACCGAAAAACAAGCAATGAAAGTAGCGAAAGAGATGGCAGAAAAAGAACTGAAGAAAAAATTGGATGAACATGCTATGATTGTAAGTGATAACATTTTGAGTAAAGAGGTTGAGGCGGATCACCTAAAGGTCACATTACATTATACAGTGATTGAAAATATTGCAGAGCCACAACCAATATCTGAATCCGATATTCAAGGAGACTGAGTAATGGCAGAACAATTAGTAGAAATGAACCAACAATTGGAAAACCCCAACGAAGCAATCGCTCTTTTTGGGGTAAATGATGCTCATTTAAAAGTAATTGAACGAGAACTTAGTGTATCGATTGTGACTAGAGGAGAATCTGTTCGTGTATCTGGGGCAGATGAAACTGTGGTGCTCGTAGAAAAAATCTTACAACAGTTACTTGTTGTTATCCGTAAAGGTGTATCAATTTCGGAAAGAGATGTTGCGTATGCGATTCAGCTTGGGCAACAAGGGAAAATTGCTCAATTCGAAGAATTATATGAAGAGGAAATTTTTAAAACGGCAAAAGGTAAATCCATTCGTGTGAAAACGATGGGGCAAAGACGATATATTCATGCAATGAAAAAGAATGATATTGTGTTTGGGATAGGACCTGCTGGGACAGGAAAAACATACTTAGCCGTAGTAATGGCTGTGAGAGCTTTAAAGCAAGGGTATGTAAAGAAAATTATTTTAACAAGACCTGCTGTAGAAGCTGGAGAGAGCTTAGGGTTTTTACCAGGTGATTTGAAAGAAAAAGTAGATCCGTATTTACGTCCACTATATGATGCGTTACATGATATTCTTGGACAAGAATATACACAACGTATGATGGAACGTGGTGTAATTGAAATTGCACCTCTTGCTTATATGAGAGGGCGTACTCTTGATGATTCATTTGTTATATTAGATGAGGCGCAAAATACAACTGGTGTTCAAATAAAAATGTTTTTAACACGATTAGGTTTTAGTTCTAAAATGGTTATTACGGGGGATCCCTCACAGGTAGACTTGCCAAAAGGGGTAAAGTCAGGTCTTTCTATTGCTGCTAATATTTTATCTGGTGTATCAGGTCTTTCGTTCATTACATTGGAACAAACGGACGTTGTGAGACACCCGTTAGTGCAACGTATTATTGAGGCATATGATAAAATGGAATGATCCTATTTGTCAGGATCATTTCTTTTTGTATGATAAGGTTGGCGAATGACATATTTTTTACTATCATTAAAGACGAGGGAAATAAACTATAGGTGAGAGTGGATAAAAATGTTGTCCAAAAAGTATCGTTACCTAGAAGAAATGAAAGCTATAAATAGTTTCACTTTATTTCTGGAGAGGAGAAGGTATTGAAATCATGTCAAGATCTCAAGAAATTTCTAAGTGGTTTCGTAATTTACAACATTCGAAAAAACTAAGTTGGATTTCTTACGTTTTATTAGGGGCAGTGCTGTTTTTTGCACTTATGAATAATGTAAAACCAGAGCAATTAGATGTTACAACATATTCTATTGCGAAAAAAACAATCCATTCTCCTATTAAAATTGAAGATAAAGTTACAACGGACAAAAAGAAAAAAGAAGCCGCTACAAAAGTTGAAGATCAATATACATATAAAAGTGAGTATAAACAAAATAAAGTGGATATTGTGAATGACGTCTTTGCTAAAGTAGATGAAGTGATACAAGAGATTAAAGCGGTTGGACCGGATGAGCAAAAAAAGATTACTGATGCTGAAAAAGTGGACAAGTTGAAAAAAAAATTGCCTACTGATTTAACGAAAGAATTATCTGATTCAAACTTACTAAACTTAATTAATGCGGATTCGAACCAATTAGTATTAGCGAAAGATGCAACAGTTACAGCTATTAATAGTATCATGACTGAGCATGTTAAAATGGATGAATTGAAGGATGCGAAGGAACGATATGTAAGTGAGATGAATAGTGTTAATGTTGATAATGGTTTAAAGGAATCTATTAAGGCGTTAGGGAAATATGCGATTTCTGCAAACTATTTTTATGATCCGACCTTAACAAAAGAGAAGAGAAAAGCGGAAGAAGATTTAGTTCCACCTGTTTATATTCTTCAAGGGCAAGTCCTTGTTAGAGAAGGTGAAACGATTTCAAGTGATATGTACAATCAGTTGAAATTAGTTGGCCTGTTAGAAAAAGGGAACAGTTTTCAACCCTATGTTGGGTTAGCGGTACTCATTGGTGTGCTATTGTACTTTATGCATAAGCAGTTTGAAGTGTTTTTACAGCGGAAAAGAGAAGATAGGCCGTATGTCTTAGCGTATATTACAATTTTGTCTATCACGATTGTTTTAATGAAAATCATTAGTTTGTTTCAAAAGCTTGAGTATGCAGGAATCGCGTATGTTGTTCCAGTTGCAATGGGAACAATACTTGTAAAATTAATGATTGGTGATCGATTTGTATTTTTAACGAGTATGATCTTTTCTGTATGCGGAAGTATTATGTTTAATGAAGGTGTAACGAGTACACTGAATTATAGTGTGGGGATTTATGTTTTATTAAGTTCATTATCAGTTAGTATTTTCTTGAGAGAAAAAAATCGTCGTACGATGATTTTACAAGCTGGTATACTCGTTTCTGTATTAAATGTAGTCGTATTAGCGGCTTTGCTATTATTACGTAACGGGAATTTTTCGCCTCTTGAAATTGGGGTGCAATTATTAATGGCTGCTGTTTCGGGTATTATCTCTTCTGTTCTAGCTATGGGGATTTTACCGTATTTAGAAAGTGGTCTTGGGATTGTATCGAGTATGAAATTGATGGAACTTTCAAGTCCGAATCACTCGCTTTTGCGTAAAATTTTATTAGAAGCACCAGGTACATATCACCATAGTGTAATGGTAGCTAATCTCTCAGAAGCTGCTTGTGAAGCAGTTGGAGCAAATGGAGTATTAGCGCGTGTAGGGGCGTATTATCATGATGTAGGGAAAACGGTACAACCACAGTTTTTTATTGAAAACCAAATGGGTATTGAAAACCCGCATGATAGATTAGACCCTGTAACGAGCAAAGATATTATAATTGCTCATGTAACCGATGGGGTGAGAATGTTAGAAGAACACCATATACCTCAAGAAATTATCGATATTGCTGGACAGCATCATGGTACAACGTTACTTAAATATTTTTATTATAATGCGATTAAAGAAGATAAAGAGAAATATACGGAGGAAATGTTCCGCTATCCAGGATCAAAAGCAACTTCTAAAGAGTCGGCGATCGTTGGTATTGCTGATAGTGTGGAAGCGGCGGTACGTTCGATGAACCATCCAACACCAGATCAGATTAATAATTTAGTGCAAAGTATTATTAAAGATCGCCTGCAAGATGGTCAATTTAGTGAATGTGATTTGACATTTAAGGAACTACAAATCGTTGGAAAAACGTTATGTGAAACGTTAAATGGTATTTTCCATTCCCGTATTACATATCCGGAACCGCCGGAAGAAAAGGAGAAAGAATGAGTTTATTAATTGATTTTATTGATGAAACAGAAGAAGTGAAAGACGAATATATAAGTTTGATTCGAGGTTTAGTAGAGAAAGCAGCCCAAATGGAGAACATAGAAGAAGGCGCAGAATTATCGGTTACATTTGTAGATAATGAACGTATTCGTGAAATAAACCGTGATTACCGAGATAAGGATCAGCCTACGGACGTTATTTCTTTTGCTATGGAAGAAATGGGAGAAGGCGAAATGGAAATTGTCGGTGCAGAGATGCCGCGTATGTTAGGAGATCTTATTATTTCTATTCCGAGAGCAAAAGAACAAGCTGAAGAATATGGACATTCTTTTGATCGAGAACTTGGGTTTTTAGCACTACATGGCTTTTTGCATTTGCTTGGTTATGATCATATGACAGAAGAAGATGAGAAAGAAATGTTTGGAAGACAAAAAGAAATTTTAGAGGCCTTTGGATTAGGACGATGAAAACAGGAAAACTTTTAGATAGTTTTGGATATGCTATAGCTGGTATATACTTTTGTCTTCGTCATGAACGAAATATGAAAATTCATTATTTAGCCGCAGTCATCGTTATATGCTGCGGCTTTTATTTCCATATTACAACAATGGAATGGATTGTCGTACTTATTGTGATAGGGATTGTAATGAGTTTAGAGATGGTGAATACGGCTATTGAAAAAACAGTAGACTTAGCAACCGCCGATATTCATCCGGTTGCAAAAATTGCAAAGGATGTTGCAGCAGGTGCAGTTTTATTATTTGCAATTATAGCTGCTGTAATTGGTGCTATTATCTTTTTACCGTATATGGTATAGTTGCATTCCGAAGCTTTTATTAAGCTTTGGGAGCGCCGTGAAGGCCTTTAATGAAAGAGTGTATCTATTCACATCTATGAACGGAAAGGATGCGGGAATATGAATAGCGAACAATTAATTCAGGAAGCAACCGAAGCGCGTAAACGAGCGTACGTACCATATTCTAAATTTCAAGTAGGTGCAGCTTTACTAACTCAGGATGGAAAAATATATCGTGGATGTAATGTTGAAAATGCATCATATGGTTTATGTAACTGTGCAGAAAGAACAGCGTTATTTAAGGCAATTTCTGAAGGGGATAACGAGTTTGTAGCTATTGCAGTCGTAGCGGATACAAAGCGTCCAGTACCTCCTTGTGGAGCATGTCGACAAGTTATGATAGAATTATGTAAACAGGATACGAAAGTATACCTATCAAACTTACATGGTGATGTTCAAGAGACAACAGTCGGAGAATTGTTACCAGGAGCATTTTTAGCGGAGGATTTACATGAATAGAAAAGGTTATAAATCAGGTTTTGTCTCTATTATTGGCAGACCGAATGTTGGGAAATCTACATTTTTAAATCGTATTATTGGCCAAAAAATTGCCATTATGAGCGATAAGCCACAAACAACTCGTAATAAAATTCAAGGTGTATATACAGAAAATGATTCACAAGTAGTTTTCATTGATACACCAGGAATACATAAACCTAAACATAAACTAGGCGATTTCATGGTGAAGATGGCTCAAACGACATTAAAAGAAGTTGATATTGTTTTGTTTATGGTCAATGCAACTGAAGGATATGGTCGTGGTGAGGAATTTATTATTGAGAAATTACAAGAAACGAAACAACCGGTATTTTTGGTAATTAATAAAATTGACCAACTTCATCCAGAGCAATTGCTGGAGTTGATTGATCAATATCGTAAATTATATGAGTTCGCGGAGATTGTGCCAATTTCTGCATTGGACGGTAATAACGTTGAAGCGTTAATCGGAGCAATTAAAAAGTATTTACCAGAAGGACCGCAATATTACCCGGATAATCAAGTAACGGATCATCCAGAGCGATTTATTATTTCAGAGCTTATTCGTGAAAAAGTATTACATTTAACACGTGAAGAAGTACCGCATTCTGTAGCGGTTGTTATTGATGCAATTCAAAAGCGTGAGGGCGGAGCGGTTTATATAAACGCAACGATTGTTGTTGAACGTGCATCACAAAAAGGAATTATTATAGGCAAGCAAGGGAAGATGTTAAAAGAAGTCGGTAAGAGAGCTCGTTTTGACATTGAAGCACTTCTTGGTTCTAAAGTATTTTTAGAAGTATGGGTGAAAGTGCAAAAAGATTGGCGTAATAAGATGTCACAGCTTCGTGACCTTGGTTTCCGTGAAGACGAGTATTAATATGAAGTAAAGTTGTGATCAGTGGATGTTTTGTTCATCCGCTGATTATTGGTTTTTATGAACCTTGATAAATTAGGAAAAATTTTTCTCACATGAAAATGAACAAAATGGGTCAACTTAATAACAACAAAAGAAATTGGTTTATAGGCTACGCTTATTGAGAAAGGTGGATTCTTATGCTAGATTTTACCTGGAAGTTTTTCTCCAAAACAGGAAGCATTGAAACGTATTTGCTTTTGAAAGAAATGGAAAAAGACGTAAACGATGAGATGGATCAACATGAAGAGGAGTTAGCGCATCTAGACTCTCCAATTTCTTGACCCGTTTTGTTCAAACCTTGGATGGTGACGAACATGTTTCAAAAAGTTGAGGGCATTGTTATCCGTACGACAGATTACGGAGAAACAAATAAGATTGTTACAATATACTCACGGGAATTTGGTAAGGTAAGTGCAATGGCAAGAGGGGCGAAAAAGCCGAAGAGTCGGTTAGCAGCTATTTCGCAACTTATGACACATGGTCATTTTCTTATTCAAATGGGATCTGGACTTGGAACTTTGCAACAAGGCGAGATTATTTCATCTATGAAAGAAATTCGTGAGGATATATTTTTAACTGCTTATGCATCATTTATTATTGAATTAACCGATAAAGCAACAGAAGATAAGAAGCATAATCCGTATTTATTTGAAATGTTATATCAAACGTTGCATTATATGTGTGAGGGTGTTGATCCAGAAGTATTATCATTAATTTATCAAACGAAAATGCTTCCGGTATTAGGGATGCGCCCGTACTTTGATACATGTGCTATTTGTCATCAAGAAACAGATTTTGTCGCCTTCTCTGTCCGGGAAGGCGGTTTTCTGTGCTCGCGTCATGCGGAGCAAGATCCGTATCGTATTCCGGTGGGAGAGGCTGTTCATAAATTATTACGTCTCTTTTTTCACTTTGATTTACACCGGCTCGGTAATGTATCGGTGAAGGATAGTACAAAAAAACAAATGCGCACAGTATTGAATACATATTATGACGAATATTGTGGGATTTATTTGAAAACAAGGCGTTTCTTGGAACAACTTGATAAGTTTCAAATATAAAAAGGGCCGTATACGGTCCTTTTTACATACTTTCTTTTTCGAATAGCATATTTAGTATATAATATTTAAGAGATAGTATAACTTTTTTCGTTGTGCATTAAAGGTGGTGATTATCATAGAGCTGAATAAACGGCAAGAGCATATCATTCAGATTGTAAAAGATCACGGTCCTATTACAGGGGAGTCAATTGCTGGGCAATTGGGTTTAACACGTGCAACGCTAAGACCAGACTTAGCAATTTTAACGATGGCTGGTTATTTAGAAGCGCGTCCACGTGTAGGTTATTTTTATACGGGTAAAACCGGGGGACAGCTATTATCTGAAGCTGTTAAGAAAATTAAAGTGCAAGATTATCAATCTAGACCGGCTGTAATTGATAAAAATGTATCAGTATACGATGCAATCTGTACTATGTTTCTAGAGGACGTTGGTACATTATTTGTTGTAGATCAAGCTACTTTATTAGTTGGCGTTGTATCTCGTAAAGATTTATTACGAGCTAGCTTAGGAAAGCAGGATTTAACCTCTCTTCCGGTTAATATTATCATGACAAGGATGCCAAACATTGCGATGTGTCGCAGGGAGGATTCTTTATATGATATTGCGATGGAATTAATAGAAAGACAGATTGATGCGATGCCGGTTGTGAAGGATACGAAACAAGGTTTAGAAGTGATTGGACGAATTACAAAAACAAATATTACACGTGCGTTTGTAAATTTAGTAAATAACGAATAAGTGTAATTTGTTTAAAGTGAGGTAATGTAATGGATAATAAAATCGTATATGTCGTATCTGACTCTGTAGGAGAAACGGCTGATTTGGTTGTTAGAGCGGCAATGGGACAGTTCCCATTCGCTCCTGATATTAGGCGTGTACCGTATGTAGAAGATACAGGGACATTAAAAGAAGTAATCTCGATTGCCAAGAGCAATCAAGCGCTTATTTGTTTTACGTTAGTAAAGCCTGATATGCGTCAATATTTATTGACAGAAGCGGCAAAAGAAGGAGTAGAGGCATACGATATTATCGGACCTCTTATCGATCAAATTGAAGAAATTACAGGGCAAGTACCAAGGTATGAGCCAGGTGTCGTTCGAAGATTAGATGAAGAGTACTTTAAAAAAATTGAAGCGATTGAATTTGCAGTTAAGTATGATGATGGTAGAGATGCACGTGGTATTTTAAAAGCTGATATCGTGTTGATTGGAATTTCACGTACATCAAAAACACCACTTTCACAATATTTAGCGCATAACAAACGTTTGAAAGTTGCTAATGTACCACTTGTACCGGAAGTGGATCCGCCTGAGGAATTATATCAAGTGGCAAAAGAGAAATGTTTCGGTTTGAAAATTATACCAGATAAGTTAAATCATATTCGAAAAGAACGATTGAAATCACTTGGATTAAGTGATGGAGCAACATATGCAAATATTAATCGTATTCAAGAAGAAATTGATCATTTTGAGGAAGTAATTAGTAAAATAAATTGTCAAGTGATTGATGTATCAAATAAGGCAATTGAAGAAACAGCAAATATTATTGTGAATGCAGTGCAAAACCAAAAAATGTTTTAGCACATTTACCAAAGGTGAATGTGCTTTTTTCGCTCGTGAGAAGGCGTTAGAGGAAGATGCGAAGTAGAGCATGAACTTTCGGCTTAGTAATAGAATATAGCGGAATGGTTATACTTATATTCTTCTGTTTTTTAATTATGCTAAAGGAACGATTTCGTTATCTTTAAGTGTAAGATGAAAATTAAAGGGATATGTAGCGTAGTTGAAGAAAATATATTATAATAAAAAATTGTGATAAAAACCTATATTTTACGTTTAGACTTTAATTTTTCAGAATAAACTAGGGATAGGATTTTCGAAAAAGACATGTATTTACGTTAAATCGACAAAATCTAGACAAGAAAACGCACATTATGGAAGGATTCACAGAAGGGATGTAGAATACAGAAATATGCAAAACATCAGATAAGATATTATTTGATGCAGATGCGTATCCCGTGAAGAATGCAATTGTGCAAGTTGGAACAAAATTTTATGTCGAAATTTTGTTTGTCGTATCCTATGCTCATCGTTCAAGAAAACAGCAAGGTAATTGGGTCTATGTAGATTCTGAGCAAGATGAAGTTGACTGTTATATTTATTAACATGCAAAAGCTACAGATCTCATGATCATACAGGCTATAGTGCTTCTTGCTAGTCTTCTTGTGAAAAAGGAGTATATGTATTGTCTCCAGGAGATACATTTGTAACAGATGAGCAAATGTATACAATTTTATATAGTAGTATGTATCTGCGAATTTACGCAGACTGGGGACTTATACGAAAGGTCCAAAATCGTTTACACAATGTGATCGACAGTACTTTCTAACAAATTTAGAAAAATATTGTCGAATTATAAAGGAATCTTTTAATTTATATCGAATACAAAATACGACACGGAGATGGAGTTATGGGGAACAGAATTCCTGAAGAAGTTGTTGAACAGATTCGGACATCATCCGATATTGTAGAAGTGATTGGTGAGTATGTTCAACTTAGAAAGCAGGGGCGTAACTATTTCGGCCTTTGTCCATTTCATGGTGAGAATTCTCCTTCATTCTCTGTTTCATCTGATAAGCAAATTTTTCATTGTTTCGGATGTGGAGAAGGTGGAAATGTATTTTCTTTTCTTATGAAAATGGAAGGACTTGCTTTCACAGAGGCTGTTCAAAAGCTTGGCGAAAGAAATGGAATTGCAGTTGCAGAATATACATCAGGGCAAGGACAACAACAACAAGAAGACATATCTGATGACACTGTCATCATGCAACAGGCTCATGAACTTTTGAAAAAGTATTATCATCATTTATTAGTAAATACAGAAGAAGGAAATGAAGCACTTTCATATTTATTAAAACGTGGTATTACAAAAGAGATGATTGAGAAATTTGAAATTGGTTATGCATCACAAGCTTGGGATGCAGCGACGAAAATTTTACAAAAAAGAGGTTTGTCGCTATCTAGTATGGAACAGGCTGGCCTTCTTGTAAGAAGTGAGAAGGATGGCAGTCATTATGACCGCTTCCGCGGAAGAGTTATGTTTCCGATTTATACTTTACAAGGTAAGGTGATAGCGTTTAGTGGAAGGGCATTAGGAGATGACACTCCGAAATATTTGAATAGTCCTGAAACACCGATTTTTTACAAAAGTAAGCTGTTGTATAATTTCCACCAAGCAAGGCCGTTTATTAGAAAACGTGGGCAGGTTGTCCTTTTTGAAGGTTATGCCGATGTACTAGCCGCGGTGAAAAGTGGTGTGGAAGAAGCTGTTGCGACAATGGGAACAGCTTTAACTGAAGAACAAGCGAAACTTCTGCGACGTAACGTTGAAACTGTTGTTCTTTGCTATGATGGTGATAAAGCAGGGCGAGAAGCGACGATGAAAGCAGGGCAATTACTATTGCAAGTTGGTTGCCAAGTAAAAGTTACATCCTTGCCAGATAAGCTTGACCCTGATGAATATGTGCAACAATATGGGACAACCGCTTTTGAAAATCTTGTGAAATCAAGTATAAGTTTTGTTGGTTTCAAAATAAATTATTTGCGTTTAGGGAAAAATTTGCAAGATGAGTCTGGCAAAGAAGAATATGTAAAAAGTGTTTTAAAAGAGTTATCATTGCTACAGGATGCGATGCAGGCGGAATCATATTTAAAATCATTATCGCAAGAATTTTCGTATTCAATGGAAACACTTTTGAATCAATTGCACCAATATCGCAAAGAACAAAAGGTACAGCAAAAACAAATAAAGCAGGTTTCTAAGCCATCTCAAATTGTTCAAACGAAACCGAAATTAACAGGTTTTGAAAGGGCAGAAAGAGAAATTATTTACCATATGTTGCAAAGTGCAGAAGTGACAGTGCGTATGGAACCTCATATAGAAGATTTTTATACAGAAGAACATAAAGGGATTTTATATGAACTATACGCATATTATGAAAAGGGAAATGAACCTTCAGTCGGAACATTTTTAAGTTGGCTCTCTGATGAAAAGTTGAAAAATATTATTACTGATATTTCGACGGATGAATTTATTAATCCAGAGTACACAGAAGAAGCGTTACAAGGTCATTTGGAGGCGCTAAGACGCCATAAAGAAAAACTTGAAAAGATGGAAATTATCTTTAAAGTAAAACAAATGGAAAAAACAGATCCTGTAGAGGCTGCTAAATATTATGTGGCATATTTACAAAGTCAAAAAGCAAGAAAATAGCTTTTTCGATAAAGTTTTAGTATAATGAATGTTTGTATCTCGCGTAAGGAGGGGAACAGATGGCTGATAAACCAGCTCGTTCTAAACAAATTGAAACTGAAATGACCCTTGAGCAAGTGAAAGAACAACTCACTGAGCTCGGAAAAAAACGTGGCGTTCTTACATATGAAGAGATTGCAGAACGCATGAATGGATTTGAAATTGAATCCGATCAAATGGATGAATACTATGAATAT
Source organism: Bacillus sp. 05T21 (assembly GCF_056396785.1). NCBI lineage: Bacteria > Bacillati > Bacillota > Bacilli > Caryophanales > Bacillaceae > Bacillus > Bacillus sp. 05T21. The sequence continues at coordinate 617,046 of NZ_JBFTMD010000001.1, read as the reverse complement.
TTAGGTGAACAAGGGATTGACTTAGTTGGTGACAATGACAACGACGAAGGTCCTAATAATCGTCAAATTACAAAAACGGAAGAAGAATTTGACCTTAATGATTTAAGTGTGCCGCCAGGTGTGAAAATTAATGACCCTGTTCGTATGTACTTAAAAGAAATTGGTCGTGTAGACTTACTATCTGCTGAAGAAGAAATTCGACTTGCGACACGTATTGAAGAAGGCGATGAAGAAGCAAAACGCCGTCTTGCGGAAGCAAACTTACGTCTTGTAGTAAGTATTGCAAAGCGCTACGTGGGCCGTGGTATGCTTTTCTTAGACTTAATCCAAGAAGGAAATATGGGTCTAATTAAGGCAGTTGAAAAGTTCGACTACCGTAAAGGTTTTAAATTTAGTACGTATGCAACTTGGTGGATTCGCCAAGCTATTACACGTGCGATTGCAGACCAAGCGCGAACAATTCGTATTCCAGTTCATATGGTTGAAACAATTAATAAGTTAATCCGTGTACAACGTCAATTATTACAAGATTTAGGACGCGAACCATCTCCTGAAGAGATTGGTGAAGAAATGGATCTTGCTCCAGAAAAAGTACGCGAAATCTTAAAGATTGCACAGGAGCCAGTTTCTCTTGAAACACCAATTGGTGAAGAAGACGACTCCCATTTAGGTGACTTTATCGAAGACCAAGAAGCAACATCGCCTGCGGACCATGCAGCGTATGAATTGCTAAAAGAACAATTAGAAGATGTGTTAGATACACTAACAGATCGTGAAGAAAATGTTCTGCGTCTTCGTTTTGGTTTAGATGATGGACGAACTCGTACGCTTGAAGAAGTTGGGAAAGTATTCGGCGTAACGAGAGAACGTATTCGTCAAATTGAAGCGAAAGCACTTCGCAAATTAAGACATCCAAGCCGTAGTAAGCGTCTTAAGGATTTCTTAGAATAGGCTACCTTTAAGTTTACTTCACTTTTGTGAAGTAAACTTTTTTGTTTTGTTAATTTTTGTTAAAATTTAGCTATCGGCAACGATTACAATTTCTTGTAATTTATTTTACAGAATTGTCTTTTGATTTGCAAATGCTCATTTTTCGATTTTTCGATTTATTTTGTTTATTATATACAAAATAATATGTAGAAAAGTAAAAAATATGATGAGAAACGTTAGTAATTATCGAAATAATATGCGATATAATAGTGAAAATCAATAAAATGAATTTACGGAATATTTTTAACAAATGGTAGTTTGCTCTTTTCTGATAGGGTGTTTTCAAGTACAATATAAATGACTGAATCATCTAACTATTTAGCGGTATAGAGGGGGGAGAAGAGATATGAAACGTAATCCGTTGATTCCGTTCGCTCTTATTGCAGCATTAGGTATTATCGTTATGTTTGTATTTTCATTTCAGGGGCTAAATAAATCTAAAGAGTTAGCTGATGCAAAAAATGGCGGGAAACCAGCACAAACAGCATCAAAGCCAGAGGATATTGTAAAGCAAAGCTGTACGARCTGTCACGGTGATCAGTTACAAGGGGCAGTGGGACCTAATTTACAAAAAATTGGTGGGAAACTTTCGAAAGATGAAATTAAAGAAGTTCTTTCAAAAGGAAAAGGAAATATGCCAGCTAATTTAATTCCAGCTGATCAAGCAACGAAAGTAGCTGATTGGTTATCGAAGAAAAAATAAAGTTTCGTATTACAAGCCTTTTGCTTTTGTGCAAAAGGCTTGTTTTTCTATACTTTCTAAAATACGATTAGTAATAGAGAATTGAAGTGTTGTTATGGACTTGCAACAACTACTATAAATTCATTATCATGGAGACAGACTGAGAAGAGAAGGAGTAATGGAAATACATGAATGAAGTAAAGCTTTCGAAACGATTAGAAGAAGTTGTGAGGGAGATTCCGGTAGGCTCTACAGTAGCTGATATTGGATCGGATCATGCGTATTTACCGTGTTATACAATTATAAATAATATTGCTACGAAAGCAGTTGCAGGAGAGGTTGTAGATGGACCGTTTCGCTCTGCACAAGCAACTGTAGCTGAAAGTGGCTTACAAGATAAAGTAGACGTTCGTAAAGGGAATGGATTAGCTGTTATAGTGCCAGGAGAAGTAGATGTTATTACGATTGCTGGTATGGGTGGAGCGTTAATTCGTGACATTTTAGAAAGTGGTAAAGAAAAATTAGAAGGTGTAACACGTTTAATCTTACAGCCGAATATTGCAGCACACCATATCCGTGAATGGTTTATTGAAAATGGATGGGAGCTTATCCGTGAGAAAATTGTAATAGAAGACGGAAAGATTTACGAGATTTTAGTCGGAGAACGAGGAGATACAGCAGTACCTTACTCTGAAAATAAACAAACTGAATTGTTTATGGGTCCATTTCTAATAAAAGAAAAAAGTGAAGCTTTTGTTGAAAAGTGGGAAGGGGAATTGAAAAACTTCCAAAATATTTTAAAACAGTTAGAGCGTGCAGCAGAGTCTGAAGAGAAGAAAGCGAAGCGTGCAGAAGTAGAAGCGAAAATGAAAATGATAGGAGAGGTTTTATCATGAGTAAAATTCCAAATGGCCATGAAATTATTTCTTTATTTGAAGGTATGTATCCGAAGCATTTAGCGATGGAAGGGGATAAGATTGGCTTACAGATTGGAGCGCTTAATAAACCTGTGCAGCACGTATTAATCGCATTAGATGTAACTGAGGAAGTTGTGGACGAGGCAATCCAATTAGGAGCAAATATCATTATAGCTCATCACCCTTTAATCTTTAATCCATTAAAAGCGATTCATACAGATAAGGCGTACGGAAGAATTATTGAAACGTGTATTAAAAATGATATTGCGGTTTATGCGGCGCATACAAATGTAGATATTGCTAAGGGCGGGGTAAATGATTTACTTGCTGATGCGTTAGGGTTACAAAATACAGAAGTATTAGCTCCTACATATGCAGAAGAAATGAAAAAAATTGTTGTATTTGTTCCAGTAACCCATGCAGAAGAAGTGCGCAAAGCTCTTGGAGATGCGGATGCAGGTCATATCGGTAATTATAGCCACTGTACGTTCGGTAGCGAAGGGGTAGGTACGTTTATCCCTCAAGAAGGTACAAATCCTTATATCGGAGAAACTGGGCAGTTAGAACGTGTGGAAGAGATACGTGTCGAAACGATTATTCCAGCTTCATTACAAAGAAAAGTTATTAAAGCGATGTTGGCAGCCCATCCATATGAAGAAGTGGCATATGATGTATATCCGCTTGATAATAAAGGTGAAACATTAGGTCTTGGTAAAATAGGGTATTTACAAGAAGAAATGACGCTTGAGCAGTTTGCTTTACATGTGAAACAATCATTACATGTAAAGGGTGCAAGAGTTGTTGGAAAGTTAGATGATAAGGTGCGTAAAGTAGCTGTACTTGGTGGTGACGGTAATAAATATATAAACCAAGCGAAATTTAAAGGAGCAGATGTATATGTAACAGGTGATATGTATTATCATGTTGCTCACGATGCGATGATGATTGGTTTAAATATAGTCGATCCAGGACATAACGTTGAAAAAGTAATGAAGCAAGGTGTACAAAAACAATTGCAAGAAAAAGTAGATGTGAAGAAATTCAATGTACACATTCACGCTTCGCAGTTACATACAGATCCATTCACATTTGTATAAGAAAAATAAAAACCGTTGCTCATGTAGGCAACGGTTTTTATTATTGTTCTTTTTTCACTTTTACACGAGGTAGTATCTTTTGAAGTGGTACTTTTCGAATTCTGTCCCATGTAGCTGGATTCATTGGGTCATATTGATCTAAGAAAGCAATAACTTCTTTTGTAATTGGCGTTGGAGTAGAAGCACCTGCTGTAACAGCTACGTTTTCTACACCTTGTAGCCATTCTAATTGGATTTCACTTACGTCTGCAACGCGGTATGCTGTCGTACCAGCGATTTCTTGTGATACTTGTGCTAAACGGTTTGAGTTGTTACTTTTCGGATCACCGACAACAATTGTTAAATCTGCAACATCAGCTTGTTTAGCGACAGCTTCTTGGCGAACTTGAGTTGCTAAACAAATTTCCTTGTGGAATTCTGCTGTTGGGAATTTTTTCTGAATGTCCTCCATTAAATGTTGAACATCCCATTGACTCATTGTTGTTTGATTCGTAACTAAAATTTTATCCGTTGGAATTTCTAGTGTTTTTAAATCATCAGCTTTTTCGATAAGATGAACGATATCAGGTGCGATACCAACTGCGCCTTCTGGTTCTGGATGATTTTTTTTGCCGATATAAATGACATGGTATCCTTCAGCTTTCTTTGCTTCGATAAGGTCATGTGTTTTTGTAACATCTGGACAAGTTGCATCAATTGTCGTTAAACCTTTTTCTTTTGCACGTTGTTTAACTTCTGGAGAAACACCGTGTGCAGTGAAAATAACAGTACCAGAATCGATTTTATCTAAAATTTCTAATCGACTTGGACCGTCTAATGTAATGATGCCATCCTCTTCGAAAGCATCTGTGACATGCTTATTGTGAACAATCATACCTAAAATATAAATGGGTCTCGGTAATGATTTATCTAATGCGGCGTTACGTGCAATAACCATTGCGTCAACAACACCGTAGCAATAACCACGAGGGGAAATTTTAACAATCTTCATGTGAGTAATCCTCTCCTTCTAAACAAGGGATACTTTTGTGCATAGTCCATTACATTATAAAGGAGGAGTGGATAGAAAACAAAGGATTGTTACACATATAGTTTTGGTTTTGTTGCTGATTGTTGAACGGGTTCTTTCGGAACCTCTTTTTCTATTACCGGTTCAAGCACTATTTTTTTTCGTTTCCTTTTTGGAGGTGGAGGAGGTGGAGTTGCTACCTCAACCTGTTCTGTTGCATCTTCAGTTTGATTTTCTTCCGTACTTTTTCCAGAGGTGAGGATTTTAACAATGCTTGGTAGACTACGCATAATGGGACCGTACTGTTCGACAACAGGACCGACAGATTGCACGACTTGAGATACTTTTTCGATATTATTTATCATATTAGTTGGGTTCGAAATTAAATTTGAAAAAAAACTACCGATGCCGCTGCTAGATGCCGCTGCAGTTGTAGCTGACGCAGCACCACGTGTATCATTTGATTCATACATTTGAGGTGGTATCATCTGCTCTGGATATTGCTGCATGTATGGTTGATATTGTTGTGTATATTGTTGTGTATATTGTTGTTGGTATGGCTGTTGCTGTTGATATTGGGGCGGCGGTTGTTGGTGCATCATCGGTGGCCCTTCCATTTGTCGATAAGGAGGGGCCATTTGCATGAAAGGTTCGGTTGGATCGTGTTTTTTAAAGAGTTTAGCAAGGAAACCTTTCTTTTTTTGAGCCATCGGTGGTAGTTGTGGAATCGGATATGGTGTGTAAGATTGTTGTCCTCGATTCGGATACATTTGTCTTATAGGGGATTTCGGAAACATGTGGGAAATCCTCCTTTCTTCAGTTAGGTATATACACATACAATATGCAATGGAAGGAAAGAAGGTTAGTTTTTGAGATAAAAACCTAAACTAAAGATGGATTTTACTTGTAGATTTCGATATAATGTAGACTTGACTGATTTGTGCGCAGTAGAAATTTTAGAAAGAAGGTGTAACTTATGACACTACAAACTTTTACACAGTATGATTTTAAACCATTTTTAATAGATGCAGTTCGTGAACTACGCTTTACAGAGCCAACAGGAATTCAAAAGAAAATTTTCCCGGTCGTGAAAAAAGGTGTGAGTATAATTGGACAATCCCAAACTGGTTCTGGGAAAACACATGCATACTTACTTCCTACATTAAACAGAATTGATGCAAGTCGTGAAGAGGTACAACTTGTTATTACAGCGCCTACTCGTGAGTTAGCACAACAAATTTACGAAGAAATTGTGAAACTAACAAAGTTCTGTGCAGAAGATCAAATGATTACAGCACGCTGTTTAATTGGTGGAACTGATAAACAACGATCAATTGAAAAGTTGAAAAAACAACCTCATATTGTAGTTGGAACGCCAGGACGTATTAAAGATTTAGTAGAAGAAAAGGCGCTATTTGTCTATAAAGCGGATACTATTATTGTCGATGAAGCGGACTTAATGCTTGATATGGGATTCATTCAAGATGTAGATAAAATTGCGGCACGTATGCCTAAAAATCTGCAGATGTTAGTTTTCTCTGCAACAATTCCTCAAAAATTAAAACCATTTTTGAAGAAATATATGGAGAATCCAGAACATATTCATATTAATCCGAAGCAAGTTGCAGCAGGAAATATTGATCATTACCTTGTGCCTTCAAGACACCGTAATAAAACTGAATTAGTGAAAAATATGCTACTTCAATTTAAACCATATTTAGCAATTGTCTTTACAAACACAAAGAAGAAGGCTGACGAAGTAGCCGATGGATTAGCAGAACGTGGATTAAAAGTAGGGCGTATACACGGTGATTTATCACCACGTGATCGTAGAAAAATGATGAAACAAGTTCGTGATTTAGAGTTCCAATACATTGTCGCAACAGATTTGGCGGCACGCGGTATTGATATTGAAGGAATTAGCCATGTTATTAACTATGAACTTCCACCAGATTTAGATTTCTTCGTTCACCGTGTTGGAAGAACTGCACGTGCGGGTCATTCAGGTATTGCAGTGACGATTTATGATCCAGCAAACGAAGAAGCGTTAGATAGTTTAGAAAAACAACGTCATATCGAGTTTAAGCATGTGGATTTACGCGGAGATGAATGGGCGGATTTAGGTGACCGTCGTCGTCGTAAGAGCCGTAAAAAACCAAGTGATGGACTAGATGTTATGGCAACAAAAGTTGTTAAGAAGCCGAAAAAAGTAAAACCAAACTATAAACGAAAACTTGCAACAGAACGTGACAAAGTGAAGAAAAAATATAGCAATAAAAAAAGATAAGGGATTTCCCTTATTTTTTTTTATCTCACTGCTTGAGAGAAAGTCGATTAATGCAGACTAATAATTAGTGAGGGGTAGAAAAAACGTTGACTAAAGTTTCGCTTTATTGGGTTAATTTAAGTATAGAGTCCAGATTGTTTGAATAGTCTGTTTAATTTATGTAGTGCCTTTTGTGTGAACAAACAATTCGCTACATATTTCTACAAATTATGCTATCATTATATCTATTGTATATTGAAGAGGTGATTGTATGTTAAAGATTGGATCTCATGTTTCTATGAGTGGTAAGAAAATGTTATTAGCAGCAAGTGAAGAGGCTGTTTCATACGGTGCAACGACGTTTATGATTTATACAGGTGCACCGCAAAATACACGAAGAAAACCAATTGAAGAATTGAACATAGAAGCAGGAAGAAAACATATGGAACTAAACGGTATTGAAGAAATTATCGTACATGCGCCATACATTATTAATCTTGGGAATACGACGAAGCCAGAAACATTCCAATTAGGTGTAGACTTCCTTCGCATGGAAATTGAAAGAACATCGGCATTAGGTGTAGCGAAACAAATCGTTCTTCACCCAGGTGCGCACGTTGGTGCAGGAGCGGATGCTGGTATTCAACAAATTATTAAAGGGCTTAATGAAGTATTAACGCCAGAGCAGACGGTTAACATTGCGTTAGAAACGATGGCAGGAAAGGGAACGGAATGCGGTCGTAGCTTTGAAGAAATTGCGAAAATTATTGATGGTGTGAAATATAATGAAAAACTATCTGTATGTTTTGATACGTGTCATACGCATGATGCAGGTTATGACCTTGTAAATGATTTTGACGGTGTGTTAAACGAATTTGATAAAATTGTTGGGATAAATCGTTTACAAGTACTTCATATTAACGATAGCAAAAATGTACGCGGAGCTGGAAAAGACCGTCATGAAAATATTGGTTTTGGTCATATTGGCTATAAGGCATTGCATCACATTGTGCATCACCCACAACTTACGCACGTACCAAAAATTCTTGAAACGCCGTATGTAGGTGAAGATAAAAAAGATAAGAAGCCACCATATAAATTAGAAATCGAAATGCTGAAAAATGGTACTTTTGATGAAGGAATTCTTGAAAAAATTAAAGCGCAATAAGGAGGGGATTTTCCCCTCCTTATTTTAATAGCTGCTGAAATAAAATATTTACTTGTTGGGCAGTGGCAGGAGTAGTTACTTTAGCGATTTGTTTTAACAAATCTAGTCGCTCAGTATTATCGTAAATGTTAATGTTTTTCCCTTTCATAAGTAAAACGATTTTATCAGCTTGTGCAGTTGTGATTGGAACTTCGTATTCTTTACTATATTTCAATAGTTCTTTTGTAGAAATATGATTTAATTTTTTGTTCACAATTTGTTTAATGAGGTTCATCGTGTTGTCCTCCTTCACACGTTCTTCTATCGAAATATRTGTACGCATAGCTTGTACATATTCGTATCAAGGTGCATTTTTTCAATGGGGAAAAGAAGCTTATGTTATAATATAAGAACAAAACTATAGATAAAGAGTATAAGGAGGACTTATGGAAAAAAAGCAACATCGAAAAGAAAGTGTTATTCATCTTGTATATCGTTTAGTTATGATTGTCTTTGGGGCAGCGTGTGCGGCGGTAGCGATTGAACTGTTTTTAATGCCAAATAAAATTATTGATGGTGGAATTATTGGTATTTCTCTTATATTAGATTATCTTACTCCTAATATTTGGTGGTTAAGCTTTTCTACTTTAGTTGTTATCCTCAACATTCCTTTTATGTACTCCGGGTATAAGCAAATTGGAAAAACATTCATGTTATCTTCAGCATTTGGAATTGTAGCTTTAGCATTTATTGAATCAACGTTGCATGCTATCCCGCCATTTACAACAGAGCCGATTTTAGCAACAGTTTTCGGCGGTCTTATTTTAGGGATTGGTGTAGGACTTGTTATTCGTCATGGTGGATCGTTAGACGGGACCGAGATTATGGGAATTCTATTAACGAAGAAATTACCGTTTTCTGTTGGTGAATTCGTAATGTTTGTGAACTTATTCATTTTTGCATGGGCAGCATTTGTTTTTGGTGTTGAACAAGCGATGTATTCTGTTATGACGTACTATATCGCATTCAAAACAATTGATACGGTAATTCAAGGATTAGACGAAACGAAAGCAGTTTTAATAGTATCGGATCAATATGAGGAAGTATCAAATGCAATTTTACACCGCCTTGGTCGTGGAACAACAAAACTTGTTGCTAAAGGTGGCTATACAGATAAAGAAAAAGAAGTTATTTATGCAGTTGTAACACGTCTGGAAGTGACGAAGTTAAAATCAATTGTGCATGAAATTGATGAAAACGCATTTGTTACGATTATGAATACACAAGAGACAAATGGTGGTAAGTTTAAATCAGCAATTCACTAAAAAGTTAATTGTAATATCTTTTGAAAGCAGAGAATTCTTCTCTGCTTTTTGTTATAATAATAAGGTTTCTTGAAATAAAGAATATATTTTAGGCAGATTGGTTTACAACTATAATAAGCTGTACTATAATTCAAATAGAGATAAATCGGAATCATTCTGAATTAAAATAGGTGAGATGCTATGAATAATATATTGGAAATAGAAGGATTAACGTTTCGGTATGAAGATCGCAACGTGTTAGAAGATATTAATTTGCAAGTTCCGAAGGGAGCTTTTTTAGGTTTAGTTGGACCGAATGGTTCAGGGAAATCGACTTTACTTAAATGCTTATTGGGTGTTTTAAAACCAAAGCAAGGAAGTATTAGATTGTTTGGCATTGATAGTAAGAAATTTAAAGAGTGGAATAAAGTTGGTTATGTATCCCAAAAGGCAAGTAGCTTTAACTCAGGTTTCCCGGCAACTGTTTTCGAGGTTGTTTCAATGGGGCTCGTTTCGAAAAAAGGGCTTTTTCGCTTTTTTACGAAAGACGATAATGCGAAAGTAGAAAAAGCGATTGCTGATGTAGGTATGAGCGAGTTTCGAGGTCGCAACATTGGAGAACTTTCTGGCGGACAACAACAGCGTGTATTTATTGCTCGTGCACTTGTAAGTGATCCGGAATTGCTTATTTTGGACGAGCCTACTGTTGGGATTGATGTGAAGAATGTGGCAAGTTTTTATGAGATACTAGAGGATTTAAACAAAAGATTGGGAATTACGTTAATTCTTGTTACGCACGATATGGGTGCTGTAACAGAGAAGGTGACGCATGTTGCATGTTTGAATCAGCATTTACATTTCCATGGGAATGTAGAGAAATTCCGAGAGTTAGAAGATGCAGAAATGTCGATTTTATATGGACATCATGTTCATCGCTTAGAACATGAACATGGGCATCACGGGAGGATATAATGATACAGGATTTTTTACAATATGATTTTTTACGTAATTCCTTATACGCTGGTATTTTAATAGGGCTTGTCGCACCACTTATCGGCGTGTTTGTTGTAATTCGCCGCATGTCGCTTATTGCGGATGCATTAAGTCATGTGACGTTATCAGGAATTGCAGCAAGTTTATTACTTGAAAAGACAATCTTTACCGGTGGGTTTTTAAACCCTTTATATATGGGGATGTTTTTTTCAATCGGTGGAGCATTGCTAATTGAAAAATTACGTACTGTATATAAACATTATCAAGAGTTAGCAATCCCGATTATACTTTCAGCAGGGATGGGGATTGGAGTTATCTTCATCTCACTTGCTAATGGATTCAATACGGATTTATTTAGTTATTTATTTGGTAGTGTAAGTGCTGTAACAAGTGCGGATTTAATTATTATTGGTATAGTAGCAATTGTTGTTATTGCGACGATTGTTTTATTATACAAAGAGTTGTTTTTACTATCATTTGATGAGGAATACGCTGTATCAACCGGTTTAAGTGCAAAGTGGATTCACTTTATCTTCATTATATTAGTTGCTCTTGTAATTGCGGTATCAATGCGTGTTGTAGGTGTTCTTCTCGTATCATCTTTAATGACGTTACCAGTTGCAGCAAGTATTCGTATTGCAAAAGGATTTAAACAAACAATTTTCTTTTCCATTTTATTTGGTGAAATTGCAGTAATTGGTGGAATGTTTGCTTCGTATCAACTTGATTTAGCTCCAGGTGGTACAATTGTTATGATAGCGGTTCTTATTTTAATTGGTGCAATTTTATGGAAAAAGAAAAAAACTGCATAAAGTAGGGATAGGTATGAATCTAACAGAAGCTTTACGCCTAATGAAGGAAAAGGGATACAAACATACAGGGAAAAGGGAAGAAATGCTGAGATTATTCGCAGCTCATAATCGTTATTTAACTGCGAAAGATGTTTTAGAGCATATGAAGGGTGATTATCCAGGACTTAGTTTTGATACGATTTATCGTAACTTAACGGTTTTTGCTGAAGTCGGTGTTTTAGAGCAAACGGAATTAAATGGTGAAAAGCATTTCCGTTTTACATGCCCCATTATGGAACATCATCATCATTTCATTTGTTTAGATTGTGGTGGTACAAAAGAGATTAATTCCTGCCCGATGGATTTTATGAATAAAGATTTTAAAGGTTATGAGGTAACGGGGCATAAGTTTGAAATATATGGTCGTTGTCCAAAATGTGCAAAATGAGAGGGCTCGTCAGTTATATAACTGACGAGTTTTTAATTTGAATGTAAAAAGAAGGTTGCTCACAAAAATTGTGGCAACCTTCTTTTTATTGTTCTTGTTTTTCTTTTTCTTTTTCTTTTTCTCGTTCGGCAGCCATTTCAGCAGCGATTACATCAATTTCTTTTTTCAGTTCTTCTACCATTGTTTCTTCTGGTACTTTACGAACGACTTGCCCTTTACGGAATAATAAACCTTCTCCGCGTGCACCGGCAATACCGATGTCAGCTTCACGAGCTTCACCGGGACCGTTTACGGCACAGCCGAGTACTGCAACCTTAATTGGAACTTTAAGTGTGGAGATGTATTCTTCGACTTCATTAGCAATGCTAATTAGGTCGATTTCAATACGACCACAAGTTGGACAAGAAATAAGTGTTGCGGCATTAGATGCAAGACCGAATGATTTTAATAGTTCACGTGCAACTTTTACTTCTTCAACTGGATCAGCGCTTAAAGAGATACGAAGTGTATTTCCGATGCCTTTACTTAAAATTGCTCCAAGACCGGCGGCGCTTTTTACAGTCCCAGCAAACAATGTTCCTGATTCTGTAATACCTAAATGTAATGGATAATCAAAAGCGCGAGCAGCTTTTTCGTATGCTTCAATTGCTAAGTTAACATCAGAGGCTTTCATTGATACGATAATATCGTGGAAATCTAAGTCCTCTAAAATTTTAATATGGTGCAGTGCGCTCTCAACCATACCATCAGCAGTTGGATATCCATACTTTTCTAAAATATGACGTTCTAATGAGCCGGCATTTACACCGATACGGATTGGAATGCCACGCTCTTTCGCTGCATTTACAACAGCTTCTACTTTATGGCGACGTCCAATGTTACCTGGATTGATACGTACTTTATCAATGCCGCCTTCGATTGCTTTTAAAGCAAGGCGGTAATCAAAATGAATATCAGCAACAAGTGGAATGTTGATTTGTTTTTTAATATCAGCAATAGCATTTGCTGCGCGTTCGTCTGGAACAGCAACACGAACAACTTGACAGCCAGCTTCTTCTAAACGTTTAATTTCAGCAACTGTAGCCTCAACATCATGCGTTTTTGTTGTCGTCATACTTTGTATAATTAATTCATTGTTACCGCCAATTGTTAAATTACCGACTTTAACTGGACGTGTTTTTGTGCGTTGAGTTATTTCATTCACGAATTGATCGCTCTCCTTATAAAAGAAGTTTCTTATTTTAGTCCCTTACATCAATGATAGTATGTGTGAGAAAGGGCTATAGAAACCAAAGTACTCGGTTTCACTTTTACTATTGTATCAGCGCTTTTATGTAATTGACAAGGATTAAGTGATTGCTTATTGATATAAGGGGAATTTATAAGACTTTCCAACTTGGATTTTTGTAGCAGATGTATTTTTATTTAATTGCTTAAAATCATCAATTACTTTTTCAATAGAAGGAATTTTTTTCTTATTAATAGCTTCTGTAATAGAAAGAACTGTATCGCCAGTTTTTACTTCGATTGCTTTATAAGCTGTATCCGTTTCTTTTTCTGTTTCTTTCTCTTTATTTTGTTTTGTATCTGTATTTTCTTTTTTTATCGTTTGGGCAGCAGATGTTTTTTTGTATGAACTTAACATCGGTAAAGTACCGATTTTTATGTCGTAATAAAATATATAACCGAGGACAAGCACGAATAAGAGTACACCTAATCTCTTCATATCCTTCACTCCTTTGCTAGGAATATATGCTTGTCCAAAAAAAAAATGCCTATTTAGGCATTTTTTTTATAGTTCTTGTTTTTCTTTCGGCTTTGGAACTTCTTTAATTGTTAAGTATAGAACGATTAAAACAACTGCAATGTAAATGAATGTTGCGCCAGGTACGTTTATTTTGAATAAATCCATAATCATAAAGAAGATTGTTGGAATTGTGTAGCTGTAAGCAGTTAATGTCCAAACTTGTTTATAAGATAATTTGCGTTGACCGCTCATCGCAGAACCGATGAAGGCAAGCAATGTAACTCCTACAAAGGTAATAAATAATTGGAACAAGTACAGTAAGAACCCAATAACGAATAATAAGATTGGATAAATACTGTCAAATAACGAAATGAAATCTTGTAAATCTTTTTTCTCAAGAGATGCGCCTAATAAGTCATTGTAGGAGTATGTTTGTGTTTGACCATTCCCCATGGAGACTACTTTATCTTTTAAAACAAATAAACCTGTTTTATTTTGATATTTTTCTAAGTCTGTTGAATTTGGATCAAATACGAAAAGGGCATTTCCATCTTCTTTTTCGATAGGTTGATCAATATCAGCTGTTAGCTCGCCATTTTCAATTTTAAAATCAGGTAAATCTTTTTCGATTACTTTATTTACCATGTTAACACCATCTTGAATAACGCTACCGTACAAGAAAGTTCTTGGAATAGTAGTGATTAGGCAAAGAAGCATAATATACAAAATGGTTTTACCGATTTTTTGAAAACGGAAAAGCGCCATATCTTTAGGCGAATATACGCTTTTTGCTAGCTGTGTAAAAATGGACATAGATTCACTTCCTTTATGTATGTATAAAATCATTGTAACGTACGAATCTAGAGAAGCTCAAGATATATTATATTTACATATAGTAGAGAAGACTAAATTCCTTCTTATTAATTTACTTCTTTTAGTAGAGAAAAATACAATTGACACTTTTCTTTCGTATATGGTAAATTTATCTTACATTTTTCAAACGATATATCCGATTGGAATTTAGTTGTTTTTAATGGTACATACATAATCGTGGACCCTTAGCTCAGTTGGTTAGAGCAGACGGCTCATAACCGTCCGGTCGTAGGTTCGAGTCCTACAGGGTCCATATCCATTTCATATGTTTATTATGTCAGCAGGAAGCTTCCTTGTAGAAGGAAGCTTTTTTTCGGAATATATGAGCATTTTAATTGAAAAGAAGTGGGAATTTTGCTACTTTAATGATAGCAAGACAAAGCGATTTATTTGTTTGCACCCTATGGCAATTAGGGTAGAATGAAGTTGTAGGTCACATATGTAGTGACAATACATAAACCGGGAGGAATATAACAATGGCAAAACACGAATTACCAAATTTACCTTATGCGTATGATGCTTTAGAACCTCACTTTGATAAAGAAACAATGAACATCCATCATACAAAACATCACAACACGTATATTACAAACTTAAACGCTGCTTTAGAAGGTCATGCAGAATTAGCTGACAAAAGCGTTGAAGAATTAGTTGCAAACTTAAACGAAGTACCTGAAGCAATCCGTACAGCAGTACGTAACAATGGTGGCGGACATGCTAACCATACATTCTTCTGGACAATCCTATCTCCAAACGGCGGGGGACAACCAGTAGGCRAACTTGCAACTGCGATTGAAGCGAAATTCGGTAGCTTCGATGCATTCAAAGCAGAATTCGCAAAAGCTGGCGCAACTCGCTTCGGTTCTGGTTGGGCTTGGTTAGTAGTAAACAATGGTGAATTAGAAGTAACAAGCACTCCAAACCAAGATTCTCCTCTAACTGAAGGTAAAACTCCAGTTATCGGTTTAGATGTTTGGGAGCATGCTTACTACTTAAATTACCAAAATCGTCGTCCTGACTACATCGGTGCATTCTGGAACGTTGTAGATTGGAACGTTGCTGAAAAACTTTACCAAGAAGCAAAATAATTAAAGTTAATACAGCTAGAAAAAAGCTAGGGGGTTTTCTCCTAGCTTTTTTCTATGTTCTCCTTTTACATAATTGAGCTTGTCTTTGGAAGACTAGAAAATGAAGTAAAGGAGAGTTGTGTATGAAGTGGAAACATGTAATCGGTGATGTTGAAGTGAATCGGGATTTAGTATTATTGCTCGTTATAGGAGGTTTATACACGCTCGCAATTTCTTTATCGAATACGTTTGTAAACATTTATTTATGGAAGCAAACACAAAATTATGTGAATCTGGGCTTGTATAATTTGGCCAGCGTTGTATTGCAGCCTCTAACATTTCTTGTGGGCGGGAAATTAGCGAAACGTATTGATCGCTCGATTTTATTGAGAATCGGTGTAGGCACGTTAGCTGTTTTTTTTATCGTCGTTTTAGTAGCGGGAAAAAGTGCATCTCACTATATTTTATTAATGGGAGCTCTTTTAGGAGTTGGTTATGGTTTTTATTGGCTCGCTTTTAACTTGTTAACATTTGAGATTACAGAACCAGAAACAAGAGATTTTTTTAACGGTTTTCTAGGACTTCTTACATCGTTCTCTGGAATGATTGGACCGATAGCGGCAGGATATACAATTTCACGTATGGAAAAATGGAGTGGTTATACTGTCGTTTTCTTCCTCTCGTTAATGCTATTTGCGGTTGCAGTCGTTCTAAGCTTTTTTTTATCGAAGAGGGAATGTGAAGGACGCTATGAAATTGTGCAAGTATTGAAAGAGCGGCAAGTTGATGAAAACTGGGGAAGAATTACGCGCGCTCATTTCTTCCAAGGTTTGAGAGAGGGAACGTTTATTTTCGTTATTTCAGTATATGTCTATTTAGCATCTGGTAGCGAGTTAGCACTAGGGAAATATAGTTTAGTGAATTCTGCAGTATCATTTGTATGCTATTATTTAGTTGCTCGTATGTTAAAGAAAGAATGGCGAAAAAAAGCAATTTTACTTGGTGGCATTATTTTATATGCGGTCGTATTTTTAGTTATTTTTAATGTTACATATACGAAATTACTTATTTATGCAGCATGTATTGCGGTTGCATATCCGATTTTACTCGTTCCGTACGGCTCAATGACATACGATGTAATTGGTAGAGCAAAACAGGCGAGAGAATGGCGTGTAGAATATATAGTGGTCAGGGAATTATGGTTAAATGCCGGAAGAATTTGTTCCATTTTAAGTTTTTTATGTGCTGTCATATTTTTTCCGCCTGAAAAAAGTTTACCTTTCTTATTATGTATTTTAGGAGCTGGACATTTTCTTATTTATTTTGCAGTTAAAAATGTCAAATATGATGAGGGGAATGTGAACAAAACCAGTGTTGTAGCGCAAGGAAGCACGCAGAATCAAACTGAACCAGAAGGTTAACTTATCGCGTGTTTTATGCTAGAATAGAAAAAGATGTAAGACAGCAGTGAGGGCACCTGTATGAAGGTGTCCCTTTCACATTACATAGCTGTTGGTAGAGGGGGTTTGTATGAGCAAGAAGCAGAAACAACAAAAGAAAAAGACCCACGTTCCTTTTCGGTTAAACGTGTTGTTTTTTTGCGTGTTTTTAATGTTCTCCGCGGTTATTGTAAGGCTTGGATACGTACAAATTGTTCGTGGTGAGGAATATAAAAATGAAGTTGAGAAAAAAGAAAACTCAACGATAAGTAATCCTGTACCACGCGGGAAAATATTTGATCGTAATGGAGAAGCGGTCGTAGATAATGAGCCTATTCGTACAATTACATTTACAAAAATGAAGGGATCAACTGCAGCAGATCGCTTAGAGACGGCGAAAAAGTTAGCAGATTTAATTGAAGTCCCAACAGATAAGTTAACAGATCGCGATAAGAAAGATTATTGGCTTGCTTTACATAAAGAAGAAGCAGAAGCAAAAATCACAAAAAAAGATCGTGAAGAGTTTAAAGTGAATAAAATTGACGATAAAGAACTAGATGAACGTCAACGAAATCGTGTAACAGAAGAAGAGATTAATCAACTGTCAGCAAAAGATTTAGAAATATTGGCGATCAAAAGTAAGATGGAAAGCGGATATGCAATGACGCCGCAAATCGTTAAAAAAAATGCAACACCGGAAGAATACGCGATTATTAGTGAAAATTTAGCGAAATTACCAGGTGTAGATACAAATGTTGACTGGGAGCGAAAATATAAGTATGACGATATGTTCCGAAGTGTACTTGGTGGTGTAACTTCTTCTGATGAAGGGTTACCGAGAGAAAGATTAGATCACTATCTTGTTCGTGATTATAATCGTAACGATCGCGTAGGAAAAAGTTACCTTGAGCAACAGTACGAAGATAGTTTACACGGCACAAAAGCTGAAGTTAGAAATGTTACAGATAAAGACGGTAATATTTTAGAAACTATTAATGTGTCACAAGGACAACGAGGTAATGATCTGAATTTAACGATTGATATGAAATTACAAAAGCGCGTAGAAGAAATTCTTACAAAAAACTTAATGAGATTTAAAGGGAGCGAGCCTCTTTTAGACCGTGCATTCGTTGTAATGATGAACCCGAAAAATGGTGAAGTTTTATCTATGGCGGGGAAACAATTAGTGAATAAAGACGGGGAAACGAAAGTAGATGATTTTGCATTAGGAACGATGACAAGTTCTTATCCGATGGGTTCAACTGTAAAAGGTGCGACAGTACTTACGGGGTATCAAACTGGTGCGATTCAACCTGGAGCTGTACAGTATGATGAACCGATTAAATTAAAAGGGACACCTACGAAGTCATCTTGGAAACAGATGGGGTATATTAATGACCTAACAGCGTTAAAACAGTCTTCAAACGTTTATATGTTTAAAACAGCGATGAATATCGCTGGGGTTCCATATGTACGAGGCGGTACGTTAGATATTCCGAAAAGTGCATTCGATACTATGCGTTACTATTTTGGTCAGTTTGGACTTGGTGTGAAAACAGGAATTGATTTGCCAAATGAAACTGCTGGTCAAATAGGTAAAGGAAATCAACCAGGTTTCTTATTAGATTTATCAATCGGGCAGTATGATACGTATACACCGCTTCAATTAGCGCAATATATTTCGACGATTGCAAATGGTGGATATCGTATGCAACCCCAAGTTGTAAAGGAAATTCGTCAGCCATCGGCGAAGCCAGAGGAAGTTGGAAAAGTTGTTCAATCCATGGAACCGAAAGTATTAAATCGTGTTGATATGCCTGAATCACAAATTAAACGTGTTCAAGAAGGATTTAGACAAGTGTTTAACGATACAGGTGGTACAGCTACAAAATACTTTGCAGGTGCACCGTATAAAGCCGCTGGGAAAACAGGTACAGCTCAAACTGTATATGGCGGAGATAAAGAGATTGGTAGAAATGCAAAGGGTGAGCGTGTTGAAACATATAACTTAACATTAGTAGGTTATGCGCCACTTGAAGATCCAGAAGTAGCATTTTCTGTTGTTGTGCCATGGGTACATGATGATAAAACAGGGATTAATGGATATATCAGTCGTGAAATTATGGATGCTTACTTTGATTTGAAAAACCAAGCATTAACTGGTGAAGCTCCGCAAGATGAAAAAGCGAAAAAAAATAAAAATCAAGATGATGAATAAAAAAGTTGTAAAAAAAGCACACTATCTGAAAAGATAGTGTGCTTTTTTTTATGCCTTACGCATATGGTTTAGTAAATGTGGACAAGCATAAAATATTGAAAAAACATGTAGTTTCAAAAACGATGAACGCAACAAGATTAGTGCATACGCTCTAAGTTTGTTGTGTGTGATAGGCGATAGCAGTTTTATCCCGCATTTGAGGGCGTTAAAACTCCCACCTCAAAATTCAGCTGGAGCAAAGAAGTTAGGTGGGAGCCCTGCTGCCCGTAAACGCCCGATTGGTGAGGGCTAATAATCAGTGGGGGGATGAACAAAACCCCCACTAATTAAAGTTTCGCTTTATGGATGATTAGAAAATTTCCTGCATCTAAAGTACAAAAGTGAAAATAAAGTTTGTGTATACAGTTGTTTTTGTGGGACTTTACAAAACTTTTACAAATAATTAAAACCGAATTAATAGTTTAGCAGTATTCTTATATCTGTAATCCTGTTATTTCCGGTTACTTCTAGGAGGAAGAACACGTGAAATGGATGAGCACATCGATTAAAGTTTTGACATTATCGACATGTTTCCTTTGTTTTAATATGTCTACTGCATTCGCTACAAATGAAATGGGAGAAGTGAGAGTTGATGGATCCTCAACGGTTTTCCCCATTATAGAGGCAGTAGCAGAGGAATATACAAAGGCCCATCCAAACGTGAAAATTTCTATTAGTATTTCTGGGACAGGGGGAGGATTTAATCGTTTCAGTAAAGGAGAAGTAGATATAAACAATGCTTCGAGATTGATGAAACCGGTAGAAGAAAAAGCAATGCAGAAAAAATTCATTCAATTTACACCATTTGAGGTTGCTTATGACGGTCTAACGATTGTTGTGAATCGTCAAAATACGTGGGTAAACAATATGACGATAGACGAGTTACGTCTATTATGGAGTGAAAATGGAAGATTGAAACGATGGTCACAAATTCATTCATCATGGCCTCGTGAACAAGTTAAATTTTATGCGCCAGGCGTAGACTCTGGTACTTATGATTATTTCCAAAATGTTGTCTTACAAAATAATCGCCTTGTAAAAACGGTTTCTTTGTCTGAAGACGATCAAGTTATTATGCAAGGGGTAATGAATGATAAAAATGCCATTGCTTTTGTAGGATATGCTTATTATATGGCCAATCGAGATAAGGTAAAAGCAATACAGGTGGATGGTGTATTTCCAACGAAAGAGACCATTCAGTCGGGTACGTATAAGCCATTATCTAGGCCGCTATTTACGTATGTGAATCATGCATCTATCAGAAATAAAATTAATGTAGCAAATTATGTTGAGTTTATGATTAAGCATGTTGGAAGCCTTGCTGAAGAGGTCGGATATGTAAAATTACCAAAAGAAAAATATAATGAACAGCTGCGAATGTTAACAGAAATAAAAAGGTAATGTCAGGGTGGAGAGGGGTTTTCATCTTTGGCTCATAAAGACAAAAGTCAAATTACATTTTCTGTACAACATTTGATTGAGAGAAATACAAATAGAAGAAAAAAAACGCAGCGAATCAATCGAATTGTTCCGTTAATACTAAAAGCCATTGCTAGCGTGTCCATTGTAACGACACTTGGAATTATTATTACGTTGGCAAATGAAACAATCATGTTTTTTCAAAAGATATCATTGTATTCTTTTTTGACAGAGAAGGAATGGTTACCTTTTTTTGAAGATCCAAAATTCGGTATATTACCACTTATATGTGGAACAATCCTTGTAACAGCAATTGCCATGTTCGTAGCAATTCCTATTGGTTTAGGTTGTGCCGTGTTTTTAAGCGAATACGCTTCGAATGGCGCTCGGAAAATATTAAAACCGTTGTTAGAGCTACTAGCAGGCATCCCGACAATTGTATATGGTTTTTTCGCGTTAACAGTTGTCACACCACTTTTACAACGGGTTATACCAGATTTGCAGTTTTTTAATGCTATTAGTCCAGGTATTGTTATAGGGTTTATGATGATACCGACGATTGCATCTCTCTCTGAAGATGCGATGAGAGCTGTAGCGAAAGGAATTAAAGAAGCCTCATTAGCGCTAGGAGCAACTCGTTTTGAGATGGTAAAACAAGTGGTGTTTCCATCGGCTTTTACGGGCATAATGGCAGCGATTATATTAGCAGCTTCCAGGGCAATTGGTGAAACGATGATTGTTGTTATTGCAGCTGGATCAACACCTAATGTATCGATAGATCCGACTCATTCTATTCAAACATTAACAGCCTATATTGTACAAGTGAGTTTAGGTGATGCTCCGCACGGAACGATTACTTATTACAGCATGTATGCTGTAGGTGCAACGTTATTTATGTTTACTTTTATTATGAATATCATTTCGCAATATATTATGCGCCGTTTTAGGAGGTTGACATAATATGCGAATGTTAAACCATAAGAACATACAAGAAAATATGGCATCGCGTTTTTTAAAGGATCGGATTTACAAGTGTTTGTTTTATATAGCAATTTTGTTTTCAGTAGTAATACTTTTTATATTGCTTTTTCAAATTTTTGAAAAAGGTATAAGTTATCTTTCAATAGATTTCTTTACAAACTTCGCCTCACGTAATCCGAGAGAAGCTGGGATTGTCGCTGCTTTGTCAGGAACAATACTATTTATGAGCATTGTTATACCAGTCTCTTTTATATTTGGAGTCGGAACAGCTCTTTATTTAGAGCATTATGCGAAGGAGTCCGTTTTTAAAAAGTTAATTGAATTAAATAATCAAACATTAGCAGGGGTACCTTCCGTTGTGTTTGGTTTACTCGGATTAACTATTTTCGTATACGCTCTCCATTTGGGAGAGAGCATAATGGCAGCGGCACTGACGATGAGTTTACTCGTCTTACCAACTGTTGTTGTAGCTAGTCAAGAAGCGATTCGAACTGTGCCGAGCTCATTACTAGAGGCTTCTTACGGATTAGGTGCTACGAAATGGCAAACGATGTATCAAATTGTATTGCCAGTCGCTTTGCCAGGGATTGTAACGGGATGTACGTTAGCGGTATCGAGAGCAATTGGTGAGGCAGCACCATTATTAGTTATTGGGGCCCTTGCCTTTGCAAATTATGTTCCGTTCAGTATGTTTGATAGATTTACGGTTTTACCAATTCAAATTTTTAATTGGATGAGTAGACCACAAGAAGAATTTCAGTATGTAGCAGCAGCTGGGATGATTGTTTTGCTAGGATTGTTGCTCTTTATAAATATATTTGTCTTATGGTTACGAAATCGAAAATAAGTTGGAAGTGGATGAAAGGGGAATTCAAATGGTAGCAACAGTAGTAAATGTACAGGTGAAAAATGAGAAAAAGATTGAGACAGCACCAAAAAAAATAGTATTTGATACGAAAAATTTAAATTTATGGTACGGAGAAGACCATGCTTTAAAAGATATCAACTTAAGTATTCATGAGAATGAAGTAACAGCGATTATCGGTCCAAGTGGTTGTGGGAAATCAACATACTTAAAAACGCTAAATCGTATGGTAGAGTTAGTGCCTATCGTTCGAACTACGGGCGTTATCGAATATAGAGAACGAAACATATTTGATAAATCATATCCGGTTGAAGAATTACGTACGCATGTGGGTATGGTGTTCCAAAAGCCAAATCCATTCCCAAAATCTATTTATGAAAATGTAGCATATGGTCCGAAAATCCATGGTGTTCGTGACAAAAAAACACTTGATGAAATTGTTGAAAATAGCTTGCGCGGCGCAGCTATTTGGGATGAGTTAAAAGATCGTTTGCATGATAATGCATACGGTTTATCTGGTGGTCAGCAACAACGTCTATGCATTGCACGCTGCTTAGCGATTGAGCCAGACGTAATTTTAATGGATGAGCCAACATCGGCGCTAGATCCAATTTCAACATCAAAAGTAGAAGAATTAATTCAGGAGTTAAAGAAAGATTTTAGTATTGTTATCGTAACGCACAACATGCAACAAGCAGCACGAATTTCAGATAAAACTGCTTTCTTCTTAAGTGGAGAAGTTGTGGAATATACAGATACGAACAAATTATTTACAACACCTGCAGATAAGCGTACAGAAGACTACATTACAGGACGATTTGGTTGATATCGCTAGCAAGGCTAAGAGTAAATGCCCTCTTAACAGAGGGCATTTCTCATTTTCACCTCATTTTAAATAGGGGAGTAATATTTCTCTTTTCTCAAGGCTTAATAAACATACAAGAGGCTGGGTAGGGGATTTATATAAAATGGCACATAATATTGAGGGGGAAGAAATGATGGTAAGAGAACAGTTTCAATGTGATTTAAAAACGTTACAGCAAAAGGTGATCGAGCTTGGTGAGTTAGCAAGTGGAGCTTTATTGATTGCTATGGAAGGTCTTCACAACAGGGATGTAGAGAAAGCGTTAGAAGTCATTGATGGGGATTATCGCATGGATAATTTAGAAGAGGAAATAAATGACCTTGCGCTTATGCTTATTACAAAGCAGCAGCCTGTAGCAAGTGATTTAAGAAGAATTTTCATTTCAATTAAAACAGCGACAGATTTAGAACGTATTGCAGACCATGCTGTTAATATTGCGAAATCAACAATTCGTCTTGGTGAAAAAGAAGTGGTTGTTAGTTTGCATAATCTTGAGGAAATGTTTGAGATTGCTCATAAGATGTTAAATTTAGCATTAGAAGCATATGAGCAAGAAAATTTAACTTTTGCTAAACAAATTGCTGAAATGGATGATTCAGTTGATGAAATTTATGGGAAGGCGATTCGTGAATTTATTTCATCTATCCCTGGACAACCAGAAGCGATTACACAAATTACACAACTATCCTTTGTTGCAAGATATATTGAGCGTGTAGCAGACCATGTTACAAATATTGCCGAGAATGTATTTTATGTAGTAAAAGGAAAGCATTATTTATTGAATGAGTAGGGGGAAAAGTAGGTGATGAGAAATCACCTGCTTTTTTTAGTCAAAACATGACAAAAAAAGCTCGTTGTTTCCTTTAGTCTATGATGATAAGATGTATCATAATTAATGGAAAAATAAGTACATATATGTTAGTTACGTCTTATTAATTATTTTACCAAGTTAATGGTAAGCGCTTTCTTTTTGGTGGGAGTTAAAAGGTACATTTATTTATAAAGTGAGGCTTTAATTAGTGGGGCTGTCTCTCGCTGATTGTTAGATCATACCAAACCGGACTTTTACTGCAGTTAATGTGGGGTAAATGATATACGGAGTTCTTGAACATTATATAAGTGGAGGCTGAAGTATATGAAGGGGGTTATTTTAGCTGGAGGAAAAGGGAGACGCCTTAGACCATTAACATGTAATACTCCAAAACCGATGTTACCATTGTTAGAAAAACCAGTTCTTGAATATAATATTGAATTATTACGTCAGCATGGTATTCGTGAAATTGCAATTACAGTTCAATATATGAGTACCGCTATTAAGCGATACTTTGGTGATGGTAGTAAGTGGGGAGTTAACTTGTATTATTTTGAAGATTCTCCTCCGCTTGGAACAGCAGGGAGTATTAAGCAAGCCGAAAGTTTTTTAGATGAAACATTTGTTGTTATTAGTGGGGATGCACTAACTGACTTTCAATTATCAGAAGGAATTGCATTTCATGAACAGAAGAAGAGAATGGTAACGATGTTTGTGAAAGAAGTAGAAAACCCACTCTCATTTGGCTTAGTTGTAATGAATAAAGAACAAGAAATTATACGATATATAGAAAAGCCGAGCTGGAATGAGGTAGTTTCTAATATTGTGAATACAGGTATTTATATAATGGAGCCAGAAATCTTTTCTTACATACCATCCATGGAATTTTCGGATTTCAGTCATGATGTGTTTCCTTTATTGGCAAATAAAAATGCTTTATTTGCATATTTATCAGAAGACTATTGGCTAGATATTGGTACATTTGATCAATATCGGCAAGCTCAATTCGATTTGTTGACGAAAAAATTGAAGGTGCCTATTCCATATACAGAAGTATTACCGATGGTGTGGATGGGAGAAGGTGTAACGATAGGAAAAGGGACGAAAATTCATGGCCCTTCTTTTATTGGAGAAGGAGCAATGATTGGTGCAGGGGCTGTAATTGAACCGTACTCTATTATCGGGAAAAATAGTATCGTTTCAAGTTATTCTCATCTTCAAAAAAGCATCATTTTTGCAAATTCTCATATAGGAAAAAATTGTGAGTTGTTAGAAACAACAATAGGAGATCATACAATGGTCGAAGATGATGTTACACTTTTTCAAAAAAGTATTGTAGCGGATCATTGTCATATAGGGAAAAGTACAGTAATTAAGCAAAAAGGAAAAATATGGCCATATAAGGAGATAGATAGTCATTCGATAGTAGGTTCTGCCGGTGTTAAAGAGAGTGAAAAGAGTGCAGGATGGTTACAAAAAAGCCGAATTGTAGGAAGGGGTAATGTTGAAATTACTCCTCAATTTATTGTGAAAGTTGCAATGGCTTATGGATCTCTTTTTGCCAAGGGGGAGAGTATATTGATTGGAAGTCAGGAAAATATAGAAACAACTTCCTTTAAAAATTTATTCCTCCATGCCATTCATGGCAGCGGGATTCATACGATGGAATGTAAAGAAATGAATGAGTCGCTTTTTCAGTATGCCATTCATAATTTGCAATGTGCAGGTGGAGTTTTCGTTCAAATGGAAAGCGAAAGAGGGATTGTTATACAACTGTATGGCAAGGAGGGCTCGTTTTTAACGTATAAGCAGCAAAAAGAGATAGAACAAGTATATATGTCTGAGTCGTTTTATTACGCTTCTGAGAAAGAACTGGGGCGAAATAAGCTAGTTCACGTTTCTGCAAATAATTATGTAGAAGCTGTGTTAGAGCGTATTGATATTGAAACGATACAAAAACAGAAGTTTCATCTTCTTATTAATAAGAGAAATGATATGTTACAACATTTACTTATGATTTTTTTGCAAAGGCTCGGATGCACAGTTACATGGATTTATGCGGGCGAACAAAAGCATCATGTGAAAGCCTTGATGAAATCAAGTAAAGCAAATATGGCACTTATGTTTTCAGAGCAAGGAAATTATTTCGAGTTATATGATAATCATAGTAATATTTACCAGGGAACAGATTTTGAAGAGGTAGATATTCCAGATTTATTACTTGAATCGGCAGGAAATATTTACCCGATGTCTTTGAAATTAGGAGAATGTTACCTTCTATTTTATACGCAGGATGAAAAAAAGTCGTTTCAAGCGAGATGGAAGCGAGATATTTTATATCGAATTGGAAAATTATTCGAGCTAATAGCATTGCAGGGAAAAACATTTCTCAGCATAGTAGAGCAATCACCTCCGCTCTATCTACTTTGTGATGAAGTTGTATGTTCATGGAATGAAAAAGGGAAAATAATGAGGAAATTATTGGCTGATATGGAAAGAAAGGCAGAAGGTATATTTGAAGGAGTACAGTTCAAATATACCGAAAAAGAGTGGTCTTATATCGTTTCTGACACAAAACAACCGAAATTTTTAGTGTATTCGCATGCTAGAAACCCAGTAATAGCAAGGGAAAACATGAAAAATCTTATAGAAAAAATTAGACAATATCAAAAGGTGTAGAATTTTTATTTTAAAAGTGGTATTATAGTATAGTCTGATTTAAGTTATTAGTACTGGAGGGAAATAAGAATGCGTGTGAATATTACTCTAGCATGTACAGAATGCGGAGA
This sequence comes from Bacillus sp. 05T21, assembly GCF_056396785.1. Lineage (NCBI taxonomy): Bacteria > Bacillati > Bacillota > Bacilli > Caryophanales > Bacillaceae > Bacillus > Bacillus sp. 05T21. The sequence continues at coordinate 590,289 of NZ_JBFTMD010000001.1, read as the reverse complement.
TCGTAACTATATCTCAAAGAAAAACAAACGTAACAACGCTGAGCGTATCGAGCTTAAAAAGTATTGCAAGCGTGACAAGAAGTCTACGTTACACCGTGAAACAAAGTAAGCAGTAGGAATATTTTCCTACTGTTTCTTTTTTTATTCGGTTCCTCTGTTAAAAGTGATACACTATCATCGTAGAGCAAAGTGTCACTGTGAGGGGGAAAATGTGTGAGAGAAGAGAAACTACGTTTACGTAAACAAATAATAGAACACATGAATTCTTTATCAGAAGAACGGTATACAACTTTATCAGAGCAAATTGCAGCTTCGTTGTATGCGCAAAAAGAGTGGGTTGAAGCTAAAACAATTGGAATCACCCTCTCAATGGAAAATGAAGTGAATACATATCCTATTATCGAAAAAGCTTGGGAAGAAGGAAAGAAAGTTGTTGTTCCGAAGTGTAATAAAGGAACACGAACGATGTCTTTCCGGAAAATTAGTAATTTTGATCAATTAGAAACAGTGTATATGAATTTACGTGAACCAATTCCAGCGCTTACGGAAGAAGTGAATGCAGATGAAATTGATCTTCAAATCGTGCCAGGCGTAGCTTATACAGAGCGAGGAGAACGGATTGGATATGGTGGTGGCTATTATGATCGTTATCTCGTGCATTATAAAGGGAAAGCGCTATCATTAGCTTATAGTTTTCAAATGGTAGAACATATTCCAGTAGAGCCATTTGATAAAAATGTAGAAAAAATTATTACAGAAAAAGGAACAATGGTTAAAAATGGGCTTGTATAGACAAATAAAAATTGACGAGACTTTTTCTTCGTGATTATAATAAAATATGTGAACGTTTTCTTATTATAATTTTTTATAGTAAGTGAGCATAGAGGGTGATGAAATGGTATCTATTTATGATATTCAGCAATTGCTAAAGAAATTTGGTACGATTATTTATACGGGTGATCGAATTGCAGATTTACAATTAATGCAAGATGAATTGCGTGAATTAAATCAATCACAGCTAATCGACCCACAAGACTATCAAACAGCTTTATTTTTATTGAAGCAAGAAATTCAAAAAGAGCTAAATAAGAATTAGATAAAGGTAGGTAAGTAACATGGAAGAGAAATGGTTAGTTGGTGTTGACCTTGGTGGTACAACGATTAAATTAGCATTTATTAATGTGTATGGTGAAATTTTACATAAGTGGGAAATTCCTACGAATACAAATGAACAAGGAAAACATATTACACTTGATGTAGCGAAAGCTATTGATAAAAAGTTAGAAGAATTAGGGGAATTAAAAAGCAAGCTAATTGGTATTGGTATGGGAGCTCCTGGTCCTGTACATGTGGCATCTGGAATGATTTATGAAGCGGTTAATTTAGGATGGAAAAACTATCCGTTAAAAGACTTGCTAGAAGTAGAAACAGGATTACCTGTTGTTATTGATAATGATGCAAACTTAGCGGCGCTTGGTGAAATGTGGAAAGGTGCTGGCGAAGGAGCAAAAGATTTAATTTGTATGACACTTGGCACTGGTGTTGGTGGTGGTGTTATCGCCAATGGTGAGATTGTACATGGTATAAGCGGTGCTGCTGGTGAGATTGGACATATTACAGTTGTTACAGAGAGCGCTTTTCCATGTAATTGCGGAAAGTCAGGTTGTTTAGAAACGGTAGCCTCTGCAACAGGTATTGTACGTGTTGCTATGCAACAAATACAAGAGACAGATAAAGAAAGTGTTTTACGTTCTATGTTAGCAGAAGAAGGGCTTATTACATCAAAAGATGTGTTTGAAGCGCTTGGACAAGGTGATGAACTAGCAGGTGAAGTAGTGGAAAAAGTAGCTTCTTATTTAGGATTAGCTGTAGCGAACCTTGCTAGTACGTTGAACCCAGAGAAAATCGTAATTGGTGGTGGCGTATCTAAAGCTGGAGATTCACTATTAGAACCAATTCAACGTTATTTCGAGCAATATGCTTTCTCTCGTGCTGTAAAGAGTACGAAGTTAGCAATTGCAATACTTGGTAATGATGCAGGTGTAATTGGAGGAGCGTGGCTTGTAAAAAAGCACAAATACGAGGCGAAGATGATATAAGTTGTGAATAATGAAAAGAGGAAGGGGCCCCCTTCCTCTTTTTATGCAAGATCTTGTTGGAGAATAAAAATGTAAATAGATTAAGCTGTTGGTGGGTACCCATTATATAGAACAGTCATGATTGTAAACCATCCGAAAACAAGTACGGTTGCAATAGCGAAGCCGCCCGCGAATAAGTTTTTTTCGCGAAGTGTTCTAAGCGTAGCAAATACAGCTAACAGAGTGACTAGCGTAAAAATAATAACAAGGCCCATACAATATCCTCCTCTGTCTACTCATTCCTTAGAATGAGTTTTTAGAATATTTACTCTTTTATATTGTACATGTTTTAAAAATGATTGTCGAGATGACACGCCTTCTTTTCCTAAGAGAAAGAAATGTTGTATCATTAAAAGTAAATTAAATAACTGGAGGAGATTTTCATATGAAATGGATACAAATGCCTTTAGGCCCATTACAAACAAATGCTTATATTTTAACGAATGATCAAAATGAGTGTATTATTTTTGATCCTGGTCATGAAGGAGAGAAACTTGTTACATATTTACAGGAAGCGCAGTTAAAGCCACTTGCGGTTTTATTAACACATGCTCACTTTGATCATATTGGTGCTGTTGATGCCGTGAGAGACGCTTTTCATATTCCGGTATACGTACATAAAGAAGAAGCGAATTGGTTAGGCGATGCAACTGTGAATGGCTCGCAAATTTTTATGATGAACCGCAGTATTACAGCAAAACCAGCAGATCATATTATTGACGAAGAGGGTACATTAACGATCGGTTCTTTTAGTTTTGAAATTTTTGAGACACCAGGACATTCTCCAGGAAGTATTTCTTATTATAGTAAAGAAGCGAATGCTGTATTTTCTGGAGATGTATTGTTCCAAATGAGTATTGGAAGAACGGATTTACCTGGTGGAAGTTTTGCTGAATTAATTGGAAGTATTGAAGAGAAATTATTTGTATTACCAGATGAAACAGCGGTGCTATGTGGACACGGTCCAGAAACAAGCATTGGTTTTGAAAAAGAAAATAATCCATTTTTACAATAAGGAGTCATTATGGGGATGGAGCTCAATTTAAGAGAATGGATGGGAAAAGAAAAGGATCATTCGATTTCATATAGTACGTATATGAACCTCGTATTATATGCAGAGGAACATGGGTATTATATGAGAGAACGTGAAAAAATTGGAAGACAGGGAGATTTTTTTACGAGTAGCAATGTATCTTCTGTATTTGCGAAGACTTTTGCTAAGTTTTTTATTCGGCTTGTTGAAAAGGGAGAAGTTTCTCCAAATATTTGTGAGATTGGTGGGGGAACAGGAAAGTTTGCCTATGATGTTTTACAAGAATGGAAACAATTATCCCCGGAAACCTTTATCAATTTAAACTATTCAATTATTGAAGTGAGCCCTTTTCATAGAAGGCTACAACAGGAGAGGCTTTGCTTATTTGATAATGTGTCGTATTATACATCTTATATTGAAATGGGAGAGTCTTTCGAAGGAATTATTTTTTCGAATGAATTATTTGATGCGTTTCCTGTTGAGATAGTTGAGAAAAGAAATGGAATTTTGTATGAAGTACGTATCACTTATACAGATGAGGGAAACCTTACAGAAGTATTTAGACCGATAGAGAAAAGAGTCGGTCGTTACTTATTGAAATATAACATTCATATTGCTGAGGGACAGCGCTTTGAAGTGCCTATTGCAATGGAAGAGTATATAGAAGAGATTGCGAAATGGTTTCAGAAAGGTATATGTATTACAGTTGATTATGGATATACAAAAGAAGAATGGATGCATCCTGCACATCGTGAAGGAAGTTTAAGAGGATATTATAAGCACAAGTTAATTCGTAATCCTCTTGCATATCCAGGAGAAATGGACCTTACTACGCATGTTCATTGGGATGAGTTGAAGATGAATTTTGAGCTGCAAGGAATTAATACGATATGGCATAGGAAGCAATCAGAGTTTTTGTTAGCAGCAGGAATATTAGATCAGCTTGCTAGCCATCAAGATACCAACCCTTTTTCTGAAACTCAAAAACTAAATAGAGCTATTCGCTCTATGATTTTGAACGGAGGATTAGGTAATGCTTTCGATGTTGTTATACACACAAAAGATATGAAGAATTTACTTTTGAATCAATATTTAACGATATGAAAAAAACAAGACACAGTATTTTCTGTGTCTTGTTTTTTAATACGACTTTTAATTATGTAGCATTATATATTTTCTCTCATGATATATATTTATATTAAAGATATGAGATGAAAAATATAGAATACACTCTTTTTCTCTGTCTATAGGTCCCTAACCTAATAATACGCGAACGAGTTGAATAATTGTTTCGTTTTCTACTTTGTAGTAAATTTCCAATCCTTTTCTTTCACTAGAAACGATTTTAGCACTTTTTAACTTTGCTAAATGCTGTGAAATTGTAGATTGTGGCATGTTTAAGCCTGTGTACATTGTAGAAACGTTGCTTGGGCCACGTTCAATTAATCCCTTTACAATACATAAGCGAACAGGATGAGCAAGCACTTTCAATAATTCTGCATTGCTTTCATATAGTTCTATTTCTTTTTGAAAGGTTTCTAACATGTTCTTTTCCACCTCCGTGTGAGCTGTTATACCATACTATACATACCAAAAAATCAAAGAAAAGAAAACAGTTGTTGCAGAAAAAAAGTCCTAAAGTAAAGAAATTGTAAGAAAAGAGACCCTGATGTAAATAAAATAGATAAATTTGCACAGTTTTGTAAAATGACATTTTTGAGTGAAAATTTTGATGCGTTTCAAAAATTGAAAGATATAGATATATTCGTAACACAATTTTATCATGATTTTCTTATTCTTTCAAATGAATATACAAAATTTTTAAAATAATATGACAAAGGAATTATAATGTTATATATAGAATATATAACAGGTTAAAAGAAAAGAAGCTGATTATGATCAGCTTCTTTATGATGATAATGAAATGTTTGGATGTAACTGATAAATCTTAGAATAATTAAGTCATTAGTCATTTATTCTAGAGTTCATCTTGTATCAATTTTAAAAATCTGTGATTCCATATATTCTCATAAAAATTAATTGTCTCTTTTGCGGACATAAATGGATTATTTAACGTAGAGGTTGTTTTCTGTACCATGAAGTTTTCGTATCCCAGTCCATGGGCAAATTTAATCGTAGCATCCATACAGTACTCTGTTTGGGCACCACAAAATTCAATACGATGTACAGATAATTGGTCTAAAATCTCTTTTAAGTTCGTTTTATAAAATGAATTTGCATGTGTTTTTCTTACAAAAAAATCTTGTTCTTGAACATCTAGATCGGTATGAATAGCCCAAAGTTCTTTTTCGGGTACTAAATCATCATCACAATGTTGAACAAAAATGATTGGTTTATTTGATTTTCTATAGGAAGAAATTCTTTTATTTACTTTTGTAAGCAAGTTTTGTAAATCAAATAAATGCTCTCCGCTATAACATACCCCATTTTGTAAATCGATAACGATTAAAACATCTGCACAAGTATCCATTATTTTTGCCCCTTTTTTACTTTTTAATATATCAATTAATTCATTACTTGGAAATAGATGGTGCTCTTTCGTTTTTTTATGAACTATACGAAAAGTAAAAAATATACTTAACGGCATAAAAAAGAAGATATGAAAACTTAATTTCATATCTTCTGTTCGTCCTATGCATTTACAGGTTCTTCTACATAAGAAAGGGCATTTTTAAAATCGGATATTAAATCGTCAACATTTTCAAGGCCAACGGATAACCGAAGTAATGAATTAGAAATACCTCTTTCATCACGAGCTTCTTGCGACAGTGCTGCATGTGACATTTTAGCTGGGTAGGAAAGAATCGATTCGACAGCTCCTAAACTAACTGCGAAGACAGGTAATTTTACTTTTGATAAAAATTGGCGGAGTGCGTCTTCTGATTGTAAAGTGAAAGATAGGACAGCTCCGGCTGATGTAGCTTGAGATTGTTGAATGTCAAATCCAAGATGTGTTTGTAAGCCAGGATAATAGACATTTTGAACTTTAGTGTGCTCTTGTAAATAGTGTGCAATTTTATTGGCGTTTGCAGCTGAATGCTCAAGACGTACATGCAATGTTTTTAGGCCGCGAAGTACGAGAGAACAATCTTGAGGACCTAAAATAGCGCCGAATGCATTTTGTAAAAATCCAAGTTTTTGAGCGAGTTCGGCATCTTTTACAACTGCTAATCCGGCAGTAACATCACTATGACCGGCAATGAATTTTGTGGCACTATGAAGAACGACATCTGCGCCAAGATCAAGCGGTTTTTGAAATAGTGGTGTCAAAAATGTATTATCAACAAAAGTAAGAGCACCAATAGATTTTGCAAGATTAGAAACAGCACGAATATCTGTCACTTTTAAAAGTGGGTTAGAAGGTGTTTCTACATAAAAGAGCTTCGTATTTGGTTTAATGTTTTCTTTTACTTCTTCCACATTGGTCATATCCACAAATGTATGTGAAACACCATAACGGGAGAGAACTTCAGTAACAATTCGATAAGTGCCTCCATATACATCTTCTGAAATAAGAACATGGTCACCTTGTGAAAGAAGGAGAAATGCAGTAGAAATGGCTGCAATGCCTGATGCAAAGGCAAATCCTTTTGTCCCGCCTTCTAATAAAGCAATGATATCTTCAAGAGCTTCACGTGTTGGATTTCCAGATCTACTATAGTCATACTTTCCGAAAGCATCTACATCAAACTGATGGAATGTTGATGTGTTATAGATGGGAACGTTAACAGCTCCTGTGTGTGTGTCATGCTTGTATTGATTATGCAGTAAAAGCGTATCTATGGAATAACTCATATTCTTACACCTTCTTTTACAAGTTTAATTGCTTGCTTTAAGTCTTGAATTAAGTCGTTGCTATTTTCGATGCCGACTGAAAAACGGAGAAGACGATTACACACACCACGTGCTGTTCGAACATCTTCTGGAATGTCGGCATGAGTTTGCGTTGCTGGATAAGTCATTAAACTTTCGACGCCGCCAAGACTTTCAGCAAATGTAATTAAGGATAAAGATTGTAAGAAAGGATTAATCCAAGTTTCATCTTGAAGGCGAAATGAAATCATACCACCTCTTCCTGGATAAAATACATCTGTCACACCATCTTCATCATTTAAATAAGCAACAATTGCATGAGCGTTTTCTTCATGCTGTTTCATGCGAAGTGCTAAAGTCTTCATCCCTCGAATTAATAGCCATGAATCAAACGGGCTTAAGACAGCACCAGAGGCATTATGATAATGAGCAAGCTCCTCGCAAAGAGATTTCCCTTTCGCAACGACAAGTCCGCTTAGTACATCGTTATGACCGCCTAAATATTTAGTTGCGCTATGAAGGACGATGTTTGCACCTTCTGTTAATGGTTGCTGTATATAAGGTGTATAGAACGTGTTATCTACAATAAGAAGTAGTCCGTGCCTTTTCGCTACACTTGCTACACTTACGATATCAGTTACTTGCATTAATGGATTAGTCGGTGTTTCTATGAAAATAGCCTTCGTTTGAGATGTGATTGCTTGCTCAATTTGTTTAATAGATTGTGTATCTACGTATCTACATCGAATATTCCACTTGTCTTCATGTTCGGAAAATAGACGATATGTTCCCCCGTATAAGTCTTCAGATACGATAAGCTCATCTCCGGAACGGAATAGTGAAAGGACAAGGAGAACAGCCGCCATTCCTGAACTACAGGCATAACCTTGCTCACCGCTTTCTAAGTCTGCAATTGCCTGTTCTAAAAGACCGCGAGTCGGATTTCCAGTTCTTGAATAGTCAAAACCAGTAGATTTACCAATTCCTTCGTGACGATAAGCAGTTGAGAAATAAACAGGTGGATTAACAGTTCCTGTTGTAGCTTCGCTACGGTTCCCGATTTGTGCTAGTTTTGTTTCGATTGTTGACATGTGAAAATTCCCCCTTTTTAAAGTGAACGACTAAGTGAAAATAAAAAAAGCCTTCTAAGAAGAAGGCTTTCGGATTGAATAGAGTCTTCTTCTCATCTGTCAAATCTTTCACAATTTGCTGGAATTAGCACCTTATTAACGAATGAATGTTAATGGTTGCTGAGGCGTCAAAGGGCCAGTCCCTCTACCTCTCTAGATAAGAATGTTCGTATGAAATTTTATTATGGTTTTAACTTTACAACAAAAGATAATTGAATTGCAACTTTATTTTAAATAATTTTTATTTTTCCGCAAGTGTCATTGACTTTTATTTTAGTGCGTGCTAAATTTATAAAAAATTAACAAACATTGTTAAAAGGGGAACGTATTTCCTTTTAGCTACATAAATAAAATAATAAAGACAAACTCTTATTGAGAGCGGTGGAGGGAAAGGCCCTGTGAAACCCGGCAACCTTCAAACTAAATGTTTGAAACGGTGCTAAAACCTGCAAAACGTGTGTTTTGCATGATAAGAGGAGGAACAATTATGTCCCCCTCTTCAAAGTGAAGAGGGGTTTTTTTATATTGATAGAAATGAGGGAGATTCGTGAAATTACTAGATTTATTATCAAAAGGAATTGTAATAGGTGATGGTGCAGTTGGAACTTTATTACATTCTCATGGTTTACAAAGTAGTTTTGAAGAATTGAATTTGTCTGATCCGGACTTAATTATATCGATCCATAAACAATATGTAGCTGCTGGAGCGGATGTTATTCAAACGAATACGTATGGTGCGAATGAAGCGAAACTCCGCATGTATGGTCTAGAAAATCAAGTTGTCCAAATTAATAAAGCGGCAGTGAATATTGCGAAAGCATCAGTAACAGAGCGGAATGCAATTTTAGGGACAATTGGAGGTATGAAACATATTGGTGCTGTTACAACGACTGATATAGAGCGAGAATTTATGTTACTTGAGCAGGCAGGTGCTTTACTAGAAGAACAGGTTGATGGATTACTATTAGAAACTTTTTATGATGAATTTGAATTATTGCATGCGGTTAAAGTATTGCGTAAACAAACGAATATTCCGATTGTTGCTCAGTTAGCGTTACATGAGGCAGGTACGACTCAAAATGGGAATGATGTCAATGAAATATTAAAACAGCTTTTAGATTACGGTGCCAATGTTGTTGGGTTGAACTGTCAACTAGGCCCGCTTCACATGACGGAAGCTTTCAAAATGATATCGATTCCTCAAAATGGCTATTTATCAGCATATCCGAATGCAGGTCTCCCGAATTATGTGGAAGGGCGTTACGTATATGAGGGAAGTCCAGCGTATTTTGAAGAAATGACACCAAACTTTATTGAACAAGGTATTCGTTTATTAGGTGGTTGTTGTGGTACTACCCCGGAACATATTGAAGGAATGAAACGTGCTATTGCAAATGTTGCACCTGTAATAGCAAAGGAGACGATTCAAAGGCCTAAAGTGGTCCATACACATGAGAAGCGTTCGAGAGCTCATGTTACTCTAGCAGAAAAGGCAAAGAAACAAACGACAGTTGTAGTGGAATTAGATCCACCGAAAACGTTAGACACGCAGCGTTTTTTTGAAGGGGCAAGAGCACTGAAAAGGGCTGGAGCGGATGCTATTACTCTAGCAGATAATTCATTAGCATCTCCTCGTGTTTCGAATATGGCTATGGGTGCATTATTAACGAAGCATGATATTCCAGTATTGACGCATTTAACGTGTAGAGACCATAACGTCATTGGACTACAGTCTCACTTACTTGGATTATCAGCATTAGGTATGGAGGAAGTGCTAGCTTTAACTGGTGATCCAGCGCGTGTTGGTGATTTCCCAGGTGCAACTTCTGTATATGATTTGTCATCGATAGAGCTCATTAAAATGATTAAAGAGATGAACGACGGTCGCTCTATTTTAGGGAAATCAATTGGTCCGGCAACAAGATTTTCTGTTGGAGGTGCATTCAATCCTCATGTAAGGCATTTAAAAGCAGCGGTCAAGCGAATGGAACGAAAAATTGATGCTGGTGCTGAATATTTCTTAACGCAGCCGATATATGATGTTGCTTTAATAGAAGAAGTATATGAAGCGACAAAGCATTTGGAACAACCTATCTTTATTGGAATTATGCCGTTAGTAAGTAAGCGGAACGCAGATTTTCTTCATTTTGAAGTGCCGGGTATTACTCTCCCTGAAGAGATAAGACAAAGAATGGATGGACATGAAACGAAAGAGGCAGCCATAGAGGAAGGGATTCGTATTTCACAAGAGTTGATCGATGCGGCGATGAAATACTTTAACGGTATGTATCTTATTACACCGTTTTTAAAATATGAAATTACAGAACATCTCGTGAAATATGTGAGAGAAAAGCAAGAAGTGAAAGAAGGTATTAATTGATGAAACGAATAGAAGAGAGATTACAACATGAAATTTTAATATTAGATGGTGCAATGGGAACGATGATCCAGCAAGAAGACTTAACAGCGGAAGATTTTGGAGGAGAAGAATACGAAGGTTGTAATGAATATTTAGTAAAAACAAGACCGGATGTTATTTTAAATATTCATAAAGTCTACATTGAAGCTGGAGCAGATATTATTGAAACGAATACGTTTGGTGCAACAAATATTGTATTAAGTGATTATGCATTGTCTCATTTAGATGAAGAGTTAAACGAAAGGGCAGCGCTTTTGGCGAAGCAAGCGGTTAAAGAAAGTGGGAAAGAAGTGTATGTTGCGGGAGCGATGGGACCAACGACGAAAGCGATTAGTGTTACAGGTGGTGTGACTTTTGAAGAGTTAATTGAAGCCTATACAAGGCAAGCGAGAGGACTATTAAGAGGAGAAGTTGATGTATTACTCGTTGAAACGAGTCAAGATATGCGTAATGTGAAAGCTGCGTACATTGGAATTCAAGCGGCGTTTGAAGAACTAAACAAAATAGTACCTATTATGATTTCTGGAACAATTGAACCGATGGGAACGACTTTAGCGGGTCAAACGATCGAAGCCTTTTATTTATCGGTAGAGCATATGAAGCCATTATCGGTTGGATTAAACTGTGCTACTGGTCCAGAATTTATGAGGGAACATATACGTTCCCTATCTGATTTATCGGAGTGTTATATTTCGTGTTATCCAAACGCTGGTCTTCCTGATGAAGATGGGCATTATCACGAATCTCCAGCGTCACTTGCTGAAAAAGTAAAACGTTTTGCTGAAGAAGGATGGATTAATATTATTGGTGGTTGTTGTGGCACAACACCAGAACATATACGTGTAATGAAATCAGCGCTTGCCTCGATTAATCCTCGTGAGCATCATGAAAGGGTTGGACATGGAATTAGTGGACTAGAAGCGTTGCAATATGATGATTCTATGAGGCCTTTATTTGTTGGAGAAAGGACGAATGTAATTGGATCGCGTAAGTTTAAAAGATTAGTAGCAGAAGGGAAATTTGAAGAGGCTGCTGAAGTGGCAAGAGCGCAAGTGAAGAAAAATGCTCATATTATTGATATTTGTATGGCAGACCCTGATCGTGATGAAATAGAAGATATGGAAAAATTCTTGGCAGAAGTTACGAAAGTGTTAAAAGTACCGATTATGATTGATTCAACAGATGAAAATGTTATGGCGAAAGCTCTTACTTATATTCAAGGAAAAGGTGTTATCAATTCTATTAATTTAGAGGATGGAGAAGAACGTTTTGAAAAAGTGACACCCCTTCTTCGGAAATACGGTGCTGCGATAGTTGTAGGGACAATTGATGAAGATGGTATGGCAGTTAGTGCAGAAAGAAAGATAGAAATTGCTAAAAGAAGCTATGAATTACTAACGAAAAAGTATGGTATACGCCCATCTGATATTATTTTTGATGCGCTTGTGTTTCCTGTAGGAACAGGTGATGAAGAATATATAGGTTCAGCGGCAGCGACTATAGAAGGGATTCGTCTTATTAAAGAAGCGTTACCAGAATGTTTAACGATTCTAGGTGTGAGTAATATATCTTTTGGTTTACCACCAGCTGGACGTGAAGTATTAAACTCTGTCTTTCTATATCATGCAACGAAAGCAGGATTAGATTATGCGATTGTTAATACGGAAAAATTAGAACGCTATGCGTTAATTCCAGAGGAAGAAAAACGTCTTGCGGATGCATTATTATTTGAAACGACGAAAGAGACGTTAGAAAAATTCACAAACTTTTACCGTGTTGCCAAAAAGAAAGAAGTCGCTACACAAGAAACGCTAACGCTTGATGAACGACTGGCAAATTATATTGTGGAAGGTACGAAGCAAGGACTACAAGAAGATCTAAGTCTCGCGCTTACAGAAGGACGAAAACCTCTGGATATTATTAACGGGCCGCTTATGACAGGAATGGATGAGGTGGGGCGATTATTTAATGGTAATGAGCTTATCGTTGCTGAAGTATTGCAAAGTGCTGAAAGTATGAAAGCTGCCGTAAGTTATTTAGAGCCACATATGGAATCTAGTGAGAGTGCAAAAAAAGGGAAAGTATTATTAGCGACTGTTAAAGGAGACGTACATGATATTGGGAAAAACCTCGTTGAAATTATTTTATCAAATAACGGATATGAAATTATTAATTTAGGAATTAATGTTCGTTCGGATCGAATTGTTCAAGAAGTACAAGAAAAGAAACCTGATATTATTGGCCTTTCTGGTTTGTTAGTAAAATCAGCGCAACAAATGGTAACGACTGCTGAAGATTTAAAAGCAGCGAATATTGATATTCCAATTGTTGTAGGTGGTGCAGCACTAACGAGGAAATTTACAGATAATCGTATTTCTCCATCTTATAAAGGGCTCGTATGTTATGCAAGTGATGCAATGACAGGTCTTGATATTATTAACAAATTACAAAAAGAAGAAGAACGTGAAAAGATGAAGCGAGATAAAAAGGAACGCCATCTTCATATTGTGAAACAAGAGGAGAAAAAAATAGAAATTCCCGCAGTTATTGAGCCGTTGCCAAAAGCAACTGTTATAGTGCCAGATTCGACGAAACGAGTTGTATTACGGGATATTCCTGCCCTTCATCTTGCACCGTTTTTAAATAGACAAATGTTAATTGGACACCATCTTGGGTTAAAAGGAAACGTAAAAAAACTCTTGCAAGAAGGGGATAAAAGAGCACATGAGCTAAATGATTTAATTGATGAATTATTACAAGAAGGACAATCTTGGTTACGCCCAAAAGCGGTGTATCAATTTTTCCCGGCGCAAAGTGATGGACAAAATATAATTATATACGATCCGGAAAATTACACACGTATTATAGAGCGATTTGAATTTCCGAGACAAGGGAAAGCACCATACCGTACTTTAGGAGATTATATACGCCCGATTGGAGATGAGATGGATTATGTCGCTTTCTTATCTGTTACCGTTGGAGAAGGGGTTCGAGATATTGCAGAGGAATGGAAGGCGAAGGGAGATTATTTACGCAGTCATGCGATTCAGTCGTTAGCACTTGAATTAGCAGAAGGACTTGCTGAAAAAACACATATGCTCATTCGTGATCGTTGGGGAATTCCAGATTCACCTGAACTGACGATGGAAGAGAGATTCCGTACAAAATATAGAGGAATACGCGTATCATTTGGTTATCCAGCATGCCCAGAACTTGCTGATCAAGAAAAATTATTTCGCTTAATTCATCCAGAAGAAATAGGTATTTCATTAACAGAAGGATTTATGATGGAGCCAGAAGCGTCTGTAACGGCTATGGTATTTTCTCACCCTGAGGCAAGGTATTTTAGTGTACTATAGTGTAGAAGGGGGAGACGTATGAAAAAAATAGTCTTTACAGGTGGCGGTTCGGCCGGGCATGTAACACCTAATTTAGCAATTATTCCACATTTACAAAAGCAGAACTGGGATATCTCTTATATTGGTTCTCATCAAGGTATTGAGAAAACGATTATAGAAAAAGAAGGAATCCCATACCATAGTATTGCAAGCGGGAAGCTACGTCGTTATTTTGATTTGAAAAATATAAAAGATCCTTTTCTCGTGATGAAGGGTGTTATGGATGCGTACGTAACAATTCGTAAACTAAAACCGGATGTTATTTTTTCAAAAGGTGGTTTCGTATCCGTACCAGTCGTAATAGGAGGGTGGCTAAATAGGGTGCCAGTTTTATTACATGAATCTGATATGACACCTGGACTAGCAAATAAAATTGCGCTCCGTTTTGCCTCGAAAATATTTGTTACATTTGAAGAAGCAGCGAAACATTTACCGAAAGAAAAAGTAATATATACAGGATCGCCTGTACGTGAAGACGTACTAAGAGGAAATCTTGAAAAAGGTTTAAAGTTTCTAGGGTTTTCCCGGAAGAAATCAGTTATTACTGTTATGGGAGGAAGTTTAGGCGCAAAGAAAATTAATGAAACGGTTCGATCGGCACTTCCAGATCTTCTGAAAAATTATCAAATTGTGCATCTTTGCGGAAAAGGAAATTTTGATGAATCCTTACAAAATAAAGAAGGATATAGACAATTTGAATATGTACATGAAGAGTTGCCGGATATATTAGCAGCAACAGATTTTGTTATTTCACGTGCGGGATCCAACGCGATTTTTGAATTTTTAACAATGCAAAAGCCGATGGTGTTAATTCCGTTATCGAAATTTGCAAGCCGTGGAGATCAAATTTTAAATGCTGAATCCTTTAAAAGACAAGGGTATGCATCGGTATTATATGAAGAGGATGTAACGGTGAACTCACTTATAAAGCATATAGAAGAGCTATCTCATAATAATGAGACGTATAAAACAGCATTAAAAAAATATAATGGGAAAGAAGCGATTAAAACTATCATTCAACATATTTCAGAGGCATGATTAAACAATCATGTCTTTTTTAGTAGGATGAAAGATTCCAAGAATTGATATTTTTATGTTACAATAACAAATGGTTAATAGGGAAATTCCAATTGATTAAGCGTGAAAATACGAATGGATTAGGAGTGACTGTGTTGGAGCTAAGTCTCTATGAAAATACTGCACTTATTATATGCTTTGTGTTGTACGTTGGTAGTGTTATTGTTTATATTTCACGGAAATTTTCACAAGAACGAGAGCTTGAAAAATCAGAAATAACAGCTGAACTAGAAATGTTAGCTGATGAAAGTTATAAAAAACAAAAAATAAAAGAAGATCATGAGGCACCCCATCATTGAAACGCAAATAAGTTCTAAGGATGGGGATTTTTTTTTGAAAAAATCCCATTAACGCTAAAAAAGGAGTTTCCCCATACATATTTAAGGAGTGAATATAAATGAAATTTTATATTGCTTCAGGATTTCAAAATAAACATCTTGTTCGTTTCGTATCAAGCCAGTTGAAAGAATTGGGATGGCATCATACATATGATTGGACGAAAAATGAAAGAGCAACCAATAGAGAACAATTGCAAAAGATTGGTGAAGAAGAACAAGAAGCGATACGAGAAGCTGATGTTTTCTTACTCATACTAGAGGGTGGGAATGGAAGTCATACAGAATTAGGGATGGCAATTGCTTTAGAAAAGAAAATTTATATATATCACAAGGGCAATGAGTTGCAAACTACATTCTACCATTTACGAGAAGTTGATATTTTCGAAGGAGAAATTGAGGGACTTGTCTCATATATATTGAATAAGGTGGAATGTTAGACGTGGGAATGCAGCGAGAAATATTTTTTGCAAAAAAAGAGTGAAGGTTACCATTAGGCTATTTTGGGCACAGTTATTATAAGTAAAGCATATAAAGGAGTTATAAATATGAAATTAGAAAATGGATGGGAAACAAGTTTTTTAGAGGTTGTACAAAACAGTGAATTTAAGAAAGATGCAATTCTTAGTCAATTGCTTTTTGCGGATAGTGAAGAAGTAGAAGAGCTTGTTGATGATTACGGTTATGAAGAGATTATTGAACGCGAACATGATGATGAGTTAGCAGGAATTTTAGGAGAAGAACTTTTCAGTGAGCTGGAGCGAAACGTATTCTTATCTCCACAGCCAGAAGAAAAACTTATTTCATTCGTAAATGGATTAGGTTTTCATGTGTTAGATTGGATTGTGCTTCTTGAAACAGAATTTGGCATTGATAGCGCAAACTTCACATCGGATGCAGTGAAAATGTTAGAAAAGCGCTTTAGACAGTTTCCCTATATAGAAGAGAAGACAATTTTTGATATGACGTTTGAAGAAGCGATGGATGTATTAGAATCTGTTACAGGATTACAGCTGAAGGGGAAAATGAACGTATAATGAAAAAGAACGTGATAGCTTCACGTTCTTTTTTTTACATAATAATAATTTTATCATCTAGCTTTGTTTGTCCAGTAAGAAGTGCATTTAAATACTCTACTTTTCGTATGCAAGCTTGTATATGTCTTTCAACCTCTTGTAACTCTGCTTGGTGATGCGTTTCAATTGGATGAATTTGTACGTTAAATTTTTCGAATTGACTACTATATGTTATTTCTGCATAGCCGCTCATAATATCGGTTTCGTTATGAAATAAAAATTGCTTCGTTTCTTCACAGAATGATACATCCTGAAAGCCATATACTTTTAATGCTTCAATTACTTTGTTAATCATGTTTGTATTCATTTTTTAACCCTCTTTACGAAGTTCTACTTTTATATTATAACATAAAAAATTACGTAGAAAGCGCTTCCAAGTGTATTTTATTATAAACTTTACGTTTCAATCATAAAAATGAAACAAAGAAAAAATAATTGTAAAGAAGGAAGGACTCTTTTATTGTTTCGTCATATATATAGAGAAATAGTGCAATGAAAGGAAATTTTCCGAGGTGGAGATTGTATTTCCAATTTGAGCGCAGTAAAAGAGGTGAGAATCTTGAACTTTGATATTGTAGGACAAAAAGCATATATAAAAGATGGGCCGCATCGGAACCGAATTGGAACTGTAAAGAAAAATGAAAAACAATTAGAATCCCATTTTGCTATTGTAATTGGGGAACAAAGTATTGCTGTAGAGCTAAAGGATATCGTGTTAGTTGGAGTAGATGTAGGACAATTTCATACATGGTGCGAGCAAAATGGTTATTTGTGAAAGGGACGGGCTGTGAGATAATGAAATATATTTGAGAAAAGAGAATATGTTATTATATTCTCTTTTTTTATGTGTAAGGAGATAGAAATGAAGTATAAAGAACGAGATTTTACATTGGAGTTAAAAGAGCAACTAGAAGAGTTTTTAGTAGAAGTATAAAGATTGGTTTTTATAAAAATCCGAAAAGATATATAATTTATTTATAATTATCTATTCTAATATACAGGTGGTGTTTTACTATGGTTGAAGTAATCGGTAGAGCTTTATACATAGTGTTTGAAACAATATGTTATGCCTTATGTATAAAAGATAAAGAGGAAGATGAAAAGAACTAAAAAAGGACGCTAACAGTTTTTGTTAGCGTCCTTTTTTATTATGAAGCAATCTCACCAGTTTTTACATCATCTTGATTGTACGTATCCTGATCTAATTCACCAAGCCATTTACTAGAAATAAGACCAGCTGTCATCGAACCACTTACGTTAAGAGCTGTACGACCCATATCGATTAATGGTTCAACTGAGATAACAAGAGCGACAATGCCGATTGGTAAGTTCATTGTAGATAGTACGATTAACGCTGCGAATGTTGCACCGCCACCAACGCCGGCAACACCGAATGAGCTAATAGCAACGACAGCGATTAAAGTTAAAATAAATTGTGGTTGTAATGGATCGATTCCTACGGTTGGAGCGACCATCATAGCAAGCATTGCTGGATAAATACCTGCGCAACCGTTTTGACCGATAGATACCCCAAAGGATGCAGCGAAGTTAGCGATTCCTTCAGAAATACCAAGCTTTTCTTTTTGAGCTTCAATATTTAATGGCATTGCACCAGCACTAGAGCGAGATGTGAATGCAAATGTTAATACAGGGAACACTTTTTTCAAATATTGAATTGGATTTAAACCAGATAGTGCGATTAATAATAAGTGAATGATAAACATTACGATAAGAGCTACGTAAGACGCTAACACGAAGTTACCAAGTTTTAAAATAGCATTTATATCGCTACCAGCAACTGTCTTTGCCATAAGAGCTAATACGCCGTATGGAGTAAGACGTAAAATTAATGTTACCATACGCATTACGATTGCATATACAGCATCAAGCATTTTCTTAAATAGCTCTGCTTGTTCTGGATATTTTCGTTTTACACCTATAAAGGCAATCCCGATAAAGGCTGCAAATATTACAACAGAAATTGTTGATGTTGGACGAGCACCTGTTAAATCAAGAAAAGGATTCGTAGGCAACAGTTCTAACAATTTGTCTGGAATTGTTGTCTTTTCAATAGAAGTAAATCTTTCTTCTACTAATTTCAGACGAGCAGATTCTGCATCACCTTGTTGTAATCCTGTCGCTGATACATCAAATCCTGCGCTTGCTGCGATACCGACAGCTGCGGCAATTCCTGTAGTAAGAATTAAAATTCCGATAATAAGACCACTAATTTTACCAAGGTTTTTCGTTAATTGTAATTTTGTAAATGCTGAAATAATAGATACTAAAATAAGTGGCATAACGATCATTTGAAGCAACTTCACATAACCGTTACCAATTAAACCGAACCAGGTATTTGATTCGATAATTACTTTAGAAGTAGGCTCATAAATAAATTGTAATATAAGACCAAATATAATTCCGACTCCTAAAGCAGTAAATACACGTTTATTAAAAGATACATGCTTACGTTGCATATAATACAATACGCCAACTAAAATGAGCATGACTGTGATGTTAATTCCGACAAGCATTGTATTCATGTTAATTCCCCCTAATTCCAATGTGTTATATAGAATATAAGGTAATAAAACCTATAAGTCAACTAGGGAATTGCGGGATTAAAAAAAAGATGGCAATTTGCCATCTCTTAATGCCCAGCTCCAGGGACAAGTAAAAATGTTGTGTACCATGTAAATCCGATGAAGAAAACGGTTAAATATGCCCCGAATACGTATATATACATACGCTCTGTTAATTTTAAATAACTTAAAAGTACGAAGAATCCTGTTTGTCCTAAAAATAGTAGTGCGGTCGAATGCATATCCCCTACGTAAAACATAACCGAGAAAATTCCAGTCCAAAAGCCGAGAACGCGAAACATGCGCTCCATGCCATCTCCCTCCTTTTCTAAAAAAAGTAAAACCTCTTTTCATTATAGTTTATTTTTCTAACTATTGTAAATATTCATTCATATAAAAAAGAAGCCAATTATAATATTGACTTCTTCTTAGTTGAAAAACTAAATTTGAACTTTATAGTTACAAGATTTGCAGCCATCTAGTAGACTATCGTTTCGTGTTAATTCCACGTTCGGGAATAAGATTTCAAAAATCCCTTTCATCATATCTCCGTGCATGTTACAAATTTCAGTTGGATGATGCGCAGCAACTTCTTTAAACGGACAATTGTGTACATCATAGAAAATTTTTGTGCCATCCGTACTTATTTCAAAAGCAGGAGATAAACCAGCTGTTGAGAATGCTTCTTTTGCGATTTGTATTTTTTGTTCTATCGTCAATGCTTCTGCACTTACATTTAAGCGATGCATATGTTGTTGCATTAATTCTTTACCGAATTGTTTCCCTGTTTCATATAGCGCTTTTTCACCAGCACTACCTAAGCTTAGCAGTGAATTAAATGCTATCTGCGCTAATAATTGATAATCGCGAAATGGGAATTGTAACTGGATGACATCTTGAGACAAGACGTATAGTCTGCTTGGTCTGCCGCCTTTCCCAGTTTTTTTTGTTTCTGATTTGAGCATATTAACATCTTCTAATTTAGATAAATGTAAACGCGCTACGTTTGGATGAATGTTAAACTCATCTGCAATTTCTTGTACAGTTACGTAATTATGCTTTTGCGAAATATATTTATAAATGTAATAACGAGTAGGGTCAGATAACACACCTGTAATTTTTAAAGCTTGTTCCATTAGGATCTCCACCTTTATCACTTTATCCAAGATATTAACATTATAATACAGATAAACTTCCATATAGGTAATTTCAGACAATAATTCAGAAATTGTTCATAATTTCACAAACATATTTTCCCTTTTTATCCTAGTGAAAATACAAAATCTCTAATTTTTCTTGTGCATTTTTTTATGATATATACATAGTGAGGAGGGAAACTTGATGAATAGTGTCGAGCTTTTTGCAAATATGATTATGAAAGAAGCTTGTGGGGTGCAAGCATCGGACTTACATATTGTGCCCAGGCAGAAGGATGTGGCGATTCAATTACGTATTGGAAAAGATTTAATTACGAAACGGTGTATTGAAAAGGGATTTGGAGAAAAGCTTGTTTCGCACTTTAAATTTTTAGCATCAATGGATATAGGAGAGAGGAGAAAACCTCAAAATGGTTCGTTGTACTTACAAATTGATGGACAAGAAGTGTATTTACGCCTTTCAACACTTCCAACAGTATATCAAGAAAGTCTCGTTATTCGCCTCCATTTACAAGCATCTGCTCAGCCGTTGTCTCACCTTTCGTTATTTCCAAGTTCAACGGAAAAATTACTCTCTTTTTTAAAGCATTCGCATGGGTTACTCGTATTTACTGGGCCGACTGGTTCTGGAAAAACAACAACAATGTATGCGTTATTAGAAGTAGCTAGAAAATGGCAAACACGTCGCATCATTACACTAGAAGATCCAGTTGAGCAAAGAAAAGATGGTTTATTACAAATTCAAATAAATGAAAAAGCTGGTATCACATATAAAACGGGATTAAAGGCTATTTTGCGTCATGATCCAGATATTATTTTAGTTGGCGAAATTCGTGATGAAGAAACAGCAAAAGTAGCTGTAAGGGCCAGTTTGACGGGACATTTAGTAATGACAACCTTGCATACAAATGATGCGAAAGGAGCGATACTACGATTTATGGATTATGGTATTACAAGGCAAGAAATTGAACAATCATTATTAGCAGTAGCTGCTCAGCGGCTCGTCGAATTAAAATGTCCATTTTGCAGAGGGAAGTGTGCAACTTTATGTAAATCAATGAGGAAAGTGAGACAGGCAAGCATTTATGAACTGTTATATGGATATGAATTAAAACAAGCGATTAAAGAAGCAAGTGGAGAACATGTTACGTATCACTATAAAACGTTGGAATCGTCGGTTCGAAAAGGGTATGCTTTAGGCTTTTTAGAAGAAGATGTATATGTTTAAGAGAAAATGGAGTTTAAGTGATCAAGCATTATTATGTAAAAGATTAAGTGATTTATTAGAGAAAGGTTACTCACTTTTGCAGGCGTTAGAATTTTTGCAGTTGCAACTACCATTAGGGAAGAAATTACAGTTACAGCGTATGATCGAGGGATTGAAAAATGGACAAAGTTTGCACGCTTCTTTTCACCAATTAATGTTTCACTCTGAGATGTTAAGTTATTTGTTTTATGCAGAGCGACATGGTGACATTTCTTTTGCTTTGCAACAAGGGAGTGTACTTCTTTACAAGAAAGATAAATATAGGAAAGATATGATGAAAGTAATGCGATATCCTATGTTTTTATCATTTTTTTAATGATTATGCTTTCTGTTTTTAACCTCATTTTATTGCCTCAGTTTGAAATGATGTATAGTTCTTTACGTTCTACAGCACCACCACTTACGGAGCAAATTTTAGTTGCAATTAAATTATTACCCTACTTCATTTATATCATTTTTCTTATCGTTATAACGGGATTTAATTTATATATATTTTATTTTCGAAAACTTCCGCCTACTCAAAAGGTAAAGATTATGATCCGTATTCCCCTTATGAAAACATTTCTTATTTTAAATCATTCGCATTATTTTTCCACTCAATTAAGTGGCTTATTACACGGTGGATTGTCGGTACACGAAGCATTAACAATAATGATGAAGCAAAAGTGTCATCCGTTCTTTCAGTATGAAGCAGACCGAATTGAGCGGCAATTAATTGCAGGAGAACCGTTACAATCTATTATTGATAAAAGCGGTTATTACGAGAAAGAACTTTCTTATATCATTACGCATGGACAAGCAAACGGTAATTTAGCAAATGAGCTTGGTGATTACAGTGAGCTCATTATTGAAAAAGTAGAACAAAAAATTAAACGTATGTTATTTGTGATTCAACCCATTTTATTTACATGTCTTGGGGTTATAGTCATTTTGATGTACTTAGCGATGATTATGCCGATGTTTCAAATGATGAATTCTATATAGGGGGCATTTACATGCAGAATGAGGAGGGTTTTACTCTTTTAGAAATGTTATTAGTTATGGTTGTCATAACTGTATTATTACTATTAATTATTCCAAATGTAGTTACACAGCGCTCATCCGTCCAAGGAAAAGGATGTGCAGCCTATGTGAAATCTATAGAAGCACAAATACAAGCATATCACTTGCAACATAATAAGATTCCATCAATAGAGGAACTTGAAACAGGAAAGTATATTACTTCAAAAACTTGCCCGAAAGGTGAACCAATCCATATTTCCGATGATGGTACGGTATCAGCTGGGAAATCGTGAAGCAAAAAGGTTTTACTCTTTTAGAAATGCTACTTGTCTTATTTGCTATTTCTGTACTGAGTGTTGTTACGCATTTTAACGTTACTTCATTACATGAAAAACAAAAAGTTGAGCAGTTTTTGAAACAGTTTTCAAATGATATTTTGTATATGCAGCAGTTAGCGATTAAGCGTCAAAAACATTATACGTTACGCTGGTTTAAAGAGAAACATATGTATTATATTTCGGAATCGGAGACAGCCCTTTTAATTGCTAAGGGAGAATATGATAAAGATGTCCAAATTGATCTGCATACCTTTCCAAATCCAATGACATATAATCCGAGCGGGAATATTAATAGGGGTGGTACGATTTTACTTTCCTATCGAGGGTATAAATATGAGATTGTATTTCAGCTTGGAAGAGGGAGATTTACGTATCGTGAAGTGTCAAAAAGGATCAGTAATGGTTGAAATGGTTGTAGCGTTAAGTTTAATAATGATGGCGGTATTGTTATTGCTCCCGCAAACATTATTAATTATGCAAGAAAGAAAAAATATAAAAATGAGCTATAAAGCATTAATATTATTAAAAAAAGAAGCGGCCTTATTTAAGTATGAGAATGAGGAAAAGCGAGTAAAAGAGCAAGTCATAAAAGGAATTGTATATTACACATATTGGAGAGGAGATGAAGTTTGTACGATGTGGAAAGATATGAGAGGAAAAGCGATGGAGCAATGCCTTTATGCAAAGGAAAAATAAAAAAGAAGCGGGATTTACATTAATAGAAATGATTGCATGTTTGTTGCTTTTATCAATGTTCTTTTTACTTTTACCGCGTCTTCATATTATGGGGATAGAAAATACACATTCAAAAGGATTAAATGACTGGGAGTGGGATGTGTTTTTAGGACAAATGCAATTAGAGTTTCGTGAAGTATTAAGTGGGAGGAAGATAGAGTTAGAAAACGGTGGGAATATTTTACGCTTCCAACTTCGTAATGGTGATCAGGTGACGTATGAAAAGTTGAATAGTAATTTAATAAGAAAAGTAAATATGCGCGGAAGGGAATTTATATTACAAAGGATTGAAGCGATTTCGTATAAATTAACACCTCATTTGTTATATATATATATGTGAAAGATATAAGTGGTGAAATATATGAAGGCGTGGCTGTGCGCTATAGTGAAATTGAGATAGAAACATGAGAAAACAAGATGGATTTGTAATGCCAGGAACAATTATTTTTCTTATTTTATTCATTTCATTTTTGATGTACGAAACGAATATGTTACTTTCGGATAAAAAATTTTATTCTGAAATAGAACAAAGTTTTTTCATGGAGGAACTTGTTGATCGAGCTATTTCAGATATAAAAAGAGACTTACAGCAAAAAGAAAAAGAGGATGTTTTTTTATTTCAGTATGAAAGAGGAGAAGTGAGTGGAAAGTACGTCTTTGAAAATGATGTTATTATCATTTCTTTGCAATGTGTTACAAAACAGAGAGTTTTCTATACAGTGAGCTTTCACTATAGGAAAAAGGATAATAAAATATTTGATTGGGTAGAAGGATAATATGTAAAATATATGGAGAAGAACCATGAGTTTCTATTGTGGAGGGAGTCAATTTCTTTGAGGAAAGGGATAAGAACGATGTTTAAAAGTTTAAATTTTCTCAAAAAAGAGAAAGGTAGAAAGAATGTGATATATTCATGCTATCCAATCATTTTTTCTAGGGAGATAAGAAAATGACAAATAACAATCAAATAGGTGAAAATAAGGAACAAACTATTTTTGATCATAAAGGAAATACGATTATGACAGAGGATAGGGAAATACAAATTATTTCAAAATTCGAAGAACCTCTTATTGTTGTATTAGCAAATGTATTAAGTGATGAAGAGTGCGCTGAATTGATTGAATTGTCTAAAAGCGATATGAAACGTTCTAAAGTTGGTTCATCACGTGATGTAAATGATATTCGAACGAGTAGTGGTGCATTTTTGGAAGAGAATGAACTTACTTCGAAGATTGAAAAACGAATTTCATCTATCACGAATGTTCCTGTAGCGCATGGAGAAGGATTGCACATTTTAAATTATGAAGTGGATCAAGAATATAAAGCGCACTATGATTATTTTGCAGAACATAGCAGGTCAGCTGCTAATAATCGTATAAGTACTCTTGTGATGTACTTAAATGATGTAGAAGAAGGCGGGGAAACATTCTTTCCGAAATTAAATCTTTCTGTACACCCTAGAAAGGGAATGGCAGTATACTTTGAGTACTTTTATCAAGATCAATCACTAAATGAGCTTACGTTACATGGAGGAGCACCTGTAACGAAAGGTGAGAAATGGATTGCAACGCAGTGGGTGAGAAGAGGTACTTATAAGTAAAAGCGAGTATGTTACGTTTTGTTCTTCATTTTACAAGAAGAACAAAACGTTTTTTTATTAAATAAAGTAACATCTTTCGTTATAATAACAAATAATAACGGATGATTGAGAGGAACGAAAATGAAATCTATATACATAACCGGCTATATGGGAGTCGGGAAAACAACAATTGGAAAAGCGTTAAGTAAAGAACTCCATATGGAAGTTGTAGATACAGATCAAAAAATCGAAGAGCAGAAAGAGAAGGCGATTCGGTATATTTTTGCAGAAGAAGGCGAAATGGCTTTTCGTGAATATGAAAGTGAAATGTTACGTTCACTACCGGTTCAGAATGTAATTATGACAACTGGTGGAGGGATTATTGAACGAGAGGAAAATCGAAAGTGGATGAAGGAAAATGGAACTGTTGTGTATTTATATTGCGATCCACATGTAATTGCAGAAAGGCTTCGTGAAGATACGACACGTCCACTATTTCAGAAGAAAGATATAGATGCATTTATAACGAAATTTGAATCGCGCCGAGCGTATTATGAAGAGGCTGATATTCATATCGATACGACAAATAAGTCGGTAAAGCAAATTATGAATGAATTAAAGCAAAAGATTAATGAATAAAAAAGTGGACATACTAATCAAGTAGAGGTGATGATAATATGTCTACTAATGATTATGTACGCTTTGTGACACAGCAATTTGTGTCATATATGGATGCTCCAAAAGAGGATCGAAAACAACAGAAACAACAACGTCGTGCGGAGAAAGAGCCATTCTTAAATAAATGGTTTGGTGTTATGCCACTGAGCGCTGCTTTGTTTTATCGAAATGTAAAAAATAAAAGAAAAAAATCAAGCTAACTTTTTCGTAATATGTTTAGCAAAACAAAAATCCCCTAGTATAACAAGATGCTAGGGGATTTTTGTTTATTGCACAGACTCTTTTTCCTCAGTAACCGCATGTATTTTATTGTTTACCCATACAAATCCAATTCCGATACAAATAGAAATCCCCCAGCCAACAGCGGTCATAATAGCTCTCATTTCACCATATCCATCTACACCGAAAACAGAGATGAAATAGATTTTCAAGAAGCTTTTTAATATAAATTGAAGGCCGAAAAATAGTGTTAAATATTGCAGTGCTGGATATATACGACTATCACGATAAAGCTCACGGCTTTTATCACGATCATGACCTTGCAGTGCTGCGATATCAGCTGCGAAATATAACATGAGTGGTTTTTTTATAAAGATTGTACATATAACGATGCAGCCAAGTACGATATGATAATATGCATCATTCCATAGCATTCGTTCAGCCGACCCAGATATTAAGTCTACCGCTGTATTAGAAATAAGTGTAATTAAAATAAAGAACCCTGTAACGTTAAGCTGTTTTTCTTTTTTAAAGGTATACAGTGTATAAATAATCCCCGGAACAGAGGAAATTAACATTGCGTAATAAGGATCGATATAAGGTTTTGCAAATTTCCAAATGAGGAATGGGAATACGAGATAAAAGACAAGATCTAATATAGCTTTTTTATTTTGATTCATACATGGCCTCCTTAAGTCATACATATATTTTATAATATAATTTCTGAAAATTGTATAAGGTTAATGAAAAAAAGAAAAGTAGATGATTAGTAGATTAAAAAATTGCCCCTAGCGTAGTAAGTTTTTTTAGTATATAATAAAGGAAACGCTTTCATTTTTGGTTTGTTCACAAAATGGACGGAAAATCACATATTTACTATTGATATGTTGCTTTATAATGAAACCAATTAAATATACATGCATACAATATTGTGAAATAAATAACATAAATAATCTATATAAATGTAAACGTTATCAAAGAGAGAGGTGGAGACAATGAGTAAATTTTTCTTCAATCATAATCCAGCAACATTAGAGGATGGAAGACTGGTTAAGTATGCTGAAATTATTTATGGAGAAGGTGGCCGTTCTGTATTAGAAAATTTAATGGTGAAGGCATCTATCAGATTACGTGATCGTTATCCGAATAAATCTGACGAACAGATCTCGAACCTCGTAAATCAAGGCATCCATGATATGTTTCAAAAGTACGTGAATGAGTAAGAGCAGCTACTGGCTGCTCTTATTTTTTTGTATAAGGATTGTGCCTCTAGCTGAAAATAAAGATGCATTTTGAAACATGCAAAAAGGAGGCGAAAAAGATGAGTAATGGAATTGGTCGTTCAAAAGAAAATCTTCCAACTGATGCAAACCATGTAAGTGCAAAGGATCGTGCATATCAGAAACGTATGACAGAGAAAAAACAGCAAGAGCGTAATGAAGATAGAGAATAGGCTGGGAACATATCTTAAAAGAAGCTCCTTCAATCTGAAGGAGCTTTCTTTAAGATAGAAAATGATTTGCGGTAACATAAAAGAGACCACCGTTTATAATTTGTATTGTAATGCGTGGTTCGTATTGTTCTTGTAATGCTTGCTTTTCAATTTCATAGCTTTCTGGAAGTTCATCGCTATCTTCGTAAAATCGATTTAAAAGGTCTAAATCGTGATTCCAACGCACTCTCGCTTCTTTTGCCCACGTGTGGTCATCTTCAGCGATTATACTTTTTAAAGCATCCTCTATACGTTGTAAGCCACTTTGTGGCTTAATGATAGGTGAGAGGGTAAAACAAAAGTCAGGTATTTTCGGTGTGAGTTTGATCTCTGCTAAAGTGTCGTGAAAGTTTGCAATCATTGTCCCGGAAATAAGATGAATACCGATGGAATGAAGTATGTCTTTTTTTCGGTCGCATTGATAAGATACTTTTATATTTACACCAAGCCAAGGATGAAGGGGGGTATGAGTTGCCCCGCTATGTTTCACTTCCTCATATAAACGTATGTATGAACCTAGTTCTTTTGTTGTTTCAAATATTTGATGCAAACGGGGTGAACCGTAATGAATAAGTTCACCGTCGTTTTCTTCGTTTTCTGGATTTGTAATAAGAGTAAGGCGCATCGGGTTCGGAACGCCTCCTGTTTTTTCAAGATAGTGCCAATAGAAAGGGCGGTTCATTAATAATTTATCCATTTCAATTGTTAACTGCACGTCTAATAGGTGAGGGGAACGTTCTAAAATTTCGCAGTTATTCGCCTCAAAAAAGTTATATAAGTAATTATGAATTTCATTTTGCTGCATAGTCTTGCACCTCTGCTTCATTGCGCTTCGCAAAATCGATAATAGATGTTAAATTTTCCATCTTGATTCGAATTTCACCTTCGCTTTTTGACTGCGCGAAAATTTCTTGAATATGCGCATCAATATTTTTCATGTTGATTCTCGTTAAAATTTCATCGAGTTCACCGATTACACGTTCAAATAAATTAATTTTTTCATATAGTAGTTTTAAAATGTGCTCTTCAACAGTGTGCTTTGTTGCTAAGTTATAAATATGAACATCATTTTTTTGTCCAAGACGGTGAATACGTCCAATCCTTTGCTCGAGTCGCATTGGATTCCACGGTAAGTCGTAATTAATCATATGGCTACAAAATTGTAAGTTAATTCCTTCACCACCAGCTTCGGTCGCAATTAATACTTGGGCATGATTTTGGAAAAGCTCCTTCATCCAATCTTTCTTCCCGCGCTTAAATCCACCGCGAAATGGAACAGAGGAAATGCCATGTTGTTGTAAGAACCATTGTAAATACATTTGTGAAGCTCTATATTCAGTGAAGATAATGACTTTATCGTCAACTTCTTTTATAAGCTCTAGTGCTTTATTTGCTTTGGAGTTGAACGGAATATGATTAATTTTGTCCATCAGCACATCAATATGTGGGTCCTTTATGTAGTGCTCATTTTCTTTCTGTCTTTTTTCTACATGTTTTTTTAGTGAATAGTAAACAGCTTCACGACTACTACATGCTTCCCGTTTTAAAGTTAAGGATGAGAAAGCAGATGTGACGGCATCTTGTCCACGCCAATTTTCAATTTCATTATACAAAGCTTGTTCTTCTTCATTGAATTCAACGAAGATTGTTCGTACATGCCTCTTCGGCCAATCAATGCCAGTGTTATTGCGTCTATTTCGAACCATTACTTTATTGATAAGAGCTTTTAAATCTTCATCGGATTCAGTGGAACGATTTTTAGAAGCGTAATATTCTTCAAAATTAGATTGATTGCCTAAATGACCTGGTTTTAATAAAGAAACGAGGTTGAAGATTTCATCGATTTTATTTTGAACAGGAGTTGCAGTTAGTAATAAACAAAACTTCTTTTTTAATCGCTGTGCAAATTCATAGTTTTTTGTTTTATTATTTTTTAGTTTATGTGCTTCATCGATAATAATAAGGTCATACTCTAGGTTTAAAACGATATCGCGATGCGGTGAACGTTTCGCAGTATCGATTGATGAAACGATGACATCAGCTTGTTCCCAAGAATAACTTTTCTTTTGAGCGACCGCAGGAATAAAAAATTTTGTGTTTAGTTCATACGCCCATTGAGATACGAGAGAAGCTGGAACGAGAATGAGTACCTTTTTTACAAGTCCTCGAACCATATATTCTTTTAAAATAAGTCCAGCTTCAATCGTTTTTCCAAGTCCGACTTCGTCTGCTAGAATCGCTTTACCATTCATTTGTTCAATGACATTTTGAGCGACCTCTAATTGATGTGGAAGCGGCGTGAAATGTGATAAATGTTTCGGTGCTTGCAATCCATCAAAAGTAGGGACGAGTAACGATTTCTCTGTTTTATAAGCTAAATGATATAAATCCCAATTTGTCCAAGGGCCATCTTCATCAATTCTTTTTAAAAAATTATTTTGCCACGTTCGATCTACGGAAATATCGACATTCATTAAGACTCTCCCACCTTTTATAAACTAAAGTGATTATTAAAAAAATCTTTATTATAAGCCTTGTAATAAGGCGCTATCACAATTACTAAAAGTTAAAGAATAGACAACGATAAAGGTCTAAATCTTAAAAGTTGTATTTAATAGGATTAAGAATAAAAAATTCTAAATTATTTTTTATGCTAGAATATTGATGAAATATAGCGAATGATGTTAGGATAATGGTGTGAAATGTGTGGAATCTTTCGTATTTTATCCAAGAAAGCACTTTTTTATTTACGCTTTCATAAAAAAATATAGTGAGATTCCGTATATCCTATCTTTTCAGAATGAAAATGTTTAGATATGGGAAGCAACTTTTATTGATTTGTCAGAGCATAAGGGGGAAAGAGCATGATTACATTACAACGTACACCGTTATTTGATGTATACGCGAAGTATGGTGGGAAAACAGTCGACTTCGGTGGTTGGGAATTACCAGTTCAATTTTCAAGCATTAAAGAGGAACATGAAGCTGTACGTACAGGAGCAGGTTTGTTCGATGTATCTCATATGGGAGAAGTAGAGGTAAAAGGTGTAGATAGTTTAGCATTTTTACAACGTGTTGTTACAAATGACGTATCTACCTTAAAGGTAGGGGGCGCACAATATACAGCTATGTGCTATGAAAATGGTGGCACAGTAGATGATTTATTAATCTACAAACGTGGTGAAGAAGACTATTTATTAGTAATCAATGCGTCAAATATCGAGAAAGATTACGAATGGTTAGCTAGCCATGTAATTGGCGATGCGAAAGTAGTCAATGTTTCTAGTGAAGTTGCGCAGCTTGCAATTCAAGGACCAAAAGCAGAAGGCATTTTACAAAAAGTTGTGTCAGAAGATTTGAAAGAAATTAAGTTCTTTAAATTTAAAAATAATATTCTTGTAGATGGAATTCCTGCACTTGTATCTCGTACAGGTTACACAGGTGAAGATGGATTCGAAATTTACTGTAAGAGTGAAGATGCAGCAAAACTTTGGGAGAAACTTCTTGAAGTGGGAGCAGAAGAGGGCTTAAAACCATGTGGCTTAGGTGCTCGTGATACACTTCGCTTCGAAGCAACACTTCCGTTATACGGACAGGAGTTATCAAAAGATATTACACCGATTGAAGCGGGAATTGGCTTTGCGGTAAAACCAAATAAAGAAGCAGATTTCTTTGGAAAAGAAACGTTAAAAGAGCAAAAAGAAAACGGTGCATCTCGTAAATTAGTCGGCATCGAAGTAATCGAACGCGGTATTCCTCGTACGCATTACCCTGTATTTATAGGAGAAGAAAAAATCGGGGAAGTAACGAGTGGTACACAATCTCCAACGTTAAAGAAAAGCATTGGTTTAGCACTAATTGATGTAAAATACGCAGCAGTTGATACAGAAGTAGAAATTGAAATTCGTAATAAACGCGTCAAAGCAGTAGTTGTTCCAACACCATTTTATAAACGTTCAAAGTAACGGGGAGAGGGGTAGATTTCATGTTGCATCGTTATCTTCCAATGACAGAAGAAGACAAAAAAGAAATGTTACAAACGATCGGCGTTCAAACGATCGACGAATTATTCTCTGATATTCCAGAGAGTGTTCGTTTTAAAGGGGATTTAAAAATTAAAGAAGCAAAATCAGAGCCAGAGCTTTTAAAAGAGTTATCTCAAATGGCTAGTAAAAATGCTAATTTAAAAGAATATGCTTCTTTCTTAGGAGCAGGTGTATACGATCATTACGCTCCAGTAATTGTTGATCATGTTATTTCTCGTTCAGAGTTTTATACAGCTTACACACCATACCAACCAGAAATTTCACAAGGGGAATTACAAGCAATTTTTGAATTCCAAACAATGATTTGTGAATTAACAGGAATGGATGTAGCAAACTCTTCTATGTATGACGGAGGTACAGCTTTAGCTGAAGCGGCAATGCTAGCAGCTGGTCATACTCGCAAAAAGAAAATTCTTGTATCTAAGGCAGTTCATCCAGAATCAAGAGCGGTACTTGAAACATATGCAAAAGGTCAAAATCTTGAAGTTGTTGAAATTGATCATAAAAACGGTGTAACAGATTTAGAAGTATTACAAAGTGAAGTAGATGATACAGCTGCTTGTGTAATCGTTCAATATCCAAACTTCTTCGGACAAGTGGAAAAGTTAGCTGATATCGAAAAAATCGTTCATCAACAAAAATCATTATTTATCGTTTCTTCAAATCCATTATCATTAGGCGCATTAACACCGCCAGGAAAATTCGGTGCTGATGTTGTAATCGGTGATGCACAACCATTCGGTATCCCAACGCAGTTTGGTGGACCGCACTGTGGTTACTTTGCAACAACGAAAGCATTTATGCGTAAAATTCCAGGACGTCTTGTCGGACAAACTGTAGATTCAGATGGTAAACGTGGATTTGTATTAACGTTACAAGCACGTGAACAGCATATTCGCCGTGATAAAGCGACGTCTAACATTTGTTCAAACCAAGCGTTAAATGCATTAGCAGCTTCTGTTGCAATGACGGCACTTGGCAAACAAGGTGTAAAAGAAATGGCACGTCAAAACATTTCTAAAGCACAATATGCAAAACGTCAATTCGAAGCGAAAGGCTTCACTGTAACGTTCGCTGGACCATTCTTTAATGAATTTGTTGTAGATTGCAAACGTCCAGTTAAAGAAATAAATGATGTATTAATACAAAAGAATATTATCGGTGGTTACGACCTAGGCCGTGATTATAAAGAGCATGAAAATCATATGCTTGTAGCAGTAACAGAGCTTCGTACAAAAGAGGAAATTGACACACTTGTAAACGAAATGGGGGCTATCCAATGAAGAACCAAGACCAAGCACTTATTTTTGAAGTGACTAAAGAAGGACGCGTAGGATATAGCTTACCCAAATTAGATGTAGAAGAAGTAAAATTAGAAGATGTGTTTGAGAGTGATTATATTCGAGTAGAAGATGCAGAGCTTCCAGAAGTATCTGAACTTGATATTATGCGCCATTACACAGCGCTTTCAAACCGTAACCACGGTGTGGATTCAGGATTCTATCCACTTGGGTCTTGTACGATGAAGTATAATCCTAAAATTAATGAAAACGTAGCTCGTTTCGCAGGATTTGCAAATATTCATCCACTTCAAGATGAAAAGACAGTGCAAGGTGCAATGGAATTAATGTATGACTTACAAGAACATTTAATTGAAATTACAGGTATGGATACTGTTACGTTACAACCAGCAGCTGGTGCACACGGAGAATGGACAGGATTAATGTTGATTCGTGCATATCATGAAGCGAACGGTGACTTTAACCGTACGAAAGTAATTGTTCCTGACTCTGCTCACGGGACAAACCCGGCGTCTGCAACAGTAGCTGGTTTTGAAACAATTACGGTGAAATCAAATGAACATGGTCTTGTTGACTTAGATGATTTAAAACGTGTTGTAAACGAAGAAACAGCAGCACTTATGTTAACAAATCCAAATACATTAGGCCTATTCGAAGAAAATATTTTAGAAATGGCAGAAATCGTCCATAACGCAGGCGGTAAATTATACTATGATGGTGCAAACTTAAATGCGGTATTAAGCCAAGCGCGCCCAGGAGATATGGGATTTGACGTTGTGCATTTAAACCTTCATAAAACATTTACAGGTCCTCACGGCGGCGGTGGCCCAGGTTCTGGTCCAGTAGGTGTGAAAGCTGATTTAATTCCGTACTTACCAAAACCGATTTTAGAGAAAACAGAAAATGGCTATCACTTTAACTATGATCGTCCAGAAGCAATTGGGCGCGTAAAACCATTCTATGGTAACTTCGGAATTAACGTTCGTGCATACACATATATTCGTTCTATGGGCCCAGATGGCTTGCGTGCAGTAACTGAGTATGCTGTATTAAATGCGAACTATATGATGAGAAGATTAGCACCATTCTATGATCTTCCGTTCGATAGACATTGCAAGCATGAATTTGTATTATCTGGTCGTCGTCAAAAGAAACTTGGTGTACGTACATTAGATATTGCAAAACGTCTGCTTGATTTCGGTTACCATCCACCAACAATTTACTTCCCATTAAATGTGGAAGAATGTATTATGATTGAGCCAACAGAAACAGAATCAAAAGAAACATTAGATGGTTTCATTGATAAGATGATTCAAATTGCTAAAGAGGTAGAAGAAAATCCAGAAGTTGTACAAGAAGCACCACATACAACAGTAATAAAACGTTTAGATGAAACATTGGCTGCTCGTAAACCAGTTTTACGTTATGAAAAGCTAGCACCTGTACAAGTGTGATTGGAAAAAAAGAACTCGCTACATGCGGGTTCTTTTTTTTGCAAAATTGGTGTGGCTAGAATGAAAAAATGTTGAAAATTTATATTTTTTGTTTCTTATTGCTGTAAAGGTGCGGTTTTATAGGTGTTTTTGTTGAAAAAGTCGGTTTGATAAAAGTATTTATTTTTGTTAGAATTTTATTGAAATTAAGAAGATGTGATGAGGTAGAAATTACTCATTTTTATGTATATGTGAAAAAACGAGCAAGACGGGGGTGGAAGTGTGGGATATCGATGTTATAGAATGGTATACCATTTAGAAAATGGAGAAACAATTAAAGATGTAAAAGAATTTTGTTACCGAGACCAAGGGAAAGTGTTAGAAAGAGTAGCGCACCGTGTAATGGATAATAGAGAAGTGACAGCGATTGATAAACAAGGAACAATCATTTCAATAGCGTGTGAGGACATTGTAAAGGTAGAACTTGATTACATAACAGAAAGTTAACCTTGAGTCATATCGAATTATTCGATACAATATACTGTTGAATGGTGAAGAGAGAAGAGAGGAGTTTATCATGGGTAATACAAGACACTTTTATATGTTTATTTTAGCGTTTGTTCTTGTTGTGGCGTTAACGATTTATTTAATTGTTGATAGCAGCTGGTACAATACAGTTCATCCAGCATTCCTTCTTTTTATGTATGTAGGAATTGCGGTTGTTAGTTTCGGAATGAGAGACGAAATGTTAGATCGCTTTGAAAAGTGATACATATACGAAAGACCAACAGGAAAATGTTGGTCTTTTTTTCTTGCCAAAAATAGGATGTTGTGTATATACTGTGTATACAAGGTATATACAGTATATACACACACTGGAGGAAAACATGAATATTATTATTTCGAATTCTTCCCAAGACCCTATTTATGTGCAAATAAGAAAACAATTAAGCCAGCTTATTTTAAATGGTGGTTTAAAGGGTGGAGACCAATTACCGTCTATTCGTAGCTTAGCGAAGGAATTACAAATTAGTGTAATTACAACGAAGCGTGCATACGAGGAGCTTGAAAAAGAAGGATATATAGAAACTGTTGCTGGGAAGGGGACATATGTTTCACGTAAAAATAATGAACTATTAAAAGAACAGCGGCTACGTCTATTGGAAAGTAAAGTGGAAGAGATTGTGAATGAAAGTAAAGTGTTGCAGCTTTCACTGGAAGAGTTGCAACAGATGATTGCGTGTTTATACAAGGGGGAATAAGAGATGTTAGAGCTAAAAAACGTTTGTAAAACTTATCAAGATTTCTCAGTGAAAAATGTAAGTTTTACATTGCCACGTGGATATATTATGGGATTTATCGGACCGAATGGAGCTGGAAAAAGTACGACGATCAAAATGATTATGAATTTAATCAGAAAAGAGAGCGGTGATATAAAAATTTTTGGTAAGGACAATAAGAAAGCCGAAAAGGAAATAAAACAAAATATCGGTTTTGTGTATGATGAAAATCATTATTACGAAGATTTAACGTGTGAGCAAATGAAACGGATTATTGCACCGTTATATAAAAAGTGGGACGAAAAGCAGTATCAATCGTATATGCAGAGATTACAAGTTCCAACGTATAAAAAGATTAAAGAGTTATCCAAAGGGATGAAAATGAAATTTGCGATTGCAATCGCACTTTCACACCATGCGGAATTCATTATTATGGATGAACCAACAGCAGGATTAGATCCAGTTGTCCGAAGTGAATTACTTGATATGTTGCAAGAAATTGTAATGGAAGATGAAGTATCTGTATTATTCTCAACCCACATTACAACGGATTTAGAACGTATTGCAGATTATATTACGTTTATCAACGATGGAGAAATTATATTTACTGGTGAAAAAGATGAATTAATGGAGAACTACGTAATCGTAAAGGGAAGCAATGATTTATTAGATCGAGAAGGAAAAGAACTATTTGTTGGATTACGAAAAAATAAATTTGGTTTCGAAGGTTTAGCAAAGGAAAAACAAGCAATTATAGACTGGTTTGGGCAAGAAGTAATATTAGAAAAACCTACATTAGATGATATCATCGTTTACACTGCGAAAGGGAGAGGTGCCTATGCGTCAGCTCATCTATAAAGATTTATTCTTTTTTCGGGTAACTTGGTTAGTGAATCTTATTGTGCCCCTTGTGTTATTTATGTTAGATCCAAGTGGTGAATTGTTAGTTCCGATGAGTTGTCTATTTATAACTCTTTCCTCCGTTATGACGTTAATCTTTATGGATGAAAGGAATAAAAGTGACATTATTATAAATAGTTTACCGGTAAGTCGAAAGGATATCATTATTGCTAGATATATTTCCAGTGCAATATTCATTGTAGGTGGCATGATCTCTACTATGCTAGTTGTTTTTCTTATAAGAGGCATTGTGGTCATTGGTGATATCGGCGCATATCATCCTAATCTATACATTGAAATTCCATGGTATGAAGTAATAAATGGAGTTGTTTACGCCGTATTTTTGGTTGTCACGTTTTTCCCTAGTTATTATGGTACAAAATCGAAGGTAGTAAGAAGTATAGTATCAGCAGCATCAATAGGAGTGGGGGGAATCTTTTGGATATTTATTAGTGATGGGCTAAATGAAACAGCACCTTCATTCATTGAGTGGATTATGAATCCAATGCATATTGGTGTATTTATACTTGGAGGAATTATATTAGCTAGTGTCTATATTATTTCTATGTTTCTTACAATTAAAATTTATGAAACGCGTGATTTATAGAGAGGGGAATTCAGATGCAACAGTTGATTTTGAAGGAGTTTTTCTTACAGAAGAAGATGTTTCCTTTCTATTTTTTAATACCTATTTTATCTGTTTTTAGAAATTCCGTAGAACCGATGGGGATTGCAATAGGATTATTTATAACATGTAGTACGATTATATATATTTCTTTTTATTATGACGAGAAAAGTAAAATAGAAAAAGTATTAGTGAGTTTGCCGATAATGAGAAAAGAGATAGTTATAGCTAAATATATTTCAAGCACATTATTTATTATAGTCGGTTTGAGCATAACTTCTATAGTCGTAATATTAGGAAATATTTTGTTGGACAGAGATATAGTTATTCCTGGATATGCAATAT
Source organism: Bacillus sp. 05T21 (assembly GCF_056396785.1). Classification (NCBI taxonomy): domain Bacteria; kingdom Bacillati; phylum Bacillota; class Bacilli; order Caryophanales; family Bacillaceae; genus Bacillus; species Bacillus sp. 05T21. The sequence continues at coordinate 552,870 of NZ_JBFTMD010000001.1, read as the reverse complement.
TTTCAGCAATAGTAGCAACTTTGATTTATTGTGTAGTAACGATACCTACTAATTACATTGGAGGATATAAAGCTATTACTGTCTTGAATGTGATTATGATTTTTCCTTTAATGGGTATGATTGGCCTTATGTGCAATATTTTTGGTGATGAAATAATTATGTTAAAAGTACTCCACTCTCAAGAGGCTACACTAGCAATGAGTGTTCTTGGTATCGGAGTGTTAGTAAGTATAGTCATATCAATGTTTCTCTCAATGAAAATGTTTCAGGAGGCAGAGTTATAGAAGGGACATTTTCATATTAGGAGGGTAAAACATGATCAAGCAATTAGTCTTAAAAGATATAGTGTTGCAAAGAAAGTTAGGGTTTGCGTATCTTATATGTTTGTTTTTCCTTGCTATTGTTGATTTTCGTAGTGATAGCTTCCTTATGACGATTAGCTTATCTATACCTTTTCTTGGCATGGTACTGTCAATGAGTTATGAGGGGAAAAATAAAAGTGAAATAATAGTAAATAGTTTACCGTTACAACGTAAAGAAATTGTCATAGCAAAATACATATTTGTAAGTATTTTAGTTGCGTTAGGGGGGATTCTCTCACTTGTGGTTGGTTTGATTCAGTTACAAAATGAACATATAACTGGATTTATGCTGTGGGGAGAAATTCTCGGAGGTATAACAGGTGGGCTTGTTTGTAGCATAATTGTACTTCCGATTGAATTCTCAGTAGGGTATAACAGTGCAAAACAAATTGCTCCTTTTATCGGAATAGCATTTGGGTATTTAAGTGGACTGATTGTAAGTAACGTATGGTTAGATGTAGAGAATGTTTGGAGCACGAGTGTAGTCGTAAATATTTGTTTTATAGCAGGGCTGCTTCTTTTATATATCATGTCTATGTTATTCTCAATTAATTTGTATAGTGAGCGTGATTTGTAAGAGAGAGGAGAATAGTGTTGAAACAACTAATTTTAAAAGATTTCATCATTCAATGGAAATTTTTAATTTGGTACATATTGTATCCTGTTTTCTTTTATATGGCTTTAACAGATACGGAAAATCTGTTCATAATTATGTCAGTAATTATTACAATTGGGGCAACAGTAAAAACATTTGAAGCAGATAGTAAAAATGAGAGTGAAGTTACAGTAAGTAGTTTGCCAATATTGAGAAAACAAATTGTATATGCGAAATATATAGTAGCAATTATTATTCTTTTTATAAGCGTAACGGTCGGTTGTTTCACGATGGGAATGAAGAATGGGGTTAACCTATTTGAATTTATTGAAACGACAATGGTTGCTAGTATTAGCTTTATTTTAGTGTATTTAAGCTTTGTTTTACCGATATCGTTTTGGCTAGGGTATAAAAAAACTATTTTTATTACGATAGTAATATTCATGGCGCCGATTGTTATTTTAGAAACTTTGTTTCAAATCAACCTGGAACAAATTCAACTATACAACAGCGTGTTATTCGTTAGTTCAATTTGCATGTTCATAGTATCTATCTTCGTTTCAGTGAAATTGTATGAGAAGAGAGAATTTTAAAAGGTGCCTCGTAAAAGGCACCTTCTTCAATAACGGCAATACGAGAGCAAAAGTTTATAAACAGAAAGGCTATTAGGCACATCTTTCGGAGTATGTAATATAAAGCTGAAAACGATAACGAAAATGAGAAAGAGGAAAAATAAAAACAGGATTTGCTTATGTATAGAATTCTGCATACTATCCACTCCTTTTTTAGGTAGTATGTCCAAAGGAAAGAAGGGTATGAAAAATTTAGGAGGGAGAATGATGAACAAAAGAAAATGGTTATATAGAATAGGGGTACTTTTATTTTCAAGTGGTCTCATATTAGCAAATTTTTACTCAGATATACCATCGCCATTTCCTAATTTGCATAAAGGGATTGGTATAAGTATTGTCATAGCTGGTCTGCTTTGTCTGATCGCATCAAATTTCTATAGAAAATCTGAATGAATATAAAGTGAAACTTTAATCAGTGGGGGTTTTGTCCATCCCCACTGATTATTAGCCCACACCAATCGGGCGTTTACGAGCAGCCCGACTCCCACCTAACTCCCTCGCATTCGCCGAATTTTGAGGTGGGGGTCTTACTGCCCGCGAATAGCGGGATAAAAAAAGGACAGTTACTTCTTTTCAGAAGAACTGTCCTTTTTAAATAACTTGTTCCATAGCTTGGCGATACTCCATATAATCACGATTGTAATGGAGGCAATAATTGACCAAGCGATAGATGCAATTTCAAGTGCCATGTTAGGAAGGAATGTAAGAATGAATAGTACTTTATGAAACAGCCATTCTATTATATGAAAACTTATTTGTAATAGAATGACGATCCCAAGTGTAATCCATGCTAAGATTTGTTTTCCTTTTTCTTTCCACATGACATTCACCTCACGTTAGCCTAATAATTTTAAGCCAACAGCGCCGCATAGAATGCAGCTTAAGAAGGCAAGGCGACGCCAATCCGCTGACTCGCGGAAAATAAGAATACCGAGAAGTGCACTTCCGGCAGTTCCGATTCCAGTCCAAATTGCGTAAGCAGTTCCCATCGGTAATGTGTTCATTGCAAGAGATAAGAAGAAGAAGCTTACGCCAAAGTTAGCGATTAAAATAACTTTTGGTGCCCAGCCTTTCTTTTCAGTGGCTACTTTCATAAAGAGTACACCAACAATTTCACAAATACCAGCTAGAATTAAAAATACCCAAGCCATTTTATGCGGCCTCCTTCGCTTCTTTTTCTTCTGTTACTCGTTTTAAACCAATTACTCCGAAGAAGATTAAACCAATTAATAAAACTTTTACGATAGAGAAAGGTTCTCCGAAGATGAAAATCTCTGTAAGAACGATTCCACCAGCTCCAATTCCTGTAAAGACTGCGTATACAGTGCCGACAGGTAAATCTTTATATGCTCTAAATAATAAGACGAAACTAATTGTAATTAATAGAGCAACACCAGCCCACTCAAGTGGTGCCTCCGCTTTTTTAAGTCCAATAACCCAAAAAATTTCAATAATACCAGCTATGATTACATAAATCCATGCCATATGTCATTTCTCCTTCCTACCAGTCGTTAGGTAAAGGGCTTAAAAACGACGCATTGCAAAGGAGCAATCCGTCAGTTTGAAAGTCCGCGCCAAAATACTTTCCAAGAAGCTTCTAAACGTGTCTCAAAACGATTTAAACCTGCGTATAGTAGTTCAACCATAAGGCCGTCAAGTAAGCATAAAAAAGCCTCCAAAGCGTCTTTTACTTCAATGTTATGCAGTTCATCTTGTTCGCTTGCTCTTTTAAACACAGGGAATAAAAGTTTTCCGACATTTTCAATGTGTACATTCGCTTTATCAATAATTTGTTCGCGAAATGCATCCGGCGGAAAATAAGAAGTTCGTAACCAAAACATTGATTCTTCACTTTCACCAAATCGTTTTGCATAACCTTTTAACAGATTTACTAGCAATTCTTCAGTAGACGATTTTGAAAAATTTTCGATATCGTCAGTGAAGCTTTGTAAATCTTTTTGAAGAGCGGATTCTAAGCATGTAAAATATAGCTCTTCTTTTCCTTTAAAGTGTGCGTAAATCGATGGTTTTTTAATCCCAACTTCTTGAGCAATATTTGCTAATGAAGTTCCTTCGTAGCCGTAGCGTGCGAAATGAGAAAGTGCTACAGCTTTAATGCGGTTTGCTGTCATTTTCATCCCCTACCTACCGTTCGTTAGGTTCATTATATGAGATAAAAAATATAAAGTCAATAGGTGAAGAACTGAAAAAAGAGTGCTATGGTTGCACTCTTTTCTAGACTGTTTTTCGCTCAATTAAATGGAATGAAAGTTCTTCTGGGGTTCCAATAATGTGTTCGTTTTGTATCTGTTTATGAAATAAAGAAAAAGCACGTGATCCCATTGTGAGCCCAGGATGCTCAATAGTTGAAATTTCTAACGCCTTTGAAATTTCATGATTATCAAATCCAAGGATAGCAAGGTCTTCAGGAACGCGAATGCCATGTTTTCGCGCCTCTGTTAATAAACCAGCAGCTACTTGATCGTTCGCTGTGAAAATAGCGGTTGGACAATTTTTCATGTTTAAAATACGATGAAGTATTTTTGCCCCGTCCTGCATCGTATAACATTGATGAAAAATCCAATCAGGGTGTACTGTTTTTCCTTCGTGACGAAGAGTATCGGCGAAAGCTTTTTCACGCTCGATTGAATTAACACTTGTTTTTCTTGCTAAACAAATGCCGATTTTTTCATGACCTTTACTGAGTAAATAGGAAGTACCAAGGCGGAATCCTTCGTAATGATCTACATAGACAGATGAAATGAGGGGATGGTTCATTTTTTCACATGAAATAATAGGCGCAAATTTTGCGAACGGTTCAATTTGTTCCCATGAACTCGTGCGAGAGCAAATAATCATCCCGTCAAATTGTTTCATTTTCATCATTTCAAGAACGCGAATTTCTTCAATACTATCGTAATTCGTTTGGCATAAATTAATATGATATCCAGCTGCTAACGCTTCGTTTCCGATTCCTTCAATGATCGTGCTAAAGTACGGAAGATTAATAAAAGGTAGCATAACCCCGATTGTATACGTTTTTCCCTTTATTAAATGGATAGCATTTATATTTTTTGCATAGTTCAATTCTTCAACTGCATCTAAAACACGCTTACGCTTTTCTTCTTTTACGTAAGGATGATTATTAAGAACACGAGAAACAGTTGATATAGATACACCAGCAGTTTTTGCAATTTGTTTTATATTGGCCATATGTATCACCTCTTTACTTAATTATAAGGGGAAAATAATAAGAATGAAAAAAATCTTGACCTGAAAAGCTTTTCACAATCTATGTTATAAGCATGACTTCTGTTATTCGCGTAACCTTTTTATTTGGGCGTAAGAATAGCGAGGTCTTTTTTGTATGTCTGCAAAGAATTTTTGTCAAAATGTGTGAGAATAACGTGGAAAGTTTTCGGAGGAGGCGTTTGATAACGAAGCGAATAGAAGAGAGTATAAACGCTTCGCTCGTTAAGAGAGCGGTATGAAAGGGCGGAAACAAATTGAAAAAAGGAATCATTTGTTTCGTGTTTTCTAGTGTAATACTTAGCTCATGTTCATTTCAGCAAACGATGCAAGAAGAAAAAACATTTGTAGGAACAACAGGAGGGGCTAAGGACCGTGTTACTGATCCGATTCCCCTAAAGGAACTTCCAAAATATTTTCCGGCAAAGTTTAAAGTTCCAACGTTTTTACCTTATGACATTACGAGTGATGTGAAGGGAGAGGTAAGAACGATGGGAAAGAAGAATGCTGTCTTAACGATTAAATATAAGCAACAAGAGAAAGGAAGGCACGATTATATAGAATTAACAGTGGCCAATTTTTCTTACAGTTTTCCATACCTCGTAGAAGAGAATCGATTTCAAGAACAAATGAAATTGAATAATGGAGCACCTGCTTATTTTAAAAATAAGGATGATTACGAGCGAGGGGACGAATTTGCTACGCTTATATGGAAAGAGAAGGGGATTGAATATCAGCTATTATATCGTAATGTAGATGAGAAAGCTGAAGATGTGATTAAACAAAATCTGCTGTACATTGCGAACAATATGGAATGAAAAAACTAGCTGTATCGTGCAGCTAGTTTTTTGTATATTATTTCTTTTTAATTTTTCCTGACCAAGATTTAAATCCACCTTTTAATTGGTAGAAATCTGTGTAGCCTTGTTTTTTTAAGTATTGAGCTGCACGACCTGTACGGAATCCGCTTTGGCAATATAAATAAACCGGTTGATCTTGGCGGAGTTCTTTGTGGCGAAGGCGAATTTGTGATAATGGAATGTTACGCGCACCTAAAATATGTCCCGCGTTAAATTCATCCGCTTCGCGAATATCGATAAGCTGTGCTTTACGGTAGCCAGCGCGAAATTCATCTTCTGAAAGTGTTTTAATTAATTTTTTCTGATAGAAATACATCCATACAGTGTAGCCGATGAATGCTGCAATTGCGGCTAGTATAATAATCAAGTTTGTTGACACGATTCTATCGCTCCCTTTTTTCTTATCCTACTTTCAATATTATAATGCCCATATGTATTTATGCAACAGATTCATTTGTATATAAGAAGAAATTTCGTATTCTTTCACAAATTTTGTCGAATTTGGTAGACTAGAGAATGTGAAAAATAATTGGTTATATGAGGTGCAGGATGGGAAAAGAAAAATGGTGTTATATTAACTCTGGTCAATGTTCACCAGCATTTAATATGGCGTTAGATGAATGTTTATTAAATTGGCAAAGTGCAAAGAAAATGTCACCAACAATTCGTTTTTATGAATGGGAAGTACCAACATTAACAGTCGGGTATTTCCAGCGTGTTGAAAAAGATATAAATATGGATGTAGTTAACGAAAAGAAATATGGATTCGTTCGTCGTCAAACAGGCGGCAGGGGTGTACTACATGACAAAGAATTAACGTACAGTGTTATTGTGTCTGAAGATCATCCGAATATGCCAAAAACAGTTACAGAAGCATACCGAATTATTTCGCAAGGCTTATTGGACGGTTTTAAGGCATTAGGATTAGAAGCGTATTATGCAGTTCCGAAAACAGAAGCGGATCGTGAGAATTTAAAAAATCCGCGTTCAGGAGTATGTTTTGATGCACCATCTTGGTATGAAATTGTAGTTGAGGGAAGAAAAATCGCGGGTAGTGCTCAAACACGTCAAAAAGGTGTTATATTACAACACGGTTCTATTCCGTTAGAAATAGATTTAGATGAGTTATACGAACTATTTTTATTCCCAAATGAGCGAGTAAAAGAGCGTATGAAAAACATGTTTTCTTCTAAAGCGGTAGCGATTAATGAATTAACAGACCGTACATTTACGATTGAACAGTTAATTAAAGCGTTTGAAACTGGATTTGAAAAAGGTTTAGATATAGAGCTTGTGCCGTATGAACTAACAGAAGAACAGCTTCATGAAGTTCAAACTTTAGCAAAAGAGAAGTATGAAAGTAATGAATGGAATTATAAAAAATAAGGAGATGGCGACCGCCATCTCCTTATTTTTATAGTAAATTAAGTACTTTTTCTACTTTGATTCCTTTATCTTGTAAAGAACGAAGGCGATTTACAACGTCCATAATTTCTTTGTCGAATGTAACGCTAATACCTTGGCTTTGTAGTTCTTTTTTTAATCCTTCAATAGAATCATCTATGTCGATGCCAAGCTCGTAATCTTGACAAACTTCAATTGTCTTTTTCACAAGTTTAACATAATTTTCTTGTAGTTTTGTATTTGTTTCAGTCAAAGCAGGTTGCTTCGGTTTTGTAGGAGTAACCGGTGCTGTCTCTTGCTTTGTAACTGGAGTAGGTACTGCTTTTTTCACAGGTGCTGGAGTAGATAGTTCTATAGCTGCTTCAACACTTACTGACTTCGGCGTTGGTACCGGAGTAGGTTTAGGTGCAGCAGGTGTTTCTACTCGCGTAATAGGCTTTGGAGCAGGTGTAACTGCTTTTGGAGCTTCTACAACTACTTCTTTTTTCGGAGTAGCTTCTACAACTGTTTCTTCTTGCTCAGCAGCTTCTTTATTTTCTTTGCTCCACATAACGCGTTCAACTTCTAGAGAAACATTATTTTTGTTCATCGCTGTTAATGTAACTTTACCAACCTCAGCGTTCCCAGTGAAATCAACAATTTTATAAATAACACTCTTGTTCCAATCCACGTTTCCGCTCAAAAATAATTCTTCGTTACATTTTGGCGTTAAGCCCTCGATTTTAATTTCTGCGTTTACACCGTTTTCACTATATACCATAATTAGCGAAGCATTTACATCTTCGTCTGCTAACATTAGTTCACGTACCATTTTGCCGGTGCGTACTTGCGTTTTCTTCTTAACTGACATCAAATTTCTCCTCTCAAAAATTCAATAATAATAAAAAAATCGTATAACGAAAAATAATTGCTCACGAAGATTTATGATACCGATAATAAAAGCATCACGTCAACAATTAACTTTAATTATTTTGCATTTTTCTTATTTTCTTTATGAAATTTTTCAATTTGTAAAATTAGACAGAAGAAAAATAGCCGTTTGAAAGGCTGTTAAAACGTGGAAAACTTTAATCTGTGTTAATTTTCATGTGCTTCCCATACTAACGAGAGGAGGGAAGCACATGAAACCATTTATGCCAAAACTCGTTTACTTTGAACCGAGGGCACTCGAATATCCGCTTGGAAAAGAGCTTTATGAGAAGTTTACGAAGATGGGATTAGAAATTCGTGAAACGACATCACACAATCAAATTAGAAATTTTCCAGGGGAAAATGAATTGCAAAAGTATCGTAATGCAAAAGCAACACTTGTCGTTGGGGTGAGGAAGACGTTAAAGTTCGATACATCAAAACCTTCAGCTGAATATGCAATTCCGCTTGCAACAGGGTGTATGGGACATTGTCATTATTGTTATTTGCAGACGACACTTGGGAGTAAACCTTACGTAAGGGTGTATGTGAATCTAGATGAAATCTTTGAGAAGGCAAAGCAATATATGGATGAAAGGGCCCCTGAAATAACAAGATTTGAAGCGGCGTGTACATCAGACATCGTTGGAATTGATCATTTGACACATGCATTAAAGCGGGCGATAGAGTTTATCGGAGAAAGTGAACATGGACGTTTACGTTTCGTTACGAAATATTCGCATGTTGATCATTTATTAGATGCAAAGCATAATGGGAAAACGCGTTTTCGATTTAGTATTAATTCACGTTATGTTATTAAAAACTTTGAACCAGGGACATCGCCATTTGAAGAGCGAATTGAGGCTGCTCGTAAAGTAGCGGGGGCTAATTATCCTCTTGGCTTTATTGTTGCGCCAATTTATATGCATGAAGGGTGGGAAGAAGGGTACCGTGAATTGTTTGAACGATTGTACAATGCATTAAAAGACATGACGATACCAAATTTAACGTTCGAATTAATTCAACATCGTTTTACGAAACCAGCCAAAAAAGTCATTCAAGAACGTTATCCGAATACGAAACTTGAAATGGATGAAGAGAAGCGGAAATATAAATGGGGACGATACGGTATTGGGAAATATGTATATCAAAAGGATGATGTGGAAGTATTAGAAGAAACAATACGAGGTTATATATATGAGTATTTTCCAGATGCAGAAATTCAATATTTTACATAAGGGGAATCTGGATTCTTTTTTTGTTTTATATATTTAGGCTCGTTTCCACCTTGTCACGTTATTCTTTCTGGTGTATCATTTTATTGATTGCTTCGTACGGAATAAGCAAAATGAAATTGGATGGAGGAAACCGATGCCTACCCCTAGTATGGAAGATTATATTGAACAAATTTATTTGTTGATTGATGAAAAGGGTTATGCCCGTGTATCTGATATTGCTGAAGCGCTTAGTGTACATCCATCCTCTGTAACAAAAATGGTACAAAAATTAGACAAAGACGAATATCTAATTTATGAAAAATATAGAGGGCTTGTATTAACATCAAAAGGTAAAAAAATCGGTGAACGTCTCGTATATCGTCATGAATTGTTAGAACAGTTTATGCGCATTATCGGTGTGGATGAAAGCAAAATTTATAATGATGTAGAAGGAATTGAACATCATTTAAGTTGGGAATCAATTGACCGTATCGGTGATTTAGTACAATACTTTGAACAAGATGAAGTTCGAGTAAAAACACTTCGTGGTGTTCAAAAAGCAAATGAAGAGAAAAGTAATTAAGGGGAACGTGTGGCGTTTCCTTTTTTATTTCAATCGAAAAGGACGGGAGAATAATGAAAGCAATTATTTTTGATTTTGATGGATTAATTGTGGACACAGAAACAATATGGTTTCACTCTTTCAGAGATGCTGTTCGTGAATACGGCGGCGAGTTACCTTTAGAGGAATTTGCAAAATGTATTGGAACGACAGATGAAGTGCTTTATGCATATTTAAAAGAGCAATTAAAAGAAAAATTTAACGAGCATGCATTAAAGGGAAAAGTAACAACTTTACATAAAGAGAAAATGAAAATACCAAAAGCGCGTGGCGGGGTAAAAGAATATTTAGAAGAAGCGAAAGAACTTGGATTGAAAATCGCATTAGCCTCTAGTTCATCTAGGGAGTGGGTCGTTCGTTTTTTAGAAGAGCTACAAATTAGAGATTATTTTGAAGTGATTAAAACGCGAGAAGATGTAGAGAAGGTAAAACCAGATCCAGCTCTTTATAAAGTTACGATAGAAGAATTAGGAATTGAACCATCAGAAGCTGTTGTGTTTGAAGATTCATTAAATGGATTGAAAGCAGCGGTGGCAGCAGGATTAAAGTGTGTCGTCGTACCTAATGATGTGACAAGAAATTTGCAATTTGAAAACCATCACCTTCGTATCGAAAGTATGAAAGAGAAAAGTTTGAAAGAAGTGCTTCAACATATAAAGTGAAACTTTAATCAGTAGGGTTTTTCGCATCTTCCACTGATTATTAGCCCCGCACCAACCGGGATAAAAAAAGACCGTATTTCCTAAAAGGAAGCACGGTCTTTCTTTTTGTTTTTTTTACCTTCAATGACAGTTAAATGAGATTGTTTTCTTTTTCTTTTCAACGATGGAGAATTACCCTTTTTCCCCTTGTCATCAGAAGCATTTCGTTTCAAGAAAGAATTACTTAGGGGTGCTACATTTTGTTTCCCGTGTTTGCGGTTCGATTGTTTCGCTGCACGCTTATATGAGCTTTGCGAATTTGCAGAACCACTAGAGTTTGTAAACATTTTGTAGAGTAAGTAAAAGATACCGACGACAGCTAACATGATACCAATGTTTTTCAATACTTCCATTGGATTTGTAATAACAGATGAAACAAGGCCGAATATTGCCAATCCGATAATAAGCACAAATATAGCGAATGTAAACGAACGACCGTTCATAAGGGACACCTCCTAAAAACATATATTAAAATTAGTATATTAACGATGAGGAAAGGAGTTGAACACCATTTTTAAATAATTATTGTTTGTTTTCTAAACGTAATAATTCTTCAAACGATGCGATTGCAACTTCCGCTTGATCATCTGTTGGTTCTTTCGTTGTTAATAGTTGCAGCCATAATCCTGGATATCCAAGTACTCGTAAAACAGGGACATCTCGTAATCGATTGGTAAATTGTAATACTTCAAAAGAAATACCGAGAACAACTGGAATTAATAAAATTCGGTTTACTACCCTTGCCCAAAGCGGATCTGTAGGGACGAGGAAATAGACAAACATTCCAATAATGACTGTAAATATAATAAAGCTACTGCCACAGCGATAATGGAGGCGAGTTTGCTTTTGAACATTTTCTACAGTCAGTGGAAGATTATTCTCATAAGCATTGATTACTTTATGTTCCGCACCGTGGTACTGAAATACCCGCTTAATAAGTGGGGTTAAAGAAATGAAGTATATATAGCTCAATAATAGCATGAGCTTAATGACACTTTCGACAATGATTTGCCCTGTATGAGATGGGAAAATCGGTCTCGTTAATTCAGCTAAAAGTGCAGGAACTGCTGTGAAAATTACTTTACCGAATATGAACGATAAAACGCCAACTGCTGCAACTCCTAATACCATCGTTAATTTTGATTGTTCTTCTTTTTTATTTGCAAGTTGTTCATCTTCTTCTGGGTGGACATCAAATCGTTCTGAAGCAAAGTTTAAATGTTTCGCTCCATTCGCACTTGCATCCACAATAGCGGCAATACCTCGTAAAAATGGAATTTTCTTTAGTAGAGACAATGCTTTATTACGAACGCGTGGTAAACGATAAAATTCAATCGATTTATCTTTACGACGAACCGCTGTAACAGTATATTCTCTACCGCCAAACATAACTCCTTCTATGACTGCCTGCCCGCCATATATTTGTTTTGACTCTTCTGCCATGTTAACACCAACCTGTATTTGTTTCTCTCTTATGTAGAAAAAGAGGCAATTGTCATACTTGGTTTTGTCATCTTGAAATAAGACAATCACCGAGTTTCCTTTATTTTATCGACAAATACAGGCAGATGACAAGGGAAAATGTTACGAGAGTCGGACATTTCTTATTCTTTTTATAGACAAATTTTGCAGGATTTAAACATGCCTCAAAATAGTTTCGGGCATACTAGTGAGCGGAGGTGTCAATGTGAATCAAGAACAATCAACAATAAGAAACTTTGTACAAATTGGTTTATTTGGTGGCTTATTTTGGGGAGGTATATGGTATTTCCTTCATATATTCTCATTTACAGAAGCTGGACCTAACTATTTACTTTTACCGTTTGCATTTGGAGATTGGAAAGAAGGGGTTTGGGGAAATGTAGTAGGTATCGTTTGTATGGGACTTCTTTCAATTTTAGTGGCATTTCTCTATAAAGCCCTTTTTAAAAAGTTTGAAGGAGTATTCCCTGGCGTACTATACGGTTTGTTTTGGTGGGCATTATTATTTTTGGGGATGGGGCTAATGGCACCTGTTATTAAAAGTGCACTCCATTTACCGAAAGAAACAATTGTAACGACAGTATGTATCTTTATATTATATGGTGTTTTTATTTCGTATTCTGTAGCATTCGAATCGAATAATACAAATAGAGGAGAAGGGAGCGAGAAGACAAACTATTCAAATAAGTGATTCCTATGTTAAAATGTCGTATAGACATTCTTTAATATTAAGGAGTTTTAAGAAAATGAAAAAGTTACTCCTCGTAAACGGTCCGAACCTAAATCGCCTTGGCGTTAGGGAAGTAAATGTATACGGAAAAGGAACGTTAGCGACGCTTGAAACAGATATGAAACAAGAAGCAGAGAAAATGGGAGTGGAGTTAGAATGTTTCCAATCGAATCATGAAGGTGCTATTATCGATCGTCTTCATGAGGCTGAAGATATATATGAAGGGATCATTTTAAATCCTGGAGCATTTACGCATTATAGCTATGCGATTCGAGATGCAATTGCGAGCATTTCGATTCCTGTTATTGAAGTACATATTTCTAACATTCACCAGCGTGAATCGTTCCGTCACGAATCTGTGACGGCGGCTGTTTGTGCGGGACAAATTGTTGGATTTGGTTTTTATGGCTATAAGTTAGCGTTATTTGCATTAATGGAGAAATTGAGGGAGGCATAAAGTAATGGAAAAGATCGAGAGATTAAGAAGTGCGTTTGATGAGGCTGGTATTGACGGTATCGTATTAACGAATGAACATAGCCGTAGATATATGGCGAATTTCACGGGAACAGCTGGTGTTGTACTAATTTCAAAAGAGCGTGCTCTATTTATTACAGATTTCCGTTATGTAGAGCAAGCTAGTAAGCAAGCGGTTGGATACGAAATAGTGCAGCATCCAGGATTAATTCTTGATGAAGTTGCGAAACAAGTTAAAGAACTTGGAATTCAAAAGCTAGGCTTTGAGCAAGATACTCTTACATATAGCTCTTACGTAACGCATAATGAAGCGATCGAAGCTGAATTCATCCCAACTTCTGGGCTTGTAGAAAAGTTACGCTTGATAAAGACTGATTCAGAGATTAAGATATTAAAGGAAGCTGCACAGATTGCAGATGCTGCCTTTGAGCATATTCTATCATTCATTCGCCCGGGAGTATCTGAAATTGAAGTGTCAAATGAACTTGAATTTTTCATGAGAAAACAAGGAGCAACATCTTCTTCGTTTGATATTATCGTTGCTTCAGGTCTTCGTTCGGCATTACCGCACGGCGTGGCATCTGAAAAAGTGATAGAAAAAGGAGATTTCGTTACATTAGACTTCGGCGCTTATTACAAAGGATATTGCTCTGATATTACTCGTACGATTGCAGTCGGTGAACCATCTGATAAATTAAAAGAAATTTATAATATCGTTTTAGAAGCTCAACTACGTGGTGTGAACGGTATTAAAGCTGGTTTAACGGGTCGTGAGGCTGATGCATTAACGCGTGATTACATAACGGAAAAAGGATATGGTGAATACTTCGGACACTCTACTGGTCATGGAATCGGTCTTGAAATCCATGAAGCACCAGGTTTAGCGTTCCGTTCTGATACAGTACTTGAACCAGGTATGGCTGTAACAGTAGAACCAGGTATTTATATTCCAGGTGTTGGCGGGGTACGTATTGAAGATGATATCATTGTAACAAGTGAAGGTAATGAAGTAATAACGAAATCACCAAAAGAACTTATTATTTTGTAATACACAGGAGGATTTTTTTACATGATTTCAGTAAACGATTTTCGTACAGGTTTAACAATTTCAGTGGACAATGCCCTTTGGCAAGTAATGGATTTCCAACACGTAAAGCCAGGTAAAGGTGCTGCATTCGTTCGCTCTAAACTACGTAACCTTCGCACAGGATCTGTTCAAGAGAAAACATTCCGTGCAGGTGAAAAAGTAGAAAAAGCACACATCGAAAACCGTCGTATGCAATACTTATACGCGAGCGGTGAGTCTCACGTATTTATGGATAACGAAACTTATGAGCAAATCGAACTTGGTGAAAACCAAATCGAGCGCGAATTGAAATTCTTAAAAGAAAACATGGGAGTATCTATTATGACATACCAAGATGAAGTACTTGGTGTTGAACTTCCGAACACAGTTGAATTAACAGTGTCAGAAACAGAGCCTGGTATTAAAGGTGACACAGCTTCTAACGTAACAAAACCAGCTAAATTAGAAACTGGTCTTGTTGTACAAGTACCAATCTTCATTAACGAAGGCGAAATGCTTATCATCAACACTGGTGAAGGTAAATACGTTTCTCGTGCATAGTAGAAAAGCACTCGTGATTATCACGAGTGCTTTTTTTATAGGAAGTAGGGAAGATAGTAAATTGCGGTTATAACAAAACTAACTGTGACGAGTGAAAGGGTGCCCATAATATATGGAGTCAAAACAATTTGAAACGGGCGTATTTCACCAGTTTCAATACCGGTAAAAGTTTTATTCGTTGCATGATCCATATTGTTATTTCTAAAGGTACTCATAATAATTAACCAAGTAATTGCAAATATTGCTAGACTGCCAAGGAAAAAGCTCTCCAAAAATGACCAGCCGACCATTTTTGAAAAAAGATAAATAATAGCTAATTCTACTACAATTGTTAAACTAATTTTCAATCCCTTCATATTTTCCCCCCTCATTTCGTACTTCCAACCAATTTGAAAATTTTTCGCATGATACAACATGCAGTACGCAAGGTGATTTTACTTCTTTCTCCAAAGCAGCGTGTATGTCTGGAAATTGTTTTTCCACATGTAATGAAATGTAAGGTAGTTTCTCTTGTGCTTTTAAAGAGCGAATGTTATTCGTTTTAGCACCGGCAAATACGTATGTAAGTTGCAAGTCTAAAAAAGCGATTTTAAAGATCTCTTTTTTAGCAGATTCGTTATATCCTCTTCCCCAATATTGATAGCCGAGCCAACTTCCAATATGTGAGTGCTTTTGTTCGTAATTAATATGTTTAAGTGTCGTGAGGCCAATTATTTCATTTTCCTCACTTACAATCACTCTTGATAAGGAGTGCTTTTTTCGTTCCTCTTCAATTGCAAAAAGAATGAATGTTTTTGTATCTTCCACTGATTCTACTTTTAGCCCTAATGCATTTTTTACATGTGGATTGCTTGATAGCTCAAAAAGCACATTTGCATATCGTAAATCGAGTGGTAATAAAGTAACTTGCTTCATCATCTATGCTCCTTTTCTATTAAATATACCATAAAATAATTAGAATATTTAGCTTTCTATTAAGTCGATAGAGAAAAATTATGTTTTTACTTCTGAAATAGACAACCTCTGCATATGGTTGTACAAATATATTCTTTTTCAGAATAAGGAAGTAGTAACTGTTATGGGAGAAGGTGGGAGAATGAAACAGTGGCTAGCGGCAATGGAAACATCCGTGCTTGTTATGGGGTTACTTCGGTTGTTTTCAGGAAGCGCGGAAATATTCGCCGCTTTGCTTATGCTTTACGTGAATGATGCGAAGAAAGCATTGTTTATAAATGGTATGTTGGCGTTTGTTGGACCGACCGTATTAATTTTAACAATGACAATTGGCATAGCGAGTGTAGCAAGTGAGATTTCTTTCTTGAAACTCTTTTTTCTAGCACTTGGAATTGGCTGCATTTTTATCGCGTTGTTGAAATAGTAAGTCGAGTATAGTGGGGAGAAGCTTATGAAAGAAGTATTAGAAGTTTTACCGAAAACGATGAAACAGTTAGTTGAAGGTTGTAAGCAATACGATACTCTAGAGGAAATTCGCGTTCGAATTGGAAGGCCACTAGAGTGTATCGCACATGGAGAAGTGTTTTTCTATGACTATATCGCTACAGCGGAAGATGCAATCCATTTATTGAATAAATTAAGTCAATTCTCAATTTATACGATGGAAGAGGAATTGAAACGTGGATATGTGACACTACGAGGAGGACATAGAATTGGCCTAGCAGGAAAAGTCATTACAGAAAAAAGTGCAGTGAAAATGATTCGGGATGTCTCTTCTTTTAATATTCGTATTGCCCGTCAAAAAATAGGGATTGCTGAGCCGCTTCTGCCATATCTTTATGAATCGCGATGGTTAAACACGATGGTAATAGGCCCACCGCAAACGGGGAAAACAACACTTTTAAGAGATGTAGCACGCTGTATGAGTCAGGGTGTAAGTGCTTCGAAAATTCCTTCATGTAAAGTGGGAATTGTTGATGAACGATCAGAAATTGCGGGCTGTGTGAAAGGAATCCCGCAATATGACTTTGGCGTGCGAGTAGATGTATTAGACGCTTGTCCAAAAGCTGAAGGAATGATGATGATGATTCGTTCTATGAGCCCAGACATATTAATCGTAGATGAAATTGGACGTAAAGAAGATAGTGAAGCGATTATGGAGGCGGTACATGCAGGTGTTCAGCTTTTTATAAGTGCACATGGATTTTCTTATGATGATGTTGTGAAACGTCCATCGTTACAGGCAGTGCTGGAACTTGGTGTATTTGATAGGTTTGTGGAATTATCAAAAGCGAGAGGGCCAGGAACGGTTATGCAAGTGAAAGATAGAGATGGAAAACCAGTATTACCTCATAGAAAGGCTCAAGGCGTATGGTGAAAATATTTGGTGCGGTATTAATAGTTGCTGTTAGCACTTTTTTCGGATTTTCATACGCTAAAAGGTACAGTGAGAGACCGCGGCAACTTAGGTTATTGAAGGCAGCATTGCAATCATTAGAAGCTGAAATTATGTATGGACACACGCCGTTATCTGAGGCTGCAGAGCGTTTAGTCAAACAAATGCCGAAGCCGTTAAATTGGATATTTCAAAGCTTTTCGAAACGGCTAGAGGACGGGGAGCAAACAGTTAGAGAAGCTTGGATTGATAGTTTGAAGGAGAACTGGACGTTAACGGCGTTTAAACAAACCGAGTATGAAATCTTACAACAATTTGGTGAAACACTTGGACAACATGATCGTGAATCACAGCAAAAACATATTCGCTTATGTATTACACATTTGGAGAGAGAAGAAGGAGAAGCGAAAGCATTACAACTACAATATGAAAAAATGATAAAGAGTTTAGGGGTACTAGCAGGGCTACTTATCGTAATTTTACTGCTATAGGGGGGAGAAAGGCGATGTCCATTGATGTTGGATTAATATTTCAAATCGCCGGAATCGGCATTGTTTTAGCTTTCATTCATACTGTACTAAAAGAATTAAAGCGAGAGGATATTGCAAATTGGGTTATCCTTGTCGGTTTTGTCGTTATTTTGTTTCATGTTGCATTTTTAATTAATACTCTATTCGACAAGATTAAAAGTGTCTTTCTCTTCCAGTAAAGGAGGCGGTTCGAATCGAAATTATACAAATTGTCGGATTAGGCCTCGTTGCTACATTTTTAGCTGCTGTTTTAAATCAGCATAAGTCTAGTATTACATCGTTATTTATTGTGTTCATTGGTAGCATGATGTTTCTTCTCTTAATCGATCAAATTCATTCTATTTTACAAATGATTGAGAGAGTGGCGAGTGAAGCGAAGGTTAGCAACGTATATGTAGAAACGTTATTGAAAATTATAGGGATTGCTTATATCGCTGAGTTTGGTGCGCAAATTACAAAGGATGCTGGTCAAGGTGCAATCGCTTCGAAAATTGAATTAGCTGGGAAAATCTTAATTCTCGTCATGGCAATTCCTATTTTGACGGTTGTAATTGAAACAATTCTCGGTTTTTTACCTACGGGATAAGGGGGAGTGAATGTTGAGGAAGTTTGGAGCTAAGCTATTATTTGCTTGCTTCCTTTTCTTTTCTTTACCGATTGTTGTACAAGCTTCTCCTATAGAAACAAACGTCGTTGATCAACAATTGGATAAGCTCGGAATTGAAGATGTGAAGCAATTTTGGGACGGGCTTGTTACAAAGTATGGAGGCTATTTACCAGAGAGTCAAAAAGGAAGCTTTATGGAGTTTGTAAAGGGAGAAAAAGAGTTCTCCATAAAAGAGTGGATGATAGGTCTACTAAAATATTTATTTCATGAGCTTGTTGCAAATGGAAAGTTACTTGGAACGCTCATTATGCTCACGATTTTCAGTGCATTGTTGCAATCGTTACAATCTGCTTTTTCAAAGAGTAGCGTGAGTAAAATCGCTGATGCAGTCGTATACATGGTACTTATTATTTTCGCTTTAAATAGTTTTTATGTCGTTATGACATATGCAAGAGAGACGATACAAACAATGGTAGATTTTATACTAGCGTTATTACCAATTTTACTTGCACTCGTAGCAACAGGCGGCGGTGTTGTTTCTGTATCATTTTTTCATCCAATCATCATTTTCTTAATGAATACGAGTGGGCTTCTTATGAACTATATCGTTCTACCACTTTTATTACTTGCAACTATATTAAGTATTGTAAGCACGATGAGTGATCAATATAAAGTTACGAAATTGTCCAAGCTTTTGCAAAACGTTAGTGTTGGGATTATTGGTATCTTTTTGACGGTTTTTTTAGGCGTATTATCTGTACAGGGAACAGCGTCAGCCGTTGCTGATGGTATAGCTGTGAAAACGGCTAAATTTGTAACAGGAAACTTCATTCCTGTAGTAGGAAGGATGTTTACTGAGGCAGCGGATACTGTTATTAGTGCATCTGGATTATTAAAAAACACAGTAGGAATTATCGGGCTCGTTATTTTATGCTTAATTGTCGCTTTCCCAGCGATTCAAATTTTTTGTATCGCGTTTATTTATAAATTCGCAGCAGCAGTATTGCAACCAGTAGGCGGAGGAGCAATTATTCAATGTTTAGATATCATTGGACGAAGTATCATTTACGTATTTGCTTGCTTAGCTATCGTATCATTTATGTTCTTTTTAAGTATCACAATTATTATTGCTGCCGGGAACATTACTCTCATGATGCGGTAGGAGGTGAAGAGTGTGCAATTTGTTACAGAGTGGATTAGAAATATTATCGTTTTTTTACTCTTAGCGACAATGCTTCATCTTATTCTTCCAAATTCAAATTTGCAAAAGTACGTTAAATTCGTTGTAAGTCTATTGTTAGTCGTATTAATTTTAACGCCTCTATTTAAGTTGTTACAAACAGATGTAAATGAAGTTATCGCAAATTTCAATGAAGAAAAGTACGTAGCAGATGGATCTGTAAAAAATTCGATAGATTCGAAGAAAAAAGAAATACAAGCTCTAACACGTGCATATAGTTTAGAAGAGATGGCTACCAAAATGAAAAAAGACGTAGGAAAAGAGTTTGAGAAAAAGTATGGTATGACAGTCTCTGGAATACAAATAGTCGCAGTGGAGCATGCAGGAGAAGTAAAGTCAGCGAAAGATATTCAATCTGTTGTTGTGACGTTGAAAGAAAAAGAACGTAGTAATAATGATGCAATCGAAACAGTAAAGCCCATTGAAATTAATATGAAAGAACCTCCAAAAAAAATAGAAGAAACGAATGTAGAAATGAAAGATTTCTTTTCAAGCAGGTGGCAACTAGAGGATAAACAAATCCAAGTTCAGATGGAAGGGAGGACAGGTAGCGTAAATGGACAATAAAGATAAAAATTCGAGGTTCTCATTTTTTCGAAACTTATTAAATGGGGATGGAAAAGAAAGTAATGAGAAGGGGAAAAAGGTAACACCTAAGTTTTTGCTTGTCCTACTCATACTTGGGATTGCGCTTATGTTTTCTAGTAATTTCTTAGCACCTAAAAAAGAAGAAGTGCCTGTGTTTAAAGAAAAGACAAGTCAAAGCCAAGATAAAGATGTACCAACTTTCGGTCAAAAAAACAATGATAATATGTCAAATGTAGAAAAATACGAAAAAGCGTATGAACAAGAATTGAAAGCTTCTTTAGAAGAGATAGCCGGAGTAAAAGATGTAACTATTAAAGTGAACTTAGATTCATCTGAAGAAAAAATACTCGAGAAAAATACAGTAAAACGTTCACAAACGACAGGTGAAACTGATAAAGCAGGCGGGAAAAGGGAAGTAGAAGACGAGTCTCTTGATGAAAAGACAGTCATTATACGTGAAGGTGATAAAGAAACTCCAATTGTTTTGCGAACAGAGAAACCGAAAGTACGAGGTGTTCTGGTCGTAGCAAAGGGAGTGGATAATATACAAATAAAAGCAATGGTAAAAGAAGCTGTGACGCGATTATTAGATGTACCAGCTCATCGCGTTTCAGTATCACCGAAAAATTGATAGGGAGGAAATAAAGTGTTAAAAAAACAAACGGTTTGGCTATTAACGATGTTAAGTTTAGTGGTTGTACTATCTGTTTATTACGTAACAACTCCTGATAAAATGAATACAGCAGCACCGGCAACGGGTGAAAAGATGGGACAAGAAAAGCAAGGTGTTGATAAAGCAGTTACAAAAGAAACAACGAAAGAAACTACAAATAAAGAGACAACAAAAGAAAATACAAGCAAGGAAACTACAAATAAAGAAACAGACAAAAAAGAGAATGACAAAAAAGAAACAAGTAAAAAAGAGGCTAGTGTAACAGTTCAATCAAGCGATGAGAATTTTACAGCGCTACGTATGCAAATGGAAGATCAGCGTAGTGTAGAGAAAGAAAAGTTACAAAATGTAATGAAGTCATCAAAATCTTCAGCAGAAGAAAAGAGTAAAGCGAAAGATAATCTTGATGCCATTACTACGATGGAAACGAAGCAACAATTACTTGAGACAGTGATTAAATCTCAAGGTGGATATAAAGATGCTCTTGTAAGAGCTGATGGAACGGACATTAAAGTAACAGTTAAATCGGCAAAGCATTCACAAAAAGAAGCGAATAAAATTATTCAGCTTGTAAGAAGTGAAGGTGGTCCAAAAGATGTAGGTGTGAAATTTGATCCATCAGTAAAATAAATTATAATAGGTGTTGCTGCTTCAAATTAGATAAAAGAATAATAGAAAAAAGCTATCGTTTTCGATAGCTTTTTTCTATTTCATCTTTGCAGTTGTATTTAGTATTTTCAATTGGAAACGGGGAAATACGCTGTGAGTAAAAGATTAATGGTTCGTGATGATGGTGATTAGTTTTTCCAGATTTGACGTGAATGAAGAGGACCAATGTCCAAATCACTACGGCAGGCAAGAACAGGATGAGCCATATCATATGTCCGCACCTCACTACAATAAATTTGCTACACTTTGAACATACTATTCTTTTATGAAGGAAGAATGAACGGCGCGTAAACAAAAAAATAATATTTGGTAAAAATATGTTTTTTTACCGTAGATAAAATGAAGAATTCTGAGGGAATTACGTTTTTACACTTTGCAGTTTTGAAAAAGTAAAGAATGTTTTTTAGGAAGTGGTCTTGCCAATTTTGTGTGAAACTTGGTATTATTACTAGGTAATAATTTTTTGATGGAATAATATTTTTACAGGAGTTTCGATTTATAATAAAGAAATATAAATTGGAATGTTTAAAAAATTTAGCGTAAGATGGGAATA
Organism: Bacillus sp. 05T21; assembly: GCF_056396785.1. Taxonomy (NCBI): domain Bacteria; kingdom Bacillati; phylum Bacillota; class Bacilli; order Caryophanales; family Bacillaceae; genus Bacillus; species Bacillus sp. 05T21. The sequence continues at coordinate 530,795 of NZ_JBFTMD010000001.1, read as the reverse complement.
GTAAATATTTCTATTAGTAAATGTCATAGGAATAAATTTTCTAATAGAATACATCGTATTTTTACAGTAAATCAGTTTGATGCCAATCTGTAAAAACGGGACAAACAAGAGTATGGGAGTGGATTTTACATGTTTAAAATTCAAGAAGTTCGTGAATTAATTAAATTAATTGATAGCTCTAATATTGATGAATTTGAATACAAAAAAGACGGTACAGCAATCAAAATGAAAAAACGTGGTAATGAAGTTGTTGCTGTGCAAGCACCGGTAACGAAACAAGTAGTACAACCAGCAGCATCTGTTGAAGTAGAAACAACAGTAGCGGCAGCGCAAGTAGAAGTGCAAAAACAAGAAGAGAAGAAAGTTGTTCAAGATGAAAACCTACATAAAATCACATCACCGATGGTAGGGACATTTTATTCCTCTTCTTCGCCTGATACACCTCAATATGTAAGTGTTGGGGACAGAGTATTGAAAGATTCTATCGTATGTATTGTTGAAGCTATGAAATTATTTAACGAAATTGACGCAGATGTAGAGGGCGAAATTGTTGAAATTCTTGTTAATAACGGACAGCTTGTTGAGTATGGACAACCGCTATTTCTTGTAAAAGCGTAATAAGGGAGTCTTTGTGATGATAAAAAAAGTATTAATAGCCAATCGTGGGGAAATTGCTGTACGAATTATTCGTGCTTGTAAAGAAATGGATATTGAAACAGTTGCAATTTATTCAGAAGCAGACAAAGAGTCACTTCATGTGCAAATTGCAGATGAAGCGTATTGTGTTGGACCAACGATTTCAAAAGAAAGCTATTTAAATTTGACGAACATTATTAGTGTTGCGAAATTAACAGGTTGTGATGCAATTCATCCGGGATATGGATTTTTAGCAGAGAATGCAGATTTTGCAGAATTATGCCGTGAGTGTAACTTGATTTTTATCGGTCCAAGCCCAGAAGCCATTTCAAAGATGGGCACAAAAGACGTTGCACGTGATACAATGAAAGAAGCAGGGGTTCCAATTGTACCAGGTTCACAAGGGATTATTAAAAATACCGAAGAAGCGATCGAGCTTGCTAATCAACTTGGATATCCAGTTATCATTAAAGCGACTGCAGGTGGCGGCGGAAAAGGTATTCGTGTTGCGCGCCATGAAGAAGAGCTTGTAAAAGGAATTCAAATTACACAGCAAGAAGCCAGTACCGCTTTTGGGAACCCTGGTGTATACTTGGAGAAGTACGTTGAAGATTTCCGCCATGTTGAGATTCAAATAATGGCAGATACACATGGAAATGCCATTCATTTAGGAGAGCGTGATTGTACAATTCAGCGCCGTCTGCAAAAACTATTAGAAGAAAGTCCATCACCTGCACTTGATGAGAATATTCGCAAGCAAATGGGTGAAGCAGCAGTTAAAGCGGCGGTAGCGGTTGATTATACAGGTGCTGGTACGGTTGAGTTTATTTATGAATATAAAACGAAAAGCTTTTATTTCATGGAGATGAATACGAGAATCCAAGTTGAACATCCAGTTACTGAAATGGTAACAGGGATGGATCTAATTAAAGAACAAATTCTTGTTGCTTCTGGAGAAAAGTTATCGTTACAGCAAGAAGAAGTACAATTTAATGGTTGGGCAATGGAATGTCGAATTAATGCGGAAAACCCTGCCAAAAAATTTATGCCATCTCCAGGTAAAGTAGAAATGTACTTACCACCGGGCGGATTTGGTATTCGCGTCGATTCAGCTGTATATCCGGGATATTCAATACCACCTTTCTATGATTCGATGGTTGCTAAATTAATTGTTCACGGAAAAACACGTGAAGAGGCAATTGCAAAAATGAAGCGAGCGCTCAGTGAGTTTGTCATTGAAGGCGTACATACAACAATCCCGTTCCATTTGCAATTGCTAGAGCATCCTGATTTTGTAAAAGGTGAGTTTAACACGAAATTTTTGGAAGAGCATGAACTTGTGACGCAGTGATACATTAAAGGAGGTTTTTTTCATGGCTGAACATATGTTAGATATGGGTCAAGATACAACTCTTGGAAAAGTAGAAATTGCACCAGAAGTAATCGAAGTAATTGCAGGTATTGCAGCTGCTGAAGTAGAAGGTGTAGCGGCAATGCGTGGTAATTTTGCTACAGATGTTGTTGAGAAGTTAGGTAAGAAAAATCATGGTAAAGGTGTAAAGGTTGAATTAGCAAACGAAGATATTATTGTTGACCTTTATGTTGTGATGTATTTTGGTGTAGCAATTCCGGTTGTTGCACAAAAAATTCAAGACAATATTCGCCAAGCACTCTTTACAATGACAGGACTTGAGCCAAAAGAAGTGAACGTTCACATCGTTGGCGTAACATTCGAAACACAAAAAACAGAAATCGAACCAGTGTAAGAGTGGAAAAAGGTGCCTAGTAAAATAGGCATCTTTTTTATCGTTTCATTTCTTCACAAATTAAAACCCTCTAATTATTATACTATTTCAAAAAAAAAGAAAAATAAAACGGTATGTTTCATTTTTCCAAAAAACGTACATTGTGATAAGATATGGAACTTGAAGTTAATCTTTTTATTATTTTTCAGCCTTGTACCCCGTGTGTGAAACGATAAATTGTGTTATTATCATTGTATTATAAGGTTGGAAAATCAATGAAAACTGCAAGAGTAAGTGAATTGACGGCTTATAAATTATAATAATATAACAAAACATAAGGAAAGACTTGAAGTATAAAGGAGAGTTACAATGAAACGTAGGACGGCTAGAGAAAGAGCAATGCAAGCATTATACCAAATGGATATTACAGGTGAATTAGAACCGAAAGTAGCGGTGGAAAATACGCTAGATGAAGGCGAAGAAACAAATGAGTTTCTAGAATCACTTGTTGTAGGATTTGTAGACAACAAAGAAGAGATTGACGCAGCAATTCGTCAAAATTTAAAAAAGTGGAAGCTTGAGCGTATTAGTATTGTTGATCGCAGTATTTTACGTGTAGCTGTGTGTGAGATGAGATACATGGAAGAAATTCCGCACAATGTAACAATTAACGAAGCAATTGAAATCGCAAAAACATTTGGGGATGAGGAATCTCGTCGTTTTATTAACGGCGTTTTATCTAATATAAAAGATACACTGTAATTTCTTTAAGGGGGAAACTTAAAATGGTAGCAGTAATCATCAAAGGAAATGAAGTTGCGGAGAAAAAACGAGCACAATTAAAAGAAAAAGTTGTGAAGTTAAAAGAGCAAGGGATTGTACCAGGATTAGCAGTTATTTTAGTTGGAGAAGATCCAGCATCGCGTTCTTATGTAAAAGGAAAAGAAAAAGGTTGTGAGCACGTAGGAATCTATTCAGAGCTAATTGAACTTCCTGAAACGATTACTGAGGAGCGTTTGCTTGCTGAAATCGATCGCTTAAATGGAGACGACCGCATTAATGGCATATTGGTACAATTACCTTTACCAAAACACATTGAAGAAAAAGCTATCATTGAAAGAATTTCACCGGAAAAGGATGTAGATGGATTTCACCCAATCAGCGTAGGACGTATGATGACGGGACAAGACACATTCCTTCCATGTACACCGCATGGCATTTTAGAATTAGTAAAAGAAACGAATCTTGATATTTCTGGAAAGCATGTTGTTGTAATTGGAAGAAGTAATATTGTTGGTAAACCAGTGGGGCAACTGTTTTTAAATGAAAATGCAACTGTAACATATTGTCATTCTAAGACGCAAAATATAAAAGAATTATCGAAGTTAGCTGATATTTTAATCGTAGCCGTTGGACGACCGAAAATGGTAACAGCTGACTATATTAAAGAGGGTGCGGTTGTAATTGATGTTGGTGTTAACCGTTTAGAAACAGGCAAACTTTGTGGTGATGTTGATTTTGACAATGTATTAGACGTTGCAGGTTACATTACGCCTGTGCCAAAAGGAGTCGGCCCAATGACTATTACAATGCTTCTTCACAACACTGTGGAGTCTGCAAAGCGTGCAGGTGTTGTTTGTCAATAATTTGAATCGGCTATGAGGAGAGAGAAATGGAGAAACAATATTTAACCGTTACAGCGTTAACACGCTATATTAAAACAAAAATAGAGTATGACCCGCATTTACAGTCTGTTTGGTTAAAAGGAGAAATTTCCAACTTTAAATATCATAGTCGTGGTCATATGTATTTTACATTGAAAGATGAAAATGCAAGAATTGCAGCGGTTATGTTTGCGGGTCATAATCGTAACATTAAATTCAGACCGGAAAATGGAATGAAAGTACTTGTAAAAGGAAAGATTTCTGTTTATGAGGCGAGTGGTTCTTATCAAATTTATATTCAAGACATGCAGCCTGACGGAATTGGAAACTTGCATTTAGCTTATGAGCAATTAAAAGTTCGTTTAGAGGAAGAGGGCTTGTTTTCTCAAGTTTATAAAAAAATAATTCCTCCGTATGCTAAAACAATAGGTGTAATCACGTCGCCAACAGGAGCAGCAATTCGCGATATTATAACAACAATTAAACGTCGTTATCCGATTGGAAATGTTATTGTGTTTCCTGTACTTGTACAAGGGGAGTCAGCAGCTCCCTCGATTGTACAAGCAATTCGTACAGCGAATGAAATGGGAGATATTGATGTTTTAATTGTTGGACGTGGTGGAGGCTCTATTGAAGAATTATGGGCCTTTAATGAGGAAGTAGTTGCAAGAGAAATTTTCACAAGTGAGATTCCGATTATTTCGGCTGTAGGCCATGAAACAGATTTTACAATCGCAGATTTTGTCGCGGATTTACGTGCACCAACACCGACTGCAGCAGCTGAGTTGGCGGTACCTAATACTATAGAGTTACAAGAAAAGGTATTACAAAGAACTCTGAGATTGCAAAGAGCAATGAGAGAGAGAGTACATAAAAAAGAAGAAAAACTGCAAGTGTTACAAAAATCTTATGCGTTCCGTTATCCAAGGCAAGTGTACGAGCAAAAAGAAGAGCAGTTAGACAGGGCTCTTGAACAACTTGTTTTAGCGAAAGAGCGTTATATAGATAAAAAAGTAAATCAATTAAAGCAACTTTCATTTTATTTAGAAAAGCACCACCCATCTCAAAAAATTATACAAACGAAAACGGCAATTGAAACGTTGCAAAAGCAGTTGCAACGTGAAATGCAAACATTACTTCAAACGAAGGAGTTCGTATTTGTGAGAGCGGCTCAAAAGCTTGAGGTATTAAGCCCGCTTAAAGTAATGATGAGAGGGTATGGGCTTGTATACGATGAAGAGAAACAAGTATTAAAAAGCGTGAAAGATGTTAGCCTTGGAGATGCTGTTTCGGTTCAATTACAAGATGGAATACTAGATTGTAGCGTATCAAGCATAGAGGAGCGTGAATTGAATAATGGAAAATAAATTAAGCTTTGAAGAAGCAATTTCGCAGCTTGAGCATCTCGTTTCTAAGCTTGAACAAGGTGATGTACCTTTAGAGGAAGCAATTTCTTATTTTAAGGAAGGCATGGAATTATCTAAGCTTTGTGATGAGAAATTGAAAGATGTACAAGAACAAATGGCAGTTATCCTTGGGGAAGATGGAGAGCTTAAACCGTTTACTGCTTTAGGAGATGAAGCGTAGTGACACATATAGCTTTTGATGCTTTTTTGAAAGAGAGTAAAACTTTCGTAGAAGAAAAGCTTGTAAGCTATGCAAATGAATTACAATGTCCAAATGTGCTTCGTGAAGCGATGGCATATTCTTTGGAAGCGGGTGGGAAACGTCTCCGCCCGTTACTTTTATTTGCAACGTTACAAGCGTTTGGGAAAGAAAGAAATCTTGGAGTGGGTGCAGCTTGTGCCCTTGAAATGATTCATACATATTCGTTAATTCATGATGATTTACCTTGTATGGATGATGATGATCTAAGACGAGGAAAGCCTACAAATCATAAAGTATTTGGTGAAGCAATGGCAGTTTTAGCGGGAGATGGTTTGTTGACATATGCTTTTCAAGTTATTATGGCATATGAGCAAAAAGAAATCTCTGCTGAAAAAAAAGTAAGACTTGTACTTGAGCTTGCGAAAGCAGCAGGACCTGAAGGAATGGTTGCTGGACAAGTGGCAGATATGGAAGCTGAAGGAAAACGACTTACAATTAATGAATTAGAGTACATTCATAATCATAAGACAGGTAAACTGCTTGAGTTTGCTGTACTTGCAGGCGCGATACTTTCTGATGCTACAGAAGAGCAAGAAGAGAAGTTACTTGCATTTGCGAAATATATCGGTCTAGCTTTCCAAATTAGAGATGATATTTTGGATGTAGAAGGAACAGAAGAAGAGATTGGAAAACCGATTGGTAGTGATGCTTCCAACGAGAAGAGCACATATACGACGTTATTTACTGTAGATAGAGCAAAATCTATTTTAGAGGAGAAAATTGCAAAAGCAAAAGATTCTATTAGCTCCTTACAATTACAAGATGAATATTTACTATCTATTTGTGATTTAATCGCAAAACGTAATAACTAATATAACAGCGTTTCCATTTGTTGAGTCATTCATCATTTTATGATATAAATGTAGGAAAAGGTTTTTCTTTTCTTGTTATTGGCAAAAATATATGTAGATTACATTGCCGTTATCACTTCGTGTTAGCGGCTATTTTTTTCATCACGTAAAGAAATATGATGTATAATATGATAAGTGAAAAAATGGAAGTGTTTTCTGAAAGCAGGACAAGATAAAAAGAATAGAAAAGATAATTTCTTGTGTTGTGTAAATGTTTCTTATAATATTTGACATGTTGACAGATTATGAAATGAAAGTGAGTGATCCATGTGGATCTAACGCAAATTCAAAACCCTAGTTTTTTGAAAGATATGTCTATCAGTGAACTAGAGGGGTTGAGTGAGGATATTCGTAAGTTTTTAATTGAAGAGCTCTCTCAAACAGGTGGACATATTGCACCTAATTTAGGTGTAGTAGAACTCACAATTGCTCTGCATAAATTATTTGATAGTCCGAAAGATAAGTTTTTATGGGACGTAGGACATCAATCCTATGTACATAAAATTTTAACAGGGCGTGCGAAAGAATTCGGCACATTAAGGCAATACCAAGGTCTATGTGGTTTTCCAAAACGCTGTGAGAGTGAGCATGATGTTTGGGAAACTGGTCATAGTTCAACGTCGTTATCTGCTGCAATGGGAATGGCTCTAGCACGTGATTTAAAGAAAACGGAAGAATACGTTATACCAATCATTGGCGATGGTGCATTAACAGGCGGAATGGCTTTAGAGGCATTGAACCACATTGGGCATGAAAAAACGGACATGATTGTTATTTTGAATGACAATGAAATGTCAATTGCACCAAACGTCGGTGCACTTCATAATGTACTTGGTCGTTTACGTACCGCAGGGAAGTACCATTGGGTAAAAGATGAACTAGAGTATATATTGAAGAAAATCCCAGCAGTCGGCGGGAAAGTTGCTGCGACAGCAGAGAAAATAAAAGATAGTCTAAAATATTTACTAGTATCAGGCGTCTTTTTTGAAGAATTAGGCTTTACATATTTAGGTCCGGTCGATGGGCATGATTATGAAAAGTTATTCGAAACGTTGCAATATGCAAAGAAAACAAAAGGCCCAGTACTTGTTCATGTTATTACGAAAAAAGGAAAAGGTTATAAACCAGCTGAAAGTGACGTTATTGGAACTTGGCACGGAACAGGACCGTATAAAATTGAGTCAGGTGACTTCGTTAAACCGAAAGAAGTTGCACCAGCATGGAGTGCTGTTGTTAGTGAAACAGTGCTTAAGCTAGCGAGAACGGATGAACGTATCGTTGCAATTACGCCTGCAATGCCTGTTGGATCGAAACTTGAGAAATTCCAAAAAGAATTTCCGGATCGCATGATTGATGTAGGTATTGCAGAGCAGCATGCTACAACAATGGCAGCTGGTATGGCAACACAAGGGATGAAGCCGTTCTTAGCAATTTATTCAACATTTTTACAAAGAGCATATGACCAAGTTGTTCATGATATTTGTCGCCAGAATTTAAATGTTTTCATTGGAATAGATCGCTCTGGATTAGTAGGAGCAGACGGTGAAACGCATCAAGGTGTATTTGACATCGCGTTTTTACGTCACTTGCCGAATATGGTGCTTATGATGCCGAAAGATGAAAATGAAGGTCAACATTTAGTATATACAGCGATGCAATACGAAGATGGACCGATTGCTTTACGTTATGCACGCGGAAATGGACTTGGCGTTCAAATGGATGAAGAATTAAAGGCGATTCCAATCGGTACATGGGAAACGTTAAAAGAAGGCACACAAGCAGCAATTTTAACGTTTGGTACGACAATCCCGATGGCAATGGAAGCAGCTGAGCGTCTTGAACAAGCTGGAGTATCAGTGAAAGTAGTGAATGCTCGCTTTATTAAGCCGATGGACGAAGCATATTTACATGAGCTTTTAGGGAAAAATATACCGATTTTAACGATTGAAGAGGCTTGTTTAATCGGTGGCTTTGGAACGGGAGTAGTTGAATTTGCTTCTGAGAACGGATACCATAGTGCTTTAATTGAACGAATGGGTATTCCTGATCGCTTCATAGAGCATGGTAGTGTAACAAAACTGTTAGAAGAAATTGGTTTAACGACAGATGCTGTTGTAGACCGTATTCATACAATGATTCCATCAAAACAAAAAAGGGCGTAACAAATGAGCGTAAAAAAAGAAAGAGTAGATGTACTATTAGTAGAGCGAGGACTTATAGAAACGCGTGAGAAGGCTAAACGTGCTGTTATGGCAGGTCTTGTATATGCGAATGAAATGAGACTCGATAAGCCAGGGGAGAAAATCTCACAAGATACGGAGATTACGGTGAAAGGGCAAGTCATGCCGTATGTAAGCCGTGGTGGTTATAAGCTTGAAAAGGCATTAGAAACATTTCAACTTGATTTACAAGATAAGGTTATGATAGATATTGGTTCATCAACTGGTGGTTTTACAGACTGTGCGCTTCAAAATGGGGCGAAGTTATCCTACGCATTAGATGTAGGATATAATCAACTTGCGTGGAAATTGCGTCAAGATGAGCGTGTTGTTGTGATGGAACGAACGAACTTCCGTTACGTGACACCGGCAGATTTAGAGCGTGGTTTACCGCAGTTTGCAAGTATTGATGTTTCATTTATATCATTAAGGCTTATATTGCCGGTTTTAAAAACAATGCTTATGCCAAATGGTGATGTAGCTGCATTGATTAAACCTCAGTTTGAAGCTGGACGAGAACAAGTCGGGAAAAAAGGCATTGTTCGTGATAGAAAAGTACATGAAGCTGTCGTGGAAATGATTGTCGATTTTGCTCTTAAGGAAGGCTATAATATCGAAGGTTTAACATTCTCACCAATTACAGGCGGGGATGGAAATATTGAATTTTTAATTCATCTAAAGTGGCACGGTGAGCGTGAGAATGGCGAAAATCATTCTCCGGTTTCTATTGAGCAAGTTGTTACAGAAGCACATGATGTTCTAAAACAAAAAGGGAAAGGGGAATGACATATGTTGTTCCTCTTTTTGTTGTAATCGTATAATGATTGTAAAAACAATTGTGTACAAGTAATGGATTATACGGTAACATAAATAAATGAAGTATACCAATGTTTAAACTATGGTAAGAGATAGTGTGAGGTGCAAATGTATGAATAAAGGTCAGCGCCATATTAAAATCAGGGAAATTATTGCTAACAAAGAAATTGAAACACAAGATGAACTAGTTGATATTTTACGTAATGTGGGGTTTAATGTAACGCAAGCAACAGTATCGCGCGATATTAAAGAACTGCACTTAGTGAAGGTGCCATTACATGATGGCCGCTATAAATATAGCTTGCCAGCAGATCAACGATTTAATCCGTTGCAAAAATTAAAACGAAATCTAGTGGATTCATTTGTAAAATTAGACACGGCAGGACATATGCTTGTGCTAAAAACATTGCCTGGTAACGCTCATTCACTTGGGGCACTCATTGATCATTTAGAGTGGGATGAGATCGTCGGAACCATTTGTGGTGATGATACTTGCTTAATTATTTGCCGTACACCTGAAGATACAGGTGTTGTCTCTGATCGTTTCTTAAATATGCTTTAACAGAAAAATCTTGTTTACTTTCCTCTGTAAAGTGGAAAGTAAACAAGATATTTTTATTGGCGAAAAATACGGATTTTCAAATACAATACATTATTTTTTTGAATGAAGTTAGAAAATAGGTGGATTGACCCGTAAAACGAATGTTTGGTACAATGGAGCGGGTTAGAAGAGTAATTTATACATACAAACATATAGTATAACTATTTGAATGAAGAATACTGAGAAAAGCCCTTAATAGGGGATTAGTTTATAACGAGGTGAATGGGGCATTGTTATCGGAATTATCGATCAGAAACTTTGCTATTATTGAGGCATTAAATATTTCTTTTCAAAAAGGTTTAACCGTTTTAAGTGGTGAAACAGGAGCTGGAAAATCCATTATTATTGATGCAATTAGTTTGCTTGTTGGTGGCCGTGGTTCAGCAGAATTTGTTCGATATGGAACAGAAAAGGCTGAGATAGAAGGCTTATTCTATGTAGAAGATGACAAACATCCATGTATCGCAAAGGCAGAAGAGTTAGATATAGAAATAGAAGATGGCATGATTATTTTGAAGCGTGACATCGCTGCGAACGGAAAAAGTGTCTGTCGTGTAAATGGGAAACTTGTTACACTCAGCATATTAAAAGAGATTGGAAAAACGCTAGTTGATATTCATGGACAGCATGAAACACAAGATTTAATGAATGAAGAGCGTCATATGTTTATGCTTGATCATTTTGATGGAAATCGCATTGTTAAACAATTGGGCATATATCAAAATGTATATACAGACTATGAGAAGTTAAAAAAACAGCTGAAATCTTTAAGTGAAAATGAACAACAAATGGCCCATCGTCTAGATTTAATTCAATTCCAACATGAAGAAATTCGTAAGGCGGATTTAAAAATGGATGAAGAATATGAATTGACTGAGGAACGATTAAAAATCTCCAATTTTGAAAAGATTTATAAAGCATTAGGAGATGCGTATCGTTCGTTAAGTGGGGACGGACAGGGATTGGATCACGTAAGAAATGCAATGGGACAAATGGAGAGTATTACGCACTTAGATGAAGCGTATCAAGAAAATCATGATTCTATTGCAAATAGTTATTACTTATTAGAAGAAGTTGCATACCAGCTTAGAGAAAAATTAGATATGATGGAATATGATCCGAAACGTCTAGATGAAATTGAAACACGTTTGAATGAAATCCGTATGTTAAAGAGAAAGTATGGAAATACTGTAGAAGAGATTTTAGCGTATGCTGATAAAATTGAACAAGAAATTTTTACGATTGAAAATAAAGACGTACATATTGAAACGACGAGAAAGCAGTTAACGAAATTAGAAGGTGTTATTGTAAAAGAAGCAACGTTGTTAAGTACTATGCGTCATGAGCTTGCAGATCATCTTACAAGCGCTATTCATCAAGAATTAAAAGAACTATATATGGAAAAAACGAAATTTGAAGTGAGAATTATGAAGAGGGTAGGAAATGTAGAAGAACCTCTCGTGGAAGGAACACCGGTAAAACTTACGGCGGATGGCTACGATCATGTGGAATTTTATATTTCAACGAATCCGGGTGAACCGTTAAAGCCACTTTCAAAGGTCGCTTCTGGCGGAGAGTTATCTCGTATTATTTTAGCTTTAAAAAGCATTTTTTCTAAGCATCAAGGTGTTGCATCTGTTATTTTTGATGAAGTGGATACGGGTGTGAGTGGTCGGGTTGCACAGGCTATTGCGGAAAAAATTTATCGTGTATCAGTAAACTCGCAAGTACTTTGTATTACGCACTTACCTCAAGTAGCTTCAATGGCGGACTCTCATTTATTTATTAGAAAACAAGTGGCGAATGATCGTACGATTACATCGGTTACTGTGTTAAGTACGGATGAAAAAGTAACAGAAATTGCTCGAATGATTTCTGGTGTTGAAATTACAGATTTAACGACAGAGCATGCGAAAGAGTTACTTACGCAAGCGCATCATTTCAAACAGACAGCAGAGGCTATCCAGTAATGGATAGCTTTTTTTTCTCAAATGACGATTTCTTAATTCTTCCGGTTATAAATAAAGCGCTGCAAGGAGAGATTAAAAAGTGAAGCCAAGAGGCTGAATGTGGGGTAGGAGCGAGGAGAGTGAACAAATTGAAATTAGAAAGATTTCGAAAAATAATAGGTCTTTGTCTCCTTGTTTCTCTAGTTTTTATTGGATGTTTTAAACCGCTTCGAACGTTTATTTCATCGCCGAAGCAACTTGTTGTTTTTGAAGGACAACAATCAGAAATAGCATCATTACCAGTTTTTAAGGCTGCATCTACAAATCGTAATGTATTTACTGTAAGTTCAAATGAACAAGAACTTATGGTAAATTCTCACCAAAATGGTGAAGCTGATATGGTGTTTCAACTTGCTGGTTTTCCAGTGAAAAAAGTAAATGTGAAAGTATTAAAAGATTTTAAAGTTATTCCAGGTGGACAATCGATTGGTGTAAAATTGAACACAAAAGGTGTACTTGTTGTAGGCCATCATTTAATTCAAACTGAAAAGGGTAAAATATCTCCTGGTGAAACAGCTGGTGTACAGATTGGAGATATGATTACTGAAATCAATGGTAAAACAATTGAAAGAATGAGTGATGTAGCACCATTTATTCATAATAGTGGAGAAACAGGTGAACCGCTTAATCTTGTTTTATTAAGAGATGGAAAATATATTCGTGCTAAGCTAACACCACAAAAAGACAATGGTGAATCCTCTTACCGAATTGGACTGTATATTCGTGATTCAGCAGCTGGTATCGGAACGATGACATTTGTACATCCAGATTCTATGAAATATGGAGCGCTTGGTCATGTAATTTCCGATAATGATACAAAAAAGCCAATTCAAGTAGAAGATGGACAAATTATGCGTTCGACAGTAACGTCTATTGAAAGAGGAAGTCACGGGAACCCGGGAGAAAAATTAGCAAGATTTTCACCGGATCGTGAAGTGATTGGTAATATTACAATAAATAGCCCGTATGGTATTTTTGGGAAATTAAATACAGATATGACAAACGGCATAATGGATAAAGCAATGCCTATCGCATTATCCCATCAAGTAAAAGAAGGGCCAGCGAAAATATTAACAGTTATTGATCAAGATAAGGTGGAAGCGTTTGATATTGAAGTTGTTAGTACGGTACCACAAAAGTTCCCAGCTACAAAAGGTATGGTTATAAAAGTGACAGATAAACGTTTACTAGCAAAAACAGGTGGTATTGTACAAGGAATGAGTGGAAGTCCGATTGTACAAAATGGGAAAGTAATTGGTGCGGTTACACATGTATTTGTAAATGATCCAACGTCAGGATACGGTGTTCATATTGAATGGATGTTACATGAGGCTGGAATTAATATTTATGATCAAGAGAAAAAAGCGAGCTAATACATATTAGCTCGCTTTTCTTTTGAAAAATTCGTTGAAATTTTGTAAAAGCTCCGCAAGAGCTGTTTTTTGTTGTAAGATATAAGCAAAGGGTTGAACGTTTCGCTGTAATTCTATGATGGAATGTGTTGCGAAAGTAAAAAAATGAACGATAAACATATTTTTTTGTGATTTTATCGGAAAGTAAGAAACTTTAAAGGGAATTTTCACACAATTGTCGAACAATTCATGTAGCCTAGAAGCTTACACATGTCGGAAGAATCGATTCGGTAAGGGAGGAAAAACTGTGGAGAAAATTAAAGTATGTCTTGTGGATGATAATAAAGAATTGGTATCGATGCTAGAGAGTTATGTTGCTGCCCAAGATGATATGGAAGTTATCGGAATTGCTTACAATGGTCAAGAATGTTTAAACTTATTGAAAGAAAAGCAGCCTGATATACTCGTTTTAGACATTATTATGCCACATTTAGATGGTCTAGCTGTGCTAGAGAAAATGCGACATATTGAAAGATTAAGACAACCTAGCGTTATTATGTTGACAGCATTCGGACAAGAAGATGTGACGAAAAAAGCGGTTGATTTAGGGGCATCATATTTCATATTAAAACCATTTGATATGGAGAATTTAACAAGTCATATTCGTCAAGTTAGTGGTAAGGAAAGTGCTACTATTAAACGTCCATTACCATCTTTCCGATCAGCAACAACGATCGATGGAAAACCGAAAAACTTAGATGCGAGTATTACAAGTATCATTCATGAAATTGGTGTACCCGCTCATATTAAAGGGTACATGTACTTACGAGAAGCAATCTCTATGGTGTACAATGATATCGAATTACTAGGATCTATTACGAAAGTATTATATCCAGATATTGCAAAGAAATATAATACAACAGCAAGCCGTGTCGAGCGCGCAATCCGTCACGCAATTGAAGTAGCTTGGAGCCGTGGGAATATTGATTCTATTTCGTCCTTATTTGGTTATACTGTATCCATGTCAAAAGCAAAACCTACGAATTCCGAGTTCATCGCAATGGTTGCGGATAAGCTAAGACTTGAACATAAGGCTTCGTAAACGCTGATATAACAGTATCTGACGCGAATTTAACGTTAAAGATCGTTGAGCAATAAATATCTTTTTTGACCGATAAATAACACGGTCATTTGGTGATAAACACCGTTCTTTTGGTAGTTACTAAAACTATCGAGAGGGCGGTGTTTTTTTGTTGTCTGATTTCGGATTTCAAATCGAAAATTTTATGTTGTATTGTACGTCGAAGAATCTTTCGGTCAAGACTTTGAAAAGTTACGAACAAACACTTAGGTTGTTTTCAGCGTACATAAAGAACGAATTTGATATAAGTGAAGTCGATAAAGTTAAATCGGCACACATACGTCATTATATTAAGTATTTGAGAGAACGCGGTAAGTATACGGTAACAGTTAACAAAAAATCTGCGACAGTTAATTTTCCGCATAAGCGAGACGATTATCGTAAGCCTTTAAGTACTACGACGATTTCTAATTATATTCGAAATATAAAAGTGTTTTTTAATTATTTATACGAAGTAGAGCGGGAGATACGCAAGAATCCAGTCGAAGCGATAGAAAGTATAAAGCCTAGCCGTAAGAAGAAGCCGTTATTGTCAAAAGAAGAACTTCAAAAAGTAATGAGAACTTTCGATAACACAACGTTTCATGGGTATCGTGATTGGTTAATTACACGTCTGATATTAGATACAGGAATGCGGATTGGAGAATGTTTATCTCTTACACCCGACGTAATTGATTTTAAAACGAAGTCTATTCTTATTGAAAACCCTAAAAACAATCAACAAAGATATGTGTATTTTTCTCAAAAGGTATCTAGAGAATTGAAAAATTGGCTGTTATATAGAGATCGCTATTCAAACAGTTTTTATCTATTCCCTACGATAAGAGGGACTCAATTAGAAATTCGTAATTTTGAAAGAACGCTTAGGTTGAACGGTAAGAAGGTAGGAGTAGATATACATCCACATCAATTACGGAATAATTTTGCGAAGTATTACCTGTTAAATGGAGGAGACTTTGTTACATTATCACGTATTTTAGGACATTCAAGCGTAGAAGTAACGCAAAAAGCGTATTTAGATTTTACAGATGGTGAGATTGGGCGCAAATATCAACGCCATTCACCGTTAAGTCATTTGGATATTTAATCGAAAAAGAAAAAGTCCCCAGCGCCAACTGGAGACTCAAAACATTCGCATATAACTAAATAACCGATGACCCCGTCATTTAGTACCTTCATTCTATCGAAAAAATTCGAAGGGTGCAAGGCTTGGTTTCCTATTGTCTTTTTTAGGTACTGATGCGGTAAGTCGAAAAAGCGGAAGCCGTGCCGCTATAAAAACGTAAAAGGGGAGCTAGACCGCTGCAAACACTAGCGCTATACAATTCAACGCATATCATTCCCCGTGCGTCGTATAGGTCTAGCCGATTGCGGGCATTGTACGGCAAGGGTGGAAATACGTTGTTACTACGGTAACAGGGTGTATCGAAAGATTGCGCACTACGGGACGTTTTGTAGTGTAGAAAGTCGATGTTACGAGAAGTCGTAAAGGACGGGGAATGCGTTACTGAAAACCTCACACAACGAGCCGACGCTAGTTGTTAACGCCTCACCTCTATTCGCATTGATATATACGAAAGCTGACGAAGTTTAAATGCTTCGTTATTTTTTAATCTTTGCGAAATAGGGGTTCAAACTGCGCCCTGCTTCCTACAACTTCCTTGCCTCCGCTAGTTGATGTGTCACTGCTTGTCAATAGCATAAATTCGGTATTTAACGTCACTTGCGGAAGTGAGTTGAATATCGGAGGATAACACAGGCGCTATAAGAGGTGGAAGACTTACGCATGGAAAGCAGACTTAATATAAGACAATATGCCGTTAGAGGCGAAGACATAGACACAACATTAAACAGAATCGCAATATTAGCTAAGAAAGAAGTGGAAGATTATTACACTGGAATATATGATAATAAGTATATAGAAAAAATTGAAGCGCACTACATACCGTTGATTGAACACCTGGCCAATGATAGCTGGTATAAGGTAAATAATGAAGTACACTTAATCGAGGATTGTTTCCGTAAGATAAGATATGCGATCAGAACGTTTGATATATATCGAGGGGACTTTGACAGTCGAGTTAAATGGTTATTGTATCAGAGTGTACGACAGTATTGCGGAAGTAGAGGAAAGAAGCGAGGTGCGTTAACGTTGATCGGAGATACTAGCGTATTGGAATCGTTAGGGGATTGCATAGATAATACAGAAGAAAAAGCGATCTATAATGTAAGTACATACGAAGAGATATACGCAAAGCTAAGCGAGAAAGAAGCAGATATTTTGGTATTGGATGCAATGATCTATGCGGCAAAGCATTACGATAAAGTTTCAGAGAGATCGGTTTCCCGATTGTTATCTGAAAGGACTGGAAGATCGTTTGATTCCGCTAGAGGTGCGGTAAGAGGTTTTAAGAAGAGATTGCGCAAAAGGAACGTCAGAAGGGAGGATGTAGCGTGAAAAACAAGAAGGGTAGCGGAACTATACTATTATTAATCGCATTAATGTTAATGTTTGTAACGAAGGCGATTGGGAACGTCATTATAGGAGGACTGGCAGTAGTATTCGGGCTAGCTGTAGCCGCATCGGTTGTTACGAGTATGGTAGGCGACTTCATACGCAAGCGGAAGGAAGAAGAGGACGTATAAAGGTTCGATTTAAGAAAGAGGACGGAGGAATTATACTATGAAAAACAAACGCAAAGAAACGTTATTCATCGTATTCGCATTTTTATTTATGACCGCAGCAAAGGCATTCGGTAATCTGTACGTAGCAGCATTCGGTGTTGCATTCGGATTATCGGTAGGTTTGGCGTTTTTAACTGACATGATTTCGAAGGCACGAGGCAAAGATACTCGCAAGTGATCGCGTTAATGAATTTAATATGCGAATGAAAGTGTGCTAATTTACGTAAGAAGAACATGCAATAGTAACGGTATTTGCGGTGGTGTATGCGTAAAGAATATTGTTTACGCTGTTGAGCAAAAAGTATTACGTATGTGCAGGATAGGCTTTTTAAATCAATAACTTTATATCTCCAGTTATGAAAAAATGTATAATAAAATTGTCGCTTATTGTTATTTAATGTAAAGAAAAAAGAAAGAGTGAAGCAATTTAAAAAGAAAAATTGATCTTCTAAAAGTTAGGTGGGGGAATAATTGAACAGTATACTTACTTGGGTTAATTCAAACGTTTGGATAGTCTCTATTATTACATTAGTTTTTGGAGCTGTATTAAATGCAATTTTAACAAAAAATAAAGACATACTTATAAAAATAGCAGATAAAAAAAGTCAATACTATGCTGAGTATATTAAAGCTTTATTGGAATTTAGTAAACCAGCACAAAATCAAGAACAAAAATATGAGATAGAGAGAAATTATTTTTACTCTAAAAATTTAGTGATTTTGTATGGCTCAGATAATGTTATAGAGAAATGTGCTGTTTGTGAAAAGCACAGTCATGATTTTACATCACCTAAAGGACAAGAGAGATATATTGAATTAATTAAAGCTATGAAACAAGATGTGGAGAATCCTAAAATTATTAAATACTGGTTTAAGCGCAGAAAATCCTATGATTTAGATAATGACATTGCCGATATAGTGTTTAATTTATAAAAAGCAGTAAAGGAATAAGGGTGAATGAATATGCGTCGATTCATATACACTACATAACATTGGGGGAAATATACTATGAAATTTAGCACGAAGTCATTTAAGAAATTATTTTTATTAGGTACGGTTTCCGTATCGATTTTTGGCGTGGTCGGGTGCGGTAATGATTCTATAAAGAATACTGAAAGCGATACAAAGGACAATGCGAAACAAGTAACGAAGACCGATGCACAAAAGAATGATGAATTAAAAGAGAAAAGCAAAGAAACTAACGATAATACACCATACTATAAAGAAACGAATGACGACGGTATTCCTGTTTATATGGAAGAGTACGAGAAAATAGAGGTCGGAATATCTGCTAATAAGGTGAAAGAACTAATCGGAAAACCTAGCGATATTGAAAAATATAAGTCTTATTCGCTATATCGTTACGGTGGTTGGGATAGCGAAGGCACAATGGTTATCTACTTCGATACAAACGGCACTGTTACGAAGAAGGAACAAAATGGGCTTCGTTATCAGCCAGACGATTTTGAACGTAATTATGGCGTTAAGCGTGAAGATGTACAAGCCCCAACGAAGAAAGCCGAGGAAAAGACGCCCGCATCTGTTACGGATTCCGAGCCTACTCATTCGCCTGTAATCGAAAAGCTATTGGGTCTAGAGCCAGGCAGTCAATCTAAAGCTGTATACAGTGACGAAGCCAAACGCATAAAGATCGGTATGAGTTACGATGAAGTTACTGACATACTAGGCACACTCCCGAACATAGTCGAGGGTTACGACACGCACGGAATCGAAGCGGCTTACAAAGGTTACTATAGCGGTTTGCTTGTCGTTGAATTCAATATGCAAGGGGAAGTCGCGCATATAGAAGACGAAGGTATACAATCTAAAGCGGAAGTTGAATCCGAGAAAGTTAACGATAAGAAATATGAGAAACAACGGGAAGAAGAATCCAAGAAACTACAAGAATCATACAAGGAATCTGAACAGAAACGTATAGAGGAATACAAGAAAGTACCCGAAGGTGCGAATCATTCGAATTACGATAGCACATTACCGAATGGTGGCATGGGCGTAGATTAAGTGAATAGGATACGAATGAGAGACGCTGTAATATGCGTCTTTTTTTGTTTCTGTAGAAAGCGAAGATATAAGAAGAAAACGGAAAGACAAGCGCTAAGGTGAGCGCATCCTTCCGTTTTATGAAAAATCCGTTCTTATTGAGAGAGCACATGAATAGAGCGTGTGACAGCAAGCTCTATCTTTCTTCATATTATAGCACTTCTTTCCGATATTAACGATATGTCGATTCTACGTCACCGTTTTCAAGTCTAACGTCTTATTATCGGAAACTTTACGTTTACTAGCATTAGATCATTGCTTACTAAGGGCAATTCGGGATATATCACCAATCCTTATAACGCTATCTCCTGTTTTTCTACCTGTTAGTTCACTTTTATCTATATTGATTTTTTCTATTATTGTCTTTTTTTGTTTAGTCCCTCTAATTCCACCAAGTCCAGCCATACTCTGAGAAAGTGCTACCTGAAGAGGCGAAGGGATGTCTATTTCTTTAGTTACTTTCTTTTGGCATACTGCAAATTTCGGATATACTTCAGTAACTTCTAAGGTATCCTTTATGAAATCGAGCGTCCCCAGTGTTTTGTGGTCATTAAATGGATCGGTTATTTCATCCCCTTCCAAATATATTTCAATGCTATCCCCTATTGAAATATCTTCATAGAGTCCACCGTTTATTACGATGCTATATTCATCAATAATCTTAATTACTTTGAATTTTGTATAACTGCTCATCAAAATCCCTCTTTTCTTTATTCATTATCTCAATTGTTTTGCTTTTCACATTTGTTGTAAGCACTCTTAATTCTTGATGTTTCTGTCCTCTGCATGAATCTTTTACATGAACTTCAAATTCAGTGATTAATTCACCTAACTTGGGTAAGTCATGTTGTATAAATAACTTTCTTTTATGTACAAAATTATCGTACTTACTAATTGATTCATCAGAATTCCTTTTTTCGTTTTTTAGCTGAGTGAGTTCGGTATTTAAGGAGGTAAAACTTTTTTGAACTCCAGTTAGTTTGTTGTGCAAATATATTACTATTCCCAGAAAATAAACAGTGGATAATATGAGTGTTAAGAGCAATTTCACAGTAATGCTCCACGAAGGATTAAAGAAACTTAAAACCCCAGCAAACCCAGGTAATATAGCTAAAATGAAGTTTCGTAACTGTTTCAATTCATTTCACCCCCTTTAATTAGAAGTTTAATAGTTCACTGGTTTTCCTCATTTAAAATTATTATACATTTTTTCTTAGTATTATAATAACCACATATACTTGATTTTTCCAAGTGAAATTGATTGTTTGTATCCGAATGTATTGAAATGAATTTATTTGTAGTGAAATGTAAGATCGCCCATCGATTTAAACGCAGTAATAATCGGGGATATAGTTATTTATATAAAAGTGTAGGCGAATGTAGCGGAATGAATCGAAATGTAAACTCCCCGATAATCTAACAGAAAACGGCGAATCCCTTGCGAGAGTAAGCGCCATACGCATGTGAATGAACGTAAAAAAGTTGACGATAGGTTACGTATACAGGAATTATCCGAGGGATATGCGTATGAATTACGATAGGTTAACGTTGAGTTATCGCCTTTATATTAGCTGGAAAGGCCGAGAGAAAGACCGATCTCAAAAACCAGGGGGTGCAGCGAGACAAGTTTTACGATAAATAAAAAGACCGACCAAAAGCGGCCGATCCTTCACGCATTATAATACGAATTCGTTTAAACTGTTTTCAATTTCTTCGCTAGTAATTCCGATATATGTCAATGTAACTTGCGGGTGTGAGTGGTTTAATATCGTTTGAAGTTTCGCAACGTCCTTCGTTTGCTTATAGAACCAATAACCGAACGTTTTTCTCATCGTGTGAGTTCCGATGCTTTCTACTTCTGCGAATTCAGCGGCTTTTTGTAACTGTCGATATGCCTGCGTTGTCGTGATCGGCTTATCACCTTTTCTTGACGGAAATAACCATTCACTATCGTTAGCCTTCGCATAGGTTTGTACTTCTTCGTATATGTTTAATAGATTAACTTCACGGACTTTTTTTGTTTTTCCCTCTGAAATCTTTACGATCTTTCTACGAATAACATCCGATGTTTTCAACTTCAAAAGATCTCCGACACGTAATCCCGTATTAATACCGATAAGGAATAATATGTAATCTCTTTCAGAACAATGACGCTTCAAAGCCCACTTCATATCCTCTATTTGTTCTTTACTGCGGATCGGCTGCACGTCCTTAAGTTGATTCATGTTATTTCCTCCTATTATAAACCTAATATTTATGCGGTTTTGAATGTACGTTTTTTTAGTGTATTTATAGAATATCACCGAAATGCGTACGCGTCAACAATACCAACGATATGAATGTACGTTTTTATCTAAAATCATACATTCGACCAGGATGCGCATTGTATTACGAATAGGCCCGTATATATCTGCACATTATCAGCGGACCAGGGCACACGCTCATATATAACCAGGCCCGTATATGTATCGACCAACAGGCCAGCACCTATCGACAATAGCCCGACATACATCCCCGTTATATCATGGCCCACCACGTGGGGCCGTACGAGTCTGCACAGTACGTTGTATATGTATATGAATATCTGTATTAGAAATAGAATAGAAAACATTCTCGAAGCAACTGGGAAGCCTGGTGGGTATCTGTCACGCTCTATCATATGCCAGCAACTGGGCTTATGTCTGTATGCTATCATGTCGCAGGCTGCTGCAATGCATCATGTTGTCTATCATCGTGAGTAGCTGCGGATCTTTCTTCGTTCTTCTTTCTTCTTATTAAAATATATTATCGAATCGATTCGAATTGTAATTGTTCTTTGTTTGTTGAGATCTTCTTTGATCAAGATCGTTCGAAGTTAGTTGCGCTCTTTCTTCTTATTAATATAATAGTTTGATCAATCGTAACTGAATCGAATTGCAATCGAATCGTAATTGATTTCGTTTGTTTAAATCATTCTTATTTTGCGTGAAAGAAATCAGCGAAGAAAAGTCTTTCTTGTTTCGTTGTCGCAGTCGAATCGAATTGAATCAGCAATGAAGCAAGCGGACCAGGCACGGCGATCCCGAATCGGAAAATCAGCCAATCCCCCCAAAGGCCCAGCGATATCCCCAGCAGCAAGCGGCCAGAAATAGCGAGCACAATTTTTAAAGTCGGGTAGTTAGATCGCGCGCCAACTGTCGCAGCCTCTCACGAAGTAACGTCGAATCTATCGACTATAATTTTGCGCTATCTCCTTCGAAAATCCTTCGCTTATTCTTCGTTAAATATACGTATATCTATTTTAAGGCCTATGACACCTTTCTAACACGTTCCTAGTAATTTTGATTTGTATTAGATCGATAGATAACGTGAAATAGCGTCGAATCTCGTAATCCGTTTTCGCAGTCTATCGAATCTATTTTACCCAGGGCGATCATTTTGCGTTATTTCGTTAACCGTAAAAAAATTTCGCAGCAATTTTTTAAAACAGGCCCGTTTTTAACCCAGGTTCTAAATTTAGAGCGCCTATGTTTTTGTAAGACAAGAAACGCAAAATAAATCGTAAGGCCGAAGCCTAAAATGTATAGGCGATTGCACCTATATTAAAAGGCGGGCCGTCGGCGATTATTTATATAAAAGATCTTCTCTATTAATCTATAACTTTTTATGCGTAGAGTGAGAGTATTCTTTTTATACTCGAAACTCAAATGATTAAGTAAAGATGAATAGATTAAAGCTGAATAAAGTAAAGCTGAATTCCGTATATCATGTTAGCCATCAAAAGGCCAGCATGTTAGCCACAAGAAGGCCAGCATGTTAGCTATCAAAAGGCCAGCATGTTAGCTACGGCACACGAAACCAAAATAAAACAGGAGGAATCGACGTGAAACTAACAATAAAACAGATAGTAGAAAACGGAAAGTTAGCGAGACAGGCGACAGAAAAGCAGCCTCAACAACCACTATATGATAAAAACGATTTCACGGACGGATCTGGATTTATTAGAACGCCGTCCCAACTAAGGTATTACACGGATCTATACCCGTACGGAATTACAACCGATGCAATGTGGATATATCAGTTAATTATCGACTGGTACAACCACGAAGACGGATCGGCATATCCTTCACAATATGTTATTGCTCGCAGACTTCGAAAAAGCGTTGCGACAGTAAAGAAGCACATTTCAGCGCTGCGAAGTGTCGGTCTTATCAGCGTACAATCTCGCGGCATCGGTCGAAGCAATTTGTACTTACCACTAAAGCCGCTAGACAAGCAAACGATGTACGAGCGATTCCCACTGGCAAAGCAATTCGCCGATGAACATGAAGCGCTTATAGATAAATACGAAGGTATCGACAAAGCAACGATCGAGCCGAACAAGAAACGCCAGGATGAGAAAAAAGCCGAAGTGGCTGCGGAAAATAAATAAAACATACGGAGGAATTCAAATGAAAAACACTATCAAAAATCAATCAATCGTAAGAAACACAGAAAAGGGATTCGACATAATCAAAATGGATCGAATCAACATCGGAAAAAGAAAGAACAAGATAGAAAGATATATCGCTACACTATCAGACGGAACCCAGCGAAATTTCAAACGTTGTATAGGCGAATGTGGTGAAATGCTTACATACGAATCATTCCCGAATAATCACGTGACTAGGGACGGACATCTAAATGTATGTAGAAATTGTAGATCGGAATCGAGTCGTAAAAGACAAGCGAAATTAATGGCCCAGGTAAACGAAAACGAAAAACGTACATGCTCAGTATGTAATGAAGATAAGAGAATATCAGAATATAACACCAAGGGATATGGGTACCGAAAAGAATGCAAAAGATGCCAGTACAAAGAAGATAGACTGCGAGCACATGCCCGAAAAAGTAGAAAACTAGGGTTACACGTAAAACTAGAAGGTGAAGGAATGGAGGAGTTTCGAAATATAGTAATGAATGCAGCTTGTATATTAACGGGAAGTTTCGAAAATGTATCGAGTGATCATATTATCCCGACGTCGTTAACAGGTGGAAGTCATATAAGTAACCTATTGCCGATCCGACGAGAACTAAACGCATCAAAAGGGGCGCTTCCATTCTTTTTATGGGTTAGAACGAAGAATTTCTGCGAAATCGCGAAAAAATACGATGTTAGGCCCGAACGAGTTGAATTTTTTATTGATCTTGCCGCAAAAAGTAATTGTATGACAAGCGATCAATATGAACGTTATACATTATGGGTTTGGAAGATGCAGCAGGACAAAGACACGAAACATATCACGGCGAATCCTACGTTTTCAGAGGCGAGCGACTACGGAACGGGGGAATTATGTGGATTTTCCCACGACGGGGCCGTGTATTATCGACCAACAGTAACAGACAAGGAAAGAGCTGAAATATATGCGAATTTCGACGCAGAACAAGCGAATTAATAAAAAGTTTCGTAAAAGTTAACCCGAATTCTGAGAAATAGGAGCCTATGTTTTTGTAAGGGAAAGCGAAATTGATCGGAAATATTACAAGCGTGTTACATATCGGAAATGAACGGAATTAGTAACCCCGATAGACGTCCATATGTAATAGAAGATCTTTTCCTTTTTCTGATTTCATAGTTTTGTTGGCTGCTGGTTTTTGGAAAGGCTGGCAGCCGTTTTCTCCTAATACATACGAAGGGGTGAACAACTAAGCTTGCTAAAAGCATATAAGAAACCATAAATTGATTAGCGGGGAAACCCGCAAAATAAAAAATAGAAATCGATGTTACTATATCGAAGTTATAGAGAGACTTCTTTGAACAAAAATTCTTCGAACATTTAAAAGGCGCCTTGTGTTTGTCGCCGCGGCGCCACGCGGTAGACATACGTTACACAGAAAAGCATACGTAAGGGAACGGCGGTGGCGGTTTAGTGGTTTTTCCTTCGCTGCGTCTCCTTTATTTGATCAAACGGGGTGAGATATCCCGACAAGAAAGGAACGAATACACGTGATAACATCTAGCATTCTATCATTGATACTAAAATTTTCAGCATTAACACAATATGAATTTGCTGAAAAAATTGGTATTTCTCAATCGGCGCTATCAAGGTACATCATAGGTGAACGAGAAATCCCGTACGAAGTGGCCGCAAGCATCACGAAAACGATCGGGGAACACAATATATTTTTGCTGCGAACCTTTGACAGCGGTTTAAACACGATCGAGATCGATATTAAAAAGCGAATGAACGAAAACTATAAAAATGAAAAAGGGGAACCAAAACTATGAAAAACACAAATAACACAGTAGAAAACAATAAACTAACGGTAGAGGAAATAAAAGGACGCTTGCAAGATGCGCATGTTCTTCGAAGTTCTCTAACTTCTCATATGGCAAACGAAGTTTTACCACGAACGCGCCAGGCGATTTCGGCTATTAGAAAAGATCAAGAATTAACGTTCAAAGGACAACAGGCGAAAATCGAACGATATAAAAAGCAACAGGAAGTGCGATTGCTTGATGAAATACACACGTTGAAAAAATCACACGGTTTATTGCTAGCCGATGCAAAAGCGTCAGCAGAAGCGATTCTAATTGCCGATGTTGAGCAACCAGACGAAACGGCACAAGCACTATTTAATATGCGAAAACAGAAATTGCAATCAGCGATCATGTATGCACCGACACCGCAAGCGAAACTAAAAGCACTGTCAGACTTTGCCGAACTAGGAAACGAAGGCCAGGCGTTTGCACGTCAGATTCAAGGAGATTTCCAACAGTTATCACTAATGGCGATGAACTCGACAACGAATTCTGGCGAACTGCAATCGATCACGAAGGCATTAGGCACGATCAACGCAAAACTAGAAAATGCAGCTTACACGGAAGAACAACAAGAGGTCGCAGAGTTGCTGCAAGGTATCGATGAGAATCTGAATACGCGTTTTGTAAATACGACTGTTCTAGGTACATCATTAAGCGAGATCTCACAAACAACACTTGAATACGCGAATAAAACAGATGAATACGAAACAGATTTTGCCGAAGACGTGGCCGAATACGAACAGGCGAAGAACCTGGCATTATTAATAAAATAACGAAATCATAGCAAAGAAAATGGCGGTTAGGTTTGGCGCCTGGCTGCTGCGCTTGATCACAATAAACGAAACTATGCAATATATCGGGGGAAACTGGACATGAAAACAAACTACAATCCAGAAAATAATGAGAGAATCGAAGGAAAGTCGGTACAAAGTGTATTATCAGCGGCGCGCGTGCGTTTTGGCGGGAATTGTCTTGTACTAAACACGCAAACGTACAACAATCCACACTGGATCGCTGAATACAATGGCCCGACAAAAGGAAACGCAGGGATTGACGACGTTACGAGAAGCATTTCGCCAGGAGGCGCGGATCTTATGTAGAAAAATTTCACACACCAGACTATAAAACGAAAAGGAAGCGACACTATGAAAACACTAATCGAAATCTATCAAGAGGAACAAAAGCTATACGAGGAGAAAGAAGTGCGACTAAAAGCGCAGGAGGCGGCCGAAAAGGAATGGCAGGAAGCAATCAGCAGACTACAAGAAGAAAAAGCGAAGGTTTTAGATCATGAGCGAAACAAACGTGAAGGCGTGGCAATGAGTCGCATGATTGTCGGATAATATTGCGAAGAAGGACGATACTTAGGGGCGTTGCCTTACCAAATCATAAGGCACGATAATTCTAACGGAAAGGGGAGGCGATAGTGGTGGTGGCCCAATCGTCAATAGCTTCCATATCGAAAACATGAATGTACGTGACGATAGTGATATCGAAAGAATTGCGCGAGAGTTAAAGACAATGGAACGTACGCAAGATCGGGCGCGTGGTATATAGTAACGAAGATTGGCGGGAGGATTCCCGCCTTTCTTTATTTTATAGACTATATGCGAAAAGTGCGATGCCGAGAATGACGGTACTCTATATATCTTAGGCGACGAAACGGTCAAGGAGGAAGAAGTCGTTAAGGCGTTAGCTAAAACGAAGTAATCGTAAATGATTGGTTAGGGATTCGGCTCATTCACATTCAAAGAAAATAACGTTTCTAGTGCGATTGGGCAGCCGTTATCGGAACTTATCCCCCGACAGTGTGTTACAATTAAACGAAGCGGAAAGCGAGGATCTCCAATTGACTGGACGTGTGATTAGTTGGACAGTTTAAGAAGGTTGTATAAAAAGGGAGATGGCGCAAAGATGGCGAGAGCAAACGAGAATGATATAACGGAGAAATTGGCAGAAGGTCACCGAAAATATGGTGACGGCAACTTTACAATACAGAACATCGGCGATGAAACTAATTCGAATTGGACTGTCGTAAAAAATGTGAGGAAGGGATCAGCAGGCATCCGAGAAGAGGAAGATATATTAAGACTGCAATCAAAATATATAAAATAGTGCGGAAATGGGCGGGGATCAATTCGCCTGTCTTTCTTTTTATAGAATATATGCGAAAAGCGCGATACTGAGAGACGCAATTCTAGACGATTAGATTTAATATGATGAACAGTTCGCCTATATGCGTTCTATTTCGATTTAATTAGATTAAGAGACGGGCGGAAGTGAGGTGAGCGGCAGATTTGCTACACCTTTTTTATTATTTATGTGATATATTTAGAAGATAATATTGTAAAAATTAGATAATATAATATTACGCAAGTTGCGTAATGAGAAGGAGAGGATCATGTGGAAATTGAGGAAGTACTAGCGTCGTTGAAAGAAAGTAACGCTAAGGAAGTTGGAAAAGAAATTGGTATGTGTGATAAAAGGTTGTTAAAGAGGTTAAAAAACGCGGGGTATAAACATAGTAAAAAAGGTGGTATAGGTTGGTATTTTACAGGACAAGGAGAAGCGCGTTTAAAAGCGGATATCCGAGAATTTATAGCGGTTGCCGATGATACGAAGGTAGAAACTACAGATGATGTACTTACGAAAAAAGACATAAGTGAATTACGGAAAATGCTAAGCGAATGGGGTCCGACTAAAAACGCAGTTAATACGATCATGCAACAGAAGGAAAAGATTTCGGCGCATAAGAATATAAATCCGATCTATTCGTTGTATATGTGTATTGGAGAAAGTGGGACGCAAGAAAAGGTGAGTAGGACAGTGAATCTCGACAAGGGGATATGTACGAAAATAGATAGTGTCGAGGAGAAGCATCGTTTAAATCGTGATGAAATTGTAGAGATTGCGCTTTTTGAGTTCTTTGAGAAGTATAAGGTGTAATAGCGGTGAGAGGGACGTGGGATTTCGTTATCTACGTCCTTTTTTCGGCTATAAGTGCATAAGGTTGCGCTGAGAAACACAATTTGAGACGATTATCTTGTCTTCCATGGATATAGTATCATCTAAATGCGTCAGAATCGTCGATAGAGAATCGGTAGAATATGAGCATATACAAGTTATTATAGAATCGTGAGATTTGCGCTTGCTATTGCGTTAGATTTTCGATATTATGGAATTAACGAGGTAGATACAGTTTACCGATAAATTCGGTAAGGATAAGCCTATAAACTACCAAAAGAACGGAAAAGATAAAACGATTAAAAACGTTATAACGTCAGCATTCGATACTGTATCCATGTCAAAAGCAAAACCTACGAATTCTGAGTTCATCGCAATGGTTGCGGATAAGCTAAGACTTGAACATAAGGCTAGTTGAGATTAGTATATTCAAAATAAATATTTTTATAAAAGATCAATGAGTTTAAAACACTCGTTGATCTTTTATTTTGTTTCCCACATTCATAATTTTAGTGGGTAAGTTATCCGTGATATAATAGGTGATAATAAAAAGCCCTGCAAAACAGGACTATATTATTCTTCGTCTTTATTTTGTTTTTCTAATTCAACTAACTTTTGTATTAAAATATGCTGTGGCATATGCATAAGTTGTTCAAGTGGAACACCTAACGCTTTTGATAGGCGGACTGCAGTGTCTGGAGAAATTTGTAATGGTCTCATAGAAGTACCTCCTTTTTCGTATAGTATAGCATAAGATTGGGGGAGTGAGGATGACTCTTATATTTGCACATCGTGGTGCAGCGGGAACGTATCCGGAAAATACAATGATTTCATTTGAAGCGGCGGAGGCTTTCGGGGCAGATGGAATTGAACTCGATGTTCAATTCACGAAAGATGGAAAAGTTGTCGTTATTCATGATGAAACGGTGGATCGGACAACAAATGGAAAAGGTGCGGTTCGAAATTATTTATATGAGGATTTATGTAAGTTGGATGCGAGTTATAAATTCGGTGACAAAGTAGGTTTTTGCAAAATACCTCTTCTAGAAGAGGTGTTAGAATGGCTCGCAAAAACGAAATTGCTACTCAATATTGAACTGAAAAATAATAAAATTCCATACAGAGGTTTAGAAGAAGAGGTTATAACACTTGTACGTAAGTTTAGTCTAGAGGATCGTGTTATATTTTCTTCGTTTAATCACTACAGTATGAAAAAATGTCATTTGATGGCTCCTGATATTCAAACAGCTATTTTGTATCGTGAAGGTTTGCATAGCCCGTGGGCATATGCAAAAAAGATGGGTGCTACTGCAGTGCATCCGAATTATCGTTATCTTCAAGATGCTATCGCTGAATTAACGATGGAAAGTGGTGTGGAGGTTCGTCCTTACACAATAAATGAAGAAACGCTTATGCGTAAATATTTTGATATGAATATATCAGCGATTATTACTGATCATCCTGAAACAGCAAGAACTTTATTACCGATAAAAAAATGAGACCTAATATAATGGTCTCATTTTTTTATCGGTATGTGAAAACTTTGTTCTATCTTCTGAAGCGAGCTTGCACTTTATTTCTCTTACGATCTCTGTGTAAGACGAAGCCGCCGAAAATATAAAACCCGAGTGCAAAGCAAAGAGCGCCGATTAAAAATTGTAACCATAATATAGGGATTGGGGAGAATAAAATCCCAAATACAGTATCTCTCATTAGTTTAATACCAAGCACGGCTAATGAAATTGGGATGAGTGCTAATGATAGAGCGAGGTAACGCTGCATACATAACGCTCCTTTTCAGATTATTTTGTGTATTTTAATGATGTTATATGGAATGGGGGTTTGTCAAGAGGTTGCTGAACGAGTAAGATAAGAATGTGAAAAATTTTGCAGAGATACTTCGAGAGGAAGTGTAATGTATGAAACAAAATGTGTTAATTATTGGAGCAGGTGAAGGTGGGAGTACACTGCTGAGTCTGTTGCAAAATTCGAATATATTTCAAATTATAGGGGTTATTGATATTAATCCAATTGCGAAAGGATTACAAATCGCAAAGGAACATGGAGTTCCGATTGGTGATAGTGTAACTCCGTTTCTTTCTATGCATATTGATGTAATGTTTGATATGACAGGTGATTATGATTTACATAAAGTGTTATTGGGAAGTAAGCATAAAGATACTCTTCTTATACCAGGGGATATTGCAAAAATTGTTACGAGACTAGCGCATGAGAAGGAAAGTTTAATTGGAAAGCTAGAAGAACAGACGCAACAAGGGAATTTAATTTTAAATTCAACGCATGACGGTATGATTGTTATAGACCAAGAGGGACAAGTTCGTCTGTTTAATAAAAGCGCAGAGCGTATTACTGGATATAAAAAAGAGGAAGCAATAGGGAAATATATTTTAGAAGTTATTCCAACGAGTAAGTTGCTTCGTATTATACGCACGAAAAAATTAGAAGTGAATCATGAACTGACGTTAGAGAATGAAAAAAAGATTATTACAACGCGTATTCCGATATTAAAAGAAGGTGGAGAGGTTCAAGGGGCATTTGCGATTTTTAAAGACATTACAGAAGTTGTAGATTTAGCGGAAGAAGTTACAGACTTAAAAGAAATTCAAACGCTACTTGAGGCGATTATTAACTCATCTGAGGAAGCAATTTCGGTTGTTGATGAGAAAGGAAGAGGACTAGTTATAAACCCTGCTTATACGAAGTTAACGGGTTTGACTGAAGAAGAAATTATTGGGAAGCCGGCTACAACTGATATTGTGGAAGGTGAAAGTATGCATATGAAAGTACTTCGGACGCGCCGAGCGGTACGAGGAATACATATGAAGATTGGGCAAAAAAAGCGAGATGTAATTGTAAACGTAGCACCGGTTATTGTCGATGGAATATTGAAAGGGAGCGTCGGGGTAATTCGCGATGTATCAGAAATTCAAAAGTTAACAAATGAATTGAATAGGGCAAGACAAATTATTCGAACGTTAGAAGCAAAATATTCATTTGATGATATTGTTGGTGATTCAGATGAAACGACGGCAGCTATTGAACAAGCAAAACTTGGAGCGAATACACCGGCAACAGTATTGCTTAGAGGGGAATCTGGTACGGGGAAAGAGTTATTTGCACACGCTATTCATAACAGTAGTAATCGAAAATACAATAAGTTTGTACGAGTAAACTGTGCTGCTATTTCTGAGACCTTATTAGAAAGTGAATTATTCGGTTATGAGGAAGGTGCGTTTTCTGGAGCGAAAAGAGGCGGGAAACGAGGATTCTTTGAAGAAGCGAATAATGGAAGTGTTTTTTTAGATGAAATCGGAGAGTTATCTGCAAATACGCAAGCGAAGCTCCTTCGTGTGCTACAAGAAAAGGAAATTGTGAAAGTAGGGGGAACGAAAGCGATACCTATTAATGTTCGAGTGATCGCTGCGACGCACGTGAATTTAGAAAAAGCTATTTTAGAAGGGAATTTCAGAGAGGACTTATATTATCGTTTAAATAAAATCCCGATTCAAATTCCTTCCCTTCGTCAGCGTAAAGGAGATATACCAGCGATTGCAGAAAGGTTAATTCAAAAAATTAATCAAGACTATGGTCGTAATGTAGAAGGACTCACCGATTCAGCCGTTTCGTATTTACAATCATATGAATGGCCAGGGAATGTTAGGGAACTTGAAAATATTTTAGGACGAGCTATTATCTTTATGAATTATAACGAGATATATATTGATGTACATCATTTACCGCCTTTACATAAAGAAGAACAAGTAGAGACGAAACAAAATAATTTATTACCTGAATTAGAAGAGAAGGCCCTTGAACACCTAGTGACAGAATTTGAGGGGAATATTATCCGTGAATATTTAGAGAAATTTGATGGGAACAAAACGAAGACTGCAAAAGCGTTAGGAATTTCAGTTCGAAACTTATATTACAAGCTAGAAAAGTATGACTGTGCAAAAAATAGCATGCAATAAATTGCGTACCGTGCAATTTATTGCGTGGTATACAAAAAGCGACAAAACGAGACAGAATATTTCGTTGTTTTCCAAAGTATTGATTTTACTGCATTTTGAATGCGTTTTCATTATTGGTAAGACCACTTTTAAAAGTTGGCACGGTATTTGCTTAATGAATAGACGAGGGACGACGGAAAGGGTTGATTACAAAATATGAAGTTAGAACACTTAATTGATCAAGCAGCAGGACAGCCTAAAAAAACTGTGGCTGTAGCAGTAGCTGAAGATCATGAAGTAATTGAAGCTGTAGCGAAAGCAATCAAGTTACAGCTAGCTCAATTTCGTCTATATGGAAATCAAGAGAAAATAATAGGGATGCTACAAGAGCATGGGTTACAAACTTCAGAACATATTGAAGTGATTGCAGCAGCGTCAAGTGCTGAGGCTGCAGAACTTTCTGTTAAATCTGTAAGCAATGGCGAAGCAGATGTGCTAATGAAGGGGAACATCCCAACAGCAAATATTTTGAAAGCTGTATTAAATAAAGAGTGGGGACTTCGTAAGGGCAGCGTGCTTTCACATGTTGCAGCGTTTGAAGTTCCAAATTATGATCGTCTTATTTTTGTTACAGACGCAGCGATGAACATTGCACCTGATGTAACACAAAAAGCTGCTATTATACAAAATACTGTAGAAGTTGCCCAGGCAATAGGAATTGATTTGCCGAAGGTAGCGCCAATTGCAGCGGTAGAGGTTGTTAATCCTGCGATGCAAGCGACAATTGATGCAGCGATGTTAACTCAAATGAATCGCCGCGGACAAATTAAAAATTGTGTCGTTGATGGACCACTTGCTTTAGATAATGCAGTATCACAAATTGCAGCAGAACATAAAGGCATAGTAAGTGATGTAGCAGGTAAGGCAGACATTTTACTCGTCCCAACGATTGAAGCTGGAAATGTGCTATATAAATCACTCGTCTATTTTGCAAATGCAAAGGTAGGAGCGATGATTGCTGGCGCTAAAGCACCGATTGTTTTAACATCACGTGCTGATTCAGCAGAAACAAAAGTATATTCATTAGCATTGGCAGTTGCGACTGCTTCAAAATAAACCAAATAGGGTAAAACAATTAGGGGGAAACGACAATGACATTAGAAATCTTCGAATACTTAGAAAAATATGATTATGAGCAAGTGGTATTTTGTCAAGATAAAGAATCTGGTTTAAAAGCAATCATTGCAATCCATGATACAACACTTGGACCAGCTCTTGGTGGAACAAGAATGTGGACATATGATTCTGAAGAAGCGGCGATTGAAGATGCATTGCGTCTTGCAAAAGGGATGACATACAAAAATGCAGCAGCTGGTTTAAACTTAGGTGGTGCAAAAACAGTAATTATCGGTGATCCACGTAAAGATAAAAGCGAAGCGATGTTCCGTGCATTAGGACGCTACATTCAAGGACTAAACGGACGTTACATTACAGCTGAAGATGTTGGTACAACAGTAGATGATATGGATATTATCCATGAGGAAACTGATTTTGTAACAGGGATTTCACCATCATTCGGTTCTTCTGGTAACCCATCTCCAGTAACTGCATACGGTGTTTACCGTGGTATGAAAGCAGCTGCAAAAGAAGCATTTGGTACAGATAACCTAGAAGGAAGAGTAATTTCTATTCAAGGTGTTGGTAACGTAGCGTATCACCTATGCAAACATTTACACGCTGAAGGAGCAAAATTAATCGTTACAGATATTAATAAAGAAGCTGTACAACGTGCAGTAGAAGAATTCGGTGCAACAGCAGTTGAGCCAAATGAAATTTACGGTGTTGAATGTGATATTTACGCACCATGTGCATTAGGCGCAACAGTTAATGATGAAACTATTCCACAACTTAAAGCAAAAGTAATCGCAGGTTCTGCAAATAACCAATTAAAAGAAGATCGTCATGGCGACCTTATTCATGAAATGGGTATTGTATACGCACCAGACTATGTTATTAATGCAGGTGGCGTAATTAACGTAGCAGACGAATTATATGGATACAATAGAGAACGTGCATTAAAACGTGTTGAGTCTATTTATGACACAATTGCAAAAGTAATCGAAATTTCAAAACGCGATGGCATAGCAACTTATGTAGCAGCAGATCGTCTAGCTGAAGAGCGCATTGCAAGCTTGAAAAACTCTCGTAGCACATACTTACGCAACGGTCACGACATTATTAGCCGTCGCTAATCATTCATATATAACTTTTACAAAAGGTGTGGTTACCTCTTATGAGGTTTCCACTTCCTTTTAAATTTATTAGTGGAGGTAGCAACATTGTCTGTAAATCGAATTCTTGTTATTAACCCAGGTAGTACATCCACAAAGATTGGTGTTTTTGATAATGAAAGACCCGTTCTAGAAGAAACTATTCGTCATGACGTAGAACAGATTGGAAAATATAAGCGAATTATCGACCAATATGAGTTTCGTAAAGAAACGATTTTAGAAGTTCTACATTCTCATGGTATTAACATTTCAAAATTAAACGCTGTTTGTGGACGTGGTGGATTACTTCGTCCAATCGAAGGCGGTACGTATACAGTAAACGATGCGATGTTAGAAGATTTAAAAAATGGGTTTAGCGGTCATCACGCTTCAAACCTTGGAGGCATTTTAGCATATGAAATTGCTTCTGGATTAAACATTCCTGCATTCATTGTGGATCCTGTCGTTGTAGATGAAATGGAGCCAATTGCTCGTATTAGCGGTATTGCTGGTATGGAACGTAAAAGTATTTTCCATGCATTAAACCAAAAAGCGGTTGCTCGTAAAGTAGCAGATGAATTAAATCACAAATATGAGGATTTAAATTTATTAGTTACACATATGGGCGGCGGTATTACAGTTGGTGCTCATAAAAAAGGAAAAGTTATCGATGTGAATAATGGCTTAAACGGAGAAGGACCATTTAGTCCAGAGCGTGCTGGTACAGTACCAGTAGGACAATTAGTTGAAATGTGTTTTTCTGGTGAGTACTACCGAGACGAAATGGTTAAAAAACTTGTCGGACAAGGTGGACTTGTAAGTCTTATCGGTACAAACGATGCAATTAAAGTAGAACAAATGGTTGAAAAAGGTGATCCTGAAGCAACTCTTATTTATAAAGCAATGGCGTATCAAGTTGCAAAAGAGATTGGCGGAGCTAGTGCTGTACTTCACGGGAAAATCGATGCAATCGTATTAACTGGTGGACTTGCGTACAGTAAAATTCTTGTCGATGAAATAAAAGAACGTGTTCACTGGATTGCAGATGTTATCGTACATCCAGGAGAAGATGAATTACAAGCGTTAGCAGAAGGAGCACTTCGTGTATTACGTGAAGAAGAAGCTCCAAAAGAATATATTGTACGAGAAAAACAAACAGTAGCTAGGGGTTGAGATAATGGCAAGAGAATATGATTTAGTCATCGTTGGCGGCGGTACTGGTGGATATGTTGCTGCTATTCGTGCATCACAACTAGGGTTAAAAACTGCACTTGTTGAAAAAGAAAATCTTGGTGGTACTTGTTTACACAAAGGATGTATTCCTAGTAAAGCTCTTTTACGTAGTGCGGAAGTATACGCAACTGCTAAAAAAGGAGAAGAGTTCGGAGTTATTGCAAGTAATGTAGAACTAAACTTTGCTAAAGTACAAGAGCGTAAAGAGAAGATTGTAACGCAGCTTCATAAAGGCGTTCAGCATTTAATGAAACAAGGTAAAATTGATGTGTTTGAAGGTATTGGCCGTATTCTTGGCCCATCTATTTTCTCTCCAATGCCAGGTACAATTTCAGTTGAACTTGCAAGTGGAGAAGAGAATGAAATGTTAATTCCAAAAAATGTACTTGTTGCAACAGGTTCTCGTCCAAATTCATTACCAGGATTAGAGTTAGACGGAGAGTATGTAATGTCTTCGGATCATGCCCTAAAAATGGAAACGCTTCCTAGTTCAATTATTATCGTTGGTGGCGGTGTAATTGGTATTGAGTGGGCATCTATGCTTGCTGACTTCGGTGTAGAAGTTACTGTATTAGAATATGCGAAAAACATATTACCACTAGAAGATAATGACGTTTCAAAAGAAATGCAACGTCTATTCAAGAAAAAAGGTATTAAAGTGGTAACTGGTGCAAAAGTATTACCAGAAACATTGGTAAAAGATAATGGAGTAACAATTCAAGCTGAACATAACGGTGAGAACAAAGCATTTAAAGCAGAAAAAATGCTTGTATCTGTAGGAAGACAAGCGAATACGCAAAATATGGGCTTAGAGAACACAGATATTGTTGTGGAAAAAGGATACATTCAAACAAATGAGTTTTATCAAACGAAGGAATCTCATATTTACGCAATTGGAGATGTAATCGGTGGCTTGCAACTTGCTCACGTTGCTTCTCATGAAGGAATTGTTGCAGTAGAACATATCGCTGGTAAAGAAGTTACACCAATTGATTATTCTATGGTATCAAAATGCGTATATAGTAGTCCAGAAGTTGCTTCTGTCGGCTTAACAGAACGAGAAGCAAAAGAAAAAGGCTATAAGTTAAAAGTAGGTAAGTTCTCATTCCGTGCAATCGGAAAGGCACTTGTATACGGAGAATCAGACGGTTTTGTAAAACTTGTAGTTGATGAAGAAACAAATGACATTCTCGGTGTTCATATGATCGGACCACATGTAACAGATATGATTTCTGAAGCTGGTCTTGCAAGAGTACTTGATGCAACACCTTGGGAAGTAGCACATACAATTCATCCGCATCCATCATTATCTGAGGCGATTGGTGAAGCTGCACTTGCTGTAGATGGAAGAGCGTTACACGCATAAAAATGTGGATTTAGGAGGTTATGAAAAATGGCAGAAGTAAAAGAAAAGCGCCATGAAGAGCTTGGCTTAAGTGATGAGCAAGTATTAGAAATGTTCCGTACGATGTTACTTGCACGTAAAATTGACGAACGTATGTGGTTATTAAACCGTGCAGGTAAAATTCCATTCGTAATTTCTTGTCAAGGACAAGAGGCTGCACAAGTTGGAGCGGCGTTCGCTCTTGATAGAGAGAAAGATTATGCATTACCATACTACCGTGATATGGGTGTTGTACTAGCGTTTGGTATGACAGCTAAAGAGCTTATGTTGTCTGCTTTCGCAAAAGCTGGAGATCCAAACTCTGGTGGTCGTCAAATGCCTGGTCACTTCGGTCAAAAGAAAAATCGTATTGTTACAGGATCATCACCAGTAACAACGCAAGTACCACATGCAGTTGGTATTGCACTAGCTGGAAAAATGGAGAAGAAAGATTTAGTAACGTTCGTTACATTCGGAGAAGGCTCTTCAAACCAAGGTGACTTCCATGAAGGAGCAAACTTTGCTGGTGTACACAAACTACCTGTTATTTTCATGTGTGAAAATAACAAATATGCAATCTCTATTCCAGTTGAAAAACAATTAGCATGTAAAAACGTATCAGATCGTGCAATTGGTTACGGCATGCCTGGATATACAATAGACGGAAACGATCCGCTTGCAGTATATAAAGCTGTAAAAGAAGCAGCAGACCGCGGTCGTCGTGGTGAAGGTCCGACTTTAATTGAAGCAGTATCATATCGTTTGACAGCACATTCTAGTGACGACGATGATCGTGTTTATCGTGATAAAGAAGAGGTAGAAGAAGCGAAGAAAAAAGATTCAATTATAACATTTGCAGCTTATTTAAAAGAAGTTGGTGTGTTAACTGAGGAATTTGAAAAACAAATGCTAGACGAAATTATGCATATCGTAAATGAAGCAACAGAATATGCAGAAAATGCTCCGTATGCAGCACCTGAAGATGCATTGAAGCACGTATACGCAGAATAGGGGGGAACGTTTCATGGCTGTAATGTCTTATATTGATGCTATTACATTAGCAATGCGCGAAGAAATGGAACGCGATGAGAAAGTATTCGTTTTAGGAGAAGATGTTGGTAAAAAAGGTGGCGTGTTTAAAGCGACACACGGTTTGTATGATCAATTTGGTGAAGATCGTGCGCTTGATGCACCGCTTGCAGAATCTGCAATTGCTGGGGTAGCAATTGGTGCGGCAATGTATGGTATGCGTCCAATCGCTGAAATGCAGTTTGCTGATTTCATCATGCCAGCAGTAAACCAAATTGTTTCTGAGGCAGCAAAAATTCGTTATCGTTCTAATAACGATTGGACTTGTCCAGTTACAATTCGTGCGCCATTCGGCGGGGGTGTTCACGGTGCATTGTATCATTCACAATCTGTAGAAGCGATGTTTGCAAACCAACCAGGTTTAAAAATTGTTATCCCTTCTACACCATATGATGCAAAAGGCTTATTAAAAGCTGCAATTCGTGATGAAGATCCAGTATTATTCTTTGAGCATAAGCGTGCATATCGCTTAATTAAAGGTGAAGTGCCAGAAGATGACTATGTATTACCAATCGGAAAAGCAGATGTAAAACGCGAAGGTGATGATATTACTGTTATCACTTACGGATTATGTGTTCACTTTGCTCTTCAAGCAGCTGAGAAGTTAGCACAAGATGGAATCTCTGCACACATTCTTGATTTAAGAACGGTATATCCTTTAGATAAAGAAGCGATTATTGAAGCGGCTTCTAAAACAGGTAAAGTTCTTCTTGTAACAGAAGACAATAAAGAAGGAAGTATTATAAGTGAAGTGGCAGCTATTATCGCTGAAAATTGCCTG
Organism: Bacillus sp. 05T21; assembly: GCF_056396785.1. NCBI lineage: Bacteria > Bacillati > Bacillota > Bacilli > Caryophanales > Bacillaceae > Bacillus > Bacillus sp. 05T21. The sequence goes on along the minus strand of NZ_JBFTMD010000001.1, from coordinate 491,372 downwards.
TTTGATTTAGATGCACCAATTGCACGTCTTGCAGGCCCAGACGTTCCAGCAATGCCATATGCACCAACAATGGAAAAATTCTTTATGGTAAATCCAGATAAAGTTGAAAAAGCAATGCGTGAACTTGCGGAATTTTAATCGGGGGGACTATACATGGCTGTAGAAAATATTACAATGCCCCAGCTCGGGGAGAGCGTTACAGAGGGTACAATTAGTAAGTGGCTCGTTAATGTTGGCGATCACGTAAATAAGTATGATCCGCTTGCAGAAGTAATGACGGACAAAGTAAATGCCGAAGTACCATCTTCTTTCACTGGTATTGTGAAAGAGCTAATAGCTGGCGAAGGTGAAACGTTAGCCGTAGGTGAAGTTGTTTGTGTCATTCAAGTAGAAGGCGCAGATGAAGTAGCAGCAACAACTGTAGAGGAAAAAACGAAAGAAGAACCAAAAGCAGAAATAACTACGCCTGAAAAAGCACCGAAAGCAAAACAACCAACTGATGGAAAACCACGTTTTTCACCAGCGGTTTTAAAACTTGCGGGCGAGCATAACGTCGATTTCGATTTAGTAGAAGGTACGGGGGCAAATGGCCGTATTACTCGTAAAGATATTTTAAAGCTAGTGGAATCTGGAAATATTCCGCAAGCAGGTGCCAAGAAAGAGGAAGTTGTTGCAGTAGCAGAGCGTCCAGAAGCACCAAAATCAGCGGCAGTAGCACCGGTAGCGCAAAAAGTAGAAGCTGCAAAACCAGTTTCTGTGCCGACAATGCCTGGAGATATCGAGATTCCGGTAACAGGTGTGCGTAAAGCAATTGCAGCAAATATGTTACGCAGTAAACATGAGGCACCTCATGCTTGGATGATGATTGAAGTAGATGTGACAAACCTTGTATCATACCGTAACTCAATTAAAGGCGATTTCAAAAAGCGTGAAGGCTTTAACTTAACGTTCTTTGCTTTCTTCGTAAAAGCAGTAGCACAGGCGTTAAAAGAATATCCTCAAATTAACTCAATGTGGGCTGGCGATAAAATCGTTCAGAAGAAGGACATTAACCTTTCTATCGCTGTTGCAACAGAGGAAGAACTATTTGTACCAGTAATTAAGCACGCGGACGAAAAAACGATTAAAGGCATCGCTCGTGAAATTACAGAGCTTGCAGGAAAAGTACGTACGAAATCGTTAAAAGCGGACGAAATGCAAGGCGGAACATTTACAATTAATAACACAGGATCATTCGGTTCTGTTCAATCTATGGGTATTATTAATTACCCACAAGCGGCTATTTTACAAGTTGAATCAATTGTAAAACGCCCAGTAATTATGGATAATGGTATGTTCGGTGCTCGCGACATGGTTAACTTATGTTTATCACTTGATCACCGTGTACTAGATGGCTTAATTTGTGGTAAGTTCTTAGGACGTGTAAAAGAAATTTTAGAAAATACGTCAGAAAACAATACATCTGTATATTAATAAAAAGCTCGCTTATGCGAGCTTTTTATCATCTTATTTCTTCATCTGCATCCTACTATATGTACAAAACTTTTCCCAGTAATCTTACAATGAACGATTATGTATTAGAAATTTACGAAAATACATTGCTGATATATGGTATATAGATATAAAATAAGAAAAGAATAATTTTTTTGGCAAATCTTACTGATGAAACTGTAGTATAATATATTGTATTGTATGAAAAAGAGAGTTATTCTATATAAGTGTTTTATAGATAATGTGTAATCAGTCGTCAAAACATGAAGAATGTTGACTCCTGGTTTTTTATTTTGCTGTAACAATGTTTCAGGAGGATGTCATGAAAAGAAGTACCGAGTTTCTAAAAAGTTTAGATGTAAAATTAATTTTAATTTTGTGTGCATTTTGTGTTATAAGTATAACTGCTATATATAGCAGTCAGCAAACCGGACAGTATGGAGATGCAAACTTTGCTATGAAGCAGGGAGTTAACTACATAATTGGGGTTGTATTGTTACTTCTTGTTGCTAGCATCGACTTAGATCAGTTGCAAAAATTGTCTTGGCCGCTTTATATTGCTGGGTTTGCTTCACTTATTCTTTTGAAAGTATTACCACCATCAGGTTTCACACCTGAAAAGTTAGGGGCAAAAAGGTGGTTCGTTTTTCCAGTACTTGGACAAATTCAGCCATCCGAGTTTTTCAAAATCGCATTGCTTCTTGTAGTAGCAAGTATAGCAGTGAAGCATAATGCACAGTATATGGCAAGGACATTCCAAACGGATTTAAAATTAGTAGGTAAAATTATGCTAGTATCCCTCCCGCCTATGGCCGTTGTATATAGCCAACCGGATACAGGTATGGTGTTCTTATATGCAGCAGCTATCGCATGTATTTTATTTATGTCAGGAATTCAAAAGAAATTAATTGCGTTATGTACAGTTATTCCGGTGACCATATTGTCTACATTAATATTTATATTTGTAAAATATCCAGATTTCTTCTTTAATAAATTAGTTACTTTGTTAAAACCTCACCAACAATCACGTATTATAGGTTGGCTAAATCCATTTGAGAATGCAAATGAAGGCTATCAAACACAGCAATCGATTTTAGCTGTAGGTAGTGGAGGTATGGAAGGGAAAGGATTCGGTGAAGGGAACGTCTATATTCCAGAGAAACACACTGACTTTATTTTCGCTACAATTGCCGAAGAAGGTGGATTTATAGTAGCGGCGTTAGTTGTGTTCTTGTTCCTATTACTACTATATCGAACAATTATTATCGGTTATTCTGCTGATAATTTATTTGGTACATTATTATGTGCTGGATCAATAGGAATACTAACGGTTCAAATATTCCRAAACATCGGTATGATCGTTGGATTAATGCCTGTAAAAGGTATCGCATTACCTTTCTTATCATATGGGGGAAGTTCCTTATTTTCGAATATGATTATGATGGGGCTCATATTATCGGTACGGAAAACGTATAAAAAATATATGTTTTCAGTTAAGTAAAAAAGCTAGTTCGTGTAAAAACGAACTAGCTTTTTTACATATATGCCCTTAAACGTTGCAAACTAAGACAGAATAGCAGTTTGAGACGGGTAAGGAGTGCAAAGTGATGCATATGCATATTTTTGAAGGAGCACGGCATCTATCTAATGGTGAATGGGTTATTCGAGCTATCATAGCATACATATTTTTAATATTAGTTGCGAAAGCGATGGGACAAAGGTCCATCGCACAACTTCGTTTTTTAGATGTCGTATTAGTATTATTGCTTGGTGGGAATATTTCTAACGCATTATCTGATGAAAAAGTGGGGTTACTCGGCTCGATGATTACAACGTTCATACTCGTTGTACTTCACATTATAAGCTCAGTCTTAATGTTGAAATGGGATAGATGGAGACGCTTTTTAGAGCCAGCACCTATTATTCTTATACACAATGGTTCCATTGATTTTAGCAATTTGAAAAAAGCGAGAATTACGGTGGAATATTTATTTTCGGAAATTCGTATGCGAAATGTGAGCGATATTCAAACGATTAAATTAGCATTGTGGGAAGCGAATGGTGTTGTTTCTATATTTCAGTATCCAGAATATGAAGCAGTTTCGCGGCTTGATCTGAAAGTGGCGGGAAGAAGATCTCCAGTTTCTTTTGTATTAGTAAAGGATGGGAGGATTCAGCAAGATGTTCTAGCTTTAGTAGGAAAAACAGAAGAGTGGGCGAAAGAGTGTTTAGAGAAGAGTGCAGAAATCGAATCCATTATGTTAGCTACAGTAGATGAAGCGCATAAAATAAATGTTTTGTTAAAAAAATGAAAAATATACGCATTTTGTCGTTTCATACATATGATACAATAGTGTGGACAACGAAAAAGGAGGGATACGATGGGATATGTAGAGGAATTACGAAAAGTAGTTGGTCATCGCCCTTTAATTTTAGTTGGTGCTGTTGTACTCGTTATAAATGAAAGTGGATATGTATTATTACAGCAAAGAACAGAGCCGTACGGAAAATGGGGGTTGCCTGGCGGGCTAATGGAGCTTGGTGAGTCACCAGAAGAAACAGCTTACCGTGAAGTATATGAAGAGACAGGAATAGAAGTAAAGAACCTCCGATTAATCAATGTATTTTCTGGAGCGAACTATTTTTCAAAATTAACAAACGGTGATGAGTTTCAATCCGTAACGACAGCCTATTATACCGATGAATACGAAGGGAATTTTGTTATGAATAAAGAAGAAGCGGTTCAGCTTAAATTCTTCCCGGTAACAGAGCTACCTGATTATATTGTGGGATCGCATAAAAAAATGATTGTAGAATATATGAAAATTATGGAAAAAAAGATATAATAGTATTGGAAGAAATACAAAAACACAGATCTGGTTGGTAGTCCAGACGCATGATTTCATGTCAGTAACCTTCCCCTCCGGGATGTCCAGTATTTCTAATTTTTTTAAAGGAGGGGCTGTCAATGGATTTGACAGTATATCACGATGGTCAATTTTTCGTAGGAATTATTACGCATAAAGAAAAAGGAAAATTGTATGGAGCAAGGTATATTTTTGGAATGGAACCTTCAGATGAAGAAGTACTTATATTTGTGAATGGTCCAATGTTAGCATATTTCCAGCACGTTGCAAAATGCGGTGTGGAAGTGAAAGAAAAACAGCGTCCCAAAAATATAAAACGTATCATACGACAAGCGGCAAAAGAAGTAAATGTAAAACGTTTTACTAAGGCACAAGAAGCGATTAGTTTATCTTATGAATTGTATAAACAAGAAAAGAAAGTGCAGTCTAAAGAGAAGCGAGAAGCTGAAAAACAAAGAAGACGTTTAATTAAAGTACAAAAAGCAAAGCAAAAGCATCGTGGCCATTAAAAAAAGGTGTTAGAGCAAGGGCTCTAACACCTTTTCTATGCCTAAATACAAGTAAACTTACTTGTATTTCATAAACATTAACTGGTAAGATACAAATAGGTAGAATTAGAGGAGGGAAAAGATTGATTAACTTTAACTTTTTTATGAATGATGTTGTCCGTCAAGCGCGTGAAGAGATTGTCTCTGCGGGATATACAGAATTGACGACACCAGAAGCAGTCGAAGAAGCATTTAAAAGAAATGGAACAACACTTGTAATGGTAAACTCTGTATGTGGTTGTGCAGGTGGCATTGCTCGTCCTGCTGCTGCACATTCCGTACATTATGATAAACGCCCTAACCACCTTGTAACGGTATTTGCGGGTCAAGATAAAGAAGCAACAGCAAGAGCTCGTGAATATTTTGAAGGATATCCACCTTCATCTCCATCATTTGCGTTATTGAAAGATGGAAAAATTGTAACGATGGTAGAACGTCATGAAATTGAAGGTCATGAACCAATGCAAGTAATTGCAAAACTACAATCTTATTTCGAAGATAATTGCGAAGAACTATAAGTAAGAGAAAAAGCGGTACGTCCAGGACAAGTGGACGTACCGCTTTTTTATTTGTTTTTTATCCCGCTATTTGTGGGCAGTAAAACTCCCACCTCAAAATTCAGGTGGAGCAAAGAAGTTAGGTGGGAGTCGGGGCTGCCCGTAAACGCCCGATTGGTGAAGGCTAATAATCAGTCCCACTGATTAAAGTTTCACTTTATAATGATTGGACATACATAGGATTGATATTTTATGCATGTTTTTATGCAGTGAAAACGAACTTAATAATGTTTTTGTGTTTATTTTTATTTTAAATATTGCATAAAAATGAAAGTGCTGATACAATACAAACATCGAATAAATATTCTATTAAACTTTTAAATATACATTATTAGGGGGAAGAAAGATGAAGAAGTTATTATCAATATCATTTGCACTTATTTTAATTGTAAGTATGTTCAGTGCTTGTAGTAATGGGGAAGAAAAGGCGAATGGCAAAAATAAAAAAGTACTCGTTATGGGGACTTCAGCAGACTATAAACCGTATGAATACGTGGAAGCTTCAAAAAGTGATGAAATTATCGGCTTTGATGTTGATATTGCAAAATATATCGGAAAAGAACTTGGATATGAAGTAAAAGTGAAAGATATGGATTTTGGCGGATTATTAGCATCTCTTAATTCAGGAAAAGTTGATTTCGTTATGGCAGGTATGACGCCAACTGCAGAGCGTAAAAATAATGCTGATTTCACAGATATATATTTTGTTGCTAAAAATATGATTGTTTCAAAAAAGGGCTCTAATATTAAATCGTTAGAAGATTTAAAAGGGAAAAAAGTAGGGGTACAAACAGGGTCAATTCAAGAAGAAAAGGCAAAAGAATTTCAGAAACAAGTCGATTTCAAAGCTGAGGGACGTGACCGTATACCAGAAATCGTACAAGAAATTAAAGCTGGTCGTTTTGACGCTGCAATTATAGAAGACACGGTTGCAAAAAATTATTTAGAAAAAATGAAAGAACTACAAGGAATTGAAATTCAAGAAGCACCAGAAGAAGTAGGGGCAGCAATTGCTCTTTCAAAAAATAGTGATAAAACAGAAGAATTTAATAAAGTAATTAAGAAAATGCAAGAAAATGGAGAGATGGATAAATTAGTTAAGAAATGGTTTGGCAGCGGAAAATAAGCTGCCTTTCACTTTTCTGTGAGGGGAATGAAAAGGATGAATTTGGATTTTTCGGCAATTACGCCTTCAATACCATATATATTAAAGGGCTTAGAAGTTACATTAAAAATTGTAGCTGCATCAGCTTTAGCAGGATTTATTTTAGGGACGTTATTAGCACTTTGCAAAATTGCTAGAATACGAGCATTAAATATTGCAGCAGATATATATACTTCAATATTTCGTGGTACACCACTAGTATTACAATTAATGATTATTTATTTCGGTGTTCCGCAAATGATTGGATATGAGATACCAGCCTTTTTAGCAGCTGTACTTGCATTTAGTTTAAATTCAGGTGCATATATGTCAGAAGTAATTCGTGCCGGCATTCAAGCGGTTGATAAAGGACAAACAGAAGCAGCTATGGCTTTAGGGATTCCTTACGGGAAAATGATGAAAAATATTATTTTTCCTCAAGCTTTAAAAAATATATTACCAGCACTTGTAAATGAATTTGCGACTCTTACGAAAGAATCGGCTGTAGTAACTGTAATTGGAGCCACAGATTTAATGCGCCGTGCTTATATTGTAGGCGGTGAAACGTTTAAATATCTTGAACCATTACTGTTTGTTGGACTTATTTATTATATGTTAGTCATTATTCTTACATTAGTCGGGAAAGCCATTGAAGGGAGAATGAAGAAAAGTGATTAAAGTTGAAAACCTTCATAAGTCATTTGGAAAAAATGAAGTATTAAAAGGAATTACAACAACGATTGAAAAAGGAGAAGTTGTTGCAATTATCGGACCGTCTGGATCTGGAAAGTCAACGTTTTTACGCTGTATGAATGTACTAGAAGCACCGACAAATGGTCAAATTTGGATTGGAACGGAAGAAGTAACGAATCCGAAAACAAATATTATGCATGTTCGTGAAAATGTCGGAATGGTATTTCAACATTTTCACTTATTCCCTCATATGACTGTATTAGAAAATATTACGTATGCTCCTATCAATGTAAAAGGAGTAACGAAGCAAGTGGCTGAGAAAAAGGCTCAGGAACTTTTGGATAAAGTAGGACTGCTTGATAAGAAAGATTCATATCCAAATCGTCTTTCAGGAGGACAAAAGCAACGTGTAGCAATTGCAAGAGCGTTAGCGATGGAACCGGAAGTTATGTTATTTGATGAACCGACCTCTGCGCTAGATCCAGAAATGGTGAAAGAAGTGTTAGAAGTTATGAAATCATTAGTTACGACAGGAATGACGATGGCAATCGTTACACATGAAATGGGATTTGCAAAAGAAGTAGCAGACCGTGTTCTCTTTTTAGATGGTGGAAAGCTCGTAGAAGATAGTAATCCGGAAGAGTTTTTTACAGCACCAAAAAGTGACCGTGCAAAAGAATTTTTGCAAAAGATATTGTAATATGTGAAGGGTACGTGAATAATAGGTAGAAAAGGATGACATTGCGTCATCCTTTTTTTATACTATTTTTAAATACGTTTATACATATAGGAGTAATGATATGCTTAAAATTGGATATAGAACAGTGAAAACAGCGCTTGGAACGGGTGCTGCAGTTTTTATTGCTCAGCTATTAGGATTAGAATTTTATAGTTCAGCTGGTATTTTAGTCATTTTATGCGTGCAAAATACGAAACGAAAATCAGTTCAAGTATCGTTGCACCGTTTTTTAGCTTGTGTATTATCAATGGTATTTGCGTTTTGTATTTTTGAAACGATTGGTTATACACCACTAGCGATTAGCGTATTACTGCTTACCTTTATTCCAACTGCAGTTATGTGCAAAATTCAAGAAGGGATTGTCACGAGCTCGGTTATCGTTATGCATCTGTATTCATTAAAGCAAATTACATGGTCTATAGTTGGTAATGAAATTGCTATATTAACGATTGGAATTAGTGTTGCTTTATTAGTAAACATGTACATGCCAAGCAGTGAGAATAAACTGAAAGAGTATCAAGGAAAAATAGAAGAGCATTTCAGAACGATTTTGTTTGAAATGGTCGTTTATTTACGGAATCGAGATAGTAATTGGAGTGGGGCCGAATTAATTGAAACAGAAATGATGCTGAAAGAAGCGAAAGATTTATCATTTAAAAAACTTGAGAATGAATTTATGCGTGAAGATGACTATTATTATCGGTATTTTGATATGCGTATGCAACAATTTGAAATTTTGGAGCGCATGATACCATTAGCTGCATCACTATCTTGGACGTATGAACAAGCTGATATGATTGCAGACGTAATTGAAAATATAGGGAATTCTATTCGACCTGAAAGTACAGGGGTCATTTCGTTAAGACAACTTCAAGAAATGCGAGAAGTATTTAGAGAAATGCCTTTACCAGTCTCGCGAGAAGAATTTGAAATACGTGCAAAACTTGTTCAACTTGTTTATGAGATGGAGCAATATTTACTCATTAAAAGTCGTTTTAGGGGAAAGGATAATATAAAAGAACTTATTTAGAAGGTAGGAACTATATATGCCGTATCTTCTTTCTTTATTATTATGTCTTTCTCTATCACCGATCTGGCCTCTTGGTGATAACCCACGTGCTGGAGATCCTTTTATAATTGTAAATAAAGCAACGAATAAACTAGCTTACATCGATGATGGGAAGATCCAAAAGGTTTTTCCAGTAGCGACAGGAAAAACAAATGAATTAACCCCAGAAGGAACCTTTGACATTGTATTGAAGGCGAAGGATCCCTATTATATTGCGAAGGATATTCCTGGGGGCTCTCCAAAAAATCCACTTGGATCGAGGTGGATGGGATTTAATGCAAGAGGAACGGATGGAAGTAAGTATGGGATACACGGGACAAACCAGCCTAGTTCAATTGGAAAATATATTTCGCAAGGATGTATAAGAATGAAGAAACATGATGTGGAATATTTGTTTGATCGTATTCCAATTGGAACAAAAGTATCGATTGTGAAATCGAAAAAAACATTTCAGCAATTGGCGAAGGAAAAAGGGGCCATAGTATTTGGAAAAGTCAACGAAACGGTTGGCTTTTTCTTTTATTATAAGTTGTCTTGACATGTGTACATAACCATGCGTTAATGAGAATATATAAAGATAATTGAGTAAAGGGGTTGCTCATATGTATTTAAATCCAAAAATTTCTTACATGCAGTTTTGTGTTGGTTTTCTATTTGTTATTACATTCATATTGGCAACTTTTAATATATGTTCTTACGTTGTAGCGATTGTATTTATGGCATTACTCAATCTTACTTTTGTTATTGGGGCATTTCAGCAGAAACAATATACAAGTTTTGTAATAGCACTTGTAATGGCCTTTTCCTTTAGCATTGTAGCAATTGTAATATATATAAAATAAAATGTTCATTACAAGATAGACTATCTCGATTTCGAGATGGTCTATTTTGTATGTGTAAGCAGTAAAAAAAGGACGAGTGAATCGTCCTTTTTACCAAAACATACTTGCGCCAGTAAGTAATGTTGTTACAAGCATAGAAATTAACATTATATAAACCATAATTTTTTGAGCTTTTTTATGCATCGTTAAACCTCCTTGCAAATCAGTACAATTTCATTGTAACGAGAAATGAAATTGTGGACAAGGGGAGAGAAAGGACAAAATTCGGGAAGGGGGTGCAAAATATTACAGGGAATTTGAGCATACGTAGAGAATATGTTAAAAGATAGATTATTAATTTTTTGTTATGCAAGCTGAAGAATGGAGATACAATGATGAAAATATACGAGACAGATCGTTTACATTTAAGAGAAATTGATGAGTCGTATGCGGAAAAAGTTCTTCAATATTACGACAAAAATCGTGAATTTTTAAAAGCGTGGGAAGAGTATAGACCGGAGGGTTTTTTCACGTTAGATTATCAAAAGAAAAAGTTACAAAAGGATAGAAAAGAGTTCGCGGAAGGCAAGATTATCAGGCTTTGGATTTTTAAAAAGGGTGATGATACAAAAATTATTGGATGTATTTCATTTAATCTAATTGTTCGCGGAATTTATCAATCTTGTGTACTCGGTTATAAATTAGATAAGGAAGAATTGAATAAAGGTTACACAACAGAAGCGCTTAGAAAAGCAATTCAAGTTACCTTTGAAGAATTTCATTTACATCGTATAGAAGCACCAATTATGCCACGAAATTTAGCATCTATACAAGTAGTGACGAAGATAGGATTTCAATATGAAGGTGTATCTCGAAAAATGCTAATGGTAAATGGCATCTGGGAAGATCATATGCGCTGGGTATTGTTAAACGAGTAATAGAAGGCAGATGGGTATCTAGATGTGTTAACCATCTGTTTTTTGTCTTGTATTTCGAAACTTTTGCGAAATTCTGTTATAATTAATGTTGTTACATACATAATGGTAGTGCAGGAGGCGCAGTCTTATGATTAATCAAGAACGTTTAGTAAATGAATTTATGGAGTTAGTACAAGTAGATTCTGAAACGAAATTTGAAGCAGAAATTTGCAAAGTGTTAACAGAGAAATTTACTGCTTTAGGTGTAGAAGTATTTGAGGATGACACGATGGGTGTGACTGGTCATGGTGCAGGTAACTTAATTTGTACTTTACCAGCAACAAAAGACGGTGTTGATACAATTTATTTCACTTCTCATATGGATACAGTAGTTCCTGGTAATGGAATTAAGCCTTCTATTAAAGATGGATATATCGTATCAGATGGTACTACAATTTTAGGAGCCGATGACAAAGCTGGATTAGCATCTATGTTTGAAGCGATTCGTGTCTTAAAAGAGAAAAACATTCCTCATGGTAAAATTGAATTTATTATTACAGTTGGAGAAGAATCTGGTCTTATTGGCGCAAAAGCGTTAGACCGCGAGCGCATTACAGCAAAATATGGTTATGCATTAGATAGTGATGGAAAAGTTGGTGAAATTGTAGTTGCAGCGCCAACACAAGCGAAAGTGAATGCGATTATTCGCGGGAAAACAGCTCATGCTGGCGTAGCACCAGAAAAAGGTGTATCTGCAATTACTATCGCAGCAAAAGCAATCGCAAAGATGCCACTTGGTCGTATCGATTCTGAAACAACTGCAAATATTGGACGTTTTGAAGGTGGTACACAAACAAATATCGTTTGCGATCATGTTCAAATCTTTGCAGAAGCTCGTTCTTTAATAAATGAGAAAATGGAAGCACAAGTTGCAAAAATGAAAGAAGCATTTGAAACAACTGCAAAAGAAATGGGTGGTCATGCAGACGTTGAAGTAAACGTTATGTATCCAGGATTTAAGTTTGCTGCTGGCGATCACGTTGTAGAAGTTGCGAAACGTGCAGCTGAAAACATTGGTCGTACGCCTTCTCTTCACCAAAGTGGTGGCGGAAGTGATGCGAACGTAATCGCAGGACATGGTATCCCAACAGTTAACTTAGCAGTTGGTTATGAAGAAATTCATACAACAAATGAAAAAATTCCTGTTGAAGAATTAGCGAAAACAGCAGAATTAGTTGTAGCTATTATTGAAGAAGTAGCGAAGTAAGTAATAAAAAAAGACGCGTGAACCAATTATGGTTTACACGTCTTTTTTTATTTTGATTCAATTGCTTTCACAAGGCGGATAAGCCAATATAAGAAGACCCACGGAAGTACATAAGTTGTTGTAAAACGTATGAAATGAGAGAAGATTCCTAAAGCGTAAATGTTAATGTTAAAAAGGGGAAGTAACAAATAATTAATCGCAAGGATTACTATAATAATAATAAATACATAATTGAGTTTATTATGTTGTTTCATAACGATTCATCTCCTTTACAATAATATCCATTTGTTACGTACAGTATAACAAAAAATAGATAGAGAAAAGCCCATAATTATTATAAAGTGTAAAGAAATTTGATATAATGAAGGAACAAATGTTCTTTGAGGGGTGAGTAGTATGCGAGAAATGTATCCGAAAAATGGTCGTGTCATTTTACATGTAGATATGAATTGCTTTTTCGCATCTGTTGAAATTGCTCATGACCCATCATTACAAGGAAAGCCATTAGCGATTGCGGGGAATGAAAAAGAGAGAAAAGGGATTATCATAACATGTAGTTATGAGGCGAGAGAATATGGAATACGTACGACGATGCCTCTATGGGAAGCGAAGCGATTATGCCCGCAATTAGTTGTGAGGCACCCTAATTTTACATTATATCGAGAAGCTTCATTTCAAATGTTTCAAATTCTTTCCCGTTTTACAGAAAAAATACAACCGTTTTCTATAGATGAAGGGTATTTAGATATTACAGATTGCTATGCGCTCGGTTCGCCTCTTGAAATAGCGAAGATGATTCAACAAGCGTTACTAACAGAGTTACAGCTTCCATGTAGCATTGGGATTGCCCCAAACCTTTTCCTAGCAAAGACTGCTTCAGATATGAAAAAACCTCTTGGAATTACAGTACTTCGAAAACGTGATATCCCAGAAATTATTTGGCCACGATCAGTTGCAGAGATGCATGGAATCGGAGAGAAAACTGCTGAAAAACTAAAAGACATTCATATACATACAATTGAACAGTTAGCAAAAGGAGACGAGCATATCATTCGCGCTAAAATTGGAAAGCACGGTGTTGATTTACAAAAACGTGCAAAAGGTATGGATGACAGGGAAGTTGATCCGAATCAAATGGGACAACATAAAAGCGTTGGAAATTCGATGACTTTCTCAAAGGATATGGACGAAGAAAAAGAATTACTTGATATGTTAGAAAGATTATCGAAATCAGTAAGCAAAAGGCTACAAAAACGAACTCTCGTTAGTTATAACATTCAAATTATGATTAAATACCATGATCGTCGCACGGTAACACGGAGTAAACAATTGAAAAATGCAATATGGGAAGAACGGGTTATTTTCCAATCAGCATCACGTTTATGGAAGCAACACTGGGATGGTGATTCTGTTCGTCTGTTAGGTGTTACAGCTACTGAATTAGAGTGGAAGACAGAATCAGTGAAACAGTTAGATTTGTTTTCATTCGAAGAAGATGCGAAAGAAGAGCCGTTACTTGCTGTTATTGATCAAATTAATGAAAAGTATGGAACACCTCTTTTACAGAGAGGTAGTCAATTATTGCGTAAGCAAGAAAAGTCGTTTCAGCAAAAATTAGAAAATAAGTTTATGTAGAAGGTTTTAGAGATTTAAACCCTTCTTTTTTAGCCCCGTACYAAGTTGAAACAAAAAGATTGAATGAGTATGGATTACTTTTAGTTATTCCTAGCAGTTGCTAATAACTTGAAAATAAAACAGAAGGTGTCATGAATATTAAACCTTCTGTTTTATTCATGACACCTTTATGATTTAACTTGCTTCTAAGTCTAGTGTTGTCTTCCACCCCGCGGCAGTAACACCAGATTCTAAAAGCATTCTACTTACTGTTTTTTCAATTAAGACAGCTGCATTTGTATTGCAATGTAATGTAGCTTGTATACATACTTTTTGGTTAGAATCAACGTCTTCACTGTACAATTCTTTTAAACCGATACCTTCAGAACTTACCATGTGCATGAGAAGAAAACGAATATGCGCTTCATTTTCTTCTGAACAAGTAAGAGAAAGTAAGTAGTTTGTTTGCTCGGGTAAATCTTCTTTTGATTTATTATTCATAAATAGAGCGATTGGGCGTAGTAGTATATTTGCTAGTAAGACGCCGGCTGCACCTAGCATAGCTGCAACGAGGAAGCCAGCACCTGTAAGAGTACCAACAGCAGCTGCACACCATAAAGTTGCCGCTGTATTTAACCCTCTAATACTAAAACCGTCACGAATAATAACACAGCCTCCTAAAAAGCCAATACCACTAACAACTTGAGCGGCGATGCGTGATGGACTAGCATCATGATCAAGCATGACGGATAATAAAACAAATATACAGGCGCCAAGTGATACGAGAGCATTTGTCCGCAAACCAGCCATTCGATGTCTCCATTGTCTTTCCATTCCGATGCAAGCTCCTACAATAATTGCTATAAATAACCTTAATACGATGTCATACCATATCATCATGGTCACCTCCATACATATAAGTACATGTTATATTTTTTGAGAATGAGTGAGAAATACCCACTCATTCTCATTTTTACAACCAGCTATGGAATTTTTTAATATAAAGCTTTTTCAGGAATTGTGTTAAGAAAGCATAACCTAATAATATTCCTATGAGCCACGGGAAATAGCTTAGTGGTAATGCTTGTAAACCAATTGCTGCACCAAGTGGTGAGAATGGAATGTAAATTCCGATTGCCATAATACAAGCGGTTAATACAAGAACTGGTATTGATGCTGTACTTTTAATAAACGGAATTTTCTGTGTTCTGATCATATGGACAATTAATGTTTGAGTTAGTAACCCGACGACAAACCAACCAGATTGGAATAGTGATTGTTCTCCAGGTGTATTTGCACCGAATACATTCCACATGACAACGAATGTGATAATATCGAATATAGAGCTAATTGGACCGATGCAAATAATGAAGTTACGCAAGTTTGCAGTATCCCATTTTCTAGGCTTCTCTAGAAATTCCTTATCCATTTTATCCCATGGAATTGAAAGCTGTGAAATATCATAAAGTAAGTTTTGAATTAAGAGATGAATTGCAAGCATCGGTAAAAATGGAATGAAAGCACTTGCTATTAATACACTAAATACATTTCCGAAGTTAGAGCTCGCCGTCATTTTGATATATTTTAAAATATTGCCGAACGTAGTACGTCCCTCTAAAATACCTGCTTCTAATATAGTTAAACTTTTTTCGAGTAAAATAATATCAGAAGATTCTTTTGCGATATCGGTAGCGGTATCAACAGATATTCCAACGTCAGCTTCACGTAATGCCACGGCATCGTTAATGCCATCGCCCATGTAACCTACAGTATGACCATTACCTTGTAATACGTGAATAATACGAGATTTTTGCATTGGATTTAGTTTTGCGAACACTGTTGTTTCTTCTGCCAGTTTTGCTAATGCTTTATCTGGTAAAGAATCGATTTCGTAACCGAGGACAGGCTCTCCTATATTTAATCCAACGTCTTTACAAACCTTTCTTGTAACAATTTCGTTATCACCAGTTAAGATTTTCACTTGTACGCCGTGTTTTTGCAATGCTTGAATTGCAGAAGCAGCAGATGGTTTTGGTGGATCTAAAAAGCCGATATATCCAGTAAGGATCATAGCGGATTCATCTTGTACTGCATAAGCTTTATGATAAGGTTTGTTATCTTTCTTGTATGCTACAGCGATGACACGCATTCCTTCACTATTTAAAGTTTCGCTAAGATGTTTTACATTTGCTCTCATTTCTTCAGTGAGAGGGACAATTTGTCCATCAACTTCAGTGTAATTACAGATTGATAAAATTTCTTCTACGGCACCTTTACAAACCATTGTATGTTCACCTGAAATATCTTTCACGATGACAGACATACGACGACGAGCAAAATCGAATGGAATTTCATCTAGCTTTTGAAAAGCTGATGGATCAAATTTATGGTTTTCCTCTGTATGTTCAATAACAGCTTTATCTATTAAATTTTTCAATCCCGTTTGATAGAAGCTATTTAAATAGGCAAAGTGTAATACACGATCGCATTCATTTCCGTTAGGATCTAAATGACGAACTAGGACAACTTTATCTTCTGTTAAAGTTCCAGTTTTATCTGTGCAAAGAATGTTCATAGCACCTAAGTTTTGAATAGAGTTGAGCTGTTTTACAATTACTTTTTGTTTAGACATGTTAACGGCACCTTTAGCTAAATTAGCAGTTACAATCATTGGCAGCATTTCAGGTGTAAGACCAACTGCAACAGCAATAGCAAAGAAGAAAGCTTCTTGCCAATCTCCTTTTGTGAATCCATTAATGAGAAGGACAATGGGTGCCATAATAAGCATGAATGTGATTAAGAGCCAACTTACTTTGTTTACGCCTTTATCAAAGCTTGTTTCTGCACGTTTTCCGATAACCTTTTTTGCTAAAGAGCCGAAATACGTATCCGTACTAGTTGAAACAACAACAGCTTTTGCGCTACCGCTAACAATATTTGTACCCATAAAGCAAAGGTTTTCCATATCGAGCGGATTGTAATTTTTTTTCATGTTTTTCGGTAATATATGTTTATTTTCCGTATGGTAGCAGTTTTCGTATTTTTCTACAGGAAGTGCTTCCCCGGTTAAAGAAGACTGATTAACAAATAAATCTTTTGCGGATAAAATACGCACATCAGCTGGCACGATATCACCAGCTGAAAGTGAAATAATATCGCCAGGTACAAGTTCTTCAATTGGAATTTCTGTTGTGTAATTTCGATTTAAATTTGTTACGTTTTTTGTTTCGTGTACAAATCCATCTATTCTAAAGACACTCGCAGTTGTTCGAACCATAGCCTTTAACTTATCCGCCGCTTTCTGAGAGCGGAATTCTTGTAAAAAGCGAATCGTTGCACTTAGCAGTACCATTACAGATACGACAATTGTTCCTTGTATATCATCTGTGAAAAAAGAGAGTGCTCCAAGAGCTAACAAAACAAAAATAAATGGATTTTTAAATGCCAGCAGAAATTGAATATACCATGGCAATGTTTTATTATGAGCAATTTCGTTCGGACCGTATAAAGAAAGTCTACGAGACGCTTCTTGTTTAGAGAGACCATCTTGTGTTGTTTCTAAGAGTTTTAACGCAGAGTTTACATCCTGTGTTGCAACTTCCACTAATAATTCGTTATTTGCTTTCATGCTATCTTGATCGTAAGCATGCTTTGTTTCTTGTCTTTGTAAATTTAACATTGGTAGTTCCTCCTCTTTCATGAAGGAGGAAACAATCTGTTACTCGACTATTTAAAATTGGGAGGAACAGCTTCTTTCCTACCTACATGGTGAAATATTAACGTAAAACATATGGGTATCTGGGCCGAATCATCACTTGCCACTGTTCCTCACCTCCGTACAATTAGTAGTTTCTGAATATGCTATGTTTGTTTCATAGTAAGGTGCATAAAGACATAAAAAAGACCTTTACTCAAAACGAGTAAAGGTCTGAATTCGTAGTCAAAAAGAGTCAACAACAAAGACTGTTAGTAAACATAGATAAAAACAGTTTTTGTGTATGACAAAACATACGCACCTCTCCCTCGTTGAGTTTTAGCACTGTATAGCATAGGTACTGAAACCAGCTACGTTAAGAAAGGCCTTCATTCCGACCTTTCCTGTTGACCCATTGGCGTCTCTCGACATTTTTGGGCAGCAGCGTTTCTCTATACAGGAGCCTCACCTAACAGAGACCATATTCAATTACAAGTTGAATGTTAGCACTGTAAAATCGTAGTGTCAATATCTTTTTAATCTATTTTTTTGAAAAATCAAATAGATTTATGATGGCTATATAGTAGGAAATAAGCGGAGTTTTTGAAATAAGGCGGGAAAATAAATACTTTAATGAACATAAATAAAAAGCACTGTAATCAGTGCTTTTTTATTTTAGATTATGAGATTGTAGCATTTTCAAAAATAACAATTTCTGAACTGTTTGTTGTTGAAACGCGTTGTGCGTAATATGTTAAAGCTGAAGAAATATATGTTGGTAACGAATCATTTGTATGTGTTGTTGTATATTCATGGATTAATTCTTTTAAAGTCGTCCATTCTAATTGTGCTGGGTGATCAGAAACGAAAGAACTTACCCAGCGATCAAATGAAGATGAAAAATCAGTTTGTAAACGAAATGCTTCTTTCATAATAAAACGCTCCCTTAAAATGTAGTATAATCATTTTAACATAAAACACGAACGATTACTAAGTTTTTTGATTATAATGTTCGTGTTATATAGTTGTCTAGATGATTGGTTATGTAAATTCGATTTGCCATTTGAAATAACATTCCGTAAGATGAAAGATAGATTATATAAAGAGCTGGAGGAAAGAAAGTGGAATTTGTATTTTTAGGAACTGGTGCAGGTGTTCCTTCGAAAGGAAGGAATGTTTCAGCAATTGCTCTGCAATTGCTAGAAGAACGAGGACAGACTTGGTTATTTGATTGTGGCGAGGCGACGCAACATCAAATATTACATACATCAGTACGTCCACGCCGCATTGAAAAAATATTTATTACGCATTTACATGGTGATCATATTTTTGGGTTGCCTGGTTTATTAGGAAGCCGTTCGTTTCAAGGAGGGACTACACCTTTAACAGTGTATGGACCAAAAGGAATTAAACAATTTATTGAAGTGGCATTATCAGTAAGTACGACACATGTTAAATATCCGCTTGAAATCGTTGAGATTACGGAAGAAGGTATTGTGTTTGAGGATAATGAATTTTGTGTAGAAACAAAAAGGTTATCACATGGAATTGAATGTTTCGGATATCGAATTGTAGAGAAAGATATACAGGGAGCTCTTTTAGTGGATAAGTTACTGGGAATGGGTGTGAAACCTGGTCCAGTTTTTAAACGCTTAAAAGATGGTGAAGTAGTTGAATTAGAGAATGGCACAGTGTTAGATGGAAAAGATTTTATTGGCCCGCCTCAAAAAGGAAGAGTTATTACAATTTTAGGCGATACACGATATTGCGAAGCGAGTAGAGAGCTTGCGCAAGATGCTGACGTACTTGTTCATGAAGCAACTTTTGCGGCAGAAGATGAACAACAAGCGTATGATTATTTTCATTCCACATCTAAGCAAGCTGCGAGTATTGCACTTCAGGCAAATGCAAAACGCTTAATATTGACTCATATTAGTTCTCGTTATCAAGGAGATACATATAAGGAATTATTGAAAGAGGCAAGAGAGCTATTTTCTAATACAGAAATAGCTACGGATTTAAAATCATTTCCAGTAGACAGATAATAATGTTGTGAAAAAATGGTGACGATAGGTTGCCATTTTTTTTATTTCTAAAAAAAATTAAAAATAAAACTGTTATCATTTTATTTTTATATAGGATGACACAGAAAGTTTTAATGATGTGAAGATATAGGGTAAAAATACATAATACCGATTATTTAGAAAAACTGTTATATAAGTCAGACGACATACGAGTGGTACAAGTAGCAAAAATGGATTTTTATTCAGAACTTTTAAAATTCATTAAAAGTAAGCGTTTTATTAAAAACAAGCTATAATGAGGGCAGATTATAATTTATTGTAGGCTACATGCGTTTTAGCCATTTGTCATAACAAGTGAAGTTGACTAAATCGTGAGAGAGCAACATGGAAATTATAATAGGAAGGATATTACTATTATTTGTACTAAGTCTTTTTTCACTTTTTAGCTTTAAAACATCAAAAGGTATGAAAGCAATGGGAGTTTCACTTGTTTATGCTATGCTTGTAAGGGGTTCTGTGTTAAACTTTGGATTGCTACCAGACTTTATTATGGACTATCTTATATTATTTTTAAATGCAGGTAATGCTAAGTTTCTTATTTATTATTATAACTGGTATTATTTCAGGATATATTGCTTCACTGTTATTCAAAAACTATCCAATTCTTACAGCGGAACAAATTCGTGGTACGACTGGAACAGCAACCGATTCGGTAGCTTAATAGAATAGTAAATAATTTTTTCATAGAGGTTTAGGGGGAGTTATGATGAAGTATCGCTCAGTGTTTGATATTATTGGTCCGGTTATGATTGGTCCATCAAGTTCACATACAGCAGGCGCGGCAAGAATGGGGCAAGTTGCTCGTCAGCTGTTTCGTCATGAACCAGAGAGAGTTAGCATTTCATTATATGGTTCATTTGCAAAAACATACCGTGGTCACGGTACGGATGTAGCGCTAATCGGTGGAATACTAGGATTTGAAACAGATGATTTACGTATTCCAAGTGCGTTAGATATTGCAAAAGAACGCGGGATTGAAGTGGAATTCATTGAAGAAGATGCAAATGCTCCGCATCCAAATACAGCGAAAATTCGTCTGTATAAAGGTGAAGAGGAAATTGAAGTTGTTGCTTGCTCAATTGGTGGCGGTAAAATTGAAGTTGTAGAATTAAACGGATTCGATCTTCAATTAACAGGCACGAGTCCAGCACTACTTATTGTAAATAACGATCGCTTTGGTGCTATCGCAGCTGTAGCTTCAATCCTTGCTAAGCATGAGATTAACATAAGTACAATGAGTGTTTCTCGTAAAGAAAAAGGAAGAAGAGCGCTTATGGTCATTGAAACAGATGAATTATTAGCAGATGAAGTAATTGCGGAAATAAATGGGCAACAAAATATTTGTCAAGTAACTATTATGGATTAATTGCAGGGGGGACACACCATGTTTCGGAACGCAGCGGAACTAGTGGCGCAAGCTAAAGAGCAAAATGTAAAAATCGCAGAAATTATGATTCAATGTGAAATGCAAACAAGAAATATCTCACGTGAAGAAGTAATTGCTGGAATGGAAAAGAACTTAGTCGTGATGGAACAAGCAGTAGAACGCGGTATTCGTGGTGTAAAATCACCGACTGGTTTAACTGGCGGGGATGCTGTGAAAGTCCAAGCGTATATGCAGAGTGGAAAAGGCTTATCTGGAGATACGATTTTGGACGCAGTGAGTAAAGCTGTTGCGACAAATGAAGTAAATGCGGCGATGGGAATTATTTGTGCAACACCAACAGCAGGATCTGCTGGAACAGTGCCAGGTGTACTGTTTGCACTGCAAGAAAAATTACAGCCGACACGCGAAGAAATGATTGAATTTTTATTTACAGCAGGAGCTTTCGGTATGGTTGTTGCGAATAATGCTTGTATTTCTGGCGCGGCAGGAGGTTGCCAAGCTGAAGTAGGTTCAGCAAGTGGAATGGCAGCTGCAGCAGCAGTTGAGATGGCTGGTGGAACACAAGATCAAGCAGCTACAGCGATGGCGATTTCATTAAAGAATATGCTTGGTTTAGTATGTGATCCTGTTGCAGGGCTTGTAGAAGTACCTTGTGTAAAACGTAATGCAGCAGGAGCTGCGAATGCCATGATTTCAGCTGATTTATCATTAGCTGGTGTAACTAGTACAATTCCATGTGATGAAGTTATTGAGGCGATGTTTAGAATTGGACAAACGATGCCAGTAGCACTTCGTGAAACAGCAGAAGGTGGCCTTGCAGCAACACCGACAGGTCGTCGTTTGCAAGAAGAGATTTTTGGTAAGAGTAATAACTAAAAGCATATCATATGATTAAAGTAAAAACGGAGCTCAAATAAAGTTGAGCTCCGTTTTTTATTTTTCTTTTGCTATTTCTTCTAATGTTTTTCCAAGATCGTGTGATCGTTTCGTTGCTTGTGTAATACATGAGATTAATGCTTGTTGAAAATTATGCTCCTTTAATACTTCAATACCTGCTTCAGTTGTTCCGCCAGGAGAAGTAATTTCTTTTCGCAAAATAGAAGGGTGTTTTTCGCTTGCTTTTAGCATTTCAGCAGAACCAATCATCGTCTGAAGAATAAGAGATTTTGCAACATCTTCTTTTAAACCAATTTTTTTTGCTGCCTCTTCCAGTGCCTCTACCACGTAATAAATATAAGCTGGTCCACTTCCAGATAATGCAGTGATAGCATGCATATCTTCTTCTTCTACAACAGAGACGAGACCAATCGTTTCAAATAAAGATGTTGCAGTGCGAATATGTTCCTCCGTTGTGTGTTCTGAAGGTGAGATAGCGGTAGCGGATTTTAAAATGGCTGCAGATGTATTTGGCATTGCACGAATAATCGGAACGTCTTTTTGAAGTAGGTTTCTAATTGAATGAGTAGAAACACCTGCTAATAACGAAATAATAAGCAAGTCATTATTTATGTATTCTTTAAGAGGAATAACCGCTTCTGCGACATCTTTTGGCTTCATAGCTAGAAAAAGAATATTTGCATCAGCAAGTAATTCCTTTTTATTATGTGTACCTTTGACACCGTATTTTTTATGTAACTCCTGTAATCTTGTCTCGTTAGAACGATTACTTACAGTGACGTGTTCTCCCTTAACAACATTTGCGTTTAATAAGCCACCAATAATCGCTTCGGCAATAGAGCCTGCACCGAGAAAGGAAATGTTTTGCATAGACATGATGTGCCTCCTTTAAATTTGGTTAGAAATACTTATAAATGTACATACATTCGTTTTTTTATGGAAAAGACCTCTTTTTATCTGAAAATAATGACAAATTTACAGGGAAGTTGTAAACTGAAGAGGTATTCATTTTTGAACCGGAAAAAGACAGGGGGGGCTAAGCATGACGGCGATTCATCGAATGGAGATTCCTGTTCCATTTGCAGTTGAGACAGTGAATGTGTTTTTAGTTGAGGGAGAAACATTAACGTTAATTGATACAGGGACAAATACAGAAGAAGCAAAGAAAGCACTAGAAAGTCAATTAGGTGCATTAGGATATAAGATAGAAGATATTGAAACGGTAGTGATTACGCATCACCATGCGGATCATTGCGGACTTTTAAATACATTTTCTGAAAAAGTAAAGATTATCGGACATCCTTGGAATGAACCGTGGATTACACAGAATGCTGAATTTTTAAAGAGGTATCATGAATTTTTTAAAGAGACAGCCTTGCAGTTCGGCGTTCCAGCAGTATTTCTGAATGGTGAGGCGTTATTGACGACGAAGACACTTAAATATTCTTGTAATAGATCGTTAACACATACCGTGAGAGAGGGAGATCGTATAGATTCGTTACCTGGATTTACAGTGATTGAAACCCCGGGTCATGCTTCCACTCATATTTCATTATATAGAGAATCTGATGGAATATTAATTGGTGGGGATGCTCTCATTAGTCATATTTCTTCAAATCCAATATTAGAACCACCATATGAAGGGCAAACAGAAAGAGCGCATCCTTTATTGCAGTACAATCAAACGTTAAAACGTTTAAGTGAAATGAATATTTCACGGATTTTATCAGGGCATGGGGAAGATGTTCTGAATGTGAAACAACTTATTGAAACAAGATTACAAAAGCAAGAGACACGTGCTTTTAAAGTGCTTGAACTATTAAAGGAAAAGCCAATGACAGCATTTGAGGTGTGTGTAAAACTATTTCCGGTATTATATAAAGAGCAATTACCACTTACTATCTCAGAAACTGTTGGACAATTAGACTTTTTAGCATATAATCAACAGGTGATGATTGATGAATCTTCACAACAATTGATTTATTATGCAAAGTAGGTGACAGCAATGACGGGACGTTTACAAGAAAAAGTAATCGTCATTACAGGTGCTTCTAGTGGAATTGGAGAGCAAGTTGCAATGCAGGTTGCAGAGCAAGGGGCGACGCCGGTATTAATGGCTAGAACAGAAGAGAAGCTACAAGCATTAGCAGACAAAATTAAAGTAACTTATAATACGCCTTGCTATTACTATGTATTAGATGTAAGTGAAGAAACGAAAGTACAATCTGTTTTTTCAAAGGTATTACAAGAAGTAGGACGTATTGATATATTGGTAAATAATGCTGGGTTTGGTATTTTTAAAACGTTTGAAGATGCTTCAATGGATGAAGTAAAGGATATGTTTCAAGTAAATGTATTTGGATTAGTAGCTTGTACGAAAGCGGTATTACCTAATATGGTAAAAAGGAACGAAGGACAAATTATTAATATTGCTTCATTGGCTGGAAAAATTGCAACTCCGAAGTCGAGTGCTTATGCAGCGACAAAACACGCTGTATTAGGATTTACGAATAGTTTACGTATGGAGTTATCTAACACAAATGTGTATGTAACAGCAATTAACCCAGGACCGATAGATACGAACTTTTTTGAAATAGCCGATCAATCAGGTACATATGTGAAAAATATGGGACGTTACATGTTAAAACCAACATATGTAGCAGAACAAATCGTAAAGGCGATGCAAACGAAAAAACGTGAAGTAAACTTGCCGAAGTGGATGGGAATGGGGCCAAAGCTCTACGCATTATTCCCAGGTTTATTTGAACACATTGCAGGCAAATCATTAAGTAAAAAATAGGAGATTTCCATATGGAAATCTCCTATTTTTTATTTTCCAGTTACATAATCGTAAACGATATCCTCAACAGCCTCGTATACATCAATTTCAGTATTTAAATGAATTATCATTTGAATATGTTTAATTAGCATTGCCTGATCCACTTTTGAAACAGGATTACATTGATATTGCCGAAAACTTTTTATAATCATTTTCTCAATTAATTTTTTATTCATGTTTTTCCCCGCCTGTATGTATACATGTATTGTTTTATTGTACTTGAAGTGAAATAAAAATACTACTATGCACTATTTTTGCATAAAAATCCACTTATATATATCACTTTTATAGTGAGGGTAATATTTTAAAGTTTTTAAAAATTATAAATATTTAATTGACTTTATAATTATGCAATATTATAATCAAACTTAATTTAAAGAATAGATATGAGGAGGAGCTTATGAAAGTCGCAATTATTGGAGCAACTGGATATGGAGGTATTGAGTTAATTCGGTTATTAGAGCAACATCCATATTTTTCGATAGCATCTCTCCATTCTTTTTCACAAGTTGGTGAATTTATAACAAATGTATACCCGCATTTTCGAAATGTTCTTGTCCATACGTTACAAGAAATTGATGCGGAGAAAATAGAGAAGGAAGCTGAAATTGTATTTTTAGCAACTCCAGCGGGAGTATCGGCAGAGTTAACACCAAAATTATTGGCAGTAGGTTTAAAAGTAATTGACCTATCTGGAGACTTTCGTATGATAGATCCCTCGTCATATGAATTGTGGTATAAAAGGCCAGCTGCACAGGAAGAACTTCTTAGGAAAGCAGTATATGGATTAAGTGAATGGAAAAGGCCTGAGATCCAAAATGCAAATTTAATTGCAAACCCAGGATGTTTTGCTACAGCTGCATTATTAGCGGTAGCGCCGTTAGTACGTAGCGGCATGATTGAAGAAGCATCGATTATTATTGATGCGAAATCAGGAGTATCTGGAGCGGGCAAAACGCCAACAACAATGACTCACTTTCCTGAGTTATACGATAACTTACACATTTATAAAGTTAATCAGCATCAGCATGTTCCTGAGATTGAGCAAATGCTTGCAGAGTGGAATCGTGAAACGAAGCCAATCACGTTTAGTACACATTTAATACCGATATCACGAGGGATTATGATTACACTTTATGCGAAAGTGAAAGAGGAAATGAAAATAGAGCAACTTCAAAAGTTGTATGAAGAAACGTATGAATACTCAGCTTTCGTTCGAGTTCGCTCGCAAGGAGAATTTCCAAGTCCGAAAGAAGTAAGGGGCTCAAATTATTGTGATATTGGGATAGCTTACGATGAAAGAACAGAAAGAGTTACGGTCGTTTCTGTTATAGACAATATGATGAAAGGTGCGGCAGGGCAAGCAGTTCAAAATGCAAATTTATTAGCGGGACTAGAAGAGACAACGGGTTTACAGCATATGCCGCTTTATCCATAAGGGGGAAATTATGATTAAAGCATCGTCTATTACAAAATTAGCAAATGGTTCAATTGTTACACCAAAAGGCTTTTTGGCAATCGGTACTGCAAATGGTCTGAAAAAGGTGAAAAAGGATATGGGTGCAATCGTTTGTGAGGTGCCAGCATCATGTGCCGCTGTGTATACAACAAATCAAATACAAGCAGCGCCGTTGCAAGTAACGAAGGATAGCATAGCAGCAGAAGGGAAATTACAAGCAATTGTTGTAAATAGCGGCAATGCAAATGCTTGTACGGGGATGAAAGGGTTGCAAGATGCTTATGAGATGCGAACATTAGGAGCGGAACACTTTGGAGTAAAAGAAAAGTACGTCGCAGTCGCTTCAACAGGTGTAATTGGAGTACCTTTACCGATGGATATCATTCGAAAGGGAATTGAATCTCTTGTGCCAACAAAGGAAGTAAGTGAAGCTTATTCTTTTTGTGAAGCAATTTTAACGACAGATCTTATAACGAAAGAAACTTGCTATGAGATGATAATTGATGGGGAAGCAGTGATCATTGCTGGGGTCGCAAAAGGTTCAGGGATGATCAAACCGAATATGGCAACGATGCTTAGTTTTATTACAACAGACGCCAATATAGAGCATGAAGTATTGCAAACAGCATTATCACAAATTACGAATCATACGTTTAATCAAATTACGGTGGACGGAGATACTTCTACAAATGATATGGTCATCGCTATGGCAAGTGGATTATCAGAAACGAAAACGATGAATATGGAACATGAAGACTGGGAAACTTTCGTAGTTGCTTTACAAAAGGTATGTGAAGATTTAGCGAAAAAAATTGCACAAGATGGTGAAGGTGCTACGAAGTTAATAGAAGTAAACGTGTTAGGGGCTAGAACAAATGAAGAAGCAAAGAAAATTGCAAAACAAATAGTCGGTTCCAGTCTTGTGAAAACAGCGATATACGGYGAGGACCCAAATTGGGGACGAATTATTAGTAGTACTGGACAGAGTGAAGTAATTATTAACCCAAATACAATTGATATCACTCTTCAATCTATTGCCGTATTAAAAAATAGTGAGCCTCAAATGTTTTCTGAAGAGGAAATGACAAAGAAATTACAAGAACATGAAATAAAAATTGATGTGTGTTTACATTTAGGAGATGAAACGGGATCAGCTTGGGGCTGCGACTTAAGTTATGAATATGTGAAAATAAATGCTTGTTATCGTACATAAGGAGAGAGAAGATGAGTGATTATATTGTAGTTAAATGTGGCGGTAGCATGTTGAATCGATTAAATAGTGTCTTTTTTGATTGTATAAAGAAATTGCAAAATAAGTATAAGGTTGTTATTGTCCATGGCGGTGGCCCAGAAATTGATGCCAAGTTAGAAGACTCTAATATCGAGATAGAAAAGAAAGATGGATTAAGAGTAACGCCGAAAGAGGTTATGGATGTTGTTCAAATGGTGCTATGCGGAAGTACGAATAAAAAATTCGTAATGAATTTACAAAAACATGATTTACTTGCGGTGGGGCTTTCTGGATGTGACGGTAATTTACTTCAAGTTCAACCTGTTGGCGAAGCGATAGGATATGTAGGAGAAGTAAGTTATGTAGAAACAGCCCTATTGAAAGGGTTGATAGATATGAATTATATTCCTGTCATTGCCCCAATTGGGATAAATGGTAATGAGGTTTATAACATAAATGCAGATACCGCTGCAGCTGGAATAGCATATGCACTATCCGCAAAAGAACTCATTTTTATAACGGACGTAGATGGAGTATTACACGAAGGAAGATTGGTAAAGAAAACGGATGAATATGAAATTCTTACTTTTATAGAACAAGGCGTCATTACAGGTGGAATGATTCCGAAAGTACAGGCGGCACTTACATCGTTAAAAATGGGAGTGAAAAAGGCTAGTATCGTAAATGGTACAAAGGATTTTACTGAGGTTACAGGAGAGTGTGTTGGAACTACGGTAACAAAAGGAGTGAGTATCGTATGACAAGCCATCTTTTTCAAACGTATGGGAGAAGAACTATTGACTTTGTAAAGGGCAATGGGGCGAAAGTTATTGATAAAAGTGGTGAGCAATATTTAGATTTTACTTCTGGTATTGGAGTATGTAACTTAGGACATTGTCATCCTAAGGTTGTAAGGGCAGTAGAAAAGCAACTTAGAAATATATGGCATATATCTAACTTATTTACGAACTCCTTACAAGAAGAGGTCGCATCATTATTAACAGAAGATACAGCATTAGATCATGTGTTTTTTTGTAATAGCGGGGCGGAGGCAAATGAAGCGGCTTTAAAGCTAGCACGTAAGCATACTGGAAAATCTCTCGTAGTAACATGTGAGCAATCTTTCCACGGGAGAACATTTGGAACGATGAGTGCAACAGGGCAAGATAAAGTGAAAGAAGGATTCGGTCCATTACTTCCGTCTTTTTTACATATACCATTTAACGACATACGAGCATTAGAGGAAGTAATGAATGAAGAAGTTGCGGCGGTAATGGTAGAAGTTATTCAAGGAGAAGGAGGAGTAATATTAGCTGATCCATCCTTTTTGAAGGAAATTGAAAAACTATGTAATGAGTACAATGCTCTTTTTATTATAGATGAAGTACAAACTGGAATAGGCAGAACAGGAACACTATTCGCTTATGAGCAAATGGGAATAGTTCCTGATATCGTTACCATCGCAAAGGCGCTTGGGAATGGTATTCCAGTTGGAGCGATGATTGGCCGGAAAGAACTAGGTTCTTCTTTTACTGCCGGGTCACACGGTTCAACTTTCGGTGGGAATTATATTGCTATGACTGCAGCGAAAGAAGTATTGCAATTCATTAAGGAACAATCGTTTTTTAAAGAGGTACAGGAAAAGGGCGAGTACGTATTAAAGAAATTGCAAGAAGAATTACGACACGTTGAATGTGTTCAAAATATTCGTGGTAAGGGACTTATGATTGGAATCGAATGTAAGCATGAGGTTGCAAATGTCATAGAACAACTAGAAAAAGCAGGACTTCTCGTATTACAAGCAGGGCCTAATGTTATAAGACTATTACCACCACTTATTGTAACGAATGAAGAGCTAGAACAGGCAATATATATGATAAAAAGAGTGGTTTGTACAAAAAATGCATCAATAATATAAGGGGGAAATTTCATGTCAACTGTACAAGTACCGAAATTAAATACGAAAGATCTTTTAACGTTAGAAGAATTGACGCAAGAAGAAATCATTTCTTTAATTGAGTTCGCTATATATTTAAAAAAGAACAAGCAGGAGCCTTTATTACAAGGGAAAATATTAGGTCTCATTTTTGATAAACATTCAACCCGTACGCGCGTTTCTTTTGAAGCAGGAATGGTACAGCTCGGAGGACATGGAATGTTTTTAAGTGGAAAAGAGATGCAAATTGGCAGAGGAGAAACGGTGTCAGATACTGCGAAAGTACTATCTCATTATATTGATGGAATTATGATACGCACATTTTCGCATGCGGATGTAGAGGAGCTTGCAAAAGAGTCCAGTATCCCAGTTATTAACGGTTTAACTGATGATCATCATCCTTGCCAAGCGTTGGCAGATTTAATGACGATATATGAAGAAGCTCATACGTTTAAAGGAGTTAAATTAGCTTATGTAGGTGATGGGAATAATGTATGTCATTCACTATTGCTAGCGAGTGCAAAAGTCGGAATGAATATGACTGTGGCAACGCCTGTGGGGTATGAGCCGAATGAAGAAATTGTTAAAAAAGCATTAGCGATTGCTGATGAAACAGGGGCTGAAATTGAGATTTTGCATAATCCTGAATTAGCGGTAAGTGGAGCAGACTTTATTTATACTGACGTTTGGATGAGTATGGGCCAAGAAGGAGAAGCAGAAAAATATACTTTATTCCAGCCTTTCCAAGTAAATAAAGAGCTTGTTATACATGCAAAGCAAACATATCGTTTCCTGCACTGCCTGCCTGCTCATCGTGAAGAAGAAGTAACTGGAGAGATTATAGATGGGCCACAGTCTATCGTTTTTGAGCAAGCTGGTAACAGGTTGCACGCGCAAAAAGCTTTATTAGTGAGTTTATTTAAAAATATAGAAGAGCCTTCCTAAAAGGGAGGTTTTTTATATTGAAATGTCGGATGTATATTTAGTTAATTATCTCTATATCATTTATAATAAAAAGAGAAAACTAAATTTGTTTTTCATATCATGTAAGGACATACTAGATAAAAAAATATAGTTAAAGAGATGATGAATTTGAAAACAACTAAGAAAACATATTCGTTTTTTCAGCGGATGTGGAGAATATTAAAGTTTCAATATTTTAAGTTGCTTCGATCGCCAGAAGGAGCAAAGAAAGTGTCACTAGGTTTTGCTATTGGATTTGGTTTAGAAATGTTGGTGATTTATACGGCATCGCTCGTATATTTAATATTTTATCCAATTGTCAGGTTAGCAAAGGGATCTTTTCCAGCCGCAGTCATTGGTAATATTATTGGGAAAATATCGTTTCTCCCAGTATTTTTATTTCCGTTTGCTTATGCGCTAGGAAAAATGATTTACCCATTTCATGTACAGAAAATACATCATGAACCATTTACGATATCAGATTTGTTTTCGAGCCATATTTTTACGATGTTAAAGAGCTTATTACAGAGTGAAGTATATGTATTAATTGGTATGACGATAATAGGAATTGTGTTTGGGGTAATTTCATATTTCGTTGTGCATTATTTATATGAAAAGAATCGTAAGTTACGTTTGAAGAAAAGAAAGAAACAAGTGAGAGAACCACTTGTTCAAATATAAAGAATGTCACATTCATTTTCTCCTTTGAATATGTTTAAGAAAAAGGGGGAGAGAATGAATGTATTATTACTATGTACCTCAAGTATATCCATATACAAATTATTATCCTGTAACTGGAGTGAGACAGCAATTCGGAGTATATCCGCAGCAACAAATGCAACAAATACAACAAATGCAACAAATGCAACAGCCTGAGCAGCAACCTGTTCAAGAACGAAAACCGTATTTAATGACATGGCCGTATTCAAATGTATACTATGGTAATTATTACGAATCATAAAGCTGCTTCTATTTAGAAGCAGCTTTATGCGTTTGTTTTCAAAATTAAATTTTGAATGGTTTTAAGAGAATAAATGAGCTTTTCACGCTCTTCCTCAGATAATGTTTGAAAATTTTCTTTTAGTTTGCCTAAAATGAATTGCTGATACTGACTTACTAACATTTTCCCTTCAGTTGTTAGGGAAATTAAAATGACCCTTCGATCTTTTTCGCTATAATGACGCTCTATTAGCTCTTCTTGAATAAGTTTGTTTAATAGAGGGGTCATGTTAGGCCGTGAAATCGCTAGCCGCTTGCCAATTTCTGAAACTGCTAATGTACCATTTTCATGCAAAAGCAGTAACACTTGCGTATGTGATGGCGGCATATGTCTTTGAGAAGAAAACTCTCCAGGAAGCATAAATTTGCGATAAAAAAGAGGCACTAGCGAAAGAAGATGATCAACAATACGTTCCCACTCGCGTGATTCCATATAACGGCCCCCTTCCACTATCATTGTAACAAAAAAGACAAGGTATAAAAATAGAATTGTTTCATGGTAGCCTTAATATTTGTAGGATAACACTTGCTTTGTAAATGTATTGGCAATAATCGTATAACCGTTATCATTTGGGTGTACTTGGTCAAATAGTAAATCTTTTTTATCCTTCGATATTAATTTGCGAATTGGTAAAACGATAGATGGCTGATTCGCTTTTGAAATAGCATAAATAGAATCATTCCAACCATCTAAAAACATATCTGCATAACTGGCAATGGAGTCATCGAGTTGTAAAGGGTTATAGAGTTCAGAGAGAATGAGTAAAGCATTCGGATTTTGATCTCGAACGGTCTTTACAATAGTTTTTACATCCGTTTCAAAACGAGCTTTTTCTTTATTTAGCATTTTAATACCATCTATAACACCTACATCACGATTTAAGCGAAATAAATTATTTCCCCCAATATTAATAGTAATTATATTTGCTTCCCTAATTTTTTGTTGAACTTCTTCGGACTGAACTTTTTTAGCGAGACGATCTGTAGTAAGGCCATTTACACCAAGATTTTCTACCGTAATTGGTTTATGAATTTGTCCTTCTATTTGCTTAGAAGCTAATTCGGCAAATCCCCCTTGTGTAGATCCATATCCTTTGGCGAGTGAATCACCTAATACGAGATGATAAAAGGAGTCGTTCGTTTGCTTATCAATCCAACTCGGAGCAGATGTTTTTTCTGCTTTTCCTTCAGTTTCTTTTTGTTTTGTCTCATCGTTCTTTTCAAAATTAGAATAAGAAATGATTAGAAGGAGGAGACAAACAATTGTTAAGATGACTTTTCTCATAAATTCATCCTCCTTGTAATTGGTAATTGTATCATATTCAGCAGTATTAGCAATGTAAGGGCATATTATATGTTTATGAAAAGTTTATAATAACTTTACAGAAAATTTGTTGAAGTTTGTCAAAAAATATTGACGATACGAAAGAACTTTATATATGATAATGTCAGATAAGGTGAAATTCTACTTAGTGGGAGCTTTATCTCCCGTTAATTGTTAGTTTTCATCAATCGGGCGTTTAAGGGGACTACTCGTTAGCGCAAGATGAAATGAAAATCGTGTCTCTAATAGAGGAAAAAAGGTATGTGGTTAGAGACAGATAGGGGTTCATTTCATTATTTCTGGTAATTGTATAAGGGGGATTTTTTGTGAAAAAGTCAAAAAAAATGCTAGCTGGAGCAACTCTTGCTATTGGTGTTATAGCGCCACAAGTGTTGCCAACAACAGCTCATGCAGAGGAAAAAGCTGGGGAGAGTACAGTTAACTTACGAATTTTAGAAACATCAGATATTCACGTTAACTTAATGAATTACGATTATTATCAAACGAAAACAGATAATAAAGTAGGTCTCGTGCAAACTGCAACACTTGTTAATAAAGCACGTGAAGAAGCGAAGAACTCTGTCTTATTTGATGATGGGGATGCATTACAAGGTACGCCGCTTGGAGATTATGTAGCGAATAAAATAAATGATCAGAAGAATCCTGTTGATTCTAGTTATGTACATCCACTATATCGTGTAATGAATTTAATGAAGTATGACGTCATCTCTCTTGGGAACCATGAATTTAACTACGGTTTAGATTATTTAAACAAAGTGATTAGTAAAACAGAATTCCCAGTTATTAACTCAAACGTCTATAAAGACGATAAAGATAATAATGAAGAGAATGACCAAAATTACTTTAAACCATATCATATTTTTGAAAAAGAAGTAGAGGATGAATCTGGTCAAAAGCAAAAGGTGAAAATCGGTGTAATGGGATTTGTTCCACCCCAAGTTATGAACTGGGATAAAGCAAATTTAGAAGGAAAAGTAAAAGCGAAAGATATTGTTCAAACAGCGAAGAAAATGATACCGAAAATGAAAGAAGAAGGTGCAGACGTTATCGTTGCGTTAGCTCATTCAGGTGTTGATAAGAGTGGATACAATGTTGGCATGGAAAACGCTTCATATTATTTAACAGAGGTTCCTGGTGTAGATGCAGTATTAATGGGACATTCACATACTGAAGTGAAGGATGTATTTAATGGTGTTCCTGTTGTAATGCCTGGTGTTTTTGGAAGTAACTTAGGTATTATTGATATGCAATTGAAAAAGGTAAACGGAAAATGGGAAGTACAAAAAGAGCAATCGAAGCCGCAACTTCGTCCGATTGCTGATAGTAAAGGGAACCCATTAGTACAATCTGATCAAAGATTAGTTAATGAAATTAAGGATGATCATCAAGCGACAATTGATTATGTGAATACAGCTGTAGGAAAAACGACAGCGCCAATTAATAGTTATTTCTCATTAGTACAAGATGATCCTTCTGTACAACTTGTGACAAATGCACAAAAATGGTATGTAGAAAAACTATTCGCTGAAAACGGACAATATAGTAAATATAAAGGAATTCCAGTATTATCTGCAGGGGCGCCATTTAAAGCAGGTGGCCGAAACGGTGCTACATACTATACGGATATTCCAGCAGGGACGTTAGCAATTAAAAACGTAGCGGATTTATATGTATATCCAAATACGTTATATGCTGTAAAAGTAAACGGGGCACAAGTGAAAGAATGGCTTGAAATGTCTGCTGGTCAATTTAATCAAATTGATTCAAAGAAAACAGAAGAACAACCATTAGTAAATATAGGTTATCCTACATATAACTTTGATATTTTAGATGGCCTAAAATACGAAATTGACGTAACGCAACCAGCGAAATACGATAAAGATGGCAAAGTTGTAAATGAAAATACGAATCGTATTGTAAATATGACGTATGAAGGTAAGCCTGTAGCTGACAATCAAGAGTTTATTGTGGCTACAAACAACTATCGTGGAAGTAGCCAAACGTTCCCTGGTGTAAGTAAAGGCGAAGTTGTATACCAATCACAAGATGAAACGCGTCAAATTATTGTGAAGTACATGCAGGAAACACCAGTTATTAATCCAACAGCAGATCAAAATTGGGCGTTTAAACCGATTATTGCAGATAAATTAAATACAACATTTGATTCTTCACCAAATGCACAAAAATATATAAAGAAAGATGGAAAAATATCATATGTTGGACCATCTGAAAATGAATTCGCTAAATATGCAATTGATATAACGAAGAAGAATGATGATAAGGAAACTGGTGGAGAGAATCCAACGACACCGCCAACAGGTGAAGGCAATAATGGAGAGAATCCAACGACACCACCAACAGGTGAAGGTAATAATGGAGAGAATCCAACGACACCACCAACAGGTGAAGGTAATAATGGAGAGAATCCAACGACACCGCCAACAGGTGAAGGCAATAACGGAGGAAATCCAACGACACCACCAACGGATGAAGGTAATACTGTTAATGAACCAAAACAAGATGGAAACAACGCGGGATCTGGACAAACTACAACGGATAATCAAAATACACAAGAAACTGTAAGTGAAAATAAAGAAGCAGATAAAGAGGAACGTGATTTACCGAAAACAGGTACAAGTGTTGCTTCTACAATTGGAGCAGGTCTGGCGTTTGTTGGAGCGGGATTACTTATGTTATTTAGAAGAAAGAAAGCGAATAGGTAGTCGAGAAATATAAAAAGGATTACCGATTAAGGTAATCCTTTTTAGTATATTATGAAATTGTTACTGCTTTTTCTTTCTTCCATGAAAGGCCAAATCCAGTGAAACCAACAATAATTGTTAAGACTGGGCAAGCTAAGCAGAAGATTGCGAATGGAACGTAATCAAATGTCGGAACGCCAAGGACGTTCGATAAGAATACGCCACTTACTCCCCATGGTACGAGCGGGTTAATAACTGTACCTGCATCTTCTAATACTCGTGATAAATTACGACGTTCTAAACCGACTTCATCGTATTTGTTAGCGAATGCTTGTCCTGTTAAAACGATTGATAAGTATTGTTCGCCAAGTAAGAAGTTTACACCAATTGCAGTTGAAGCAGTAGAAATAATTAAGCGTGTACTATTTTTTACGAAGCTAGAGATAATATTCATCAGCTGCGTGATAATGCCCATTCCTTGTAGTAATCCTCCCATACAAAGAGCTAGGAAAATAAGAGCAATCGACATCATCATACTTTGTAGACCACCGCGAGATAGTAAGCTATCAATGTCTTTAATACCAGTTTTAGAAACGTAGCCGTCTTGCATAATTTTCATTAAATCAGCTAAAGAAGTGCTAGGTTTAAAAATAAAGAGAATAATAATTCCTACCACAATTCCTGCAAGTAATGTTGGAACTGCTGGAACTTTTTTAAATGCGAATAGGAACAGTAATAAAATTGGAATAAGTGTAACGATAGAAATCGTTGTGTTTTGTTCTAACGTGCTAATAAAGTTTGTGAAGTCAACGTCTCCACTAGTACCGCTTCCTAAAATGAAAAATGCGATAAAAGCAATAATAAAAGCAGGAACTGTTGTCCAAAGCATGTTACGAATATGCTCAAATAAATCTACACCTGTTACAGCAGGAGCTAAGTTTGTTGTATCAGATAAAGGAGACATTTTATCTCCAAAGAATGCACCAGAAATAATTGCACCAGCGATCAGAGCTGGATCGTATCCGAGAGCACTACCCATTCCCATAAAGGCAAGCCCTACTGTTGCTGCAGTTGTAAATGCACTACCGATACTCGTTCCAACAATTGCACAAACAACAAAAACAGTAGGAACGAAAATTTTTGGAGATACAAGTTGGAATCCGTATACCATTAAAGTTGGAATTGTTCCAGCTGCGATCCAAACACTAATTAATACGCCTACAAGTAAGAAAATAAAAATAGATGGAATACCAGCTGAAACACTACTTATCATTCCTTTTTCCATAGTAGACCAAGAAATTTTTTTCATAAATCCAAATGCTAATAAAAGAACGATACCAAATAAAATTGGGATGTGTGGTGAAACTTCTAATTTGATAACACTAAAGCCAATACAGAAAAAAATAAAAATTGTTAAAAGAACAGATTCAATTTTTGAAACCATTGTTTTCCCCTCCTAAGTAATTTAAAATAGCTCTTTTTTATATAAAATTCGCCAATATTGTTTATTTCCTTCTAAAATTTAGAATTTTGTGACAAATTACCGGTAATTGTCAATATCTCAATATGATACGGAAATGATTGGATAAAAAAACGCCCCTGCATATAATTATGCAGGGACGAAGAAATCGCGGTACCACCCTAGCTTGTGAAATGAATGTATCACAAAATAAAGGGTCATATGATATGCGCTAATAAAATAAAAACGCCCCTGCAATATATGCAGGGACGAAAAATTCGCGGTACCACCCTAAATTGTGAAACAGTTTCGTTTCACCACTCTTTAGACATAACGGTCTAAACCGTCTTTCACTACTCCTCACGTTTCGTAAAAGAAGCTCCAGGGGGTAATTCATAAATCGCTCTGTACTGGTTCGCACCGACCACCAGCTCTCTGAAATCAGAAAACGAAATACTACTAAATCCTATCAACGCCGATTCATATGATGTTAGTTAAATTTTTATCATATATTCATCATACATGTCAATAAAAACATTCGATATTTTTTTAGGGAAATAAAGGAGAAATGTTTTTAATACTGTAAAAGTGTGCGTTATAATGAATTTGAAAGGGGAGGAAAGAGTGAAGAAAAAAATAATTCTTTTTACCACCTTACTAGTCGTTGGCGGAAGTGCTGGAATTTACACAGCTTTTGCAGCTGAATCAGAGCAGTCGAAACAAAAGCAAATACAGCAGTCAGAAGTGAAGAAAGTGAAAGAAATTGAAGAGAAGAAATCGATGGAAAAAGCAGCTATGAAACTAGGATTTTCTACTGAGGGGAAAACAAAAGAAGAGGTTACAAAAGAAGTAGATACCGCTAGATTTGAGCAGCGCCATGATTTGTTAATTGAGCATGCTAAGCAACTTGGAATTGATACAGAAGGAAAAAAAGATGAAGAGATTATTTTAGAAATTGGAAAGATACAACATGGAAAGTAGAACAACTTATCGTATGATAAGTTGTTCTTTTTTAAGAATTATTTGATTTAAAAATAATTGACAGTCATTTATTTTTAATGTTAACTTTATTTATAAACAAGTTAACATTAGGGGTGACAATTGTGGCTGTTAATAGTAACACGAGTGAAAAATCGTCTTATACATATGAAGAATTATCGAAGAAGAATAAAGATTACGTATGGCACCCATTTACACAAATGAAAGATTATTTAGAAGAAGATCCTGTCATTATTGAACGTGGAGAGGGAAGAAAGCTATACGATGTAAATGGAAATGAATATTGGGACGGTGTTTCATCTATTTGGTTAAATGTTCATGGGCATCAAGTACCAGAACTAGATGAGGCAATTCGCGAGCAATTAAATAAAATTGCTCATTCTACTATGCTAGGACTTGCTAACGTTCCATCTATTTTATTAGCAGAAAAAATAATTGAAGTTGTACCAGAAGGTTTGAAGAAAGTATTCTATTCAGACTCTGGTTCTAGCGCCGTTGAAATTGCAATTAAGATGGCCTTTCAATATTGGCAGCATAAAGGAAAACCGAAAAAACAAAGATTTGTTACATTAAAAGAAGCATATCACGGTGACACGATAGGTGCTGTTTCAGTGGGGGCAATAGACTTGTTTCACCAAGTGTATAGTTCACTATTATTTGAGGCAATTAAGATGCCGTATCCATATACATATCGTTCTCCTTATGGAGATAATAAGGAACAAATTGTAAAGAAACATTTAGAAGAAATGGAAGAAATGCTACAAGAAAAACATGAAGAAGTAGCAGCTATTATTGTGGAGCCATTAATGCAAGGTGCTGGTGGGATGATTACAATGCCAAAAGGATACTTAAAAGGGCTTCGCCATTTATGTACAAAATACAATGTATTATTTATTACAGACGAGGTAGCGACTGGATTTGGGCGTACCGGGAAAATGTTTGCATGTGAACACGAGGATGTGACGCCAGACATTTTAACAGCCGGAAAAGGTTTAACAGGTGGTTATTTACCGGTGGCAATTACGGTAACGACAGATGAAATTTATAATGCCTTTTTAGGAGGCTATGAAGAACAAAAAACGTTTTTCCATGGTCATAGTTATACAGGGAATCCGTTAGGTTGTGCCGTAGCAATTGCAAATTTAGAACTATATGAAAAAACTAATTTAATAGAAGATGTTGCGCATAAAGCAGAATATGTAGCGGCACAATTAGAAGCTCTTAATGAATATAAGCACGTAGGAGATATTCGTCAGTGTGGGCTAATGGTTGGTATTGAACTTGTGAAGAATAAGGAAATGAAAGAATCGTTTGAATGGACAGAAAGAGTCGGTGTTCAAGTGTGTAAACGCTCAAGAGAGCTGGGCATGATTTTGCGACCACTCGGTAATACGATTGTATTTATGCCTCCTCTTGCATCTACGGTGGCTGAGATTGATGAGATGTTACGCATTTTATATAAAGCAATCTCGGATGTTACGGAGGGAGAGTAATGAGTGGTTTCTTTATAACAGCAACGGATACAGAAGTTGGCAAAACGGTAGTGACAGGAGCATTGGCAGGTATATTTCGAGAGCGTGGACATAATGTTGGTGTATATAAACCGTTGCAAAGTGGACATGTTGCATCAAATCCTGAGGGTGATGCAGCAAGGTTAAAAGCATTATCGGGTGTACCGACAGAAGAGGATGAAATTTGTCCTTATTCCATTGAAGAACCACTTGCTCCGAGACTTGCCATGAAAAGAGCTGGAAGGACAGTAACGTTAAAAGAAATTACTGCTCACTATAATGAACTACTAAAAGAGTTTAATAGCCTATTTGTAGAAGGAGCTGGTGGGCTTGCAGTTCCATATACAGAAGATGCTTTAGTGATTGATTTTGCAAAAGAATTACAGCTCCCTCTTATTGTAGTAGCGCGTCCGACACTAGGGACAGTTAATCATACTGTCTTAACAATTTCTTATGCAAAGGCACACGGTTTAACAGTAGCAGGTGTAATTTTGTCTGGTTGTAAAGAATGTGAAAAAGAAAGAGTGCAAGAAAACAAAGAAATGATTGAGGAGTTAAGTGGAGTACCTGTTTTAGGTTTATTACCATTCCTTGAAGGTGAGTTTACAAGGGAAGAATTATTGGAATCGGCAAAAGAACATATTATGATTTCAAAATTAGAGGAGCTCATCCAAAATGAATCAAATGTGGCGCACGCATCTTCAATCTAAAGTAGAACAATTAAAGGAGCAAGGGCAGTATCGTAATTTACATGTAACAGAGAAAGCGGAAGAGACATGGCTTATTCGAAATGAGAAAAGGATGCTAAATTTAGCATCAAATAATTATTTAGGGTTAGCTGGAGATGAAAGGTTGAAAGAAGCTGCTATTGTCTGCACAAAAAAATATGGAACTGGAGCGACTGCCTCTCGTCTCGTTGTAGGAAATTATCCACTGTATGAAGAGGTTGAGAGAAGTATATGTGATTGGAAAGGTACTGAAAAAGCTTTAATTGTAAATAGCGGGTATAAAGCAAATGTAGGTGCTATATCTGCTTTAGCCTGTCGTCACGATATGGTTTTTAGTGATAAATTAAATCACGCAAGTATTGTTGATGGAATTATATTAAGCGGAGCAGAGCATAAAAGATATCGTCATAATGATTTGGATCATTTAGAAAAGATGTTGCAAATAGCGTCACCAGAAAAGAGAAAATTAATCGTAACAGATACGATTTTTAGTATGGATGGAGATATTGCATATTTGAGAGGCTTAGTTCAGCTGAAAGAGAAATACGGGGCAATCATTATAGTTGATGAAGCACATGCAAGTGGAATATATGGAATCGGTGGAGCCGGATTATCTCATGTAGAAAAAGATATTGCTCAAAAAATTGACATACATATGGGGACGTTTAGTAAGGCTTTAGGGTGTTATGGTGCGTATTTAACGGGTGATTCCATTTATATAGAGTATTTACAAAATATGATGAGAAGCTTGATTTTTACTACAGCTTTACCACCAGGAACATTAGGGGCGATCCGAAAAGCAATTGAAATTGTGAAAGAAGATAACGAAAGAAGAGAGCGACTTATAGAGAATGGTGCATATTTCAGGACGCATTTACAAGAAGTTGGTTTTGATATTGGGAATAGCTCAACTCATATTGTACCGATTGTAGTTGGATCAAATGAAAATACTTTACGGTTTAGTGAAAGGTTACAAGAGGTAGGTATCGCAGCCATTGCAATTCGTCCGCCGACTGTTCCAGTTGGTAGTTCTCGAGTCCGTTTTGCAGTTACGTCACAACATACAATAGCCGATTTAAAATGGGCTATTCAGCATATTATACGCATTGGTAAAGAAGAGGGGTTTTTAGTATGAAAGAGCTAAAGCTTATTTTTATTCCAGGATGGGGAATGGAAGAAGGTGTTTGGACTTTGGTTCTGCCGTATTTTACAGGATATTCTGTTCAATGTATAGATTGGCGTAACGTGAAAGAACAAAGTGAATTTGCAGGGCGAATAATAGATGTAGCGCAGGATGAAAATGTAATTTTAGTTGGATGGTCACTAGGAGCGTTAGCGGCAGTACAAGCTTATAAAAAGATTAAGGCCCAAGGTATGGTACTAATTGGTGGTACCGCTAAATTTACCAATACAAGTGACTATACAAGTGGATGGAATTCCTTGCATGTAGAACGTATGAAAAAGAATTTAACGAGAAAAAAAGAAGATACTTTGAAGCGTTTCTATGAAAATATGTTTACAAAAAGTGAGCTGAGGGAGAATACGAGTTTTGAAGAGATTGCGCAGAAGTTTAAAGGAGACTCGATTCAGTCTTTACAATTAGGCTTAGATTATTTAATAGAAACAGATATGAGAAATGAAGTAATAGATATGAAAGCCCCGCTGTTACTCCTTCATGGAGAGCAGGATGTAATATGTCCATTGTCTGCAGCCCATAGTATGGCGAATAATACGAATGCCAATCTAAAAGTAGTAAGCGGTGCTGGGCATGCATTATGTGTAACGAATTTTGAATATTGCGCAAATGAAATCATTCAATTTGTAGAGGGGATACGACATGATCAACAAAACGTTACTGCAAAAACGGTTTAACGGGGCGGCTGTATCCTACGATCAATATGCAAATGTACAAAAAAAGATGGCGCATTCGTTACTTTCTACATTGAAGGAACGATATAGTGAAACATCATCGATACGTATTTTAGAACTTGGATGCGGGACAGGATATGTAACAGAGCAATTATCAAATGTATTTCCGAAAGCTCATATTACAGCTGTGGATTTTGCTGATGAGATGATTGCAGTAGCGAAAACTAGAAAAAGTTTGGAAAATGTGATGTTTCGATGTGAAGATATTGAACAATTAAAATTAGAAGATTCATATGATGTCATTATTTCAAATGCGACATTTCAATGGCTTAATGATTTAAAAGAGACAGTGAAAAATTTATTTAACTATTTGTCTGAAGAGGGAATGTTATTATTTTCAACGTTTGG
This sequence comes from Bacillus sp. 05T21, assembly GCF_056396785.1. Taxonomy (NCBI): domain Bacteria; kingdom Bacillati; phylum Bacillota; class Bacilli; order Caryophanales; family Bacillaceae; genus Bacillus; species Bacillus sp. 05T21. The sequence continues at coordinate 449,135 of NZ_JBFTMD010000001.1, read as the reverse complement.
TAATACGACTTTTCAAGAATTGCATACGTCTTTTCAGCGTGCTAAGAAAGAAAAGGGGATACACAATTGTGCTTCAATTGGACAACGCTTCATTTCGAAAGAACAGTTAGTGAATATATGTGAAATGCCATTAGGAAATGTACATGTTTCTGAAACATGTTACATAGAAAGATTTGCAGAAGTTAGGGAGTTTCTACATTCTATTCGAAAAGTAGGAGCGACCAATAGTAATGAAGAGTCTTATTGTCAAAGCCCTTCACTCTTTCGTACGATGCTTCGTATATACGAAAGAGACTTCACGGAAAAAGAAGGGATAGTAGCAACATATCATGCTTTATTTACGTATATAACAAAAGAGGGGAAGAGATGAAATGAAACAAGTACAAACAAAAAGGGATTGGAAAAAACTTGCATACGACGTAGTAGAAGAGAAAATGATTACGAAAGAAGATGCAATTGCAATATTAGAAGCTGATGATACAGAGGTTTTAGAAATTATGAATGCAGCTTACATCATTCGCCATCATCATTTTGGTAAGAAAGTAAAGTTGAACATGATTATAAATACGAAATCTGGATTATGTCCTGAAGATTGCGGGTATTGTTCACAGTCTATTATTTCAGAAGCACCGATTGATAAGTATGCATGGTTAACACAAGAGAAAATTGTTGAAGGAGCGCACGAAGCAATTCGTCGTAAAGCAGGTACATATTGTATTGTTGCATCTGGTCGTCGTCCGACGAATAAAGAAGTAAATCACGTTATTGGAGCAGTTAAGGAAATTCGTGAAACGACAGATTTAAAAATTTGCTGTTGTTTAGGATTTTTAAATGAAGATCAAGCAGGTCAGTTAGCAGAAGCTGGTGTGCATCGTTATAATCACAATTTAAATACGCATGCCAACAATTATGATAGCATTTGTTCAACGCATACGTATGACGATCGTGTTGATACAGTCCAAAAAGCGAAGCAAGCCGGTATTTCTCCATGCTCTGGAGCAATTTTCGGAATGGGAGAAACGATTGAACAGCGCGCTGAAATTGCATTTGAATTACAACGTTTAGATGCGGATTCTATTCCATGTAATTTCCTTGTTGCTGTAAAGGGTACTCCGCTTGAAGGACAAAAAGAATTAACACCTGTAGAATGTTTAAAAGTGCTGGCGATGATGCGTTTTGTAAATCCAACAAAAGAAATTCGTATTTCAGGTGGTCGAGAACTTAATTTACGTTCTGTACAGCCACTTGGTTTATTTGCAGCAAACTCTATCTTTGTCGGGGACTATTTAACAACAGCTGGACAAGAGCCGACTGCGGACTGGGGTATGATTGAAGATTTAGGATTTGAGATTGAAGAATGTGCACTATAAGATAGATGAAAAGCAAACTCTTTAAAGGGGTTGCTTTTTTTTGTAAATAAAATGTAATAAAAGTCCATTAACGCTTGATAGTAGTCACTTTTGGACGAGAAAAATAATTTTGTGGACGAATTTTCCAAGCCCTAATTGTACATAGTAAAAATGTAATTTATATCGGGTTGGAGGATTTTACATGTACAAATACATATTAACTATTATGACCTGTCTGATTTTAATAAAAGCGATAAGTGCTGATGCAGTTAAGGCGGCTGAAAATCCTGAACAAAAAGAAATGCAACAAAGAATTGAACAGCATTTTCGAACGAAAGCTGAACATTTTGGGCTTGAAACAGAAGGAAAAGATTTAAAAGAAGTGAGGAAGGAAATTTCTATTATAGAAGAAGCGGAAAAGAGAGAAAATGTGTGGAGAACAGCACAAGCTCTTCGTATAAAAACAGAAGGAAAAACGATGGATGAATTAATAGAAGATGTACGAAAAAAGGTGAGAAAATAAAAAAAGAGGCCGTAGCCTCTTTTTTAAGCCCATTGTTTTGATAAATGAGCCATTTCGATCGCAGCAACTGCCGATTCATATCCTTTATTACCAGCTTTTGTACCTGCACGTTCAATCGCTTGTTCAATTGTTTCTGTCGTTAATACACCGAAAATAACTGGAATGTCCGTTTGTAGTGATAAAGACGCAACACCTTTTGCTACTTCATTACAAACGTAATCGTAATGTGTTGTAGCACCGCGAATTACTGTACCTAATGTAATAACAGCATCATATTTTCCGCTATTCGCCATCTTTTTAGCGATTAAAGGAATTTCAAATGCACCAGGAACCCATGCAACATCAATATCATTCTCTTCTACACCGTGACGCTTTAATCCATCTAAAGCTCCGCCAAGTAACTTACTTGTAATAAACTCATTAAAACGTCCAACAACAACCCCAACTTTTAATCCTGTACCAACTAAATGACCTTCGAATACCATAATGTATCTCTCCTTTAATTATAAAGTGAAACTATAATCAGTGGGGGGATTCATCCCCCGCTGATTATTAGTTGAACCAATCGGGCCTTTACGGGCAGTTGATCTCCCACCTAACTTCTTTGCTCCAGCCGAATTTTGAGGTGGGAGTTTTACTGCCCGTTAATGCGGGATAAGTTTAGTAAATGTCCTAATTTGCTTGCTTTCGTTTGTAAATACGTTTTATTTTCTTCTTTTGTTGGCATTTGCAACGGTACACGCTCGGTTACTTCTAAATCGTAACCTTGTAAGCCAGCAATTTTTCGTGGATTATTCGTTAATAATCGTAAACTTTGTAAGCCTAAATCTTTTAAAATTTGAGCGCCAATACCGTAATCACGAAGATCAGCTGGGAACCCAAGTTTTTCATTTGCTTCTACAGTATCTAACCCTTCTTCTTGTAACTTATAAGCGCGAAGCTTATTCAGAAGGCCAATGCCTCGTCCTTCTTGTCTCATATAGAGAAGAACACCTTTTCCTTCACGCTCAATTTGAGCAAGTGCAGCATGTAGCTGTGGTCCGCAATCACAGCGGCACGAACCAAATACATCTCCTGTTAAGCATTCTGAATGAACGCGTACAAGTACAGGTTCGCCTGTTGAAATATCACCTTTTACGAGCGCGATATGTTCTTTCATATCTAATGAGTTAGAATAGCCAATTGCATGGAAAGTACCGAAATCTGTAGGTAATGTAATTTCCACTTCTCTTGTCACAAGTGTTTCGTGATGGCGGCGATAAGCAATTAAATCTTCTATTGTAATCATTTTTATATCAAATTGTTTTGCGCACTCTAGTAAATCAGGTACACGTGCCATCGTACCGTCCTCATTTATAATTTCGCAAATGACTCCAGCTGGTTCTGCTCCGCAAAGTTTGGCTAAATCGACAGCGGCTTCTGTATGACCAGCACGGCGCAGTACACCGCCTTCTTTCGCAATTAATGGAAAGATATGTCCAGGGCGATTGAAATCAGAGCCTTTTGATGCAGGGTTTAACAATTCTTGTATCGTAGTTGCACGTTCATGAGCACTAATCCCTGTTGTTGTAGAAACATGATCAATGCTCACTGTAAACGCAGTGTGATGTGAATCTGTATTATGAGATACCATTGGTTCTAACTGTAGACGTTCTGCGTACTCCTCCGTAATGGGTACACAAACGAGACCACGACCGTGTGTAATCATAAAATTAATCGTTTCTGGTGTAATGTACTCTGCTAAAGCAATAAAATCGCCTTCATTTTCTCGGTTTTCATCATCACATACGATAACAACTTTTCCTTGTTTTAAATCTTCTAGAGCTTCTTCAATACGATGAAACATTGTGCTTCCTCCTTATAGAAATCCGTTTTCTTGTAAAAAGCTTTCGGTCATTGAACCAGTTCTTTTTGCGGGCTTTGAGATAAAGCGTTCAATATATTTTCCAATCATGTCACACTCAATGTTTACGATGTCCCCGGCTTTTTTTTCTCCGATTATAGACTCGCTTACTGTGTGGGGGATGAGTGAAATTGTAATTGAAGATTCGTCTATATCAAATATTGTTAAGCTAGTGCCATCAACAGCAACGGATCCTTTATGCAAACAATAGCGTAGTAATTCATCAGAAATTGCTATTTTGTAATAGATGGCATTGTAATGTTGTTTTTTAGTTAAAATCGTACCGATGCCATCGATATGTCCGGTGACGAAATGTCCACCGAATCGTCCGTTTGCAGCCATCGCCCGTTCTAAATTCACTTTGGCACTTGGCTTTAGCATACGAAGTGATGTTGCTTTCATTGTTTCAGGCATTGCGTCGACAGTGAATGAAGTAGTCGTAAAAGTAGTTACTGTTAAGCAAATGCCGTTAACTGCGATACTATCACCTAATTTGACATCCGATAAAATTTGCTTTGCGCTAATAGTTAGCTTCATTGCTTCACCACTTTGAGTCATGCTTGATATCGTTCCTAACTCTTCTACGATTCCTGTAAACATTCCGTCACCTCGCTTTTTAAGGTTGCAACAATTTTTATATCATTACCGATTTGTTTCATCTCTTGAATTGTTAAGGAAAGTGCATCTTGTAACTTCGAAAAACCAGCTCCACCAAATAAGGTGGGTGCATCTTTTCCACCAATTAATTTCGGGCTTATATAGGTCACGATTTCATTAAAACTATTTGTTTTTAAGAAGTTTGCATGCACCGTTTGACCACCTTCAACGAACAGAGAAAGAATTTGTTTCTCACCGAGCAGGGATAGGACATCTTGTATTTCAATTTGCTGTGTTTTCATTTGGAATACAGCTATATTGTTAGATTCATAAGACGCTATTTTCTCTTTGTTTACATCCTTACCGACAATAATCCATGTCGGAGTTAAGCCATCTGTTATGACATGAGAAGATGGCGGCGTTCGTAAGTGGGTATCTAAAATAACGCGTATAGGATGTTTACCTCCGTTTGAAATTCGTGTTGTTAAGTGTGGATTATCAGTTAGAACTGTATTCACACCGACTAGAATAGCATCATGTATATGACGATATTGGTGAACGTCAGCGCGTGCTTCTTCGCCTGTAATCCACTTACTTTCACCGGTTACAGTTGCTGTTTTTCCATCTAAGCTCATTGCTGTTTTTATTGTTACAAAGGGACGTTTCGTTTTCATATAGTGAAAAAAGTATCGATTTAATAAAGTTGCTTCCGCTTCAAGAACACCAGTAGTTACCTCGATTCCAGCTTCTTCTAATCTCCTTTTTCCATTACCAGAAACGAGTGGATTGCAATCAAGAGTGGCAATTACAATACGCTGAACTCCCTTTTTAATGAGTAATTCACAGCAAGGTGGTGTTTTTCCAAAATGGCTACACGGTTCAAGTGTTACATAAACAGTAGCACCTTTTGCTTTTTCACCAGCCATATGAAGTGCATGAACTTCGGCATGTTCTTCACCAGCACGCAAGTGAGCTCCCATTCCTATGATGTTTCCATCTTTTACAACAACAGCACCAACCATAGGATTTGGACTTGTCTGTCCGGATGTACCTTGTGCTAACTGCAAGGCAATCCTCATATATTCTTGATCTGTCATTCTCTTCACCTCTCCTGAAAAAATCAAAAAACCCCAAGGATTTTATATCCTTGGGGTTTGGGAGACGTGATTTCTAGAAATATAGTTCGAATACGAAAGTATAGGAAAGAAACCTAACGATGACTGATATTTTGGCATAAGGAAAAAACCTAGCAAAATATCAAATTCTTTCAACGCTAGTCGTATCTTTTTATTTCAGTATAGAAACATAAGTATACAAAATAAAACATATATAAAGAGTCAAAATGAATCTTTAAAAATATGCATACTGAAATAAAAGTGTATTCGCTATATAAAATTACTAGAAAACATATCCTTCTCCCATCCAGACTATACTGTCGGCCCTAGAGTTTCACTAGATCCACCGTTTTCGCGTTGAAAACGGGTCACGGACTTAGAAGCTATCGCTTCATCACCGCCGGTTGGGAATTTCACCCGACCCCGAAGGATGTTGTTTGCTCACATTATAGCACAAAAAAGAAAAAAGCAAAGTGGAAAATATTCGAATGTGAAGAATTGTGTGAAAATATATGCCGATTTGAATGGGGACGAAAGTAATAGAAATGTTGAAAGGGGAAGGGCTGTATAGGCTTTGATCAAAAGAAAAAACATGCACAAAAAAATGTGCATGTTACGTCCAAAATTACTCTGCCTCTGGTGCTCTAACAACAGACTCGAATTTTCCTTTATGCGAAGCATCGCAATAAGGCATGTTTTTTGATAAACCACAACGACATAAAGAAAATGCCGGTTTTGCTGGGAATACATTCCCTTGTGAGTCAACTAATTCCACGTCCCCTGTAACGCGAAAAGAGCCATTATCATTCACTTTAATTTGTACTTTTGCCAACGTTATCCCTCCTTTCCAAACGCTTACTCTCATCATATAATTAGGGAGAGTACTTGACAATATAAAAAGAGCACTTTGTTTGAGAGAGAAGAGAGTGTTATAATAGTTTTTATAACTGACTAGAGTAAGGTGACGAAAGATGGATAAAAAATTACACACACTACAAAATATTGCAAATGAGCGCACATGGGCATCATTTTTGAATGATAATCATCCATATAGTTTACTTCATTGGTCAATCGCAGGTGTAGGACAAGAACCGAAAGATGTTTGGTTACTTCAAGATGAGGTAACTTTTCAAACGACGGAATTCCCAACGCTAGACGAGGCAGTAAAGTGGATTTCTGAAAATATGGAACAAGTTACAGACGTTTTAGCGCAGTAAAAAAACAGGCTTATGCAAGCCTGTTTTTTGTTTCTTTTACATATGTGTTTAAAAATTGATCGATGGCATCTTCGTACTCTTCTTTATTTTCATTATAAGAGCAAGCGTGTGCACCATGTTCTGCAATATAAAGCTGTTTATTATTTTCTTTCGCTTCATAAAGTGATTTCGTCATATCAGATAAAATATAGTCATCATCTTTACTATGAATAAAGAGAACCGGATTGTTAATATTTTTTATACAATCAATTGGTGAAACTTCACGAATTGTATAGCCATCACGAACTTTTAAAAAGGCATTTGCTAAAGGTAATAAAGGCCATTTTGGCAAATGAAACTCAACTTTCAAACGATGTTGTAACTGTCCATAAAAATCAGAGAAAGGACAATCAGCAATATAAAAATCAGCACCATCTTCTACAAGTCCTGCATATTGAAGAAGAGTTGCAGCACCCATAGATTCACCATGAATTCCGAGTGTAATATTCGTTCCGAAACGATCTTTTAGCCAGTCAACTACTGACTTTAAATCATGTTTTTCATAATAGCCATAACTTGTTGTTTTACCACCGGTTTTACCATGACGGCGATGATCATAAATAAATACGTTATATCCTCTATTTAAAAATAAGTTTGCATATTTAACGGAATTCATTTTATTTACAGTCACACCGTGGCAAAAAATCATAAATTTATTGGAATGACCAGCTGGCATGTAATATCCGTGAAGTTCGTATCCGAATTGAGAAGGGATGTGAACCTCTTCTTTTTGAATAGCCTTAAAATCGTCCAAATGAAAATGCTTTTTCGTTTCGCGTTCTAAAACTTCTTCCTCTGTTTTTTTCTTCAAGTACATAACTTTATTTGTAAAGAAAATCCCAATCGCAGTTAGTGCGCCTAGTATAGTAAACAATGCTGTAAAAAAACGTTTCATACTTTACCTCATCCTCCAAATACCTCTACATGTGATACACTAACATTGTATCACAATGATGTGAAAAGGGGAGAAATCGTGTATGGTTCATATACAAAAAATCACACCAGAAATGAAAGAAGCAATTCAGGATTTTATGTGTGAAAACTGGGGAAGCTCAATGATGGTCTCGCGAGACAGAGTACATCAATTAGAAGAATTACCTGGTTTTATTGCACTTAGAAATAACAGGATAGTAGGAATTGTAACATATAAAGTGATAGAAAACATGTGTGAAATTGTATCGTTAAATAGTTTTGAGGAAGGGAAGGGGATTGGTACAAAACTGGTGGATTGTGTATTGCGAGTGGCAAAAGAGAACGAATGTAAAAAAGTGTGGCTTATTACGACGAATGATAATATGAACGCACTTCGTTTTTATCAAAAACGTAACTTCATGATGACGAACTTATATATTGATGCGGTAAAGGAAGCACGAAAAATAAAGAAAGAAATTCCATTTATTGGTTATGATAATATCGCAATTTCACATGAAATTCAGCTGGAGTATAATTTGTAAGCAAAGTGGAAGTCATGTAACAATTTTCAGAAATTTAAAACAATAACCTTGACGAATGTTATATTTTGGTTTAGTTTATAATTGTAATCTATTACCATATTAAGGGGTGACGATGTGGCAACTATACGTGATGTTGCAAAATTGGCCGGTGTTTCAGTCGCAACCGTTTCAAGAGTCATTAACGAAAAAGGATATGTCCATGAAGATACGGTGAAACAAGTAAAAAAAGCAATTGAAGAGTTACAATATAGACCGAATGCTACAGCAAAGCCTTTATTTAAACAGCCTTCAACGATGATTGCATTACTTGTAGATAATTTGCATAATCCATCATACATCACTTTGCTCCGTTTCGTTGAGGAAATAGCATATAAAGAAGGGTATCAAGTAATAGTTTGTAATATAGAAAATAAGAATAGATACATAGATATGTTGGAGCAAAATAACATTGCAGGCGTTATAATGACGAAATCTGTTTTTCGAAGTATAGGAGAAATCTCACTTCCTTTCGCTGTGCTTGAAGAACGACAATCTCTGACTAGTTATTATGAAAGTGGGCAGAAAGCTGTTTCTTTATTAAAAGAGAAAGGCTGCCAGTTTCTTGCTTATATCGGTGAGGGAGTAGAGAGTGAAGAAATGGAAGAGCATGTGGCAGGATTTTTAGATACTGCTTGGAAAGAAGGACTTTCTTATCGAGAGGAAATTGTACAAGGGTATACGAATCAACAGTTTCTTGAATGGTTACAAAAGCATCCATACATAGATGGGGTTGTAGCTTCAAGTGATAAGGTCGCTATTGAGCTAATCAGGGCGGCGAAAACTCTTAATATTCATATACCAGGTAAGTTACAAATCATTGGATTTAACGGGAGTGTAGAGGGTGAATGGATAAGTCCATCATTAACGACGATTGGAAGTTATATCGAAGAAAATGGGGAAATAGCTTTTCAACAGTTAATAGGAAAAATAAAGAAGAAACAAGTGCGACAAGAAGAAGTGGAAACAGAATTTAGGTGCATTGAGAGAGAAACAACAAAGTAAAAGGTGCGTTTTTAAAACGCACCTTTTATAGTGTAATTGCGGCAATAAAGCCGAATATAAGTAACGGTATATTATAGTGTAGAAATGTTGGGACACATGTATCCCATATATGATGGTGCTGACCATCAGCATTTAAACCGGACGTTGGTCCAAGTGTACTATCAGATGCTGGAGAACCTGCATCACCAAGTGCACCAGCTGTACCGATAATTGCGATTGTAGCCATGGGACTAAATCCGAGCTGGACGCATAATGGTACGAAAATTGTTGTTAAGATTGGGATGGTTGAAAAGGAAGAGCCAATTCCCATCGTAACGAGAAGTCCAATAATGAGCATAAGAAATGCAGCAAGCGGTTTATTATTTCCGATTATATGTGCACTCGTTTGCACAAGAGATTCAACATGTCCAGTTTTTCGAAGAACAGCGCCAAATCCAGCGGCAGAAATCATAACAAATCCGATAAAGGACATCATACGCATTCCACTCGTTAAAATAGCATCGGCTTCTTTAAGAGGGAGGCTACCGCTAACTGATAAGACGATAATACCTGCTAAAGCACCAAAAATCATTGATTCTGTTGCTAATTGCACAGTTAATGTAGCGAGTATTGATAATAAACCCAAAGTAATGCTTCTTTTCGTATAGGGAACGATTTCATTCTGTGCAGAATGAATTTGTTCTGTTTCATATGTACGTGGTTTTCGGTATGTAATGAAAACCGCTACACATAATCCGATAATCATACCGATTGCTGGAATAGTCATCGCTTTTGGAATAAGTGCGACATCAAATGTAAGACCGCTTTGCGCAGCATTTGTTTGCAATACGTCATGATAAATTTTTCCGAACCCTGCTGGAACCCACATGTAAGGGGTAATTAACCCAAATGTAATAAGACATGTTACAAGCCTACGATCCACCCTCAGCTCATTTAATACTTTTAAAAGTGCTGGAATTAAGATTGGGATGAAGGCGATATGAACAGGGATAATATTTTGTGAGAAGCAAGCCATTGTTAAAATGATAAATAATATAAGTATTTTAGAATAGACTTGTTTTTTCGTGTCTTGTTCGTTGCCGATCCATTTTAAAGCTGATTGGATCATTGCATCAGGAAGTCCTGTTTTTGAAAGGGAAATAGCAAATCCACCGAGCATTGCGTAGCTTAATGCGATAGGAGCACTGTTCCCAAGACCGGCTGTAAAAGTACTAATTGTTTCTGAAATACCGAGTCCGCCGATAAGTCCGCCTGTTAAAGCTCCAACGATAATGGCGACAATGACTTGGACACGTAACAAACTAAGCAGTAGCATGACTGCTACTGCGATGAGTACAGCGTTCATAATAAATGTAATCTCCCTAATTTTTATTCTGTTAAGGCAAGCAAGTGTTTGTAGTGACATATACTTGCGACATATCATTATAAAATGTTTTCTATGAAATGTAAAAGCGCCTTTTGTTATTAATGTTGAAAAGATAGTTCTTGTTTAATTGATTGTAAAGATTTAGCGAATAACTCAGGCTCTTCTAAATCTGGAGAATGTGCCGAGTTTGGAAACCAAATCATCTTTTTAATAGGAGCTTGAATGATATCGCAATATTGTTGAACGAGTGCATAAGGAGTTTGATAATCATAGCGACCAGAACAAAAATAAACAGGAACAGATAAACTTGAAATAGATGAAAAGAAATCGATTGTCAGCATCTCTTCCCATAAAACTCCGGATTTTAAATTTCCTGCGAGAAATTTGAACCAATCTAATAGCGTATATTCAGGAGAAAAGAAGCCTTTTCGTATGAAAGAAAAGGAAGATCCATTTTGGATTGCTCCTCCGAATGTACCAAGCCACTTTCTTTGAATAATGAGGCGTCTCGTATCTAAAAAGGGTGGTTTCCCTAATTTTAAAAGAGAAGCTAATGCCTTTTTATGGTCATGTTTTTTGGCAGAGCTAATTAAATGTTGATATAGTAATTCTTCATTTTGCTTCATATGTACGATTTGACCGATGCCGATGTATGCTTCTATATATTCGGGACATTGATTAGCGATTTGTAGTCCGATAATACTTCCCCAAGAATGACCAGCGAGAAATAGTTTTTGCTTATTAAAGCGTTTGAGAAGATATTGAATAACCTTTTTTGCATCTGAAAAAAATTGATCAATCGTAAGATTTGTTTGGATGTCCCGCCATAAAAAGGATTTACCTGCCCCTCGCTGATCCCAATTAATAACGATAAAGTGCTTTTCTAACTCTTTTTGAAAATGGCGAATAAAGCCGATTTGTGCCATACCAGGACCGCCGTGACAGCATAATAAAATAGGCTGTTCCACGTTTTGGCCGCGTATAAGGAGAGATTGTTTCCGGTCATTAATCATAACGCTTTCTATCGTAGCGATACTGTTAGGGATTAGTTGCTTCTTTTCGTTGTAAAACTGAGGGGTATGGCTACGAAAAAGCATATGTAAACCTCCTTTTCTTAAATGGTATGAATCGCACAGGCTCTTTCTTTTGCATATACTACTAGAAAATCATTGTATCATAACATACTGGTTTGATTTCAAGTTTAGGCGATTAAGAGAGGAGGGAGAATGTGACGATTGGAGAAATTATTGATTCTTTAAATAGACGCGAATCAATCGCTATTATAGCGAAACGGCTTGAAATGAGCCCATATACATTATCAAAGAAATTAAGGGTGATTGGATATGAATATGATGGAGAGCAGAAAAAACGTATCTTTATAGGTGATGGTGAAGAGCCACGTCATTTGCAAATCCAAGAAGCTACTGCCCTTCAATATGCAAAAACAGACTATCAATTACTAATTTATGAACAATTACAAAGCATTTATGAATTGCTAAGAAAAAGAGAAGAAGTAAGTGTTCAAATTATAAGTAAGAGCACAGAGAAAAAGAAACGAACCTTTTCGATTAATATAGAAGTATTAGCAAGACTAGATGTTATATCGGAATCAAAAGGGATTCAAAAGTCTAAAATTGTAGAAGAAGCACTACAGGAATTTTTGCAACGGTATGATGTTAATCATGAAACGTATCCAGAGAAATAAAAGAAAGGATACTATGTTCCATATAAGAGCGTGTATCCTTTCTTTTATTTCATTTTTTGTTTTGTTTCGAAAAGTAATATAGGAACCAAACGGCATGATTTTGTTCATCAGCTGCTGCGCGCCGAAATGTTTCTTTCACTTGTTGATTTGTCGTTTCGTCTGCAATTTCTAAGTGAAAATCAACTGTTCGTTGCTCATCTTGCCGAATTTCAAGGGTTTGATTTCGTTCATTTATGTCTGGAGCTAAAGTAGCTAATCTAGCATAAAAATGAATGGCGCTATATTCTCCGTTAATTGCTTTCTCAATACTACGAATGTGTTTGTCGTTTTGTCGATACAATGTATCGTCATTGTTTGATGAAAATACATACAAATCTTCCCATTATAGTTTTCTATATACTACGAAGAAACAAGGGGCTATGTGCGTATCCTTTACTGCACTAGAAGAATGACAATACGTATGACTCTAAAAGAAGAAGCTCCTTGCATATAAAAGGAGCTTCTTCTTTCGAGTGTCACGCACTAGTTTGAATAGTATTTAATTGTTTTTTTGAATACGTCCATCAATAATCGGCTGAATTGGTTCTTTCACTTGTTTTACATAATCGACTAATGCTTCAAAATCGTTTGGACCAGTTTCAGCATTTTTTCCATTTTTAAAGGATACGAATCCATCACCGCCAGAAGCTAGGAAAGCATTTGCAACTACGCTATACGTTTTAGAGGGAACTAATTCTTCACCATTTGTTAAACGGATATTCGTAACCTTTTCGTTATTTGGTTTATTTGCATCCCAAGTGTATTGAATACCTGAAATTTGAAGCATTCTCGTTGCTCCTTTTTGCCATTGTTGATTTAATATATCACGAATATCTTGACCTGTTAGATCTACTTTAATTAATTGGTTTCCGAAAGGCTGAATGCCGTATAATTCGCCCCATGTAATATCTCCAGCGTCTAGATCATTACGAATTCCACCAGGATTCATAAGAGCGATTTGTGTTTGCATAGTTTGGCGCTGGGCATCCGCAACTAAATTTCCAAGTGTAGATTCACCAGCATCGTTTTGTTTACGGTCGATAGGTGCTGTAGATTTTCCGACTACTTCATTTACAAGAGGTGCGATTTTTTCTTTATATTGATCTAACTTTTGTTTTACTTGTTTATCAGGCTCTACACCTTCATGGTACGTTGTAATAACTTCAGCTTTTTTCTTCACAATATCTTTTGTTTTTCTATCAATCGTTACATCTACATCAGAGAAAGCCATCCCGTAAGAGTTCGCCTGCACGATAAGTTTATTATTTACAGTACCATTTACGTACGTATGACTATGTCCGCCGAAAATAACATCAACTTCTGGATCTGTTTCATTTGCAATTCGAGTGAGGTCTCCATTTGTTACACCAGACTCATCAGTTGTTCCGCCGACATGTGCAAGGACTACGATAGATTTAACGCCGAGACGCTTTAATTGTTGTGTGGATTTATTAATAGCCTCTACTTCATCAGTGATTTCTACATTTTTAAGCATAGTAGGCATAACGACATTTGGTGTATCCGTTGTAACAACTCCAATGAACCCTACAGGAACTCCGTCAACCATTTTTACAGTGAATGGTGGTAAAAATAAGCGGCCAGTTGATTTATTATAGAAGTTTGCAGCGACATAAGGGAAGTTTGCTCCTTTGAAATTCCCTGTTTTTTCGTGATATCCACCGTAAATGAGGCGTTTCATTTCATCGATACCTTCATCAAATTCATGGTTTCCGATTGTACCAACATCAAACTTTAAGTCATTTAAAAATTCAATTGTTGGTTCGTCTTGTAATAATGCGGAAACTGGTGGGCTGGCTCCGACAATATCACCGGCATGTACGAGAAGTGTATTAGGGTTTTGTTTTTTGCGTTCTTTTAAATAAGTAGCTAAATAATCAGCGCCACCAGCTTCTTTATTGTTAACTTTTTTTACAGTATCTAGTTGACCATGTAAATCATTAATACCAAGCATTTGTACGTCTATGTATCGGTTTTGTTCGGCAGGAGTCTGAGATGGAGGAGCGGCGAATACGCTTGAAAAAGTAATAGTACTTAAAACAGCAACAGCAGGAATAATTTTTTTCCACATAATTAATTTCTCCTTTTTTTATAATCTGACATCATACGACATAATTTTAATAGATTACTAGGATTATATCTATATAAAAATTTAGTTTTTTCGAAAAATTAACATATTTACAAAAGATAAATAATAGATTAGGGAACCTTTTTTATTGTCGATTTCGCCATGTATCCTCTATAATGGAGAAAAAAGTAAAAGGTGAATAGTATGAAGAAAAAGAAGCAAAGACAAACACAAAAACACTCTCAAATGAATCAACCAGAGAAAGAATCACTTACACTAGGTGATCAATTGAACGATTCGTTAATGCAACAATTAAAGAATAAGAAAAAAGAGTTGCAAGTGAGAGAAGAGAAAAAAGAGGCAGCAGAACAAGAAAGAAAGCGTAAGGAACAAAAAGAACGTGAAAAGAATAAATCATTTGAAGAACTGTTAAGTGAAAGTAGCCTTACTTGGAAAGACTTTAAATAATAAAAAAATGATCAGTGAAATGCCGCTGATCATTTTTTTGACGAGTGTGTAAGAAAAGGGGAGTTAGAATGAGGAAAATTGTAGTCGTTCCGTATGAAAATCATTGGAGTGAGAAATTCCAAATGGAAGCCGAAAGATTAAAATCGGCGATGCCAGAAACGGTAAAAATCCATCATATTGGAAGTACGTCAGTGCCAGGACTGGCAGCTAAACCAATTATAGATATGATTATGGAAGTAGAGAGTATCGACAGAGTAGATCATTGGAATGAACGTTTTAAAGAGCTTGGTTACATCGTAAAAGGGGAAAATGGTATTTCAAGACGTCGTTATTTTATTCATGGGACTGAGGAAAAACGCTCGTATCACTTACACGTATTTGAAAAAGGAAATCCTGAGATAGTAAGGCATTTAGCATTTCGTGATTATATGATGGCTCATTGTGAAGAAGCAGAAGCGTATGCGACTTTAAAGAAAGAACTAGCTGAAAAATATACATATGATGGCACGTTGTATACAGAAGGAAAAAATGAATTTGTACGTAATGTTGATGAAAAAGCGAAGAAATGGATAGAAAGTAACGTGAACGACTGAGTTCATGTTATTTTCTAAAGGGGTATAAAATTATTATGTAAACTGTACGTATGTTTTGACATTTTGAATAAATCTTGTTGAAATAAAGTAGTGGTTTATAAAAATGTAACATTGAAAGGGAGAACGACTGTGCATATTCCAACAACTACACTTCATAATGGCGTGAAAATGCCGATGATTGGTCTAGGCGTTTATAAAGCGAAAGAAGGCGACGAAGTTAAACAAGCAGTAAAAACAGCGTTAGAAGTTGGATACCGTTCGATTGATACAGCAACTGTATATAAAAATGAAAGCGGTGTCGGAGAAGCGGTTCGTGAATCAGGAATTCCGAGAGAAGACTTGTTTATTACAACAAAAGTTTGGAACGACGATCAAGGGTACGAGGAGACGCTCGAGGCGTTTGAAAAAAGTTTAAAGAAATTACAAATGGAGTATGTAGATTTATATTTAATCCATTGGCCGATAAGAGGGAAGTATGTTGATACGTACCGTGCTTTAGAAAAGCTATATGAAGAAGGTAAAGTGCGCGCGATTGGTGTTTCTAATTTTCATAAACATCATTTAGAACTGTTATTACCAAATTGTAAAGTGAAGCCGATGGTCAACCAAGTTGAACTTCATCCAATGTTAGCGCAATTTGAATTGCGTGATTTCTGTCAAGGTGAGCAAATTCAGATGGAAGCGTGGAGTCCTTTAATGAGAGGCGGCGAAGTATTCCAGCATCCAATTATTCAGGCTATTTCTAAAAAATATGAAAAGTCACCTGCACAAGTTATATTAAGGTGGGATATTCAAAGTGGGATTGTGACTATTCCTAAATCTGTTACGCCATCTCGTATTAAAGAGAACTTTACTATTTTTGATTTCTCATTAACTGAAGAAGAGATGGATCAAATTAATACGTTAAATCGTAATTTACATGTAGGAACGAATCCTGATAAATATGATACGTTATAAAAAAAGACTGCCGCCTAGTGTTGGGGGGCAGTCTTTTGCTTTTATCGGTATCAATATTTTAGCGATGCAAAGCATATGAATCATACTTAACAATCTTTTGAAGTTGTACATATTCTTCTTTTGTTAAAGATAACTGTTGGCTAGCTTGTATATTTTCTTGCAATTGTTGAATAGAGCTTGCACCAGGTATAACAGCTGCAACAGTTTTGTTATGTAAGCAATATTGAATAGCTGTTCCTGTTAAAGAGCTTTCTCCGATTATTTCTTTTACACTCGCGAGTGTCGAATATAACTCATCGTAAGAATAAGAGAGGTAATCTTTTTCTTTTACTCTTTCTATCTTTCTTGCATTATTGTTAGTTAAAATCCCTTTTGCAAGTGGTCCGCGAGCAATAACGCTAATTTGCTGTTCATTAAGAAGCGGGAACCATTCTTCAGGGCGACGATTTAAAAGGCTGTATTCCATTAATATGCTAACGATATTTGATCGTTTGGCATACTCACGAATGACATTTGGACGTATAGAAGAGATACCATAATGACGAATAATCCCTTCTTTTTTTAATTCTTCAAAGGCTTCAACTGTTTCATCTATAGGATCTTCAATCGTCCCGCCATGCAGTTGATATAAATCAATATAATCTGTTTGAAGTCTACGTAAACTCTCTTTTACTTCGGCCTTTATATAAGCTTTAGAAGGATCCCAAGACCAACCGTTTTTTTCTTCTGTCCATCGATTTCCAACCTTTGTTGTAAGAACAATTTGGTCGCGTTTTCCTTTCAGAGCTTTTCCAACAAATTCTTCATTTAATCCATAATCGTATAAGTCCGCTGTATCAAAAAAATTAATTCCTAAATCGATTGCCTCATCGATAATACGCATAGCTTCAGCCTCAGATGCACCGAGAGACATACAGCCAAATCCAATTTCCGTAACATATAAATCTGAGTTTCCTAATTGACGTTTTTTCATAGGTCAACCTCCTTACCTTTATTGTACGAAAGGGGAAGGAGGTTGACAAACGTTTACTTTTTATTTGCTGTAATCCACTCTTGTACAGTTGTATACTCTTTTCCATATTGTTTTAGCTTATGACGAATTTGCCATGCTTTGCCGACTAAAGTGACGCGATTTGGTAAAATGTAAACTTTCATTTCTATCACGCTCCTTTCAATGTGGTAAAATGTATGAAGAATGATTAGGAAATAGAACAGGGAGATGAAGTAGTATGAGTAATCTTGCAGAAAGAACAGTAAAAACTGAACCGATTTTTGATGGTAGGGTTATAAAAGTTCGTGTTGATGATGTAGTATTACCAAATGGAGAAATGAGTAAACGTGAAATCGTAAATCACCCTGGGGCAGTTGCTATTATTGCTATTACTGATGAGGGGAAAATTGTACTCGTTGAGCAGTATCGTAAAGCTCTCGAAAAGGCAATTGTGGAAATTCCTGCTGGGAAGTTAGAACCTGGGGAAAAGCCAGAGGTAACAGCAGTTCGTGAATTAGAAGAAGAAACAGGATATGTATGTGAAAATATGGAACTTATTACATCTTTCTATACATCACCTGGTTTTGCAGATGAGATTTTATATGTATATAAAGCGACAGGATTAAAACAAAAAGAAAATAAAGCAGCTTTAGATGAAGATGAATTTGTGGAATTAATGGAAGTGTCATTAGAAGAAGCGATTGATCTTATGAAAGACCTTCGCATACATGATGCTAAGACGATGTTTGCAGTACAATATTTACAATTACAAAAATAAACACTCGCCTAAGGCGAGTGTTTTTAGTTGATTTTTGCATATACACGTGCATCGCGTAAGCTGCCATCGGGTGCTAGGAAATCATTTTCCATTGTACCTTCTAAAATAAATTCTAGACGTTCTGCTAAGTTACATGCGTTTATATTTGTTGCATCAGTACGAATTTCAATTCTTCTAGCACCTAGTTTATCAAATGCAAATTGAATCGCACCTTTAATGGCTTCTGTCATATAGCCATGCTTTGTATAAGCGCTATGTAGCCAAAAGTGAAGTGAAAACTTTGGAATATCCCAGTTTTCAGGCTTGAGCGTAATAGCTCCGATGAATGTACCAGATACTTTATCGTATAAGTGGAAATCAAGTGTTTCACGAAGTAAAAACTGTCCGTGAGCTTCGCGAACAATTTCTTCAGCACGTTCTTCTGTTTCAGCTGTAATTGGCATCCATGGTAATAAGTCTTCTAGCGAAGCTTGGATTGCTTCATATACTTCTGTTCCATCACCTGGAAACGGCTTACGTACTTGCAAGCGCTCAGTTTGAAATAATGTTGGAAAATCTAATAATAATGGTTTCAAGAGAAATCCCTCCTATTCTCTACTTTTTAGTTTAGCAAAGTAGAGCGGAATTTCAATGCTAATTCGTCATACTTTTTTTCTTTCTTTCATACATTTTTAGTAAGAGTGTGAACGGAGGGAAGGAAAATGTGGCGAAAAACGTGGCAAGACCGTGTAATGTCTCACATACAGGAAAATTCTTCACTATATATATTTAATGCGGTTTTATTACTGATGGGAGTAATATTTGGAGCGATTCTTGTGAATAGTTTACAAATAAACCAAAAGCAAGATTTATCATTTTATTTACAGCGTTTTTTTGGACAAGTTTCTAAAGGAGAATTTGCTGTCGCAGGCGAAATGTTTCGAGAAAGTTACTTTTCGCAATTAAAATATATCGGCTTTATTTGGATTTTGGGGATTTCAATTATTGGGTTGCCGCTCATTTTTATCTTACTATTTTTAAAAGGGGTAGTTGTTGGATTTACAGTAGGTTTTTTAGTAAGTCAGCACGGATGGAATGGACTATTATTAGCATTTGTATCTGTATTGCCACAAAATTTAATTATAATTCCTGTATTTCTCGTAATGACAACAATTGCTGCAAGCTTTTCCTTACGCATGATTAGGCATCAATTTATTCGGAAAATAACTGAGCCACTATTACCGTTATTAATTCGCTATACATGCTTTTTTCTCGTGATTGGAGCGGTATTAGCTATTGCTTCCAGTGTCGAAGTGTATGCATCACCAGTTTTAATGAAAGAAGTTGTGGAGGCTATTAACAAACAATAAATATTTTTTGAGAATAATTATCAATTTGTTTTTATTGTTTTTCTTTTGACAGGAGCCCTTCTTCTGATATAATGGTGTAAGAGTGGCGAGGAGGGAGTAGTACCGAATGGAAGAAAGAATTGAACGAATTAAGAAGCAATTACATGCAGCGAGCTATAAATTGACACCACAACGTGAAGCAACAGTTCGTGTGCTGCTAGAAAATGAAGAAGATCATTTAAGCGCAGAAGATGTATACCTCCTTGTAAAAGAAAAGTCGCCAGAGATCGGATTAGCAACCGTTTATCGAACTTTAGAGTTATTGTCTGAGTTGAAAGTTGTCGATAAAATTAACTTTGGAGACGGTGTTTCGCGTTATGACTTACGCCAAGAAGGTGCACAGCGTTTCCATCATCATTTAATCTGTACACAATGCGGTGCTGTACAAGAAATACAAGAAGATTTACTTGGTGAAGTGGAGAATAAAGTGGAACGAGACTGGAGCTTTAAGGTGAAAGATCATCGTTTAACATTCCATGGGATTTGTAAAAATTGTCAAGAAAATGAAACGGATGAAAAATAACCTTTTCCTATTTAACTAGGAAGAGGTTTTTTATTTGAATAAGGTATAAATTGGTGAAAGCTTGGCATATGTTGTAATAACTTATATTTTGGAGGAATTTACAATGCGCCGAGCTTTAAAATTAACTTTTGATGGGATGAAAGTATTTTTATTATTTACAAGTTGTACGATTTTGTTTTATTTCGCTATACTATGGATAAATCAAGAATATGAAAGTTACCATCGTTATGAAAAGCCAAAAGAAGAGACTGTAGAAAAAGTATCAGGGAATGAGGAGCCGGAAAAGGATGCTTTCGTAAATAGAATGATGTTTTTCTATGAAAATGGGGAGTAGTGTAGATTGGAAGATCAATTAAAAGATTTTATTCATTATATGATTGTTGAGAAAGGTTTAGCGAAAAATACAGTTGTATCTTATGAACGCGATTTAAAAAGCTATGTGAAGTATTTGCAAAATGTAGAACAAACGAAGACGTTTCATGAAGTGACACGCTTGCATATTGTTAACTTTTTGCAGCATTTAAAAGAAAACGGGAAATCTTCAAAAACATTGGCGCGTCATATTGCATCGATTCGTTCGTTTCATCAATTTTTACTTCGTGAACGAGCAGTGGAGCATGACCCATCGGTACATATTGAAACGCCACAAGGGGAACGGAAATTACCAAAAGTATTATCAATCGACGAAGTGGAAGCATTGCTTCAAACACCGAAAACGGCAAGTGCTTTTGGGATTCGTGATAAGGCAATGTTAGAGTTGTTGTATGCAACAGGACTTCGTGTTTCAGAATTAATTGCATTAAATTTAGAAGATGTGCACTTAACGATGGGATTTGTTCGCTGTATCGGGAAAGGGAACAAAGAAAGAATTATTCCACTAGGAAGCTTAGCGACAGAAGCGATTCAAAAGTATATTGAAAAAGGAAGAAGAGAATTGATGGGTAAAAAAGCAGTAGATGCGCTCTTTTTAAACCATCATGGTAATCGATTATCGAGACAGGGATTTTGGAAAATTTTAAAACGGCTAGCGAAAGAAGCGAATATTGCAAAAGAGCTTACACCGCATACGTTGCGTCACTCTTTTGCTACGCATCTATTAGAAAATGGGGCAGACTTACGTGCTGTGCAAGAAATGCTTGGACATGCAGATATTTCAACGACGCAAATTTATACGCATGTTTCAAAAGCTAGATTAAAAGATGTATATAAACAGTTTCATCCGAGAGCATAGTTACTATGCTCTTTTTTTCATAGATTCAAAAGGCTATAGTACTTCACAAAAACTTCACAAACATTTCGTACATTGTTTTCAGCAGAAGACTAGAATATTACAATGTATTTCCTCTATACTAAATAAGGTATGAAGGAGGAAATGATGATGAAAAAACTTATTATGACTTTATTTATCGCGATGCTAGCATTGG
Organism: Bacillus sp. 05T21; assembly: GCF_056396785.1. Lineage (NCBI taxonomy): Bacteria > Bacillati > Bacillota > Bacilli > Caryophanales > Bacillaceae > Bacillus > Bacillus sp. 05T21. The sequence goes on along the minus strand of NZ_JBFTMD010000001.1, from coordinate 427,579 downwards.
CTGGCTGTAATACAAACAAAGAAGAACCGAAAAAAGAACAGAAACTGGAAGCTATAAAAGTAGCGGTTCAAACGAATCCGAAAGAAATTAAACCTGGTGAAAAAACAGAAGTACAAGCACTTGTTACACAAGGAAAAGAAAGAGTAACGGATGCTGATGATGTAAAGTTTGAGATTTGGAAAGATGGCGACGAGAAACACGAGATGTTAGATGGTAAGCATAAAGGAAAAGGTGTTTATGCAGTAGAGAAAACATTTGAAACTGATGGAGTATATCATATTATTCCTCATACAAATGCACGTGAAATGCATGTTATGCCAGAAACAAAAGTCGCTGTAGGAAATGCAAAAGTAGAAGATGCGAAAAAAGAAGAAGGTCATGGGGATCATAAAAGTGATACGATGATACATCTTATGGCTGGTGATATTAAAGCAAATGCTGAATCAACAATGAAAGTTCATTTGAAGCAAAAAGAAGAAGCGTTAACTGGTGCTGAAGTACAACTTGAGATTTGGAAAGATGGTGTTGAAAAGCACGAATTTATTCCAGCGAAAGAAGGAAATAAAGGAGAGTATGAAACGAAACATACTTTCAAAGAAAACGGTGCTTACAAAGTGAAAGTTCATGTTAAAAAAGGTGAACTACATGAACATAAAGAAGAAACAGTAGAAGTAAAATAAAAAGTAGCTCTTTAGAGCTGCTTTTTATTTTTATATTAGGAAATATGTTATAAAATGATTAGCACTTCTTTGCAGAATGGATTACAATAGAAGGGTAAAGAAAATGAGGAATTCTACGAAAATGTATTAAAAAGAAAGCGTAAACATGTTATGATATCAATATCAGATGTCTGACATCTGACTTGGAAAAACCTAGAAATGTTTTTTATTCGTTTGAAAGTAAAACGAAAAAGTTAGAGAATGATTTAAAGCAGTACTGTTTAATAATGAGGACGAAAGATAATTCCCATTGATAACAGTTTCACTTTATAGCGTTTTGAACATACTACAAGAAGTAGAACTGAACATATAGGAGGTTGCAGTTATGAATAAATATAAACGTATTTTCCTAGTCGTAATGGACTCTGTGGGAATCGGTGAAGCACCAGATGCTGAGCAGTTTGGTGATTTAGGTTCTGATACAATTGGTCATATCGCTGAACATATGAATGGATTACACATGCCAAACATGGTGAAATTAGGCCTTGGTAATATTCGTGAAATGAAAGGAATCTCTAAAGTAGAGAAACCGCTTGGATATTATACAAAAATGCAAGAGAAATCTACAGGTAAAGATACAATGACAGGTCACTGGGAAATCATGGGCCTTTACATTGATACACCATTCCAAGTGTTTCCTGAAGGATTCCCGAAAGAACTACTTGATGAATTAGAAGAAAAGACAGGTCGTAAAATTATCGGTAATAAACCAGCTTCTGGAACAGAGGTACTTGTTGAGCTTGGTCAAGAACAAATGGAAACAGGTTCTTTAATTGTTTACACTTCTGCTGATAGTGTATTACAGATCGCAGCTCATGAAGAAGTAGTACCACTTGAAGAGCTATATAAAATTTGTAAAATCGCACGTGAATTAACATTAGATGAGAAGTATATGGTAGGGCGTGTTATTGCTCGTCCGTTCGTTGGAGAGCCAGGAAACTTCACACGTACACCAAATCGTCATGACTATGCGTTAAAACCATTTGGTCGCACAGTAATGAATGAACTTAAAGATAGCGATTATGATGTAATTGCTATTGGTAAAATTGCTGACATTTATGATGGAGAAGGTGTAACTGAATCACTTCGTACGAAATCAAATATGGATGGAATGGACAAGCTTGTAGATACATTAAATATGGACTTTACAGGTATTAGCTTCTTAAACTTAGTTGACTTTGATGCCTTATTTGGTCATCGTCGTGACCCACAAGGGTACGGAGAAGCTCTACAAGAATATGACGCACGTCTTCCAGAAGTATTCGAAAAACTAAAAGAAGATGATCTATTATTAATTACAGCAGACCATGGTAATGATCCAGTACATCCTGGTACTGATCATACACGTGAATATGTACCGTTATTAGCATATAGCCCAAGCATGAAAGAAGGCGGACAAGAGTTATCACTTCGTCAAACATTTGCTGATATTGGTGCAACTGTAGCAGAAAACTTTAATGTTAAAATGCCAGAACATGGAACAAGCTTCTTAAACGAGCTAAAGAAATAGGGGGATAAACAGATGAATCGTGAACTAATTACAAAATCAGCTTCATACTTAAAAGAGAAATTTCAAGAGACACCACAAGTAGGACTAATCCTTGGATCTGGACTAGGTGTATTAGCAGATGAAATCGAGAACGCAGTAACAGTACCATACAGTGAAATCCCTGAATTCCCGGTTTCAACTGTAGAAGGACATGCAGGTCAACTTGTATTCGGTACACTTCAAGGTGTAACAGTAGTAGCAATGCAAGGACGTTTCCATTTCTACGAAGGATACGATATGCAAAAAGTAACATTCCCAGTTCGTGTTATGAAAGAACTAGGTGTAGAAACAGTTGTTGTAACGAACGCAGCTGGTGGTGTAAATACATCATTTGAACCAGGCGATCTTATGTTAATTTCAGACCATATTAACTTCATGGGTACGAACCCATTAATCGGACCAAATGATTCTGAAATGGGTGTACGTTTCCCTGATATGTCTACATCATATACGCCAGAACTTCGCGAAATGGCGAAACAAGTTGCAGTAGATTTAAATATTAAAGTACAAGAAGGTGTATATGTTGGAATGACAGGTCCTGTATATGAAACACCTGCTGAAATTCGTATGCTTCGTACACTTGGCGGAGATGCAGTTGGTATGTCAACAGTACCAGAAGTAATTGTAGCTCGTCATGCAGGTATGAAAGTACTAGGTATTTCTTGTATTTCAAATATGGCAGCTGGTATTTTAGATCAACCACTTCACCACGATGAAGTAATTGAAACGACAGAACGTGTTAAAGCTAATTTCTTAGCATTAGTAAAAGCAATTGTAAAACAAATGAAGGGGTGACTTCACAATGAGAATGGTGGACCTAATTGCAAAAAAACGTGATGGACATGCATTAACGACAGAAGAAATTAACTTTATCGTTGAAGGATACACAAATGGTAGTATTCCAGATTATCAAATGAGTTCACTTGCAATGGCAATTTTCTTCCAAGATATGAATGATCAAGAACGTGCAGATTTAACGATGGCAATGGTAAATAGCGGTGATACAATTGACTTATCAGCCATTGAAGGGGTAAAAGTAGATAAGCATTCAACGGGTGGAGTTGGTGATACAACGACACTTGTATTAGGTCCATTAGTAGCTGCTTTAGGTGTACCAGTTGCGAAAATGTCTGGACGAGGTCTAGGACATACTGGTGGTACAATTGATAAATTAGAAGCAGTACCAGGATTCCATGTGGAAATTGAAAATGATGAATTCATGCGTCTTGTAAATGAAAATAAAATCGCTGTTATTGGTCAAAGTGGAAACTTAACACCTGCTGATAAAAAGTTATATGCGCTTCGTGATGTAACTGCAACAGTAAATTCAATTCCTCTTATCGCTAGCTCAATTATGAGTAAGAAAATTGCTGCTGGTGCAGATGCAATTGTTCTTGATGTAAAAACTGGAGCAGGCGCGTTTATGAAAACGGATGAAGATGCAAAGCGTTTAGCAGAAGCAATGGTACGCATCGGTAATAACGTTGGTCGTAATACGATGGCGGTTATTTCTGATATGAGTCAGCCGCTTGGTGAAGCAATTGGTAATGCATTAGAAGTACAAGAAGCAATTGATACATTACAAGGTAAGGGACCGAAAGATTTAGAAGAGTTATGTTTAACACTTGGAAGTCAGATGGTGTACCTTGCTGGACAAGCTTCATCTTTAGAAGATGCACGTGAAAAGTTAATTGAAGTAATGAACAATGGTAAAGCGCTAGAATCATTTAAAACGTTCTTATCCGCGCAAGGCGGCGATGCATCTGTTGTTGATGATCCTTCTAAATTGCCACAAGCACAATTTAAAATTGAAGTGGAAGCGAAAGAAGACGGTTACGTATCGGAAATCGTTGCAGATGAAATCGGAACAGCAGCAATGCTTTTAGGAGCAGGGCGTGCAACGAAAGAGTCTGAAATTGATTTAGCAGTTGGTCTAATGCTTCGCAAAAAAGTAGGCGATAGCGTGAAAAAAGGTGACTCTCTTGTTACAATTTACGCAAACCGCGAAAATGTTGAAGACGTAAAAGCGAAAATTTATGAGAACATGAAAATCGCTAAAGATCACGTAGATGCACCAACTTTAGTACACGGTATTGTAACGAAGTAATAAAGTGAAACTTTAATCAGTGGGGGGCTTTATCCCCACTGATTATTAGCCTTCACCAATCGGGCATTTACGGGCAGCCCGACCCAGACCTAACTTCTTTGCTTTCGCTGAATTTTGAGGTAGGGGTCTTACTGCCCGCAAATAGCGGGATAAAAAAAGCTGAGGAGATTTCTCCTTGGCTTTTTTTACTATTTTTTGTTTATAATAGTAATGGGTGAAATTATGATTAGAATTTGTGCAATAACGAAAAAAAATGAAGTTTTATATGATGTTTCGCTAGAAGAAACGAAAAAAGAGAACATCATATGGTATTGGCTTGATTTATATAAGCCAACGAAAGAGGAATATACATATATTTTACAAGATCACTTCAAGTTCCATCCCCTTGCAATTGAAGATTGTGTAGAGTATGTACAGAGACCAAAGGTAGATTTTTATGATGGATATAACTTTTTAGTTCTTCATGCATTCGGAGAAGACGGATTAGAACCGCATGAAATCGATTTATTTATTAGTGATCGATATATAGTCTCTTTCCATTTCTCTCATAACAATGCGATTGAAAGAGTATGGAAAACGCTCGGTGAAAAGAAACGTATTAAAAAGAGCCCTTTGCATGTAGCACATACAATTATTGACCAAATTGTAGATGATTATTTCGCACCTGTTTATTACATTGAAGACCATTTAAATGCAATTGATGATAATTTAACGGGTGAGACAGCAGGAAGTGTGCTAGAAGAAGTATTTGATATTCGTGCAGATTTATCTAAGCTAAGGCGTACGATTATTCCGATGCGTGATTTATTGTATCGTATATTAAATTCAACACGTTTTTACGGTATAAGCGATCATGAAATTTATTTTAAAGATATACATGATCATTTGCTTAAACTGACAGAGATGATTGAAGCGAGCCGTGAATTAACAGCAGATATTCGAGATAGTTACTTTTCGTTGAATTCCCACCATATGAACAATATTATGAAAACATTAACTGTTTTCTCAACTATTTTCATGCCGTTAACATTTATTGCAGGGGTATACGGCATGAACTTTGCACATATGCCAGAGCTTGGCGGGAAGTATAGTTATTTTATTTGCTTAATTTTAATGGCATTAATTGGCGGCGGAATGATGGCTTGGTTTTATAAAAAAGGTTGGTTTAAGTAAAAAAACACCGAGGATTTCCTCGGTGTTTTTTTCTTAGCCAATAGCGTGTAATACGAACATGGCTAAGAATAAGCATGTAATAATATACATGGACGGTGCGACTTCTTTACGCTTTCCAAGTGCAACTTTCAAGATAGGATAAGCAATAAATCCGAACGCAATGCCATCAGCGATACTATATGTGAGCGGGATCATAACGATAATTAAAAACGCTGGAAATCCTTCTGAAAAGTCGTTCAGAGGAATTTGTTGAATGCTTGTAATCATCAGACCGCCAATAATAATTAAGATTGGTGCAATGGCGCTGTCAGGAATTATTTTGACAAACGGAAGCGCAAACAGTGATGCGAAGAATAACAACCCTGTAACGATAGACGTCAGACCTGTCTTTCCGCCTGCAGTAATACCTGCGGCACTCTCTACTGTTGAAACGGTAGGGCTTGTGCCAAATAGACCACATGTCATTGCTGAAATTGCATTTGCTTGGTAAGCACGTGGGAATTTACGATCATCTTCTAATAAACCATGTAAAAGTCCCATATTCTCAAAAATAAGCACCATGCTTAAGGAGAATGTTGCAATCCAAAATGGCAAGGAAGAAAGTTTCCCAAATGACATAGCTCCAAACACATCGCCATAATTAGCGAATGAAAACGAACTATTTCCCATTTGACTCGTATCAACAAGACCAAACAGCCATGCAATACCAGTTCCAATTGCAATCGTCCATAAAAAGCTTCCACGTACGTTACGCGCAAATAGTACAAGTGCGACAATAAGAGTAAGTAGTGTGGCAAGAACGACAGGACTACTTAATTTTCCCATTGCAACAGCAGTATTAGGATGCGAAACGACTAAACCACCTTTTTGCAAGCCGATGAAAGCTAAAAACAACCCGATACCGACAGTGATCGCTTCCTTTAATGACTTTGGAATCGATACCGAAAGCACGCGAGCAATCGGTGTAAAAGCAGCAATTGCAAAAATAATACCGGCGATAAAAACAGCTGCCAATGCTTCTTGCCAAGTTAAACCGAGCGTATGCACAGCAGTGTACGTGAAGAATGCATTTACACCCATACCAGGGACAAGAATAGCAGGTGCATTTGCCCAAAATGCCATGAGTAGACATCCGACAAATGAACTAAAAACAGTTGCCAAAATTCCTGCCTCAAGAGGAATGCCGGCATCTGATAAGATTGACGCATTTACAATCATAATATAAACAATTGTGAAAAATGACGTGACTCCAGCTAAAACTTCTTGTTTTGGTGATGTTTGGTGTAAGTCTAATTTAAATGTTCTTTCAAGTATTCCTTTCATGTTAAACCTTCTTTTTCATATCCCTCTCCCACCCGTGATATCTCTTATGTAAGAGCTCACCGTCCTTTATTATATCAGAACATCATGTTTTTACAACAACGAAAATGATAACGGTTACTTATAAATGAGTTTATTTATAGATACGTAAAAATTGCCCGGATAGATGAAATGATTTCTAGTTCTCCTGATTGAATGGGCGGAGCTGCTTGCGCATGCAAAGTAGCATATGATGCGATCTCCCGTGGTAATTGGGCAGATTCTTCAACGAGTGAGAGGGGAACAGGATTAATATTTAAATTGTAGGTACTCGCAATTGTACGAGCTTTGTCTACTGCTTGTTGCAGAGCTTGAATGAGAGCTTGCTCATAATATTTATTTGGATGAGATATTCGAAAACGTAATCCTTTTGCTACGTTTGCCCCATTTGTAACGGCTATATCATATACTTCCCCTGCTTTTTGCACATTTAAAACGGTAATTTCATACAAATGCTCCACACGGTAGCCTTGTAGTAATGCTTTATCATTTACATATTCGTATTGAGGAGTAATTGTATAAGAAATGGTTTCTATATCTTTATCGGCAATACCTAGCTGTTTGAGTGCATCAAGCAATTGTTTCGATTGCACTGCATTTTCTTCTTGCGCCTGTTTTACATTTTTACTATCTGTTCGAATGCCCAGTGTTAATATGACAACATTTGGTTTTGCCTTTATAATGCCTTCTCCTTGTACAGTAATAGTAGCTTCTTTACCAGTATTTGTCGTACGGATATTATGTAAATACGGATTCATTCCACTTTGCATTTATGCTCACCATCCTTTTTTATATGTATATGTGTGAACAAAAAAGAAAATCTTATGAAAAAAGTTACATAAATGAGAATGTTGAGGGAAGAAAGCATATACAATATAGGTATTTATAGATTATAATATGTGTAAATATGATAAAAAAGGGACGAGGCTAGTGAACGAAAATAGAGAAACACTGATTTTAGATTTATCTGCATCATTTCGAAAGATGATACGTTTATTACAAAATGATATTAATACACGTTTTTCAGAGCATATGCCATATAACGAATTCTCTGTATTACGTGCGTTATTTTTAAAAAGTCCACAGATGGCTTCGCAAATTGCGAGTGAAGTAAACGTAACCTCCAGTCATATTACAGCTGTAACAGATCGTCTCGTGCGAAAAGGGTTTGTTGAAAGAAAACGTTCAAATTCGGACCGTCGTATCGTATACTTAGAAATTACTGAAAACGGACGAGAAGTAACTGAAAAGCTTGAAGCTGTGCGTAAAGAATATTATAAAGAGAAATTTAAAGGTTGGAGCGACCAAGAGATAGAAATGGTTTTAGAACTATTTGGCCGCGTATTATAATAAATGAGGATAGGAAGCGAGAGCTTTCCTATCCTTTTTCTTTTGAATAAAAATATTTTGAAACTCCGATACTTTAATTAAACAGATCGGAGGAAAGATTATGAAATATATTGCTGCACTTACCATTTTACTTGGAAGTTTTTTCTGCTTTCATACATTCATGTACGCTGATACCCCTATCCAAGTGGTGCAAAAAGAAGTGAAGTACATTGAAAACGATAATACTGTCCTGTATTCGAAATTATGGGTTCGTTCTATGCAAAACGCAGTATTATTTCATCATAGTGATAATGTTCGTAATCAGGACACTTTGCGTAATGTAACAAGTTCATCGCTCGTTAAAGCGAAGCAATTACCATTTAAGAAAGCATCAATGTACATTCCAAGATTATCGCAATACGTATCAAAAGCAGGGAAAGAAAATATTCAAGTGCACTACATTGCGGTGCACTATAATGTGAAAAAAGAAAATGCGTATCAATTAAATGGTATGAACTATTTTCTGCAAGTATTTGTGAAAGAGCGCGGCGAATGGAAAATTGCTGRAAGTGTAGTCGCGCCGACAGAGCAAATTGTGAAAAACGGTGATGGATTTGGGATGAAAGAAGAGAGGGTGTATGGGGATAGGAGAGAGAATGTGAAATAACCTCCTTTTGAAGGAGGTTATTTTATTTAAAATTCCAAGAGACTTTCCATTTTAATATTTTAGGTAGGAAGAAATACATAATGAAACTAGTCACTAAAAATCCGATGTAAAAGCTGGACAATGACTGCGCACGACTCAGCATTAAACCTCCAACGATTCCACCAAAGAAAATCGCACAACCCATAACTACTTTTTGTAGTTTCGGATATAATAAGTAGTTACCATTTCGCTCATTGACTGAACGGGCATATAAATATATACCGAGTGGTAATAAAATAATGATATGTGCGATAGGTCCAATCAATGTTTTTGCCGGTGGAATCTTTGTAAAGTTTGGTTCGTTATGACGTACTCCATTTTGATCGGTATAAGCGCTTTGTGGATCATAATTAAAGTTAATAGTAAAATCTTCTGCTGGACTAGAAATACGTATGCTTTTCATCACATCATGTATAAGGCCAGTGTCCTCATGAAATTCAGTGTTTGAGTGAACAGCGATGACTCCTGAGATAAGTGATGGAAGTAAAGCAGGGAAGATTAATATAACTGCAGTGAGAAATCCTTGCGATATAATATTCCCTGCAATTGTACCTACACATAAGGTAAGTGTATAAATAGTGATTAATACAATTAACATGTATATAAAATAACTATGAAAAGGGGAAAATACTTGATATTTATTATGAAAAGTTACCTTTTTCATAATAGCAAATAGCCCCCAGTTTAAAATGACAACAGCGGCAATATTACAGACTCCAAACAACCACTTTGTTATATAGAGGTGTGAACGTTTAAATGGCATAGACCATAACAAGTCGCTAGCGTTATTTTGTCTTTCCCATCCAATTAACGTACAAGCTAGGACGATCAGTACGCTACCTAACAGCATGACAGGATCTAGAAGTGTTAAATCAAAGTGGTAATGATATACATAGTTCCACTTTTTAATGTCATTTAGAAATTGTTGCTCTTGAATAGAAGTCATGTAGTATTTATATGAAAAAGTATAGAAGCTGACGAGCCAAAATAACCATACAACATATTTACTTTGTTGATACGTTCTTAGCCACAGTGCTTTTTGAAACATAGGATCTCTCCTTTAAAAAACTTTATAATTTGTTAGGCGTGATAATATAACATAAGTAATGATTCCAGTTAGAAACAAACCGATATAGTAGCTAGGTAAGAAATTAAAATTGTTTATTTTATAGCCGCCTAGTAATGCAAAGTAAATGGTTGTCCCCCATATCCATATTTTTAAATGCTTTTGGAAAATAAATATCTTTTGACCGTTTTCATTTGGCGATCGTGTATATAAATATGTCCCAAGTAGTAAATAAAATATCGTATAGAAAATAGGGACTAACATTGACTTGGCTGAATAATATATATGAGATGCTGGATCTCTTAAAGCAGTTGGATTGTTCTCGATCTTACGGGATTCCGGATCATAGTAATAATTGATAGAAAAGTGATTAATTGGTGCAACTATATTTGTTTTTTGATTGATTTCATAAAGTTGTCGATATAAGTTTTCATTTTTAATATCTGCAGCGTACAAATGGTTTGTTGTAAAAGTGTATAGTAATGTAATAAATGTAACCCCTGCTAGTAACCACGGAATACAAAAAACAATCTGTGAAACAACACTGCCAGTAAAAGTACCGATGCATAGTGCAGCTGTATAGACTGCGATATAAGAAACAATTGCATAAAGAAAGTATCGGTGAAATGGACTAAATGATTGATAATCAAAATGAATAGTTGTTCTATAAATAACATACATAAGAATCCAATTTACAAGTAACGAGATCACAATACAAAAGGAACCGAAAGTCCATTTAGATAAGAAAACATCTTTTCTTTTAAATGGCATTGTCATAAGTAGTGTATTAGATTGGTTGCTACGTTCCCATCCTATTAATAAGCAGGCTAAAGCAATGATAAGAATAGTTAACCAAAAACTATTACTTTCTCCTGAAGAAAAGGTATAAAAATAATAATAATGTTTCCCTTTTTCTTGTAATTCGTAATACACATCAAGTTGTCTCTGAGCACTTCTATAGTAGCCAAAAGGTAACAAGTAAAGCGAACTAAAGAAGAATAGTAACACAGCATATTTCCCGCGTTTCCAATTCCACATCCACAACGCCTTATGAAACATACCCATCCTCCTCCAGTGTCGTAACGAAGACATCTTCAAGTGACATTGTTAATTCTTCAATGAGTATAGGTTGTTCTTTATAAAACTTCTCCAGTGTTGTAGCTACATTTCCCTCAATTAAGATTGTAAATACTTTTCCTGTTTGATTTAATATTTTAATATTGCTTAAGTTTTCTAGTTTTTGAGGTAATGACCGTTCGTAAGCTACTTGTATTTTTGCAAATCGTGATTTTGCATCATCAAGTGATGTAATAGATGCCACGGTATGACCTTTTAATATAATAATTGTATCTGCAATTTGTTCCACTTCATCTAAATGGTGAGTTGAGATGAAAATGGTAATCTCCTTATCTGCAACTTCTCCAACGAGAAATTGGAGGACCTGCCGTTTAACGATAGGATCGAGTCCGTTTGTCGGTTCATCTAAAATGATATATTCTGCTTTTGTAGAAACGGCTAAAATGATGGCAAGCAGTGCTTTCATTCCTTTTGAATAGCTACGAATTCGTTTGTTTGGTAAGTTAAAACGTTCTAACAGTTCATAGAAATATGCTTCATCAAATGCGGTATAAACTTCTTTATAAAACTTTACAATTTCTTTTACCGTATATCCGCTCAGTATGTTAGTAGAATCAGGGACATATACGATTTTTTGCTTTATTTCAGGACACTGATGAATGTTTGTATCTTCATATGTAACAGTCCCTGCATCAGGGTCTAAAATGCCGACCATCGTTCGTAATAAAGTTGTTTTCCCCGCACCGTTTCTTCCGAGTAATCCGATGATACTTCCTCTTTGTAATGTGAAAGAAACATCATCTAAAATCGTTTGATTATCAATTGTTTTCTTCAAGCTTGTCACTTTCAGCATCTGCATTTCCTCCAATCTCTTTGTAGTATGAATCTATCCAATCATGAATTTTATCTTTCGTAACACCAAGATAAGAGGCTTCTAATAGTAATTGATGAAATTGCTTTTCAACCATAGCGATTTTCCTTTCGTCTAATGTTGGGGTAATCGATTGGGATACAAATGTTCCTTTTCCTCGTAATGTTTCAATAATCCCTTGTCGCTCTAACTCTTGGTACGCTTTACTCACTGTGTTTGGATTTATAACGAGTAAAGAAGCGAGTTCGCGTACAGAAGGTAGTTTGTCACTTGGAGCTAACATGTTCTTCAATACGAGTTCTTTTATATTTTGAACAATTTGTTCCCATATCGGAGTGTTGCTTCTTGGATCAAGTTGAATATGCAAGAGCAATGTCTCCTTTCTGGCGTGTATTAAGTGTACTACTGTGTGTAATACACTTAATACAATATAGGTGATGAATGTATTTGTCAACTGAAAATAATAGAAAAATATGGTATTAAAAATGTATAAATTGGAAAAAATAAGTTTGATATAGAATGGAGGGTTAGTCATGAAGCGAGTTTTTGGAATACTTGTTTGTTTCATGTTATTGCTTTCTGGTACTTCAGTTAGTTTCGCACAATCTGAGAAAACGAAGCAGGAAAAAACAGAAGAAACCACGCCGAAGTTAGCGGAACAAGCGTCGTCAGCGATCGTAATTGAACAAGATACAGGTAAAGTTTTATTTGATAAAAATCCGAATGAAAAGTTGCCACCAGCTAGTATGACAAAGATTATGACAATGCTATTAATTATGGAACAAGTTGAAAAAGGAAAACTAAAACTGACCGATAAAGTTAGAGCAAGTGAACACGCAGCTTCAATGGGTGGATCACAAATCTTTTTAGAACCTGGGGAAGAGATGACCGTAAATGAAATGCTAAAGGGCATTGCCATTGCATCTGGAAATGATGCATCTGTTGCAGTAGCCGAGCATATCGCTGGTTCGGAAGAAGGATTCGTAAATATGATGAACAAAAAAGCGAAAGATCTAGGACTGAAAAATACCCATTTTCAAAATCCAACAGGTCTCCCGGCCAAAGATCATTATTCCACAGCGAATGATATGGCTATTATGGCGAAAGAGTTGATGAAGTATCCACTTATTCGAAAATACACAGGTAAATATGAAGACTATTTACGTGAAAATACGGATAAGAAGTTTTGGCTTGTTAATACGAATAAGCTAGTACGTTTTTATCCTGGAGTAGATGGAGTGAAAACAGGCTTTACGACAGAAGCAAAATATTGTTTAACGGCATCGGCTGAGAAAAATGGTATGCGTGTTATTTCAGTTGTAATGGGAGCACCTACATCAAAAGAGCGCAACAATCAAGTAACGAAGCTTCTTGATTATGCATTTGGACAATACATGACAAAGAAATTATATACACGTGGTGAGAAAATTAAGACTGTACAAGTAGGGAAAGGTAAGGAAGAAAAAGTAGATTTAGTTGCGTCAGACAATGTGTCTCTTCTTATGAAGAAGGGCGAAAATATGGACAAAGTTAAACAAGAAGTGATTGCTGAAAAGAAAGTGAAGGCACCGATTAAAAAAGGTGATGCACTTGGCACACTTGTTATTAAAAGAGATAAAGATGTTTTATTAAAACAAACAATTGTAGCGAAAGAAGATGTTGAGGAAGCGAGCTGGTGGGAGTTATTTAAAAGAAGTTTTGGGATGTTTTCAACATCAAAATAGCGGCGGAAATTTTGATGTTTTTCTGTTCGTATTTACTGAAATAATTGCTGAAAGGTTTCACTTTATGACGAAATAGTTCTTCTTTTGTCAGTAGGAAGGATTCTGATTTTATATCACGAAAATCTTATGTTAATGAGTAAAGTTTGAGCATAAGGAGGAAATCGTGTGAGTCTTTCCATGCATTTAGAAGTAAAACGTGACGTCTTATGTGTGAGGCTAGAGGGCGAGTTAGATCATCATACTGCTGAAGAGTTGCGAACGAAAGTCACAGATATGATTGAGACACATGGTGTTCATCATATTGTTTTGAGCCTAGAGAACTTAACATTTATGGATAGTTCTGGTTTAGGCGTTATATTAGGCCGATATAAACATGTAAAGGGATTAGGTGGAGAGATGGTTGTCTGTGCAATTTCACCGCCCGTTAAACGTTTATTTGAAATGTCAGGTCTATTCAAAATTGTTCGTTTAGAAGAAAGTGAAGCGCATGCGCTCGCGACGTTGGGGGTGGCGTAGATGAGAAATGAAATGAACCTTCAATTTTCAGCGTTAAGTCAGAATGAATCATTCGCTCGTGTTACGGTAGCTGCTTTTATTGCGCAATTAGACCCGACGATGGAAGAACTAACAGAGATTAAAACAGTTGTGTCAGAAGCGGTTACAAATGCAATTATTCATGGGTATGAAGGAAATGCAGAAGGTGTTGTTTATATTTCAGTGATTTTGGAAGAAGCGATGGTGAAACTCACGATTCGAGATGAAGGGATTGGTATCTTTAACTTAGATGAAGCAAGACAACCCCTTTTTACAACTAAACCTGAATTAGAGCGTTCCGGAATGGGATTTACTATCATGGAAAATTTTATGGATGAAGTAGAAGTTATTTCAAACGAATCTTTCGGGACAACAATCCATTTGACAAAATACTTATCAAATAGTAACGCTCTATGCAATTAAGGAGAATAGCCAATGGACATAGAGGTCAGAAATGAGAAGAAGAAACCTCAGTTAAAGGACCACGAGCTAAAAGCGTTAATTCAAAAAAGTCAAGATGGAGATCAACAAGCGAGAGATACAATCGTTCAAAGTAATATGCGTCTCGTATGGTCGGTTGTACAGCGATTTCTTAATCGAGGATACGAACCAGACGATTTATTTCAAATTGGATGTATTGGGCTCTTAAAATCGGTAGATAAATTTGATTTATCTTTCGACGTGAAATTTTCAACATATGCAGTTCCAATGATTATCGGTGAAATACAACGATTCTTACGTGATGATGGATCAGTGAAAGTAAGTAGATCTTTAAAAGAAACAGGAAACAAAGTCCGAAAGATGAGAGACGAGCTTTCGAAAGAATTTGGAAGGGCTCCAACGATTAATGAGGTAGCAGAGGCTCTTGAACTAACGCCGGAAGAAGTTGTCCTGGCGCAAGAAGCGAGTCGTGCTCCTTCGTCGATACATGAAACTGTGTATGAAAACGATGGAGATCCAATTACTATTTTAGATCAAATTGCAGATCAATCGGAAACGAAATGGTTTGATAAAATTGCTTTAAAAGAAGCAATTAGAGAATTGGATGAACGAGAAAGGC
The DNA here is from genome assembly GCF_056396785.1 of Bacillus sp. 05T21. Taxonomy (NCBI): domain Bacteria; kingdom Bacillati; phylum Bacillota; class Bacilli; order Caryophanales; family Bacillaceae; genus Bacillus; species Bacillus sp. 05T21. The sequence continues at coordinate 412,305 of NZ_JBFTMD010000001.1, read as the reverse complement.
TAATTGTGTATTTGCGCTATTATAAAGACCAAACCCAATCAGAAGTAGCGGAGCGCATAGGCATTTCGCAAGTACAAGTTTCAAGACTTGAAAAGAAAATATTAAAACAGATGAAAGATCGAATAGATGAATAGCTATCTATTCGATTTTTTTTATTGTCACGAAAAGGAGAAGATTACAACTATCGCTAAAAAATTTACAGAATTTATTGATAATTTAGTTAATTTAAACTATAATCCAAATATGAACTTGTCACAAAGGGGGAAGGAAACATGGAAACGAGGCAACAATGGGGAACGAGGGCTGGATTTATTTTTGCAGCAATCGGTTCCGCTGTTGGACTAGGGAATATATGGCGTTTTCCTTATACAGCGTATGAAAACGGGGGAGGCGCATTCTTTTTACCGTACTTATTTGCATTATTAACGACTGGTATTTCATTGTTAGCTTTCGAGTTTGCTCTTGGGCATCGTCATCGTGGTTCGGCGCCACTTACATTCTTCCGTATTCATCGACGTGCTGAATTTATTGGATGGTGGCAAATGTGTGTGACATTTATTGTTTCAACATATTACGCTGTAATCATTGCTTGGTCTATTTCGTATACGTACTTTGCAATTACTGGAGCATGGGGGAAAGACACGCAATCATTTTTATTTAAAGAATATTTACATGTTGCAGATAAGCCAGGACAATTCGGGGGGCTCGTACCAGAAGTATTAATTCCGTTAGCTCTCGTTTGGATTATTGTGCTTGGTGTTGCGTTTAAAGGAGTTAAAAAAGGAATCGAAGTTGTTAACCGCATTTTTATTCCTTTACTAGTTGTTATGTTCCTTATTATCGTTGTTCGTGCAGTGACGATGGAAGGTGCGATGCAGGGGCTAGATGCATTCTTTAAACCAGATTGGAGTCGTATTTTTGATGGGAAAGTATGGCTTGCTGCTTACGGTCAAATTTTCTTTAGTTTATCTTTAGCATTCGGAATTATGATTACGTATTCTAGTTATTTACCGAAAAACTCAGATACAACAAATAATGCTTTTATTACAGGATTTGCAAATTCAGGATTTGAATTATTGGCAGGTATTGGTGTCTTTGCAGCTCTTGGATTTATGGCGAATAACATGGGGGTACCGGTTGATAAAGTAGCTAGTGCTGGTGTAGGACTTGCATTTGTAGTATTCCCGCAAATTATTAATGAGTTACCGATGTCGCCGTTATTTGGTGTATTATTCTTCTTATCTCTAACTGTTGCTGGAATTACATCACTCATTTCACTTGCAGAAGTATGCTTTGCCGCTGTATCTGAAAAATTCAGCTTGAGTCGTCAAAAGACGATTGGAATTATGGGAACGCTATTAGTATTAGTTTCTCTTGTTTTTGCAACACGTGGTGGACTTATGTTCCTAGATGTTGTTGATTACTTCGCTAACAATTTTGGATTGATTACAATTGCACTCGTTGAAGTAGTTACAATAGGACTAATCTTGCGCCGTTTACCAGTTTATCAAAATCATGCAAACTTTGTATCTGATATAAAGTTAGGAACGTTTTGGAGAGTGAGTTTACTCGTTATTACTCCACTTATGTTAGGGTATATGTTAATTGATGGTACAATCCAAAACATTAAAAAGAACTACGGAGGTTATCCAACAGAGTTTGTTGTAACGTATGGCTGGTCGATAGCGGCAGCGTTTCTTATAGTTGCACTAGTCATTAGTCTGAAGAAATGGAATGCACAAATACATTCAGACTCTGTCCAGCTTGAAAAAGAATGGAAGGACCGAGGTGTTTCATGATGAGTGGATCAGCGATTATGATGATGGTTATAGGTATGGTAGTCATTTGGGGAGGACTTGCATTAAGTATTGCAAATTTATTTAAGAAAAAGGCATAAGCTAAAAACATCTGTACCGAAATGGTACAGATGTTTTTTTTTATGAAAAAATTGTATTAGAAAAAATTCCAATAACCATACTACAACTACGAGGAAGAGTGAAGGGGTGAATGAAAATTGGAACAAACGATTTATATTAAAATGCGCAATCGCTTAAAAGTGTCTCCTACGTATGAAGTAAAGTTGAGCGATGTTGCTCAACTTGCCGGAGATTCTTTTGTAGTTGAGTTGTTACAAAATGAAATAGTCTACAAAATAACAGCGCATGATAAAACACATGTTGTAATTGATGTTATGAAAGTGATTGAGATTATTCAACAAAAAGCGGCTCACATACAAATTAATTTACTTGGTTCTGGACAAACTCTTGTTGAAATTATATATGAAAAAAAGAAAGTGCATCCGGTTTTCTTCGGACTTGTATGGTTGTTACTTTTCATTGGAGCGGCCCTTGCGATCATTTATTTCCATGAAGATGTAAGTATGCAACAAGTACACCAACGGTTATATTACATGATTACTGGAGAATTTAAGGCGCAACCACTTTTATTTCAAATTCCTTATTCATTAGGTCTTGGATTAGGTATGGTCTTATTTTTTAATCATGTATTTCAAAAGAGAATTAATGAAGAGCCGAGCCCGTTAGAAGTTGAGATGTTTCAATATCAGCAGTCGCTTGATCAATATGTAATTGTTCATGAAAACAAGGATAATATGAAACAGATTGCTGATGATTGAGTGTGCATTTGTTGTATTAATTGGCTTAGCTGGAGGGATTGCAGTAGGTAGCGGATATGTCGCGTTTTTAGCTGTACTTGGTATAATCCCTCGTTTAGCTCAATTAACGAGAAGTGGAAAGCATATTCAATACTTTGAGTGGGCGGTCATTGCAGGTACTTTAACAGGGGCTTGGTGTAGTTTGAAAAATATTACATTTCAAACGTCACAATATTGGCTTGTTATATTAGGGATATTTTGTGGCACATTCATTGGAATGCTCGCTGCGGCGTTAACGGAAGTGTTAAACGTTTTACCTATTTTAGCGAAACGAGTAAGGGTAGAGGAGAAAATTATTGTTTTACTCGTTGCTCTTGTACTTGGGAAAGTAATAGGCTCGTTGTTTCACTGGATTTATTTCGTAAAGTAGGAGGCAATATATATGGCAGGGCGAAAATTGAAGGACGATTACATAAATAAAGTGAAGGAGTACCATCCAAAACCGAACTATTTCATAAATTGTGTGAAGGCATTTCTTGTTGGTGGACTCATTTGTACAGTCGGAGAAATATTGATGAAATTTTATATACATTATTTTCACTTTAGTGAACAAGAGGCAGGAAATCCGACAGTCGCAACGCTTGTTTTATTGTCGGCGATTTTAACAGGGTGTGGTGTATATGATAAAATCGGGCAGTTTTCTGGAGCGGGATCAGCAGTACCAGTTACTGGATTTGCGAATTCTATGGCGAGTGCCGCACTAGAGCATAGGAGTGAAGGGATTGTTCTAGGAATCGCTACTAACATGTTTAAGCTTGCAGGAAGTGTCATTGTATTTGGAGTCGTCGGTGCATACATTATCGGGTTAATAAGATATACATTTCAAATTTTAATGTCTTAAAGGAGGGGTGGGTATGAGATTGACAGGAAAACAAACGTGGGTATTTCAAAATGATATCTTCGTGAATGCAACTGGTACTGCTGTCGGTCCGAAAGAAGCTGAAGGCCCTCTTGGAAAGGATTTTGATATTTCATATTCTGACTTACATTGCGGAGAGGAAAACTGGGAACTTGCTGAACGAAGGTTAATGTCAGACTCAATTCAACAAGCGATGCAAAAAGGGAATATAAAAAAATCGCAAATTGATTTCTTTTTAGCGGGAGATTTATTAAACCAAACAGTGACAGCAAATTATGTTGCTCGTGAGTATGGTATTCCTTTTTTAGGGATGTTCAGCGCTTGTGCGACGTCAATGGAAACGTTGGCGATTGGATCAGCTTTTATAGATGGTGGATTTGCGAATCGTATTTTAGCTACAGTAAGTAGTCATAATGCGACGGCTGAAAGACAATTTCGTTCCCCAACAGAATACGGAGGACAAAAGCCAGGGACAGCAAACTCAACTGTTACCGGAGCAGGGTCAATATTAATTAGCAATGAGGAGAGTGCAATTAAAATAACAGCAGCAACAATTGGTAAAGTGCAAGATTTAGGAATTGCTAATCCTTTAGATATGGGATCAGCGATGGCACCAGCTGCTGCTCATACAATTCAACAACATTTTGAAGATTTGAGAAGAAGTGCAGCTGATTATGATCTTATTGTTACTGGTGATTTATCGGCTGTTGGGACACCAATTGCGAAACAACTTTTACTTGAGGAAGGGTATGATTTGGGGAATGTATACAATGATTGTGGATTAATGATTTACAATTCAAATCAAGAAGAAGTGTTTGCAGGGGGCAGTGGTTGTGCTTGTTCAGCTGTTGTAACATACGGCCATTTATTGCGTGAAATGCAAAAAGGGAATTTACAAAGAATTTTTGTCGTTGCAACTGGAGCTCTATTAAGCCCCATGATGATGCAACAGAAGGAAACGATTCCAACGATTGCGCATGGTGTTGTGTTTGAAAGCGTTAAAGGAGAGTGAATTGTGGATTTTATATATGCATTTCTTGTAGGAGGAGCTATTTGTGTAATTGGACAAGTGTTGCTAGATTTCGCAAAGTTAACACCGGCACATTTAATGGCAACTTTTGTCGTCGCCGGAGCTATTTTAGACGGATTCGGATTGTACGATAAGCTTATAAAATTTGCAGGTGCTGGGGCAACAGTCCCTATTACAAGTTTTGGACACTCACTATTGCACGGGGCAATGCATGCGGCAGAAAAACATGGATATTTAGGAATTGGAATCGGTATGTTTAGCTTAACGTCTGCGGGGATTTCAGCAGCGATATTATTTTCATTTTTTGTTGCACTTATATGTAAACCGAAAGGATAAATCAAATGAGACGAAGGGTTGTTTTGGTCACAGATGGAGATGAATATGCAAAGCGGACAATTGAGCTGTTAACAAAGGAATTTGGGGGGAGGTGTATTTCAGCATCGCAAAGTAATCCGACCAAATTGACAGGGAAGAAAGTTGTTGAGCTTATTATGCAAACGCCATATGACCCTGTATTTGTCATGTTTGATGACAGCGGATTTATAGGAGAAGGATCTGGTGAAAAGGCGTTAAAGTATGTCGCAACACATAAACAAGTTGATGTACTCGGTATTTTAGCAGTAGCATCTAATACACATCATTGGGAATGGGCGCGTGTAGATGTAAATGTAGATCGGAATGGGAATTTGACAGAATATGGCGTTGATAAATTTGGACTCCCAGATGGTGAAATCGGCAGGATTAGTGGGGATACGATTTATTGTTTAGATGGTCTGAATGTTCCTGTCATAGTGGGGGTCGGTGATATTGGCAAGATGTGCGGAAATGATGAATGGGAGAGAGGATCACCTATTACTAGAAAAGCGATTCAATTAATTTTGGAAAGGAGTGGCTTTTATGACGAAGCCTAAAAAAGTGAATATCCCAATTTCATCTTTTTTAAGTGATAATGAAAATTATTTAAAGCAAACAGTTGGACTTGGTGTTACATACGATGTTGGTATTCGTAAATTTAAAATTTTAAATAAAGAAATTGGTGTGTTATTTGTAAATGGACTTTGTGATACGAATTATATTATCCCTATTTTAGAAGAAGCAGTGGATACAAATGAAATAAGGGATGTAGAAGAAGATACAGTAAAGCTTTTAGAGAATCGTTTAATTCATCAACAAGTAAGTAAAGTAAAAACGATGGATGATGTAATGCTCCAAGTATTATCAGGACTCATTGTTATATTTGTGGAAGGTGAAACGGAAGCGTTCGTAATAGATGTTCGTAGTTATCCGGGCCGGACACCGACAGAACCAGATACAGAAAAGGTAGTGCGTGGTGCAAGGGATGGATTTGTTGAAAATATCGTTGTAAATACAGCGTTAATTCGTAGAAGAATACGCGATCCACGTCTTCGAAATGAAATGATTCGAGTAGGGGATAGATCGCAAACGGATATTTGTATTACATATGTACAAGATGTTGCAAATCCGGATTTAGTGAAGATTATAAAACAAGAATTAAATAATATTGAAGTAGATGGGATTACGATGGCGGATAAAACGGTAGAAGAATTTGTAGTGAAACAAGGTTATAATCCATTCCCGCTTATCCGATACACAGAGAGACCAGATGTAGCAGCAAATCATCTGTTAGAAGGACATGTGTTAGTACTCGTTGATACATCACCAAGTGCTATGATCACTCCAACAACATATTTTCACCATTTACAGCATGCAGAAGAGTTTAGACAAAATCCAGCTGTAGGTACATTTTTACGTTGGGTACGTTTTTTAGGTGTTATATTTTCGCTATTCTTACTGCCATTTTGGCTAGTTTTTGTTTTTAATCCGACTCTTTTACCGGAAAGTCTTGCTTTCATTGGACCAAATAAGATGACGCATTTACCGATTTTATTACAAATTTTGATGGCGGAAGTCGGACTCGAATTTTTAAGAATGGCCGCCATTCATACACCGACATCATTGTCGTCGGCAGCAGGATTAATTTCTGCCATATTAATTGGTCAAATTGCAATTGATGTAGGTTTGTTTGTACCAGAAGTTATTTTATACGTAGCGGTTTCTATGATTGGGTCATTTGCAACGCCGAGTTATGAACTTGGACTTGGAAATAAGGTCGGAAAATTGTTTGTCATTATTTTAACAGGCATATTTCATGAAATGGGATTTGTCATTGGAATGACGATGTTGATTCTGTTTTTAACATCTATAAGAAGTTTGCAAACACCGTATTTATGGCCGTTTTTACCGTTTGATTGGGGCGCGTTAACGAAAATTTTACTTCGTCCAACTATGTCTAGTTTAAAGGTTCGTCCAAGTATTGTAAGACCTCAAAATGTGCGAAGACAAAAATAAGCGGGATTATGCTCCGCTTATTTTTTATTGAAAATTTATTGTTTTTTTAACAAAAATCAAACATTTTTTTTGTACAATTAGAGTAGATATTGTGTATGGAAGGGGAAGAGGACATGATTAAACTATTTGTAAGTGATTTAGATGATACACTCGTTTACAATATGAATGATATGCAAAAAGAAGATGAACGAGCGCTTTGTTGGCTAGCTGAAAACGGGACAAATATTTGTTTTGCCTCTGGCCGTTTTACTCACCGAATTGATGAGGCGGTAAAAAGGTTTTCGTTCCCGTATTACACAACTAGTTTAAATGGAGCGACAATGATACTACCGGATGGAAAAGTATTTCATGAATCGAGTTTTGAAGATGGGGTTGCCCAGGAAATATATCGATATATACATAAAAAGGGACTAGCAGATATTGTTTGTGCAAATGAGCAGCGATATACAAAAAGGAAGAATGAACATCACCATACTTTTGAAGAGTATATGGGAGTGCGTATTGCTGAAATCGAAGAGTTAGAAGAGGAATTTGGGAAGACTGTACATCCTGCGAAATTATTTGTTTTTGGCGAAGAAGAAAAAATTGTAGCATTAGATCAAGAGTTGAGAGATACATTTCATAGCGAAGCGGAAGTCTTTATATCGGGTAAGCGATATGTTGACATTATGCCAAGAGGTGTAAGTAAAGGAAGCGCTCTGAAGCGATTAATGGAACATTTACAAATTGAAGCAAATGAAGTTGCGTGTATTGGAGATTCTTTCAATGATATTTCTATGTTTGAAGTAACCCCGCACTCCTTCACCCTCCATCATGCTCATCCGTATGTGAAGGAGAAAGCAAATCATGTTGTCCGTTCGGTTGAAGAAGCTATTATGAAATTACCGTTACTTGTATAAAAAAGAAGCTCGTCACTGGCGAGCTTCTTTTTTTACTTGAATAAAGATTTAACGAAATCAATGATACTAGAGAAGAAATCTTTTACTTTATCTAGGAAACTTTGCCCTTCTTCAGATCCTAAGAAGGCAGACACATGGTCTTTTGCTTTCTCTAATTGGCTACCAACTTGGTTCCAATCGATATTAAGATTTTTCATTTTATCAAATAACGATACTAAGTTATCCAACTGTTCATCTGTTAATGTAATGCCAAGTTGATCAGCAATTTTTTTAATTAATGTACGTAAATCTTCAGTTGTTTTTGGCTGTTCTTTTGCAATTTCTTCTTTAATTTTTGCAACAAGTTGAACTGCTTTTTCTTCGCCGATTTTATCACCAAGTTTTGCTGTTTGTACCATTTCTTCATTGGCTACTTTTTTTACTTCTTCAGGAATGGCTTTGTTTGATGTTGTTTCATAGGCCTTCATTAAACCTGTTAAAGCAGCAGTTCCTGAAACTTTAAATGGTGCAGTAATTTGAATCTCTGCATCTTTCACACCTGCTGTAATAAGTGCATTTGTGTACATTGCATCTGTTATCGAATTAATGTTTTTTGAGCGTACAATGAGACCTGACCCTGGTTTTGTGTATGTAATCATAGAAGAGGAAATAGCTCTCGTACCAATTTGCGCTTTTGGAACGATGCCCTCTAGAAATTTATGTTCTTCCGCATTAGATACAGTAATAATTTGTGCATCTTTTGGTGCTTTCATTTCTTTCAAAAGATCTTGTTTCTGTTGTTCAGATAAGTTTTCTCCTAGTGTAACAATTGATTCTCCCTCAATGATGTCTGCAAATGAAGCTGTTGGCATAATAAATACGGCTACAGCTAATAGCAGAGCTAGTAATTTCGTTTTCACGAAAAATCGCTCCCTTTCTCTTTCTTAAATTTTCGGGCAACACAGTTATTATAGTATATTTTTCTTATTTGTCACCTAGCTTCTTCCACATTTCAAAAAAGAAGTATGCAGATTGTCGGATTCTTTTTGTTTCTCGTCATGAATATGGTAATATAGTGCTGAGATAGTTGAAAGGAGACATATACATATGAAAACTTTAGGATACATATTAATGGAAAATGGCGAAAAAATCGATTTAGAATTTTTCCCAGAAGAGGCACCAAAAACAGTAGAAAACTTTAAAAAATTAGCAGAGCAAGGATTTTATGATGGTGTGACATTCCACCGCGTTATTCCTGGCTTCGTAAGCCAAGGTGGAGACCCAACAGGCACAGGAGCAGGTGGCCCAGGTTACTCTATCCCATGTGAAACTGATGGAAATCCTCATAGACATCTTGTTGGCTCACTTTCTATGGCACATGCTGGCCGTAACACAGGTGGTAGCCAATTCTTTGTTGTTCATGAGCCACAACCGCATTTAGATGGCGTACATACTGTATTCGGTAAAGCAACAAGCGGTATTGAAACAGTATTAAACATGCGTCAAGGCGATGTAATGAAAGAAGTTAAAGTTTGGGAAGAATAAGTTACGAGAAAAGGAGAGCGATTTTGCTCTCTTTTTTTATTTCCTATAAACAGGGATTGGTATATATTTTAAAGTATATGACACAAATAGGACGGCTACTAACGTTAAATTATATTGTTCATGAGAACACACTTTTAACAAAATACATAGAATGGAGTACGAATTATATGCTTCAATAAATGTATTTCTCTTAACATATTGCTTTTAGTAGAACTACTTTGTTCAAAAGTGGTTAATAAGTGAAATGTGATGAGAAAGGGATTTTCCTTATAGTTCCTATATAGTATTGTCTCTTTTTTGAGCGGTGTAATAGAAAGAAATAGCGTGGAAACATATATTTGACTTTCTTCTTAACGCTTTGTATGATTATCAAGTTGTTTCAGCCTCTTCTCACTCTGGTAAAAATATTGTAGAATGAATGTGATATGAAAAGAGTGATTGAGGGGATAAATAGTTTGTAACTTTTGTAAGAAGGGATAAGGGTTATGTTAATTCGTTTTAAAAAAAGTTATGAAAAAATTGCAATGGGGCTTCTTTCATTTATGCCAACTGAAAAAGATGTAAAAACATTACAATTGACAATGAAAGAATATGAAGCGAAAGAGGATTGGCAATTGTATTTGTGGAAACAAAATGAAGATTTTGTTGGGATAATGGGGATTATAAAAAAAGAAGATCAGGTATTGGAAATTCAGCATTTGAGCGTGAATCCGTCTCACCGTCATATGGGGATTGGGACGAAGATGGTTCAAGAGCTTAAGAGTAAATTTCTTGAGTTTACAATTTGCGGAAATGAGCAAACAGCAAGTTTTTGTAAAAAGTGTAAAGAGCTTGAACAAAATATACATTCATGAAAGCAGGGATAAGTGTTTATTATCTCTGCTTTCTTTTTTGTAGTTGCTCGTGTCGTTCAGAAATGACTTCTGTTCGATCACGCAATGTGTGCTTATTTATGATGTATTCATCAGGAATGACGTTCACATCTTTCCAAGAGAGGTTTTGTTTCTTACATAACTGTATGCATTGTTTTTCTAACGATACGTCTAATAAGGGTAAAAATAACGGCGTGAAAATTTCCTTTTTGTGGATAGAGTGTAATCTTTCATTTAATAAGAAGATAAGTTGTTTATGATCTATTCCTAATTGATGTAAAGATGTACTGTTCTTTTCTAAAAGTGCTATTGCGCTTTTTATCATCTTCTCTGCACCATTCCAGTTGGATCGTCTGTGATGGTATAAGGAAACAGCAATTTGAATGAGACCGACTAAGTAATTGTCGCGTTCTCCTCTAGGTTTTAATTTCCAATACTCTTCTAATATTTCATGACATTCAAAATAATCATAGTCTCCGTGAAAATGAATTAAAAATTGTATGTACTCGGTAGGATACATTTTTTTCGCTCCTGTCTAACGGTTATATGTACAGTTTATCATAGAAATATTAACAATAAGCGACTAGGGAAATATCCCTAGTCGCTTTATTGCGTCCTATTAGCAGAAGCAAGCTGCTCCTACAATGATTAGTAAAATGAACAGTACAACAAGTAATGCGAACCCACCGCTAAAACCGCAATCAACGTGACCCATAGTTTTTTGACCTCCTACATTGTTCTTACTACATTGTTATCATATGAAGCGGTGGGCATTATGACATGGGCATAGGTCTATTTTTAATTAAATTTCTTAAAAAGGTTGGATAGAACATGAGTATGCTCTATACTTATGTTGTTATAGAAAAAATGTGGTGGGATGCTTTGTGCAGTATAATTTTAAAGTAGAGGCTTTTGAAGGGCCTTTAGATCTATTGTTACACTTAATACATCGTTACGAAATTGATATATATAATATTCCTGTAGCGGAAATTACAGAGCAATATCTATCTTATGTCCATACGATGAAAGAATTACAATTAGATGTTGCCAGTGAGTATTTAGTAATGGCTGCAACGTTATTGCAAATTAAAAGTAAAATGTTGTTACCGAAACAAGAAGAAGATGTACCTGATAACGGTGAAGACTTTATAGATGACCCTCGTCAAGAATTGATGGAGAGGTTAATTGAATATAAGAAATATAAGCAAGTTGCTACTGAGTTAAAAGAAAGAGAACAAGAAAGAGCACAGCTATATACACGTCCGCCAATTGATTTTACATCATTTCAACAAGAAGAGGAGACAAGCTTACCTCTTGATGTTACGTTATATGATATGTTAGCGGCATTTCAAAAGCTAATGCGTCGTAAAAAAGCAAAGACCCCCGTAACAACGCGAATTACTCGCCAAGAAATACCAATTGCACAGCGAATGACTGATATTCTACAACAGTTAGAAGTAAAAGGCGGTCGTCAAAGCTTTTATGATTTGTTTGCTGATGAAGAACGCGAAATAATGGTTGTAACATTTTTAGCGGTTCTTGAGCTAATGAAAAATCAACAAATCATAATTGAGCAAGAACATAATTTTGATGAAATTTTCGTGTTAAGCTCTAATAAATCCGTATAGAGTTGGTATGTGAAAATGGGATAGAAATATTTTATCTTATGTTAGGTTTTAATGTATCGTTTGGAACGAGAGAAGAAATATTGAACCGAACGCATTTACTGTGATTCGGTTTTTTTATGTGTATTTTTATGGAAAATAGGAGGAAGGAGTTCGTAAAATGGATAGAAAAGAACAAAAAGCGATTATTGAAGGACTTTTATTTGTTGCAGGTGACGAAGGGATTTATCCGGAACAGATAGCTAAAGTTCTGGAAGTTGAAGTGGAAGAAGTAATAAACAGTATAGAGGAAATGCAAAAAGAATGTGAAGGATCGAATCGAGGGCTGCAAATTGTACAATATGCAAAAGTGTATCGTTTTGCAACAAAGAAAGAACATGCTGCATACTATCAAAAATTAATAAATACCCCAACAACGGCTTCACTGTCTCAAGCAGCTCTTGAAACGTTGGCAATCGTTGCGTACCGTCAACCGATTACAAGAACAGAAATGGAAGAGATTCGAGGAGTGAAAACAGATAAGGCATTACAAACGTTAGTTTCACACTTACTTATAAAAGAAACGGGAAGAGCGGAAGGACCAGGGCGCCCTATTTTATACGGAACGACGAAAGAATTTTTAGATACGTTTGGATTGAAAACATTAGATGATTTACCACCTCTTTCGGAAGAAAATGAACAAATGAATGAAGCAGATTTATTCTTTGGTTCTTTACAGGAATTATCAAAATAAAAGCTTAGCATTTTGCTAAGCTTTTTTTGTATATCAATTACAGAGCGTGCCATACTAAATGAAAAAAGGAGACGAGTTATGAAAGGTGTACGGAGTATTCTATTGTTGGTTTCTGTTTTATTATGTTTTTCGTTAAACAGCGCATCGGCTAAAAGATATATGATGTCTATTCATACTGCGTCTTCTATACATATGCATCGGCAACATTTTGGTAAAATGAAAGTGAGTTTTTTAAAAGTTGGACAAGGTGATGCGACACTTATTACATTGCCAAATGGTCAAACGATGTTAATAGATGGGGGCCCTTATGAAGCGGGAGAGGTTATTATTCAAAAACTAATTGAAAAAGGAATTAATCATTTAGATGTGATTGTAAGTACTCATCCTGATATGGACCATATAGGGGGGCTTATTCCAATTGTAGAACAAATGCCGGTTTCACTCGTATTAGATAGTGGAAAAACATATAGTTCATTTACTTATCATACGTATCGGAATAATATTAAAAAAAGGGGCATACCGTTCATTTCAGTGAAGGAAGGACAATATATACCGTTAGATCCACATGTTGCTATACAAGTATTAAACAATGGTAAATCGAAAGACGAGAATAACGAGTCCTCAATTGTGCTAAAGATTCGATATGGAAAAGCGGACTTTTTATTAATGGGTGATGCTGATATACGGACGGAAAATGAAATATTAAAGCAATTTGATGTACATGCAGATGTATTAAAAGTTGGGCATCATGGCTCGTATACTTCAACGAGTGAAACATTCTTAAAAAAAGTAGATCCACAATTCGCTATTCTTTCGTACGGGAGTAGAAATCCGTATGGGCATCCTCATCAAAGTGTAGTAAGACGATTAAAACAGCGTGGTATAATGATATATGGAACAAACAAGCGAACTGTGGAAATAGAAACAGATGGTGAACATATTACTATGGGGGCAAGCGGTCTTATGCCATTACTTAAGTAACTAATTATATAAGAGGTTATTATCCATTTTGGTAAAAATGGATAATATATATTAGAATGAAAAAGAAATCAATTTCCTTTTTTCGCTGAACGAAGAGGAAATTTCATTAGAATGTATAGACAACTACTTGTGTGTATATTAAGATGGAATTAGGCGAATAAGGTAATAATAATAAGTAGGTATTTCATGGGAAAGGGTCGATGAAAATGAAAACGCAAGTTGTCATCAATGCCGAAATTTATACAGGTAAAGAAGTAGTGGAAAACGGATTTATTCGTTACACAGAAACAGTTAAAGAAATTGGTTTGATGGCTCAATATGTATCACAAGAAAATGAAACTGTGTTAGATGTGGTAGGAAAGATTGTGATTCCAGGTATGATTGATGTTCATATTCATGGTGGATACGATATTGATGCGATGGATGCAAATAGCGATGGATTAGTAACTCTTGGTAAAGAAATGTTAAAAGAAGGAGTTACAACTTACTTCCCAACAACAATGACACAAGCTCCAGAAGCGATTGAAGCGGCGCTAAGTGCTGCGAAGGAAGCGAAAGACAAAGGAGCACATTTCGAATATATTCACTTAGAAGGACCATATGTTTCAAAAAAACGTGCGGGTGCACAACCACTTGAACATATTGTTCCTGCGAGTATCGAGCAATTTAAACAATGGCAGGAAGCAAGCGGTAATCTAATTAAATTAGTAACATATGCACCGGAAGAAGAAGGTGCGTTAGAGTTTGAACAGTATCTTGCTGAAACAGGTGTTGTTGGCACAATGGGGCATACAGATGCAATTGATGCACAACTGAAAAACAGAAAAATTACACATGCAACACATTTATACAATCAAATGCGTGGATTACATCATCGTGAACCAGGAGTTGTTGGTCATGTGTTATTAAATCCAGATGTAATGGTTGAAGTAATTACAGATGGTATTCACATTCACCCTGATATGGTGAAATTAGCATATAAATTAAAAGGACCGAAAAAAGTAAGTGTCATTACAGATGCAATGCGTGCAAAAGGTCTTGAAGAAGGATTATATGAGCTTGGCGGACAGCCAGTACATGTAAAAGATGGCAGTGCCCGATTAGAAGATGGAACGTTAGCTGGTAGTATTTTAAAAATGGATCAAGCTTTCCGAAATGTAATTGAATTTACAGGATGTTCAATCGAGGAGGCAGTGTTAATGACATCAGTTAACCAAGCAGAAGAATTTGGATTAAATAATAAAGGCGCGTTAGCGGTAGGTAAAGATGCAGACTTTGTTGTTATGACTGAAGAATTACATGTATATGATACGGTTCGTTTAGGAATTCATATGAAGGAAGGGAAGTAATTAGATGAATATTCTTGTTGTAAAAACTCCAGAAGAATTAGCAGAAGCAGGTTATAAGTTAATTAAAGAGGTTGTAAAATCAAAAGAAAATCCAACTTTAGGAATGGCTACAGGAAGCTCTCCATTAGGTATTTATGCAGAAATGCGAAAAAATAAACTTGATACAAGTCATGCAACCACTGTAAACTTAGATGAGTACGTAAATTTACCACACGAAGATAAAAACAGCTATCATTATTTCATGCAAGAACAGTTGTTTGATCATCTTCCATTTAAACAAACTTATGTACCGAATGGGATGGCAAGTGATTTAGAGGAAGAGTGCAAGCGTTATGAAGGCATTCTAGTAGCTAACCCAGTTGACTTACAGATTCTTGGAATCGGTGAAAACGGTCACATCGGATTTAATGAGCCAGGAACACCATTTAATTCTCCAACTAACATTGTAGAATTAACAGAATCTACACGCCAAGCAAACCTTCGCTTCTTTGAAAATGAAGAAGATGTGCCGACTCATGCGATTACAATGGGAATTGGAAGTATTATGAAAGCGAAACAAATTCTACTTGTTGCTATGGGATCTAAAAAGGCAGAAGCTATTAAAGAATTATTGCAAGGTGAATATAGTGAGGCGTGTCCTGCTACAGTTTTACAACGTCATCCGAATGTAACCGTAATCGCAGATCCAGAAGCTCTATCTTTATGCAGTGAGGCGATTGCTGATGAACATCGACAAGTATTCACCATTTCCGATCTATTATCAGATTCAAGAGTGGGTGAAACAGCTAATTGAGGAAGGCGAATGGAAGCCGGGAGATAAAATTCCATCTGAGAATGAACTTTGTGATAAGTTCGAAGTGAGTCGTATGACAATCAGACAGGCGATTAATAACTTAGTGGAACAAGGTTATTTATACCGGAAACGTGGGATTGGAACGTTCGTCCAACTTCCGAAAGTGGAGCAAAAGTTGCAAGGAATGACGGGATTCACAGAAGATATGATTTCTCGTGGTATGAAACCGAGCAGCCAGTTATTAAGTTTCCGCCTAGTTCCAGCTACTGCTAAAATAGCAGACCGGCTGAGAATACAAGAGGGAGAATCGGTTTATGAAGTGAGGCGTACGCGCTTAGCTGATGACGAACCGATTGCATTTGAGACGACATATTTGTCGCCAACTCTTGTGAAAGATATTAACGAAGAAATATTGCAACAATCTTTATATGAACATTTAGAGAAAAAACTGGGCTTTAAGCTTGTTCGCGCTACTCAATCAATTGAAGCTTCAATTGCAACGGATAATGAAGCTGAACATCTGCATATTCCTAAAAAGGCGCCTGTACTTGTAATGCGCCAATGGTCATATTCAGAAGGTGAGATACCGTTAGAGTATGTGAAATGTATTTATCGTGGGGATCGTTATAAATTTATTACAAACATCGCACGTAACAAATAATATATTTCAGTTTGTAAAGTACAGTGAATTTTAAAGTGTTTAACATGTAAAGAAATAAAAATACGACTCATCCTTATAAGGAGTGAGTCGTATTTTTATTATGAGCAATTACGTGGTTAACAGCATCTTTAACCGTATTTACTACATAGTGAGCGTGCTCTTTTACTGCGTCATCTGCTTGAGACATAGCAAAACTGTGAGGAGTTAAAGAGAACATTGGAATATCATTATAAGAATCCCCTATGCAAGCAATTTCCTCTGGTTGTATTTGAAATTCTTTTAATAAAATAGAAATAGCAGAACCTTTACTAATATTTGGTGGCATTACATCTAAACATTGTTCAGCTGAAATGAAAGTACTAACTTTTCCATGGAATTTTTCATCAATCTTTTTTTGAAGGAGTTGTAAGTTTTCCTTTGTTCCACCGATAGAAATTTTATTTGGAAAAATTGTATCATCGATTTTCTGTAATAAATTTGGTTCTTCAACAGAAGTCATTGCTACTTGTTTTTCGAGTTCATGAATAAAAGGTGTCTTTTCTTCAATATAGTAATTATGCTCATCACTTACATAACGGAAATAAGGGTCTTGATTTGTCATAGCTAGTAAATCAGGAAGAATGCTGGAATCAAAATTTGCGGATAATAGTTGCTTATTTTCATTAGTGTATACAAACACACCGTTTACACTAATACGATGGAAATTTGTATTTACAGCTTTCATTAAGTCTGCGATTTCATTATCAAGTCGTCCAGAAGCGAAGCAAAGAATAACATTTTGCTCAGCAAGACTGCGAAGTGCCGCAACATCCTGTTCATCAATCAGACCTCCATGCTGCATCATTGTACCGTCAATATCACTTACAAACATTTTAATCATGTTGCTATCTCCTTTCTATGTACAGTTGCCCTTACATTATACGCATCATATACAAACATGTCTAAAAAATGAATTTTTATTAAATGGTAGATGTTTTATATTGACGAAAAAGAAGAATGTTCTGTAACATAAAAGTAGGCTATTTAAGTACGAGGGTGGTGTTATATGAGTAATTATCTAGAAATTAAAAAAGTTTTAAATAATAATGTCATCATTGCTAGCCATCCTGAACACGAGGAAGTAGTAGTGATCGGTAAAGGAATCGGATTTGGGAAAAAGGCTGAAGATGTGTTGGAGCAAGAACAAATTGAGAAAATGTTTGTTTTAAAAAATGAACGTGATCGAGAACAATACAAACTTTTAGTACCACATGTGAGTGAAAAGCTAATTGAATTGATGAATGATATTATGTTATACATTCAAGAAAAAGCGGAGTCTCCATTAAATGAACATATTCATATCGCTTTAACAGATCATATTTCTTTTGCAATTAAAAGGCTGAAACAAGGACTTACAATAGATAATCCTTTTTTAGTTGAAACGAAAATGCTATATCCAGAGGAATATAAAATTGCTGAAGGAGTTGTGAAACTTTTAAATTCTCGTTTGCAAATTACATTGCCAGAAGGAGAAGTTGGCTTTATCGCACTCCATATTTATAGCTCGCTTACAAACTCTGATTTATCTTCTGTTAATCAAAATTCTCGTCTTATTGCACAACTTGTGTCTTTAATTGAGACAAGCCTACAAATTACATTAGACCAAGAAAGCATTCATTATTTACGCCTTATTCGCCATTTACAATATGCTATTGAGCGGGTGAAAAAAGGAGAAAAAGTAGAAGAAGCACAGAGTTTTGCTGATTTATTAAAGTTGGAATATCCAGTTTGTTATAATTTGGCGTGGAAACTAGTCAAAGTAATGCAGAAAGAATTACAACTTCCTGTATATGAAGCGGAGAGTATTTATTTAACGATGCATTTACAACGATTAGTGAAAGTAGAACATGTGTAAAAAGACATATATTTTTGTCTAAAATGAAAACGTTAAAAAAAATGATTGAATCGCTTACAATAGTTATGTATAATAACTATTGCAAAGTTATACAAAATTCGACAAACACATTAAGGTAAATAACGAAAACGTTTGCTTTAATTATAGTGAACTTATACGTAATCCTATTTTTGACACGTGTTACTGATTCGATCAGGCATGAGTGGAGAAAAGTTGGGAATGTAAGCTAAAGAAAGGGACATACTACCCTTTGTATAGCTATCGTTCTATCTTTTTTTTCCTCATGCCTTTTTGGCGTTTGTCGAAAAGTATCAATATAGATAAGAGAGGAAGGGTTTCCATGTTTAAGAAGATCTTTGGTGTTCTTCAAAAAGTCGGAAAAGCGCTTATGCTTCCAGTAGCGATTTTACCGGCAGCAGGTATTTTACTTGGATTTGGTAATGCATTTCAAAATCCACAATTAACAAATGTTATCCCTGCTTTAAAAGCAGATTGGTTCGTAATGGTTGCAAAAATTATGGAACAATCTGGCGATATTATTTTCGCTAACCTTGCGCTATTATTCGCAGTTGGGGTAGCGATCGGTTTAGCTGGTGGAGACGGAGTAGCTGGTTTAGCAGCGTTCGTCGGATACTTAATTATGAACAAAACGATGAGTGTGTTCTTAGAAGTAGATAAACTAGTGAAAGTAACAAGCACTGGAACAGACCCAGTAAAAATTGGATTTTCAGATCCAGCATATGCAAACGTATTAGGAATTCCAACGCTGCAAACAGGAGTGTTTGGTGGTATTATCGTCGGGATAGTAGCGGCATATTGTTATAATAAATACTTCAACATTGAATTACCATCATACTTAGGTTTCTTTGCAGGTAAGCGTTTCGTACCAATCGCAACTGCAACATTCTCTTTAGTGGTGGGTATTATCATGTGCTTCATTTGGCCATACATTCAGGGTGGCTTAAATACGTTCTCACATCAAATGATTGATGCAAATAGAACGATAGCAGCATTTATATTCGGTTTAATCGAACGTTCATTAATTCCATTTGGATTACATCATATTTTCTATTCACCGTTCTGGTTCGAATTCGGTCAGTATACAAATGCAGCTGGCGAATTAATCCGTGGTGACCAAAAAATCTTTATGGCACAGTTAAAAGACGGCGTAGAATTAACAGCAGGTACATTTACAACTGGTAAGTATCCGTTCATGATGTTCGGTCTTCCAGCAGCAGCTTTAGCAATGTACCATGAAGCACGTCCAGAAAATAAAAAATTAGCAGCTGGTATTTTAGGATCTGCTGCATTAACATCTTTCTTAACAGGTATTACAGAACCGCTTGAATTTTCATTCTTATTCGTAGCACCAGTATTATTCGGAATTCATGCAGTATTCGCTGGTCTATCATTTATGACAATGCAAATTTTAGGTGTTAAAATTGGTATGACATTCTCTGGTGGTTTAATTGACTTCATATTATTCGGTGTACTACCAGGTCGTACGGCATGGTGGTGGGTAATTATTGTTGGTCTTGTACTAGCAGTTATTTACTACTTCGGATTCCGTTTCGCAATCCGTAAATGGAACTTAAAAACACCTGGTCGTGAAGTAGCGAATGCTAATGAAGGCGCAGGGAAAACAGAAGCAGGAGAACTTCCACGTGAAGTATTAGTAGCACTTGGTGGTAAAGAAAATATTGCTTCGTTAGATGCTTGTATTACTCGTTTACGCGTTCAAGTTAACGAACAAAAAAATGTAAATAAAGACCGCTTAAAAGAGCTTGGAGCAGCCGGTGTACTTGAAGTTGGAAATAACATTCAAGCTATTTTCGGACCGAAATCTGACACATTAAAATCACAAATTCATGATATTATGTCAGGTCGTACACCTCTTGTTGAAAAAGAAGCGCCTGTAAAAGTGGAAGAAGCTCCTCAACAGGTTGATGAAAATGAAACAATCGTTTCACCAATTGAAGGAAAAATCTTACCGATTACAGAAGTACCTGACCAAGTATTCTCAGGGAAAATGATGGGAGATGGATTTGCGATTGAGCCAACAGAAGGAACAGTAGTTTCTCCGGTTAATGGTGAGATTGTAAATGTATTCCCTACAAAACATGCGATTGGTATTCAGTCTGAAGGCGGAAAAGAAATTTTAATCCACTTCGGTATTGATACTGTAAAATTAAATGGTGAAGGCTTTGAAGCGCTTGTAGCACAAGGTGATAAAGTGAAGCAAGGACAACCATTATTAAAAGTAGATCTTGCATTTGTAAAAGAAAATGCACCATCTATTATTACACCAATCGTCTTTACGAATTTACAACAAGGACAACAAGTCGAATTGAAAAAAGATGGAAATGTTAAGAAGGGCGAAAACGCTATTATTGACATTCAGTAGGAATTTGACGCAAAATGTTTATAATTATAATAGGCGATGTGGTTGACCGAACATCGCCTATTATATACAATAGATGATGTAGTACTCACGTCTATACAACTAAAAAAATACTGTATTTGAAGGAGATAAATTATCATGGAAAAAATCTTTAAAGTAACTAGCGACTCAGGAATTCATGCTCGTCCAGCAACTCTACTTGTAAACACTGCAAGCAAATTTGGTTCTGACATTAACTTAGAGTATAACGGAAAAAACGTTAACTTAAAATCAATCATGGGTGTTATGTCTTTAGGAATTCAACAAGGCGCGGAAATTAAGGTCACTGCAAATGGTGATGATGCAGCTCAAGCACTAGCAGCTATCGAAGAAACTATGAAAAACGAAGGATTAGGAGAATAATGACTCTTAACATTCAAGGGATCGCTGCATCAAGTGGGATTGCTATTGCAAAGGCTTTCAGACTTGAGAATCCTGAATTTAACATTGAAAAGAAATCAATTACAGACGAAGCTGCTGAAATTGCACGCTTAGACGCTGCGCTTGAGAAAGCAAAATCTGAACTAGAAGCTATTAAGGACCATGCTTTTGCTGAGCTAGGTGCTGATAAAGCTGCTATCTTTGAAGCACATTTATTAGTATTAAATGATCCAGAATTAGTGAATCCAGTAAAAGATAAAGTAAATGGCGAAAAAGTAAATGCTGAATTTGCAATGGATGAAGTTGCATCAATGTTTATTTCTATGTTTGAAAACATGGATAACGAATATATGAAAGAACGTGCTGCGGATATTCGCGACGTAACAAAACGTGTTCTTGCACATTTACTAGGAATTAACTTCTCAAACCCTGGTACAATTTCTGAAGAAGTAATCATCATTGCTGAAGATTTAACACCATCTGATACAGCTCAGTTAAACCGTAAGTATGCAAAAGGTTTCACAACTGATATCGGTGGACGTACATCTCACTCTGCAATTATGGCTCGTTCTATGGAAATTCCAGCTGTTGTTGGTACGAAAGTTGTTATGGAGAAAATCCAAAACGGCGATATCGTAATCATTGACGGTTTAGATGGAGAAGTAATTGTAAACCCATCTGAAGAAACTCTTCGTTCTTTTGAAGAAAAGAAAGCGAAATTTGAAGAGCAAAAAGTCGTATGGGCAAAATTAAAAGACCAAGCAACTGTAACAAGTGATGGACATCACGTTGAGCTTGTTGCTAATATCGGAACACCAAATGATGTACAAGGTATTATCGATAATGGCGGAGAAGGCGTTGGTTTATACCGTACAGAATTCTTATACATGGGCCGTGACAATCTTCCAACAGAAGAAGAGCAGTTCGAAGCGTATAAAGCAGTTCTTGAAGGTGTAAAAGAAGATCAACCAGTCGTTGTTCGTACACTTGACATCGGTGGAGATAAAGAGCTTCCATACTTACATTTACCAAAAGAAATGAACCCATTCTTAGGATACCGTGCAATTCGCTTATGTCTTGATGAGCAAGATGTGTTCCGTACACAACTTCGTGCATTACTTCGTGCTAGCGTATACGGTAACTTGAAAATTATGTTCCCAATGATTGCAACTCTTGATGAGTTCCGTCAAGCGAAAGCAATCTTATTAGAAGAGAAAGAAAGACTTGTTCAAGCGGGTACAACTGTTTCTGATTCTATTGAAGTTGGTATGATGGTTGAAATTCCAGCTTCAGCGGTATTAGCAGATCAGTTCGCAAAAGAAGTTGATTTCTTCTCTATCGGAACAAATGACTTAATCCAATACACAATGGCTGCAGACCGTATGAACGAACGTGTAGCTTACTTATACCAACCATATAACCCATCTATTTTACGTCTTGTAAAAATGGTTATCGATGCTGCTCATAAAGAAGGCAAATGGGCTGGTATGTGTGGTGAGATGGCGGGAGATTCACTTGCTATCCCATTATTATTAGGCTTAGGTTTAGATGAGTTCAGTATGAGTGCAACATCTATTCTTCCTGCAAGAACACAACTAAGCAAGTTGTCAAAAGCAGAAATGGAAACATTAGCAGAAAAAGCATTAACAATGTCAACTGCTGAAGAAGTTGTTGAATTAGTTAAAAGCATATAATAGTAAAAAAACCTGAGTCGATTCGAAATCGATCTCAGGTTTTTTCTATAAGAAAAGTAAATCTTATTTTGTTACTATAGAGGATAAAGAACAGAATTAGATAGCGACTGCGATAATATCAGTCGGGCATACACGTAAAATGCCAGTAAAAGTATTTTGATTTTGATTGTTCTTATCGTCTTTATTATTATTATTATCTTTGTCGTTATTATTACGAGCTAAAGCAGAGAAAAGAGCAACACCGTTACAGAATCCTTCAAAAATTACATTGCGGAATGATTGATGGCCTCTAATGCTTAAAAGAGAAATTTCTGTTCCAACTGAAATAGTAGCAAGTACGTTACATACAGCAGGTCGGTGTGGTCTAACTTCTTCTCTCTCTTTCTCGCGATGGTCGCGATGGTCACACTCTCTTTCACGATGATGACATTCTCTAAAGTTATCACAGCATCCAAATGATCCAAACATAATCCTCATCACCCCCTTCACACTTATAATCTATGTAAGTTCGGCAGTCGGTGACTGGACAGATAATGGAAATTTTTCTAGGGGATTTTCTCATTTTAAATGACTAGATGGGTATTTAGTATGGAATGATGTTTAAAATAGGGGAAATGTCACAAAAAAATGTAAAGACCACCGAAATGAATGAAATAGGTAGCCTTTACACTTTTTTACTTTTATATAAAACGATGATATATACAGGAAGAGCTAAGAGTAGTGGTGCAATGGATCGTGCAGTATGTTTTTCTGCTTCTAATTGTAACGCTTCTTCTTTAGGGAATTGTAACACTGATATGTTTGCAGCATCGCCAATAAAATATAGCAGTAGTACAGTTACTATGTAACTTAAAAGTGCGATAAAGCTTCCGTATGAACTCAATGAAAATCCCTCTCTTGTTATCTATTTGTTATCATTGTATCACAATTGTAACAAAAATACACGGTTATATTCCGATACTTTAACAAATTTCGACACAAAACGTCATATTTGTTTATGGGGATAGCATGAAAATTACGATTTTTCTATGTATAGGTGTCGCATAATACATTGTAATATTACGGATGTGTGACAGAATATAAAAAAACGAAGGTAATGAAATTACCTTCGTTTTTTTATTATTTTGCCCATTCACTCACTTGTTCTACGCTCATGCGCGGTGCAGGGTGACCTTTTAAAGTTGATTCACCAATTGTAATAAGCATAATTGGTACGTAACGAGATGAAACATTGAATTCTTCCATTAATGCTTGTGGGTTGAAGCCACCAATAGCGCAAGTATCCCAGCCAGTTGCTTTAGCAGCAAGCATAAGTTGCATTGCTGCTAAAGCAGCATTTGAAAAGGCAGCATCTCGTGGGTATTGCTCCCGAGTATATGCAGATTCAATGTTTTTAGCTAAGCGCTCTTTTGCTTCTTCATTCATAAATCCTTGTTCTACAATTGGACCGTAAACAGGTTCAACATTTTTGTAAGCTTCTAAATCACCTAAAATAGCGACTACGGCAGAAGCATCAAGAATTTGTTGTTGGTTATAGGCAATTGGGTGTAATCGTTTTTGTACATCTTTGCCTTGGAAAACAAGGAATTTCCAGTGTTGCAAGTTCCAAGCAGAAGGTGCTTGCGCAGCTGCTTTTAAAATTTCATGTAACTCTGTAGATGAAATTTCTTTTTCAGGGTTGAATGCACGTGTAGATGTGCGTTCATATAAAACGTTAAAAAAGTCATTGTTTGTCATTATATATCCTCCAAATTACATATCAACTTAATATAAAATAAATGTAATATACTCTACTTACATTTTGTAAGTTATTGAATTTAAGAATATAATACCTTTATTTTAATTGTCAAGTTTTAAATAGTAAGGCAGGGCATTCATACAAACGATACAATTCATATAATCATACACTAAAAAAGGAATTTCCAGAGCAGATAAGCGAAGATAACATTCTCAATTAGCTTGTTAATATGAGTTCCTCATAATTCTTTATAAAATGATTGTGAGGAATTCAGTAGAACAAGATATATGAAGTGAGTGAAGACTAGTGATGAACATACTACATTTTTTATTAGAGAATACTGTTTTCCAAAATGTATTACAAGATCTTCAGTTGAATGTCCTTTATATAGAAGATGGATGTACACATCAACAAACGATAGAAAACGTCCATCCAAAATGTATGTTTATAGCAAATAGTTTTGAAGAAGGAGAAATATTGTTTCATAGAACTAGACCACATATTGTAATTATGTATGTAACAGATTTTGCTCAAATAAAATATATAAAGAATATATATGATTCACGGAGTACATTCATTATCATTTGGGATCAACAGATAAACAATGAGTTTGCAGATTTACTACTGTTAGGAATACGTAATATTGTTATAGCACCAGTAACTCCACAAGTGGTACTAGAGGAAGTGAATAAGAGTTTATATCAACTTACTTTAGTGCGGCAAGTAGGTTTACAACAAGAATTGCTTCAAACGATGTTTGATTTTCAAAATGATTTATTATTTATAGTAGAAGATGATGAGATTGTTGATTGTAATACGAATTTTTTACAATTCTTCGGACATGATAATTTATTTACGTATCGTGAACAACATTTAGTGTTTGCAGAACATCTTATTAGAGAGAACGGATATTATTCGACGACTCACGATATAACATGGCTGGATGATACTTTATCAAATGGAAGAAGAATTAAAATGTACAATTATGAAGGAGAAGCATTTACTTTTCTATTACGTGCGACACCATTACCAGAAGACTTATCACGATTTATAGTAAAATGCACAGAGATTACAGAATTAGATGAAATCTATCAAGAGCAAGAAAGATTGGCTATGATAGATTCATTGACAGAAATATATAATCGCTTGAAATTCCAACAAATATTGGAGACAGAGTGGGAGAATGTATTACGTAATGATGAAAAAGTTGCACTTATTTTGTTTGATATAGATAATTTTAAATCAGTAAATGACACATATGGTCATGATTTTGGCGATTTAGCATTAGTACAACTTGCAGATCTTATGAAATCTAAAGTTGAAGATCAACATGTATTTGCAAGATGGGGAGGAGAGGAATTTATAATATTAGTGACAAATACGGTAGAAAAAGAAGCGTTTCAAGTTGCGGAATCATTGCGATTTTTCATTGAAACAAAGCATTTCTCTGGAATTTCGAAATTAACAGCGAGTTTTGGAGTTGCGTTATATGAGCAAGGGATTACAAGAGAAGAGTTAATGCAAAGAGCGGATATTGCGTTATATGAAGCGAAAAAAAATGGAAAAAATCAAGTATGTATATATAGAAAAGAAAAAATGTGATTTTTCGCAACAAATTGTTGCGATTTTTTTTTATTACTTGATAATAGAATATGGGGGACCATTTTAACCGAGAAGCTCCCACTTCAAGTAAGCTCGCAAGAGAGACTAAGTGGTGGGTAGTTCACATGAAGTAATTACGGAGGAACAATATGATAAAAAAAATAATGGTTATGGCTTCACTGTCTGCTGTAGTTTGCGGCGGAGTATACTATTTTCTCTATAGTCCCGATTCAAAGGAACAAGCAGTATTAACAACAAAGGTAACTCCTGCTATTGAGTCAGAGGTACAGGATAATATAGAAGAAGTACAAAAAATTGATTATGCTAGTATATCTCAAAAGTTAGATCAGTATTTAGTAGGAAAGCAATTTAATGGGACAGTTTTGGTGACAGATAAAGAGCATGTTATATTGAATAAAGGATATGGATATGCTGATGTTCAAAATAAAATAGAAAATACGCCTCAAACAAAATATCGTATCGGTTCTATTACGAAAACAGTTGTTGCTACATCCATTCTACAGTTACAAGAACAAGGGAAGTTAAATATCCAAGATAATGTAAATAAATACATTCCTTCATTTCCAGCAGATAAACACATCACGTTATATCACTTATTAACGCATACATCTGGTTTACCGGAAAATGGGAAAGGGAAGGTTAATGTAGCTTCACGTATAAATTTAGTAACTTGGATTGGAAGTCAAAAATTAGAGTTTCCACCAGGAACAGGTTGGAAGTATACGGATTATAATTATATGGTGCTCGCTTATATTATAGAAAATATAACGAAAAAGCCTTTAGGAGACTATGTAAAAGAAAATATATTTACAAAGGCCGAGATGCATGAATCAGGTATGGGAAATATGGTGCCTGGAGATAAAAACTTCACGAAGGGTTATGTGAAGAAAGACCAAGATCTTGTACCAGCACAAAAATTAGGAATGGACTGGTTATATGGATCGGGTGAGATGTATACGACAGTAGGGGATATGAAAAAATTAGATGAAGCGATTATAAATGGGAAGCTTCTTTCTGAACAAAGTATACAAGCGATGTTTACACCTTCACAAGAAAGAAAATATGCATTTAGCTTTTACATATATCCAGATTATTTCCATAACCATGGTGTACTATCTGGTTGGAACACTTTCAATAATTTTAATAAAGAAAAAGGAACTTTTGTTATTTTATTTTCAAATGTGAAAAATAGTATGGATGATGATTTTAATAAAGAGTTCCGAAAGATGGTAAATGATTTATTAGAACAAAGGGGATGAGAAGATGGAGAATAAAAATTTATCAATAGGTTTCATCGGTATTGGTGTAATGGGAAAAAGTATGGTACATCATTTAATGCAAGGCGGTCATAAAGTATATGTATATAATAGAACGAAAGCGAAGGCAGCTTCTTTAGTGCAAGAGGGTGCGACTTGGTGTGATACACCGAAAGCGTTAGTAAAGCAAGTTGATGTTGTTATGACGATGGTTGGTTATCCTCATGATGTAGAAGAAGTGTACTTTGGGGTAGATGGAATTTTAGAACATGCAAATGAAGGTACGATAGCAATTGACTTTACAACATCTACACCAACATTGGCAAAACGTATTAATGAAGTTGCGAAAAGCAAGAATATATATACATTAGATGCACCAGTATCTGGCGGGGACATTGGGGCTAAAGAAGCAAGACTAGCAATTATGGTCGGTGGAGAGAACAGAATATATGATATTTGCTTACCTCTATTTGAAAAACTAGGAACAAATATTCAGTTGCAAGGCCCTGCTGGGAGTGGACAACATACAAAAATGTGCAATCAAATAGCAATTGCTTCTAACATGATAGGAGTATGTGAAGCGGTAGCATATGCGAAAAAGGCTGGACTTAATGCAGATAAAGTATTAGAGAGTATTTCGACAGGAGCAGCAGGTAGCTGGTCATTAAGTAATTTAGCTCCTCGAATGTTAAAAGGAGATTTTGAACCTGGCTTTTATGTAAAGCATTTTATGAAAGATATGAAGATTGCTTTAGATGAAGCTGAAAAATTACAATTACCAGTACCGGGTTTAACCCTAGCGAAGGAATTGTATGAAGAGCTAATCGCAGATGGAAAAGAGAATAGCGGAACACAAGTATTATACAAAAAGTATATAAGGGGGTAAATGGAATGGATCTCCAAAAGTTTGACGAGATGATTGATGCTGTGCAGCGAGCAACTTGTGTACAGATTAATGATAAGCAAAAAGAAGCTTTTAAACAAAAATACGATTTTGGACCAGATTTTGAATATGGAAGAGATGAGAAAGGGCATTATGTTATCCGAAGCTCGAAAAAGATGTTAGAGGAAATGGAGTTTTATTTGGCATTGAAATATGATCGAGATGGAATTGTCCTTTATATGCATGCTGAGATTGAAGGGACATGTCATGTATCCGTTAGCTACAGTGAAGATGCACTTCATTTGCAAGAATTGTTTCAATTTCTAGAAGAAAATAAATAAAAAGTCCTCATTTGAGGACTTTTTATTTATTTAGGCAGGCATAATATTTAAGCTGGATAATTTATAGGCTGGAAGCTCGGCGGCATCGTTCAATTGGGAATGGAATAACTTGTGCAATGTGATTAGGACCAAACTGTTTCGCACGAGCATGGCGTACTATATAAAATGCGCACAGGATAGAAATAGGAATAGCGCCGTACAAACCGAAAAATAAAGCGCTTACACAAGATGCGACAAAACCTAAAACACCAACTTCTAATTCTTCCATAATAGCTCCTAAAATAACAGGAATAGCTCCGCATGAAACCCCTAGTATAAGTGCGATAAGTAAACTCATGATTATCCCCCTCTGCTTGCAATATTCTTTTCCTTCTTATTAGTTGTAGTATATCATACGCAAAACAGAATTTTCAGAAAAAATTCAAAAAAAGTTCAATAAATGTTCAAAAAGTGTTCCGAAATATACTTGATAAAATGGAAGTGTGATTTGAGATATTTGATTTGAATAAACGAAAGGGACAAATTATTTTAGTAAATAAAAAATCAGGCTTACTTCAATGTTATGAAATAAGCCTGTTCCATAGGAGGATGTATATATGTAGAGTGAATAAAAGATTGGAAAAGGGGTTCCAATCTTTTATTCAACTAGCTACCTTAATAAATTGGAATCCAACCTTCTGTTGTAACAAAAATACGAATAGCTACAACTTGGCGATCATCTTGTAAGGTAAAATAATGTCTTGCATTTTCAGGTACAGATATAAGATCACCAGGCTCAAGTTCAACGTCAAAGAATCGATCATCTTTTCCTTCAATAGCGAAGATGCCATGACCGCTGACAATAAAGCGAACTTCATCGTCAGTATGATGGTGTTCTTTTTGGAAATTAATTAATAATTCGTCAAGGTTAGGTGTGCCATTTGAAAGTGAAATTACATCATGAGCTTTATAACCTCGGCGCGCTGAAACATCGGCGATTTCTTTTGAAAACACAGCTAATATTTCAGCCTTGTTTTCATCTGCTAACGAATAATTTTCATTTAAATGAGTAGGAAGCTTAGAGATGTTCCATTTCTCATATAAAACGCCTTCCTCTTGTAGAAATTTAGATACTTCCACTTCATTTTCGATACGAGTATTTACTTCATGAATACGAATTTGCGCCATTAGAAACGCCTCCTTGAATTGATAATAGTTTTATATGAAATTGGAATAAAAACTCATAAGCTTCTAATCTTTTCTTTGCATCAAAGCTATCTCGGCCCCATACGGTAATACCATGGTTACGGATTAATACTGCTCCCGAATCTCCTTGTATATGCTTTCGGAAGTTTTCTCCAAGCGTTGGGATATGGGCATCATTTTCGATAATAGGAATGTTAATCGTTGCACCTTCTTCCCAAATATCGAGAGCTTTAATAATTTCTTGATTTTGAAGGGTGACTGCATCACTATATAAATTTGTGATG
This sequence comes from Bacillus sp. 05T21, assembly GCF_056396785.1. NCBI lineage: Bacteria > Bacillati > Bacillota > Bacilli > Caryophanales > Bacillaceae > Bacillus > Bacillus sp. 05T21. Next base: position 382,216 of record NZ_JBFTMD010000001.1, on the reverse strand, counting down.
ACATTATTATCAGTTGTATGAACATGAAGTACACACCCGGCATTCGTAATGTTATAAATATGTGTATGCAATATTGTTTCTGCTGAAGGGCGTAATTCAGTCTCTAATGCGGGAACCCCTAGATGATCTACTAATAGAAAATCATCTGGAGTAGTTTTTGTTTTATCTTTACCACTTGCTGTAATAAGAAAAGTAAGTGGATCATGACTGACTTTTATAGAAATATTTCCACTCGTTGCTGGAAACCAATTCCGAGTTGTTAATTCTTTTTTTATTTCACTTAAGTCATACCATTGACGAAAAAGTTGTTTCATGATTTCACCTCCAACAAATGTTGTAATTCGACTTGAATATCGTGAAATGTGTTAAAGGATGTATAAGCAATATGATTTTCTTCACATTTTGTAATAAGGAAGTCACGGGCGAATACTTTATCTGCTTGTTTTGCTGCTTGTAAGTCAGTAATGGAATCTCCTATCACAATATGAAAATCATCTTTAGAGCTTAGTTTACGAATTAATGATGATTTACAGAGACCGCAACTATGCTGACATTGCTCGTCACAAGGGTGCGGCCATTTAACTTCAACAAATTCTCCTGAAAAGTCAGTTGCATTACAGTAAATTTGCTCTTTTGGAATGATTCCTTGTAAGAGTGGATAGACGAAGAAATCCATTCCACCTGATATAACATAAAAAGAAATGTTATTTTCATTAATAAATTGTATGAATTCATGAAAACCTGTACGGATTTCAGCAGTTTCTTGTAAATACTGAATAATATCATCGTGTAGATTAATAGGTATTAATCGGAATAATTGAGAAACACCTTCTTGAATAGAAAGTTCTTGAGATAAAATTTTTTGCTTTATTTCCTCTGCTTCTGGTGGTGCGAACTTTTCCATAATGGACATAATGTTATCATTATTCGTAATCGTGCCATCGAAATCACAAAACACTTGAATACTCATAATTTCACCTCATGTGAGGGATTTCCCCATATTTGTAATGCGCTATGTAAATTCACTTCATCTACCTCATGGAGTGGTTTATTTTGTAAAGTAGCATCAATTGCAGTACGGAAAGCTTTACCACCGCCCTGCGCCCCATTCGGATGTCCGTGTATCCCACCGCCAGCATTAATAACAACACCTTTGCCAAAATCTCGTAGAATAAAGGGAACGAAACCAGGGTGAATACCAGCAGATGGAACAGCAAAACTTTTCTTGAAAAATGCATCGTCTTCAGTTAAATGTTTTGAAATGTTGAGAGCTTCTTCTTTTTCTAACGCAACACTTCCGTATGGAGATGGGAATAATGAAAAGTCAGCCCCAGCATAGCGAAGTAGCTTTCCAAGTAATAATGGAGACGAGATTCCATATAACTTCGATGCGGAATAAGCACCACTTACAGCAGGGTGTGCCATAATGGGAACTGGGATTTCATCATCTTCTGCAAGTGATTGTAGTACATCTAGTCCGTAAGCAAATACGTTAAATAATAGAATATCAGCCCCAGCTTGCACTGCGCGTTTCGCATTTTCTTTTAAATCAAAAGTTCGTCCTGTTAAATTTACGGCATATAACGTTTTATGTCCGTATGTTTCATATACTGATTGTAAAACTTCTTTTCCAGATACAATGCGTTTCGTAAGTGGTGTTAATGTATTCTCAAATAATATTTCATCATCTTTTACTATATCTACACCACCACTTGCTTGATCGCGTAATTGCGTTTTCAAATACCCAATATTTCGTCCAATCATGCCTTTAAAAATACTCATTAAAAGGGGGCGATCATGCACTTGTAAAAGATTTCGAATACCATCTATCCCGAATTTTGGACCAGGGAAATACTGTTTTAAGTCGTCTGAAAATGTTAAGTCAATTAATTTCACTTCGCCATCAAGTGATAGCTTTCCGAATGTAGTTGTTAAAATCGCTGGTAAATCTGGACTGAAGTTTAATAACGGATATTCGATTTTAATAATCCCGCGCTTTACTTTTTTACGTAAATACAAATTGGTATGTTCTTGTTCAGCTAATTCCTCAACATGGATGACGTTACCTTTATGCTGTTTTAGTTGCTCTTGCAATAAGTGTGGCAAATGAGTCCAAGAGCCAATTGTTAAACCGAGTGCAATTTGCTCGGCCCTTTTTTCTAAGTTATGTGAATCATCATGGATTAAATACGTCGCTATAATTCCGCTCATTGTTATACCCTCCTAGTTAAATAAAAAAACCTCTCAGCTAAGGAGAGGTTTTTTTACAACCAGCTCCTTATCTGTCAGCGTAATGCTGCGAGAATTAGCACCGTGTCTACAATTATGTAGATCGGTTGCCGGGCTTCGTCGGGCTCGTCCCTCCACCTGCTCTTGATAAGAAGTATTTAGAAATGTTTAAATTTTTAAGATAACTGAATTTTGTCAGATATTTTTCATGTTGTCAATGACTTTTTGAAAATTTTTAATTTATCAATTCGATTAATTGCTTCACGTAATCGTTCTTCTGTATGTAAGAGGCCAACACGGACATAGCCTTCACCGTGCTCACCAAATCCAACGCCAGGAGYAACTGCAACGTGTGCTTTTTCTAGTAAAATATTAGAAAATTGCTCAGATGTATAGCCTTCAGGTACAGGGAGCCAAGCAAAGAATGATCCTTTTGGAATATCAACATTCCAACCGATTGCATGACAAGCTTCTATAAGAGCATTTCTGCGAGATTCATAACTATTAACAAGTTCTACTACACAGGATTGCGAACTTAATAGCGCTTCGCGTGCTGCGTCTTGAACTGCACCGAAAATACTAACATACATATGATCTTGCAATAAGTTAATTGTTTCGATGACACTTTCATTCCCTACTGCAAAAGCAATACGCCATCCAGCCATATTGAAAGTTTTTGATAATGTATAAATTTCAATTCCTGCATCTTTGGCGCCATCTGCTTGCAAGAAACTAACAGGCTTTTGACCATCAAATCCGATAGCACCGTAAGCAAAATCATGAACAACTAATATATTATGTTTATTAGCAAAATGAATTGTTGCATCAAAGAAATCTTTTGATGCTGTAGCACCGGTAGGATTATTAGGATAGTTTAAAAACATTAACTTTGCTTTCTTGGCAATAGAGTCATCAATTTTTGTATAATCTGGTAAAAAATTATTTTCTGCAATAAGCGGCATTGTTTCAAAGTGCGCTTTTGCTAAAGCAACTCCGGATAAATAATCTGGATAACCTGGATCTGGAACGAGAATGGTATCGCCAGGGTTTGTAAAACAAAGTGGTAATTCTACTAATCCAGCTTTTCCGCCAAACAAAATAGCAACTTCAGTTTTTGGATTTAATTCTACGCCGTATTCACTTTTATAGAATGTTGCCACGGCTTCTTTTAAGCTTTCATGTCCGCGAAATGGCGGATATTTATGATGAATGGTCTTTTCGGCAGCATCTTGTAAAGCTTTTACGATATGCTGCGGTGTTGGTTGATCTGGATTACCTTGTCCTAGATTAATAACATCGTGACCAGCTGCAACGACTTTGTTAACTTTTGCAACAAGTGAAGCGAAAAATTGTGTTGGCAATGATGTTACTATCTCAGAAGGTTGAAATAATTTCATACTTTCCACCTCTTTTGAAAGTTGTTACAATTCTAGTGACAAATGATATAATCTTTCCAGTATTTTGTAAAGAAAAAATTAAGAATGGGGATGACAAAATGAAAGTCGCATGTATTCAAATGGATATTGCTTTTGGAGATGTAGAAAAAAATATTGAGAGCGCTAAAAATAAAATAAGCGAAGCGATGAAGGAGAAACCAGACGTTGTCGTCTTACCAGAACTATGGACAACGGGATATGATTTAACAAGGCTTTCTGAGATTGCAGATAGGGATGGATTGAAAACGCAAGAAATGTTGAAAGAATGGTCGAAACAATATGGTGTACATATTGTTGGTGGTTCCGTAGCAAAGCAAACAGAGCAAGGTGTTACAAATACGATGTATGTTGTAAGCCGCGAAGGGCAGCAAGTAAATGAATATAGTAAAGTGCATTTATTTCAGCTTATGGATGAACATAAATATTTAGTTGCTGGTAATGAGACAGGTGAATTTACGCTAGATGATGTAAAGTGCGCTGGAACAATTTGTTATGATATTCGTTTTCCGGAGTGGATGCGTGTTCATACAGTTAAAGGTGCAAAAGTTTTATTCGTTGTAGCAGAATGGCCATTAGTTCGTTTGGCACATTGGCGCTTGCTATTACAAGCAAGAGCAGTTGAAAATCAGTGTTACGTTGTAGCATGTAATAGGGCTGGAAAGGATCCGAATAATGAGTTTGCAGGTCATTCTTTAATTGTCGATCCGTGGGGTGAGGTTGTGGTAGAGGCAAATGAAGAGGAATCTATTTTATTTGGAGAGCTTACATTCGAGAAGATTAAAGAGGTACGTAAAGGAATCCCAGTTTTTGCAGATCGCCGTCCAGAATTATATAAATAAAATGTTGACAAGTGATTTTTATTCTTGGTATAGTCTTCATCATAAAGTTAAAAATTCAAAAAAATATGCAACTCTTATCAAGAGCAGGTGGAGGGATTTGGCCCGATGAAGCCCAGCAACCGACCGTAATACCATTGTGAAATGGGGCGTTTATGACGCCAAAAGGCACGGTGCTAATTCCAGCAGAAAGTAAACTTTCTGGCAGATAAGAGGGGAGAAGATAAACTTCAAACCTCTTTCTTTGTGGAAAGGGGTTTTTCTATTTTAGAAAAACCTCTGAATGAAAAGGAGGAGAAGACGATGGGATATTATTCATTAACTGAAACAACAGCTATACAATATGCGAAAGAACACGGTTATTTTGAAAAGAAAGCAAATGTAGTTTGTCATGAAATTGGAGATGGAAATTTAAATTACGTGTTCAAATTAGATGATGGAGAGAAGTCTATTATAATAAAACAAGCACTGCCATATGCGAAAGTAGTTGGTGAGAGCTGGCCACTGTCTATAAAAAGAGCGACGATTGAAAGTAAAGCATTACAAATTTTTGCGAAGTATGTGCCAGATTATGTTCCGGTAGTGTACAGTCATGATGAAGAGTTAGCAGTTACAGTAATAGAAGACTTATCAAGACTAACAATTACAAGAAAAGGATTAATAGATGGAGAAGGATATCCACTTTTATCCCAGCATATCGGTCGTTTTCTAGCACATGTTTTGTTTTATACTTCAGATTTCGGTTTACAGTCAGAAGAGAAAAGGGTACTAGAAGGTACATTTGTAAATCCAGACCTTAGTAAAATTACAGAAGATTTAGTTTTTACGGATCCGTTTGGACATTACGATACGAATGATTATGAGTCAGATTTACAGTCAGTGATTGATGAACTTTGGAGTGACAAAACTTTAAAGCTAAAAGTAGCACAATATAAATATAAGTTTTTAACGAGAAAAGAAGCGCTTATTCATGGTGATTTACATACTGGTAGTATTTTTTCATCACCCTCTGAAACGAAAGTGATTGATCCAGAATTTGCAACGTACGGTCCATTTGGATTTGATATCGGTCAATTTATTGCAAATCTATTATTAAATGCTTTATCTAGAGAAGAAGAAAAGAGAAGTGTACTATTTTTCCATATAGAAAAGACATGGAGTTATTTTGTAGAAAACTTTACGAAGTTATGGATTGGAGAAGGTGTAGAAGCATATACGAAAGAAAAACAATGGTTACCAATTATTTTGCAAAATATCTTTACTGATGCCGTCGGGTTTGCCGGATGTGAACTGATTCGTAGAACAATTGGCTTAGCTCATGCAGCGGATTTAGATGGGATAGCAAATAAAGAAAAAAGAATTCAAGCTAAAAAACAAGCGTTATCCTTAGGTAGAGAACTAATAAAATATGAAGCTAAGTGTGCTGATATTCAACTGTTTCGAACATTATTTCAACAGACAGTTGGAGGCGTAAAAGCATGAGTACAATTATTACTATTCCGAGATCTGTAAGTTGGAAAGGCGATACAATTGCAGTATTAAATCAAACAAAGTTGCCGCATGTCACTGAATACAAAACATTAACGAATGTTGAAGATGTATGGAAAAGTATCATTATGTTAGAAGTACGAGGAGCGCCTGCAATTGGAATTGTAGCTGCGTTTGGTTTGGCGCTTGCGGCAAAGAAATACGATGCTATAAATATCTATGAGTTTCAAAAGAAGTTTAATAGAGATTGTAACTATTTAGGAACATCACGCCCGACAGCAGTCAATTTATTTTGGGCAATCGATCGTATGAGAGAATCTATTCAAGAGATTACTACAATAAAAGAAGCTCAAAAAATATTAGAAGAAGAAGCGCTTCATATTCAGCAAGAGGATGAAATGGTGTGCCGAAGTATTGGAGAACATGCTTTAACATGTTTTAGAGACGGTGATAAAATTTTAACAATTTGTAACGCTGGAAGTATTGCAACTGCTAGATATGGAACAGCATTAGCCCCATTTTATATTGGGAAAGAGAAGGGTGTGCGTTTACATGCGTATGCGTGTGAAACGAGGCCGGTTTTACAAGGTGGTCGTTTAACGACATGGGAATTGAAACAAGCAGACATTGATGTAACGCTTATTACGGATAATACTGCAGCACATGCAATTCGAACGAAAGAAATTAATGCGATTATCGTAGGGGCAGATCGAATCGTTGAAAACGGTGATACTGCTAATAAAATAGGAACATTAAATTTAGCTATATTAGCAAAGTATTTCGGTATCCCATTTTACGTTGCAGCACCGTTATCTACATTTGATACTACGAAACAAACAGGTGCTGAAATTGTCATTGAAGAAAGAGATGAAACAGAAGTTACGAAAATTTTTGGGAAACAAGTGGCGCCACTTGGAACGCCTGTATTTAACCCTGCATTTGATGTAACACCGCATGAATTAATTACGGGGATTATTACTGAGAAAGGTATTTTACGTGGAGATTATAAGCAAGAAATTACATCATTATTTGAAAAAATAAGCTAACTGCTCAGTCGCTATATAAAAAAACGGTGGAAAAGCATGTTTTTAAATGGTCGAGAGGGACTGGCTATGTATAGGAGCGGTAAGTGCCTGTTCCTACCACGCGCAACGTTTTAAAACAAAGAAAGGTAGCAAGGTGTAGGACCACTTATATCTTCATGGTAGCAATCTATATGCTGAAAAATGAAATGTATGGCTGAGTAGTTAAAAAACAAGCTAATAAAAAATAGCTTGTTTTTTATGCCTTAAGTCTTCCTTTCCTCTTATTTATGTAATGAAGGGAGGAGAGAAAGATGGAAGAGTGGATTAGGATGATAGGTAATGTGGGCTTTCCAATTGTTGTAACATTATATTTACTCCATCGGATTGAAAGTAAATTAGACGGAGTGATTGTTGCAATTGAGAAACTCCCTAAACAATTACTAAAGTAGAAAGATCCTCGCGATAAAAAGTAAAATAAAGTTTGCTCGCGAAGAGCAAACTTTATTTTTTTATTGAGCAGTATATCCACCATCGATAACGACAGCTTGACCAGTTATGCCTTTTGCTTTTTCACTTGCTAAAAATATAGCATAATCAGCAATTTCTTGTACTTGTAGCAAACGTTTCTGTGGTATAAGAGGATAAATGACATCTTCTAAAACATTTTCAAGTGGTACATTTCTTGTAGTGGCTAAATCTTGTAATTGATTACGTACAAGGGGAGTATCGACATAACCAGGACAAAGCGCATTAACAGTAATTCCGTGAGTAGCGCCTTCTAAAGCAGCAACTTTTGTTAATCCAATTACGCCATGTTTCGCGCTATTATAGGCAGCTTTTCCAGCGAATCCAACAAGTCCGTTAATCGAAGCAACATTAATAATACGACCATATTTTTGCTTTTTCATAACCGGAAAAGCATGTTTGATGGCGATAAATGGAGCGATTTGCATAATTTTAATAAGAAGCTCGAATTTATCAGTTGGAAAATCTTCAATCGGTGAAACATGTTGCATTCCTGCGTTGTTAATTAATACATCTAATGAGCCGAAGTGAGTAACTGTTTGAGAAATTGCTGCTGTAATTTCTTCTTCAGATGTAACGTCACATTTTAAACCAATGGCTTGATAGCCTTCTTTTTGCAATTGTTCAGCAGCTTCTTTCGCACGTTCTTCAAGACGATCACTAATCACAACTTTAGCACCCTCTTTGGCAAAAGCACTTCCCATTTCATAACCAATACCGCTCGCAGCACCTGTTAAAAAGACAACTCGATTTGTAACCATGATGAAAAACACTCCTTCATAATAAAAGTTCTCTTATTGCTCTATTTAGAGAGGTGATAATAAAATTCCTGCAAACATTTGGAAAAATATTGCTAGCTATCTTGTTTTGCAAAGTAGCGTTTGCTATACTATTTTGTAAAGCAAGATACTTACGCTTATCTATCTTGTAAAACAAGATAGTAGGAGGATTTTAATTATGTCGACAAGTCAAATGCTGAAAGGGATTTTAGAAGGATGCTTACTTGCTATTATTTCTGAAGGTGAAATATACGGTTATGAAATGAGTGAAAGATTAGCGAAGTATGGTTTTACAATGGCGAGTGAGGGAAGTATTTATCCGTTATTAATACGAATGCAAAAGGAAGGATTAATAACAAGTGTAATGAAGGAATCTCCATCTGGCCCAAAGCGAAAATATTATACATTAACAGAAAAAGGCGAGGAAGCACTTAATGAATTTATGGATCGCTGGGAAGCGATGCAAAGTAGTGTAGAGCGTCTACTTGAAGGGAAGGGGAGAAAAAAATAATGTTATCAAATGAAGCGCGAAATTTTTTATTAGATATGAGATTATTTTTAACTGCAAAGAGTGTGAAAGAAAGCGATATTGAAAGCTTTTTAGAAGATGCAGAGTTGCATTTAATAGAAGGTGAGGGTGAAGGGAAAAGTGTAGAAGATATTTTCGGAAGCTCACCGAAAGAATATGCAAATGAACTTGTAAAAGTAATGGAAAGGGATAGACAGGAAAATTGGAAGCAAATTGGGTTTACGGTAATGAATATCGTATCGTTTTGGATTATTGCTTCTATCTTAATAGTGAATAACGGAATTCTACAGATTTCACTTATTCAGTGTATTGGCTATAGTTTTACATTGATCGTAGCTGTAATGGGTCCTAATTTTCTGCTTCGTAAAATGACATTTGTAACAAGTTTTACAAAAACGTGGTTTTCTATGTGGTTTTTAGTCATGATTGCGCCAATGTTTTTATTAGGAGCAGTTACGATATTAGATGTGATATATCCTACAACGATGTTTACGTTGACTCTAGTCCAAAGTTATATATTAGCTGGAGGGATCTTTATCCTCACGGTAGCTATAAATATATATTTTGAAGGATGGTTTAAAAATTTATATTTAATTATTCCGCTTTCTATTATGTTAGTTTTTAAAACGTTCACATCGGAAGATCTCGTGCCAATGTTATTTCAAATTATTTGTTTATACGGAAGTTTGTTTATTTTAATCTTCCTTGAAATTATGATGAAGGCGAATAGAAGAGAAACGGTTAAATAAGGGAGGGATTCTAATGCAAGTTTCTAAAGAAGGGGAAAAGTTTTTAATCGATACGAAAGTGTATTTAATTACGAAGGGAATTAAAGAAGAAGATGTAGATGCTTTTCTAGAGGATGCAGAGCTACATTTAATAGAAGGTGAGAAAAAAGGAAAGACGGTAAGTGATATATTTGGTGATTCGCCAAAAGAATATGCAGAAGAATTAGCGAAAGAGATGGAGAAGGATAAAGGCGGGAGTATAAAGAGTATTCTTGCGATGATAATTGGTATTGGCGGGTATTGGATATTAACTCATATTTTATTTAATAATCCAAATCAGCAATTTACACTAACGAATATACAGTTAATTGGCTATCCTATCGTCTTAATCATTACGATTATTGGAACCATTGTTGCGTTTAGAATGTCTTCTTTTAAAAATAAATTTGTAGAGTTCGGGATTATTTACATAATAGTAATGGTTCCCATTTTATTATTAGTATTATTGATGTTTGTTGATAAATGGTACGGTACACCTATTTTGCAATTGTCGACAATGCAAACATATATATTAGCAGCAAGTATCTTTTTATTACTTTTCGTTGGAGAAGTGTATGTCCTTGGTTGGATGGGTGTTTTGGTGCTAATTGTTCCTTTAGCGATTATGTTTATATTTAAAGGATTAGAAGAAAAAAATGTATTTTGGGGAATTGCAAAGATATTACTTATGTATGGAAGTATATATGGGTTAATGAGATGGTCTTTAAAAATTGAAGAGAGAAAAAGTGTAAACTAGTAGTTTGGAAGGAGGGAATGCGATGCTTTCTCATGAGTCACGAACTTTTTTGGAAAACACAGGAGCCTATTTAAGAGTAAAAGGAATAAGTGAGAAGGATATTAAATTCTTTTTAGAAGATGCAGAACTACATTTAATAGAAGGTGAGAAGAAGGGAAAGACGGTAAGTGATATATTTGGTCATGCTCCAAAAGAATATGCTAATCAACTTGCGGAAGAGATGGATATAGATAGAAAAGGTAATTATAAATTATTACTTTACTTTATTGTAAATTTATTGGCTTTCACGATGATGAAGAGCGTATTCTTTAGTGCAGCCGACCGTCGTTTGTCTTATTCTTTAATTGAGTTAATTGGCTATCCGATTATGATTTTTGTAGGAATTATTGTATTAATATGGGGGATGAGAACGGCATCATTTAAGCGTAAAAGAACTGAATTTTTAATTATGTATATAAGTGGTGCGATATGGTTTTTATTAATTTTTAGTATTGCATTATTAAATAAGTTTTATGGTACAACATTTATTAAGTTTACTAGTACAGAAAGCTTCATTCTTGTTGGTATAGTAGTTCTTTTAGCGGCTGTTACAAATATTAAATTTGGTGGTTGGTTTACTTTGTCGTATTTACTAGTTCCAATTGTATTAGAATATGTATTTGTAATGATAGATGTATCGAGTATTATTGGAATGTATGTACAACAAATAATCCTTTTCATTGTTATTTATATGCTTTTAAAAATTCATATAAAATTAGAAAAAAAAGAAGTATACGAATAAACAAGAGGGGCAGTTATTTATATGTATATGAGGGATTTGATTTCTAGGATCAACTATACTGTTTTCATGAAAAAAATACATGATGACTATTTTAATATTTTATTAGGGGATAAGTCTGAATGTATCTTTTTAAATTAATAGAAAAGTGGCTGCTCTGGATATACAAAAAATTATTTCCAAAGAAATACTATATTTTGATTTTTAGAGGGATTCGTTTTAGGTGTATAGTGTATCCTTTGCAGCCGGTATATCGTTTGTTAATTGGAATAAATTGTTGTAAACAGTAACAAGATCGTTACTGTTTTTTTCTTTGTAATAAAGAACTTTGTAAGGAGAGTTCCTTTTGTTCGTTTGTTAATAAGGAATGAATATGGACGTTTTCAGGACGAGGTACGATAGGATACATAAGATTTGTTGGAGAAGGGTGGTGCTCCGATCCAGTTGGAGAATGAGGATCTGCATGAGTAAGTTTTCCATGAATTCGTCTTGTAAATAAAATATGACCAATTTCGTGAGCGAGGGTGTATATATTTTTCATTGGAGCAGCTGAGTTTGTTAAAACGATGTAACCAGTAAGTTGCTGTTGTTTCGCTAGAGAGTAAGCGCAAGCGATTACTGCGGTTTCTTTGAAATAATCACTACCAATATAACAAATATAAAGGTCGCATTCAGGAGCTTCGTTAACACAAGTTTGAAAAAAGGATGATAATTTTTCCTGACTTTGAATGGAGTTTTTATAACTAATTTCCCGATTAGAAAAACGGAAAAGCTCGTTTAGTACAATTACTTCTTTAATTTGAAATGTAATGGGATGCCAAATTGATTCTGCAACTGCTAAATCTTTTGCAATACGGTCGTCAGAAATATCGGCGCCTGGAGTAATGCAAACACATATATTAACGTATGAATCCATAAGGAACACCTCAAATGAACAAATTCTTCCTATAATATATGTGGGAAAAGATTCTATGTATGGATAAACGCCTTGTTTATCGCACGAATATATATAATACAAGTCGAAAAAATTTCATAGTTCTATAACGTAGTATGGTCTGCTTTTTGATATAGTAAAGAAAAGGGGGAGAATATATGTATACATTAAAAATCGTTTCAGACAGAGAAGCTCTTTATCAATTTGCGAGCTATGTAAGAGTTGTGCAAGGGGTTGAAGATGTATATGTAGAGGTGGGAGAACCTTTATATGAACATCCATTAATGAAGTTTTATGTACATATTACAATTGAAGAAACATATGATCAGCATAAAGCATTGCAAGAAATAGCTAGGTTAGTAGAATTAGGGCGTTTTACATATGTCCATTATCATAATGAGGAAATTGAAGAAGCTTTTGAAGTTGTAAAATACGAAAGCTTTAAGAAATAAAGTGAAACTTTAATCAGTGGGGGTTTTGTTCATCGCCCACTGATTATCAGCCCTCACCAATCGGGCTTTTATGGGCAGCCCGATCCCCACCTAACTTCTTTACTTTCGCTGAATTTTGAGGTAGGGGTCTTACCGCCCGCAAATAACAGGATAACGGTAAAAAAAGGAAGTGGAAGCTTCCTTTTTTATTGAAAATTACAGCAACAAAAGAAAGAGAATTTTGTTATGATAAGGAAGGGTGAGGAAAGGGGAGTTTACATATTGGGGTATATTGAAGAGTTACGCAAAGTAGTTGGTACGAGACCACTTATTTTAGTAGGATCAGCAATTATTATATTAAATGATAATCAAGAAGTATTGCTTCAATATCGTTCAGATACATATGATTGGGGCGTACCTGGTGGGGCAATGGAACTGGGAGAAACGACAGAAGAAACTGCTCGTAGAGAATTATTCGAGGAGACGGGACTAAACGCGAAAATTATGCAATTTCTTGGCGTTCTTTCAGGAAAGGAAGTTTATTTCCGTTATCCAAATGGAGATGAAATTTTTAATGTGATTCATCTGTATCAGGCACATCATGTAAGCGGAGAATTAAAGCTCGATCATGAAGGGTTACAACTTCAATATTTTCCAGTAGATAAGTTACCAAAATTGAATGAAACGACAGAGAAGATATTACAAAAATTCTTATACGCATTGACAGAATAGAAGGTTAATTCCTTCTATTTTTATTATATTAAATATTTTGATTTTTTGGTATGTTTATAGTATGATAATTTTAGACATACAACTTATGGGATTTCACCTAAAAACTTACTAGGGTACATAAGAGAGGGGCAAGTACAAAATGCATAATGTTGTCATTACAGCTGCAGTTCGTTCACCTATTGGAACTTTCGGAGGAGCACTAAAAAATATAACACCAGTAGAATTAGCTGTTCCTGTACTTCAGGAAGCTGTAAAAAGAGGCGGAGTAGAGCCACATGAAGTTGATGAAGTAATTTTAGGTCATTGTATTCAAAGAACTGATGAAGCAAATACAGCAAGAACAGCTGCATTAGCGGCAGGATTTCCTGACACAGTTACTGGTTATACAATTCAACGTCAATGTTCTTCAGGTATGCAAGCAATTATGTCTGCTGCAATGCAAATCCAATTAGGTGTAAGTGATATTGTTGTTGCAGGTGGAGTAGAAGCAATGAGCTCGAGCCCTTATGCATTAAAACAACACCGCTGGGGACAACGTCTACAGCACGGAGAAATTCGTGATACGGTGTGGGAAGTTTTAGAAGATCCGATTCACCATATTATGATGGGTGAAACAGCGGAAAATTTAGTTGAACAATATGAAATTACAAGAGAGGAACAAGATGAAGTTGCGCTTCGTAGTCATACATTAGCGCTGCAAGCGATGGAGTCTGGATACTTTGACGACCAAATTGTTCCTATTACAATAAAAGAACGTAGAAAAGAAGTTGTATTTGCAAAGGATGAACATCCACGTGCAGATATTACAGCTGAAAAATTAGCAGGATTAAAACCAGCTTTCCGTAAAGATGGATCAGTAACTGCAGGGAATTCATCTGGTCTTAATGACGGAAGTGCCGTTTTAGTATTAATGAGTGAAGAAAAGGCGAAAGAAAAAGGCTTACAACCGTTAGCTCGAATTGTTGGATATTCAGTAGCAGGTGTAGATCCGAAAATTATGGGTATTGGACCAGCACCAGCAATTCGCAAAGGGTTAGAAAAAGTAGATTGGTCATTAGAAGATGCAGATTTACTTGAAATTAATGAAGCTTTCGCTGCACAATACCTAGCTGTAGAGAAAGAGTTAGGGTTAGACCGTGAGAAAGTGAATGTAAACGGTAGTGGTGTAGGACTTGGACATCCAATCGGTTGTACAGGAGCTCGTATTACGGTAAGTTTAATTCACGAATTAAAACGACGTGGATTAGAAAAAGGTATTGCCTCTCTATGCGTTGGAGGCGGTATTGGAGTAGCTTTATTTATAGAAGCATTATAAAAAAGAGGCAGCGATTGCTGCCTCTTTTTTTATGACTCAAATAAGTGATGAAATAATCGATCGCGATTTTCAAAGAAAAGTTTCGTCGTTTGGTAATGCTCCGTTTCTTCTAATGTCGATTCGTGAATCCCTTCTTGAGTTAAAGAGTATATAGTAGATTCAGGATAAGCCATTAAAATGGGAGAATGCGTTGCGATAACAAATTGTGAACCTTGTTCAGCTAGTTCGTGCATGCGAATGAGCATTGAAAGTTGTCTCATTGGGGATAAAGCTGCCTCAGGCTCATCTAAAATGTATAAACCTTGTCCTGAAAAACGATTCATAAATAATGAGAAGAAGGATTCGCCGTGTGATTGTTCGTGAAGTGAAACGCCGCCATAAGATTTTATAGCATCTATTTCATCGATATAAGAAGCAACGTTATAAAATGATTCAGCGCGAAGAAAGAAACCGTCTTTTGGTGTATTGAAACTTTTTGAAATTCGAATGTATTCATGTAAAGACGAATGTGAATCGTACGTGTTGAAACGGAAGTTCTTCGTTCCACCTTCTGCATTAAAACCTAAAGCAACTGCAATCGCTTCGAGTAATGTTGATTTACCCGTTCCGTTTTCTCCAATGATGAATGTTACATTCGGATGGAAAAGGAGTGATTGTAATGTTCGTATAGCCGGTAAGCAGTATGGATATGCGGAAAAGCTAGGGATATTTTCTTTTTGTAATGAGACGCTTTTTAAAAAGGGTGTTTCAATCAATATATAAACCTCAATTCATAACGGATTTTGTTTCTAAAAAAGCAGCGAATACAAGTGTAATACAACTTGCTAGTAATATTGTATATTGAAGTGCGCCAAAACCAAGCCCTTCCCAGCTGAAAGTCATTCTCTTCCATATGAAAATGAAAAGAACGCTCATAAAGCCAAAGAGAGCAGGCATATATTTTATAATTTTCAAGTGCTTCCATAGAAAGAAGCCGATGTATGTACTTAAAAACAAGGTAGACAGAACAAGAAAAAATACAAGTGTTAACGACACGTGAACTCCTCCTATTTTCTGAATATTTTATGTGGATTATAACATTTAAACTATCATATTCCAATGTGAAAATAAATATTGCATAGAGATTGTTCATATCGTTATGATAATATGTATTCTATTGGAAATATGAAAAGGAGTTAAAATATGCCGTTTACATTTGCACATCCAGCAGCTGTGCTCCCTTTTGCTAAGAAACATTCTAGTTATATTTCGGTGACGGCTCTTATATTGGGTAGTATGGCACCTGATTTTGAATATTTTTTATATTTTAGGCCATACGGTATTATTGGCCATACATGGGCTGGTTTCTTCTATTTGAATTTACCACTCGTTTTTTTATTAGCATATGCATATCATCGTATTTTAAAAGGACCGTTTATAACACATTTACCTAAGCCTTTTGCTAATTACTATAAATATGTAGTAGATGCGAAGTGGGGGCTATATACTTGGAAGAACTTCTTTGTATTTTGCTATTCTGCTTTATTCGGTATGGTGACGCATGTCGTTTGGGATGCTTTTACTCATAAGACAGGCTATTTTGTTATGAAAATACCGCTGTTACAGCAAGAAGTATATAGTATTCCGATTTATAAATTTTTACAGCATGGGAGTACGTGTTTTGGTCTACTATTACTAATATATGTACTATGGAAATATAGGAGGGAAACTGATCAAGATACTAGTTTAACTTCGGAAAAAAAGAAATATTGGGCTTCATCTATCGTTGTGGCGATCATTATATTTATCGTTCACGCGTTATTAGACCCCTATTTTCATATTTTCCAAATAGGAGGTATAATAGTATCTGGACTGACAAGTTCGTTTTGTGGACTTCTTATTGTTTCTATAGTTTACAAATCAAGGGACTAATTTATATTAATGAATGATAGTGTTAGGAGAAATTAAATGATGAAAGCATGGAAAAGTATTTTTGTTTTATGCAGTTTTCTTCTTATGTTAAGTGGTTGCTTCCAGCAAGAAGAAAAGAAGGCAGAACCTAAAAAGAAAGAATCTATTCCAGAAACAAAAGAGTATGGTGGGCGTGAGCTTAAAAAAGTAGGACAAAAAGTGAAAGAAAAAGGGTGGGGGACATTTGAATTAGAACAGATTCATTCTGTGAATCAGACATTTGAAGTAGCCCCAATGAAAATTCACGTACAAGACGTTAAAGTTATCTCATTATCACAAATGAGCAAAGAGGCAAAAAATACATTGAAAGTGTATACTGCATTAACTCCTGAAGAAGTAAAGCGTAGATTGGGAGATAAAGTGAGTCAAGAAGATGCTGAATTATATGCATCGTTAAGTGGGACAGAGATTAGCGATACGATTCGGTATGTTGAAATTACATATAAGGTAGAGAATAGTGGAGATAAGAACATGCAATTTTTCTCTATGAATGATGTTGCTATAAATGACAAACAACATTTTAATGTAGCGACTCAAAACTTTTTATATGATGAAGATACGCTCGTTGGTACAAAGAGTGTTTCAAGGGAAGATTATAGGCCTGGTGAGACACGAGAAGGAATTATCGGTTTAATACTTGATGATGGAAAAGAAAAAGTAAAGGATATTAAGTTTACGACAGATGATTTAGCAGCAGGAGACACAAATGAAGCTGTTAAAGAACCGCAAACTTTTAATATTTCACTCTCTAAATAAAGTGTCTTTATAATAATTTAAGCAAAAACAGTCAGCATAAAAAGTTATGCTGACTGTTTTTTTAGCTCTTTCACATATGAATCTACACTTTGAAAAGGCACTGTAATTTTAAAAGCATCTTTTTGCTCGTTAAATTGTTTTTCATTATAAGGACCAAATCGTTTATTATGCTTTACATCGATGATCCAATAATGTTCACTTTTTTTATTTGTAATTGCTGCGTCAGGATTATTTGGATCTGATTTTTCCTCAATTTGCTTTGTGATAATGTATTTATCGTCCCAAGCAATTTCTGTAATTTTTGCAGGGATGTATTGTGTAGCATATACAGCATCCTGCGATGGGAAAAGCTCAAATGCATCTCCAGAAGTATGTATGAGTTCATATTCATCGTTAATTGTATAGGTCAAATGGTTTGTATTGCCTGTACAACCTGTTAATAAGAGTGCGGCAAATAGGATTATCCATCTTTTCAATATGGGAACCTCCTTTACAGTGCTGTTGTAACACATTGTACAAGAAAAGTAAGCGAAACGCCAGTTTACAATGTTTTTTAGAAGTGGTACGATGAGACGGGTAAAGAAGGATATGAAGGAGTCGACACAAAATGAAGTTAAAGATGCATCGTCCAGCGCTTGTAATGAATCGCATAGGTGCTTCCCTTATTGACATGTTTTTAATCTCGGTTACGTACGGTGCAGTAGTAGCTATTATTACCGGAAACTATAGTGCTATTTTCAATCGTTTTAATATAAGTTTAGGTGACTATAGATATGACCTTACACTTGTTTTCGTATTAATGGCTATAAATTTTATTGTGTTACCTTTTCTTTGGAACGGTTCTACACTTGGTAAAAAGGTAACAAGAACAAAAATAATCTCGTTAACAAGTGAAAAACTAACGTTACAAACATTAATAATACGATTTTTGGTATTATTATTACCAAGCATATTATTACTTGGAGTTCCATTAATATGCAATGTATATATGATGTTATTCCGCAAAGATAATTGTGGCTTCCATGATTTAATTGCAAAGACGAAAGTGATGAGTCTTGTATAATTAATATTTAGATTATACGTGCTACTAATGAAATAAGACTTTTTATCGTTTGTATATAAAAAGTCTTATTTTTAATTTCGTGAAAAATTTCATCATTATCTTTTTTTTGGAAAATTAGATAAATGGAATTGATATAGGGCGGATATTTCCTATATAATACCCTCCATATTATTGATGGATGTTTAAAGAAGCTGTAGCTAATTCAAACATCCTATTTTCGTTTTAAATAGATTGAAAATTAAGAGAATGGTATAATGGATATAAATAATATCGTTATATAACAAAGGGGGATTTAGAATGACTGGAGGTAGCTTAATATTTTGGGGGATTCTTATTTTTATTGGTTTAACCTTCGATCAATATAATAGTAAGAAAAAAAAGAAACAGAAAAGTAATCGCTTACAAGTTGTGGAGTAAACTTTTCCTGCTTGCGGACTAATATAATAAAAGAGTATACTGAATGACGGTAAGACTTATAGAAGGGGTAATGAAAATGAAGCTTGCAGGGAAAGTTGCTATCGTAACTGGCGGTGGCATCGGTATTGGACGTAATACAGCTCTTTTGTTGGCTAAACAAGGCGCAAAAGTAATTGTGACGGACATTGATCAAGAAAGTGGACAAGCAACAGTGGAGGAAATTACGAATCTAGGCGGAGAAGCACTTTTTGTATCCTATGATATGGAAAAGCAAGGAGATTGGCAACGCGTTATCAGTATTACTTTGAATGCATTTAGTCGCATTGATATGCTTTTTCAAAATGCTGGTTTATATAAAATAGATTCTATTTTTTCTCGCCAACAAGAGAACGATTCCAATGTACTTTGTATTAATGACGTTTGGATAGAGATAAAACAATTAACGTCATCTTTTATGAAACAGCAAGAAGAAGTGGTGCTGAGTGACTTACCGATTTTCGGTATTATTGGCACGAAAGGACAATCATTTCATAAAGTAGAAGCCCTCGTATAATAATGAAAACCGCCCTCAAAATATGTGGACGGTTTTTTTGTGTGTATTTTCAGCCATTCTAATTTCTTATCGTATAAGTAGCAACTATACAGAATACAAGTGATTTCGTACCCACTATTTTTTTGTTTTAATTTGGCACGGGGTAGGAAGAGGATCTGACCGTTTCTATGCATGGCTAGGTTCTCTTTTCTACCTAAA
This sequence comes from Bacillus sp. 05T21, assembly GCF_056396785.1. NCBI lineage: Bacteria > Bacillati > Bacillota > Bacilli > Caryophanales > Bacillaceae > Bacillus > Bacillus sp. 05T21. The sequence continues at coordinate 362,718 of NZ_JBFTMD010000001.1, read as the reverse complement.
AAAGAAAGTGTTGTATTTGCATGTATACTTAGCGAATACGTTGTTCAGTTTGACTATCAAAGAAATGCGCTTTATTCATATCAAATGCTAGTTTAATTTGATCTCCAGGTGAAAATGCATGTCTTGCATCAACACGTGCTGCAAAATCTTGATCTCCAAGTTTCATATATAAAATGGATTCAGCCCCTAACAACTCTGCAACTTCAATTTTCGTTGTGAAAGTAGTAGATTGTGAAGCTTCTAAAAATAATAGTTCATCATGAATATCTTCTGGACGAATACCTAAAACAATTTCTTTATTTACATAGCCTTGTTCGCGTAATAACTTCATTTTTCCTTCAGATACTTTAAACTTTAGTGAACTGTCTATAACGAAATCGGTTTCAGTTAATTTTCCACGGAAGAAATTCATTGCGGGTGAACCGATAAAACCACCAACGAAAATATTTTCAGGTGTTTCATATACTTCTTTTGGAGTTCCAATTTGTTGGATTTTGCCGTCTTTCATAACAACAAGGCGTGAAGCCATTGTCATTGCCTCAGTTTGATCATGTGTTACATAAATTGTCGTTGTGCCAAGGCGGTGGTGTAATTTAGAAATTTCTGATCGCATTGCAACACGTAGTTTAGCGTCTAAGTTTGATAATGGTTCATCCATTAAGAAGACTTTTGCGTCTCGAACAATTGCTCTACCTAATGCAACACGTTGACGTTGTCCACCTGATAAAGCTTTCGGTTTTCTATCTAAATATTGTTCAAGCCCTAAAATTTGAGCTGCATGTTTCACTCGACGGTCGATTTCATCTTTTGGTATTTTTCGAAGTTTTAATCCAAATGCCATATTATCATACACACTCATATGTGGATAAAGAGCGTAGTTTTGGAAGACCATTGCGATATCTCGATCTTTTGGAGGAACATCGTTCATTAGCTTACCATCAATTGAAAATTCTCCTTTTGAAATATCTTCAAGCCCAGCTACCATTCGTAGTGTTGTAGATTTTCCGCAGCCAGAAGGACCAACGAATACGATAAATTCTTTATCTTGAATGTGTAAATTAAAATCTGTTACGGCTGTTACGTTATTATCATATATTTTATAAATATTTTCTAATTTAAGTTCTGCCATGATATTTCCCCCTAGAAAGTTTATGCAAACGTTTTCTTTGAATTTATTATAAACGAATAGATTCAAAAAAGAAATAAAAACACTATAAAAAAATAAAACGTTTTCATTATTCCTATGAATATATAATAAGTTCCACATGTTTTATTAGAAAAAGAAAATAAATATTGTAAGCGCTATTTTAAATTTGGATAGAATCTGTTATCATTCAGTAATGAAAACGTTTGCGCCTTAAAAAAAGAAAAAAGAATCAATAGTATAGATGAAATGGGGTAGCATAATGGAAAAACAATGGTGGAAAGAAAGTGTAGTATATCAAATTTATCCTCGTAGTTTTATGGATAGTAACGGTGATGGTATAGGTGATCTTCGTGGTATTCTTGCGAAGCTAGATTACTTAAAAGAATTAGGTATTGATGTAATTTGGTTATCACCAGTCTATGAATCTCCAAACGATGATAATGGTTACGATATAAGTGATTATTGTAAAATTATGAATGAGTTCGGAACAATGGAAGATTGGGATGAACTATTACATGAAATGCATAAACGTAATATGAAACTTATGATGGACTTAGTTGTTAATCATACTTCAGATGAACATAATTGGTTTATTGAATCATGTAAATCGAAAGAAAATAAATATAGAGACTATTATATATGGCGTCCTGGAAATGAAGGGAAAGAGCCGAATAACTGGGGAGCAGCATTTAGTGGCTCTGCATGGCAATATGATGAAATGACAGATGAATATTATTTGCATCTGTTTTCTAAAAAACAGCCAGATTTAAACTGGGATAATGAAAAGGTAAGACAAGATGTTTATGACATGATGAAGTTTTGGTTAGAAAAAGGAATTGATGGGTTCCGTATGGATGTTATTAATTTTATTTCTAAAGAAGATGGCCTACCATCTGTTGAAACGGATGAAGAAGGATATGTTTCAGGGCATAAACATTTTATGAACGGTCCGAATATTCATAAGTATTTGCATGAAATGAATGAAGACGTATTGTCTCAGTATGACATTATGACGGTTGGGGAAATGCCTGGTGTAACGACAGAAGAGGCTAAATTGTATACAGGGGAAGCTAGAAAAGAACTGCAAATGGTATTCCAATTTGAACATATGGATTTAGATTCCGGAGAAGGCGGGAAATGGGATGTAAAACCATGCTCACTTCTTACTTTGAAACAAAATTTAACAAAGTGGCAAAAAGCATTAGAACAAACAGGATGGAATAGCCTTTATTGGAATAACCATGACCAGCCTCGCGTTGTATCTCGTTTTGGTAATGATGGAGCTTATCATACTGAATCAGCGAAAATGTTAGCGACAGTACTACATATGATGAAAGGGACACCATATATTTATCAAGGAGAAGAAATCGGAATGACCAATGTTCGGTTTGAATCAATTGATGAATACCGAGATATTGAAACACTAAATATGTATAAAGAAAAAGTTATAGAGCGCGGCGAAGATATAGATAAAGTGATGCAGTCTATATATATAAAGGGCCGAGATAATGCTAGAACTCCGATGCAGTGGGATGATAGAGAACATGCTGGATTCACAACGGGTGAGCCTTGGATTGCGGTAAATCCTAACTACAAAGAGATTAATGTGAAACAGGCGATCCAAGACGAAGAATCAATTTTTTATTACTATAAAAAATTGATTGAGTTACGTAAAAACAATGAAATAGTTGTGTATGGAACATATGATTTAATACTAGAAAATAACCCTTCTATTTTTGCTTATGTAAGAACATATGGAGAAGAAAAGCTTCTGGTGATTGCAAACTTTACTGCAGAGGAATGTGTATTTGAATTGCCTGAGGACATTATTTATAGTGAAGCAGAATTATTAATACACAATTATGATGTAGAAAATGTATTGATAGAAAACATTACATTACGACCGTATGAAGCAATGGTATTTAAATTGAAATAAGAAAAGCCTTATGCCACCCTGGCATAAGGCTTTTACTATTACCATTTTAAAATAGAGAATCCATACGGTGGAAGTGTAACTTGTAATACACTTGCTTCCGCTGAAAATTCTTCGTTTGTATAAATGTTAATTATTTTCTTCCTGGTAATATGAAGAGGGAGTGAAGTTGTAACTTCACTGTTAGTAGGATTTAAAACGAAAAAGATAGTTTCATCTTCATATGTTTTTGTATAAGAAATATAATTATGTTCATCATTTGCCTCAATGAATTGAAAAATACCGTTTCCTCCAAATGCTTTATGTTGTTTCCGTAATGAAATTAATGTTTGTATATGTGTAAATAAAAGAGTATCCTGTTCTTTTTCATCCCATATCATGCATTTGCGACAGCCAGGGTCCATTCCACCATCCATACCGATTTCATCGCCGTAATAAATACAAGGAGAACCGATGAAAGAAAGGTGAAATACATAGAGTAACTTTAACTTATTTTTATCCCCATTACATGTTGCTAAAATTCTAGGTGTGTCATGACTGTCTAATAAATGAAATGCTGCTTCATTTACATTCATAGAGTAGGAATGTAGAGAATCTGTAATTTGTTTCATAAATTCACTTGAATTAATGGACTCGTTAGCAAAGTAAGAAAGTAGAGCGTTTGTAACCGGATAGCTCATTACAGCATCAAATTGATCACCTTGTAGCCATGGGAGTGCATCGTGCCAAATTTCGCCTAAAATATATACTTCAGGATTCAATGCTTTTATTTCACTTCGGAATTCTCTCCAAAAACTGTGATCGACTTCATTTGCTACATCAAGGCGCCAACCATCTATATGGAATTCCCTTACCCAATAACGACCTACTTCAAGTAAATATTCTTTTACATCTGGATGTGCCGTATTTAATTTAGGCATATATGGTGTAAATGCGAAAGTATCATAGTTAGGAAGTGGCTCGGTTATAATTGGAAATTCATGAATATGGAACCAATCTTTATAGGCGGAATTTTCACCTTGTTCCAGCACGTCTTGAAATTTATCAAAGAAGTACCCGCTATGATTAAAAACAGCGTCGAGCATTACTTTTATACCATGTTTATGACACGCCTGAACGAGTTCTTTGAAAGTTTCTTTCGTCCCAAATTGTGGGTCGATTTCCATGTAATCAATTGTGTCATATTTATGATTCGAATGAGCTTTGAAAATAGGAGTGAAATATATTCCGGAAATTCCAAGCTTCACAAGGTAATCAAGGTTTTGAATAATACCAGCAAAATCTCCGCCGAAAAAATTAGTTGGAGTTGGTTCGGTACTTCCCCAAGGTAGGGTGTTTGCCGGATTTAATGTGTTATCCCCGTTAGCGAATCGTTCCGGGAAAATTTGATACCATACTGTGTCTTTAATCCAGGATGGTGCTCTGAAAACGTCTTTTGCATGAATGAATGGAAAGCAGAAAAAGTTACCGACATCGTCATTTGGAATGTTAGAAAAAAATCCTCTTTCTGTATAAATAAGAGTGTCTACGTCGTTTTTTAATTCGAATCCATATCGTAAGCGTTTAAATTTCGGCTCGATTGAAACCGACCAATAATCAAATAAATCAGTAGATCCGGTTTTTTTCATAGGTGTACTCGCAGTAATCCATTTCCCATCTTGCCATTCATACGGATCACCGTAGATGAGGGCGGCGCTGTGAACATCATCTCTTTTTGTGTGTATTCGGATGTGAATTATTTTTTCGTTGTAAGCGTATGCATAATTATCTTTTGGCCTATGATAGATCGCTTCTTTAAGCATATAGAAAATCCCCCTTTAATATCTCTATATATATTGTTACCTAAAATGAAATAATAAAGATTATGTTGCAAACGATTTCCTTTAACATAACTTTAATATTGCTTATAAGAGTAGTATTCATTTTATGTAAAGTCAATGAATAAAGAGTATGAGGAGATTATTTTGAAAATTAATATTTGCAAAATGAATAAAAGAATGTATAATGATAGACAAATAGCGCAAACGTTTTCATAGATTGAGATATTGTTTGCGCTTCTATTAAACCATTCAATGCAAACGTTTTCAACTTCTGGAGTACATAGACAATTTAGGGAGGTTTTTTGGGATGAAGAAAGCATTATCACTATTAACGATTTCAGCATTGTCAATCGGTATGTTATCTGCATGTGGACCGAAAGATTCAGGGAAAAAAGAAGCAAGTAAAGAGAAGAAAGATTATGATCTTCTCGTTTGGGAAGATGATAAAAAAGGTGTTGGTTTAGAACCAGCAGTGAAAAGCTTTGAGGAAAAATATAAAGTAAAAGTTAAAGTTGTTGAAATGCAAATGACAGATCAAGTGAAAAAGTTACGTCTTGATGGACCAGCGGGGACGGGACCAGATGTTGTAACATTGCCACACGATCAAATCGGAAATGCAGTAACAGAAGGCTTACTTTCTGAAGTAAAAGCAGATGATGCTGTGAAGAGTAAATTTACTGACTTATCAATAAAGGCACAAACATACAACGGGAAATTATATGGTTTACCAAAAGCAATTGAAACACCAATTTTTATTTACAATAAAAAATTAATGCAAAAAGCTCCAGAAACGATGGACGAGCTATTTAACTTCTCAAAAGACTTTACGAAGGATGGCAAGTACGGATTTTTAACATTAGGAGATAACTTCTACTTTGCTAACGCGTTTATGGCAGGTATGGGCGGATATGTATTTGGTGAGAAAGACGGAAAGCCAAATGCAAGTGATGTTGGATTAAATAATAGCGGAGCAGTACAAGGGGCTGAATATCTTCAAAAATGGTACAAAGAAAAGTTATTCCCGAAAGGTATTATCGGTGAGTCTGGTGGCCCTGCTGCTGATGGATTATTCAATGAAGGAAAAGCAGCATCTATTATGAACGGACCGTGGGCGTTCCAAGCGATGGAAAAGAACGGAATTGATTATGGTGTTGCTCCAATGCCAAAATTACCAAATGGTCAACCGATGAAAACATTTGTTGGGGTAAAAGGATGGCATGTAACAAGCTTCTCTAAACAAAATGATTTAGCTACAAAATTCACTGAGTGGGTAACAAATGAAGAAAACGCAAAAATTAGATTTGAGAAGACAAAAGAGATTCCTCCAGTAAAATCAGTAATGGAAGATCCAATTATTAAAGATAATGAAGCTGCAAAAGCAGTTGCAACTCAATCAGAAAATGGAATTCCAATGCCGAATATTCCAGAAATGCAAGAAGTATGGAAACCAGCTGGAGACGCGCTTCAGTTAGTTGTTACAGATAAAGAGGCACCAAAATCCGCTCTTGATAGTGCAGTGAAACAAATTAAAGGAAATATTGAGGCAAATCATAGTAAGAAAAAATAAGGTGAAATTCGTGCCTCTACTATAAGAGGCACGAATTCTCTCCCAGAAAAAAGGGGGAAGGAACATGCAAACATCTATGGAACCAGCAAACGGCTTAAAAGGTTCAAAACATAGGAAAATGGCAACCATGTTATCAATCATTCCAGGCATAGGCCAAATGTATAATAAACAATTTGTAAAAGGCCTTATTTTTCTAGTATTAACAGGTTCATTTATTGTAGCATTTGCTGATTTATTAAATATGGGATTATGGGGAATTGTAACACTCGGTACAGAAGTTCCACGTGACCATTCTGTCTTTCTATTAGTAGAAGGAATTTTGGCACTTATCGTCATAGTGTTTGGACTAGGAATATATGGATTTAACTTATATGATGCATACCAAAATGGGAAGAAACGTGATATAGGAACACCATTAAACTCAGTAAAAGAGCAATACCGTAACTTATTAGATCAAGGTTTTCCATATTTAATGGTTTCACCAGGATTTCTATTACTTATCTTTGTAGTTGTATTTCCAATCATTTTTGTAATTTTAATTGGATTTACGAATTATGACTTATATCACTCTCCTCCAGCTAAATTAGTAGATTGGGTGGGCTTTAAAAACTTTATTGATATTTTCACATTACCAATGTGGAGAGAGACATTTTTAAGTGTATTTTCTTGGACTGTCATTTGGACATTTGTTGCAACAACATTACAAGTTGCACTTGGTATTTTCTTAGCAATTATCGTAAATCAGCCTGGTATTAAAGGTAAGGCAATTATTCGAACAATCTTCATTTTACCGTGGGCTGTTCCAGCATTCGTATCTATTCTTGTCTTCTCGGGTATGTTTAATGAAACATTTGGAGCAATTAATAATCAAGTATTAGCTTTATTCGGGATTGAAAAGATTGCTTGGATGACAGATCCGTTTTGGGCGAAGATTGCTTTAATTATGATCCAAACGTGGCTCGGTTTCCCATTCGTCTTTGCAATGACAACAGGTATATTGCAATCGATTCCAGGAGAATTATATGAAGCTGCTACAGTAGATGGAGCAACTGCTTGGCAACAGTTCCGCAAAATTACATTGCCACTTGTTTTATACGCAACAGCACCAATTTTAATTACACAATATACGTTTAACTTTAATAACTTTAGTATCATTTATCTATTTAACGGCGGAGGTCCTGCTGTAGCGGGGCAAGATGCAGGTGGAACGGATATTTTAATTTCATGGATTTATAAGTTAACGATGACTTCAGCGCAGTACGGAAAAGCAGCAGCTCTTACAATGATTTTATCGTTAATCGTTATTACAGTTGCGTTATGGCAATTTAAGAGAACAAAATCATTCCAAGAAGAGGATATGATGTAAATGAATATTAAACGACAAAAGATGTTACGTCTTTCATTAAGTTATTTGGTTATCTTCATAATGTGTGCGATTATTTTCTATCCATTACTATGGATTATTGGTTCATCGTTTAATCCAGGAGATAGTTTGTCTGGTTCTAGCATTATTCCAAAAAATGCTACGTTAGATCATTATCGTAAGCTACTTGATCTTGATTCAAGTAATTACTTACTTTGGTATAAAAATACGTTAAAAGTTAGTGTTATGACGATGATTTTTTCGGTGTTAGCAATTAGCTTTACTGCTTATGCATTTTCGAGATATCGTTTTGTCGGAAGAAAAAATGGTTTATTAACATTTTTAATTCTACAAATGATTCCGAACTTTGCAGCGTTAATCGCACTATATGTATTAGCGCAGTTAACAGGATTAATTGATACACATCTTGCATTAAWTTTAATTTATGTAGGTGGAGCAATTCCAATGAATACTTGGCTTATGAAAGGGTATTTTGATACGATTCCGAAAGAGTTGGATGAGTCAGCCCGCATGGATGGAGCAGGACACTTCCGTATTTTTTGGCAAATCATTATGCCGCTTGCAAAGCCAATCGTAGCGGTTGTAGCATTATTCACTTTCATCGGTCCATTTACAGATTTCATTTTAGCAAGTATTATTTTACGCACGCCGGAAAATTACACTTTAGCAGTTGGATTATATGAAATGGTAGCGAAAAAATTTGGTAATGAATTTACGACGTTTGCAGCGGGTTCAGTATTAATTGCAATCCCGATTTCGATTTTATTCTTATCACTACAAAAATACTTTATTTCTGGTTTAACAGCTGGAGGTACGAAAGGATGAGAAATGGGACATTATGTCCCATTTTTCTTTTCATCTCTCTATAAAAAAATTATAGAGAGATGAAAAGAGATTTGACATCGCATATGAAAAGAAGTGAAATAAATAGTATATTATAGTATAGGAAAAAAGAGCTATATCCCTTACAATACATGGAGAGGGAGAATATGATAAGTTTTGCAAGATAGAATAAATAAATGACAGTTTATGACTTCTCCTATGACTTGCAACGGGTGCAAGATAAAATATATGAAAATGGCAGAGAAGTGAAAGGAGGGGATTTTTATGACAGTTACAATTAAAGATGTGGCGAAGAAGGCGAACGTAGCACCATCAACTGTTTCTCGTGTAATTGCTGATAATCCAAGTATAAGTGAAAAGACAAAGCGCCGTGTTCGAAAAGTAATGAGTGAATTAGGGTATCATCCAAATTTAAATGCAAGAAACCTTGCGAACCAAACGACGAAGACACTTGGTCTTGTTATGCCGAGTTCTGCAAGTAAAGCTTTTCAAAATCCGTTTTTCCCAGAAGTTATAAGAGGAATTAGTTCATTTGCACATGTGGAAGGGTATGCGCTTTATATGTCGACTGGTGAAACGGAAGATGAAATTTTTAATGGTGTTGTAAAAATGGTACAAGGGCGTCAAATCGGTGGTATTATTCTTTTATATTCAAGAGAGAACGATCGGATTATTCAATACTTGCATGACCAAAACTTCCCGTTTGTTTTAATTGGAAAACCATATGATCGAAAAGATGAAATTACATATGTAGATAATGACAATTATACAGCTGCAAGAGAAGTAGCGGAATATTTGATTTCATTAGGCCATAAACAAATCGCATTCATCGGCGGTGGATCAGATTTACTTGTAACGAGAGATCGTTTGGCGGGGATGAGTGATGCTTTGAAACTAGCAGATATTCTATTGCCGAAAGAGTATATTTTACACTTTGATTTTTCAAGAGAGAGTGGTCAACAGGCTGTTGAGGAATTAATGGGACTAAAGCAACCACCGACGGCAATTATGGCAACGGATGATTTAATTGGACTTGGCGTGTTAAGTGCGCTTTCTAAAAAAGGATTTGTTGTACCGAAAGATGTTTCGATTGTAAGCTTTAACAATGCTTTATTATCAGAAATTGCTAGTCCACCACTTTCGACAGTTGATGTGAATATTTATCAATTAGGGTATGAAGCGGCAAAAGCTTTAGTTGATAAGGTGGAGCATTCTGAATCTACTTCAAAATGCATTATTATTCCGCATAAATTATTGAAGCGTCAAACTTGTGATCATTATGCAACAAAAAGCTAAGAGTTTAACTCTTAGCTTTTTTCTTTAGAAAGGCTTCTAAACGGTCACAGCCTTCTTTTAAAGTTTCGATACTGTAAGCATAGGAAAGGCGAAGGTAGCCTTCACCGTATTCGGAAAATGCGGTTCCAGGAACAACGGCTAGCCCAGCTTCTTTTACAAGATCAAGTGCAAAATCAAATGATGAAGATGTTAAATGTCCAACATATGGGAATAAATAAAATGCACCTGTTGGCTTCTCAACCGTTAAACCCATTTGAATGAGTCTATTATACACGTAATCACGGCGTTTTTTGTATTGATAGCGCATCATCTTCGGGGCATCTTTAGCAGCTGTTAAAGCTTCGATTGCAGCATACTGAGCGATTGAAGTAGCACATGTAACATTGTATTGATGAACTTTTAATATGTGTTTTGCTAAATATTCTGGAGCAAATAAAAGTCCGATACGCCAGCCGGTCATAGAATGTGATTTTGATAAGCCGTTAATGACAATCGTCTTATCACGCATTTCTGGGAAATGAGCGATAGATGTGTGTTTTTCTTCATATACAAGTTCACTATAAATTTCATCAGAAAGAACGAAAATATTTTTATCTTTTAAGATAGATACAATATCTTCTAATTCTTCTTTTGATAAGGTAACACCAGTTGGATTAGAAGGATACGGTAAAACGACGCATCTTGTTCGTTCTGTAATTGCATGTTGCAATGCTTCAGCTGTTAAACGAAATCCAGTTTCGCGAACATCTATAAAAATAGGAGTTGCACCACATAGTCGAATAATCGGCTCGTAACCAGGGTAAATAGGAGCAGGTAAAATTACTTCCGTTCCTGGTTCTAAAATAGTTCGGAATGCAACATCGATCGCTTCACTAGCACCGATTGTAACAATGGTTTCGTTTTCAGGTGAATAATGTAAATTGTAGTTGTCCTTTACAAAGTTACAAGCTGCCTTGCGTAATTCTAGTAAACCAGCGTTATGTGTATAGCTTGTATAATTTTCTGTAATGGCCCGTTTAGCTGCTTCTTTTACTAGAGAAGGTGTAGGGAAATCGGGTTGCCCAATTGTTAAAGAGATAAGATTATCATAGTTTTGAATCATATTAGAGAACTGACGGATTCCAGAAATTTGGATGTCCTTCACTCTAGGATTAATGAATTGTTCCATTGTATCTCCCTTTCTTCCGTTTGAAAATTAAGTCCATTTTATCATATTTTCAACTATTACGCTTTGTTTATAAAATTTCCCCCGCTATTTGTGAAAGATAAGAATCGTATCTTAAAATTCAGTGGAAGTAAGAAATTATGTGAGGGTTCAAAGGTCTATAAGAGTATAAGCTGTGTGAGTTAATTAAAGTTTCACTTAAGCATAAACACAAAAAAAGCCGCTGCAAGCGACTTTTTAATAACCGTATTCCCAATCTATTTCATCTTCGTTCCAAAGTACGGAAGATACTTTGCCAAGATGGACAACGGATTCATTTACAGCACATGTACAGTCTTCGTCCCCTGCTTTATGTTGCAATTCTTCGTATACTGATTTTTCAACGTTTTCTAGCACAACCAAATTTTCTTCTTTTAAAACAAGCGTAGTACCCGCCATATTTATCTTCCTCCTACTAAAGTAATGATCACTTATTTGTAAACATAGATAGTATGGATTATATGCTGTATTTTGCGATAGTTGTCCGTCTAGTGAAGTGTTTTTTATTTTCTTTGTAATCCGTATTCATTGTATACTGCACGAAGGAAATTTGGTACAGGGTTTACAATCATTTCGGAAATTTGTAACATTTATTATTAGTTGTTAACAAATAATTAACAAAGATGTTAAGAAAAATCAAAATTTTGAAACAAATAGACTTATAAAATGATATAATCATATCAAAATACATATAGGGGATGAGAGGCTATGGAGCTGATTCGTGATTTAATGATCCAAATTGCCATCATTATTTTACCACTATTTTTATATGAAGCGATTCGTTTAAATCGTTATCAAGGAATGCTTCCGAAGCCTAATCGCTACTTTATTATGTTTTTATCTAGCGTTACACTCGTTCTCTCCATGACATACTCTATTTGTTTTGGTACCGTTTGCGGATACAATTTTCATCCAGTCCCAATTGTTAGTGGTTTTTTATATGGTGGGATTGTTGGGCTCATCCCTGCCATTATTTATGTTGCATATGAATGGATTTTTAAGGGGCTTAGTTGGTTGCCTATGGTAGAAGTTATATTTCTTTCGATAATTCCATTATTTTTGTCAAAGAAATGGTCTCTTTTTTCAAGAGATAAGAAGCTAATATTAGCTTTTATGATTGCATCATTTTATGTTCTTGTTTCATTAGTAGTCGGGATGTTGAATGTCCTTTTAGAAACAGGTTTTACACCGTACATATCTAATCTATATAGTGGGTATATATTTGCATCACTTATTATGGTTATGACAATGGTATTTCAAGTGTATTTGACTGAGTATTTAAACGAAAATGCATTATTGCGTACAGAAATGCAAAAATCAGAAAAACTTAATATTGTAAGTGAGTTAGCTGCAAGTGTCGCACATGAAGTTCGAAACCCTCTCACTGTTGTACGAGGGTTTATTCAATTGTTAGAGAGTACGGAAGACGTAAAAAACAAAGATTATATGCGTCTCGTATTAGCTGAGCTGGATCGTGCTGAACAGATTATTTCAGATTATTTAAATTTAGCAAGGCCTCAAATTGAAAAAAAAGAACATATTTGTTTATCAGCACAATTAATTGAAATGACAACTCTTATGTCATCATTTGCAGCGATGCAGGGCGTTTATTTGCAAGTTGAGATTTCTGAGAGCCTTTATACTATCGGTGATAAGACGAAATTGAAGCAAGCTATTATGAATGTTGTTAAAAACGGTATTGAAGCAATTCAAGGAAACAAAGGGTATTTAAAAGTAACAGCTATTCAAAAAGATGAATTGATAATAATAAGAGTTAAAGATAGTGGTGTTGGAATGACAAAAGAACAGTTAGTAAGGCTTGGACAACCGTATTATTCTTTAAAAGAAAAAGGAACAGGATTAGGCCTTATGGTAACATTTAGTATTTTACAAGCGCATAATGGTACATTGGAATATAAAAGTGAAAGCGGAAAAGGAACTGAAGCTATTATTATATTGCCAGCTGTACGATATAAGGAATAAAAGTTACCGATAGAAGGTAACTTTTTATTTTATCGTGCATTAGAAAAAGATACAAAAGTTCATTCATTTATTTTTTCTTGTTTTGTTCGAACGAATAAACTTTTAAATGATTGAAAGAAGCTTTGCTCTTTTGAGGCGGCGACTAATCTTTTTGTTTCTTGAATTTCACGAATAACTTGCATAAGTTGTGTATCACGGTTGCTGTCTTTATTGTAAATTTGATTGACAAGTTTATTCATTTTTTCTTCTTGTTTGGATTCTCGCTTATACATATGATTCATTAATAAGTCCATCTTTTCTTTTTGGAGTGCATCTGTTTGAGCGGCGTGAACAACTAGATCTTGTAACATTTTTTCTTGTGAGCCTTCTTTTACATAAACTTGTTGCATTAGTTCATCTAATTTCTCGTCTTTTAAACGATTTTGTGTAATGAGAGTAGAGTTTTGATGAATAATTGCTTCATTTAATTGAGCAAGCATTTCAAGTTTTAGCATGAACTCCTCAAAGTTACGCCCATCTTCTTTTGGTTGCACTTCTTGTTTATCTTGAATAACAGGTACAGGTGGGGCTTCTTTTTCTTTTAAAATAATAGGTATTGTTTCTGAAATGTCCTCTTGTAATGTAGCAGCTCTTTCATGTATAGATTTCAATAGTTTTAAATCATCCAATTTATAAATACGAGCATCAGCTGTTTTTGAAATGATATAACCGTGTTCCTCTAAGAGTTGGCTATATTTTCGGACTATATGTTTTGGGATACCTGTTTTATTTGTAACATCTTTCGTTTTATAAATAGCTTCCATGATAGTTCCTCCCCAAAAAGTATCGTATATATCATTTCAACCTTTTATGAGGACTTCCTTTGAAAAAGAATGTCGGAAGGTTATTAGTTTTCTACAGCATTAGTGAAAAGATGAAGAAAAATGAATGTTTTTGGCGGAATGGAGAGGAAGAGCTAAAATAATGTCTGAAAACATACATAGAAGAAGTTTGTTATAATAACTGAGGAAAAGAAATTGGTAGGAACACGGAGGTACACATGAAGCAATTTAAAGGTATTATCATTTCAATTATTGCAATTCTTTCTCTTTTGGTAGCGGTATATGAAGTACTTGTGCCAGAGGAGACAAGTACTAAAAAAACAACTACGTATGATCAAATTCTAGAGTTCCCGAAAGAACGATATCCAGAGACCGGGAAACATATAACGGATGCTATAAAAGAAGGACATTCGGAAATGTGTACAATTGATCGTAATGGTGCAGCGGATAGAAGGAAATTATCGTTAGCGCCATATCCGACGAAGAAAGGTTATGATCGTGATGAATGGCCGATGGCGATGTGTAAGGAAGGCGGAAAAGGAGCTCATATTGAATATATAAGTCCAGCAGATAACCGCGGTGCAGGTTCTTGGGTAGGGAATAAGCTAGACAAATATCCAGATGGTACGCGTGTGAAATTTGAAGTGAAATAGTAATTGGCATACATTTCATAGTGGAGGAGAGGGATAGTTATGGAATTAACAATTTCATATTCGCAATTAATGATAATGAACTATGATGGTCAGCAGCCTTATGTAGATTGGACTCCTGAAGATTTTGAAAGAGGCTATGCTGAGGTGGATGGAGCTATTATTTTTGAAGCAATCTCTGACTATACTTGTGAAGTGGAAGTTACTTGTGGAAATCATATTGAGAAAGAAGAAGTGGTTAGAACGATATCAGTTCCTTTCACAGTGAAGAATGAAGAAGTATATATAACAAGTATTCTTTCTAATAAATATCATATTCCTATTCCGAATGGGGAATATATGATAGTCTTGCAGGCAACTCCTCTTGAAGAGCCATCAGACGATGAATTGTATAAAGTACAATACGACTTCTATTTTGAGAGTGTAGAATAAAAAAACGTGTTATCCTTTTTGAAGGATAACACGTTTTTTTATTATGCGTTTGTTTTTAGGAGAGAACGAGCGTCTTTTGCTGCCTGAACCATGTGCTCTAAAGCAGGTATAACTTCCTCAGTTCTTCGTGTTTTTAAACCACAGTCTGGATTAATCCAGAAATATTTAGGGTCACATACTTGTAAAGATTGTTCTACGATTGTGAACATTTCATCTTTACTTGGGACACGTGGGCTATGAATATCATATACCCCTAGACCAATTCCTTTTTCATATGTTGTATGCTTTAATGTATTAATAAATTCTCCATGACTTCTTGATGTTTCGATAGAAATAACATCTGCGTCTAACGCTCGGATTGCATCTACAATATCTTCGAAGTTACTATAACACATATGAGTATGAATTTGTGTTTCATTTTCTACAGAAGATGTTGCTAAAAGGAAAGATTGAACTGCCCATGTAATGTATGCATCCCAATCTTTTTCTTTTAACGGCATACCTTCACGAAGTGCAGGTTCATCGACTTGGATTACTCTAATTCCGGAAGATTCAAGTAATTCAATTTCATGACGAAGTGCTAATGCAATTTGATATGAAACTTCTTTTCTTGAAATATCATTTCGAACGAATGACCAATTTAAAATAGTGACAGGTCCAGTTAGCATACCTTTTACTACTTTCTCTGTTAAGCTTTGTGCATATACAGTTTCTTTAATAGTCATTCCACTTATAAAGGCAACATCACCATAAATAACAGGTGGTTTTACGCAACGAGAACCGTATGATTGTACCCATCCGTTTTTAGTAAAGGAGAAACCAGCAAGTCTTTCTCCAAAATATTCCACCATGTCGGTTCTTTCGAATTCACCATGTACTAGTACATCAAGACCAATATCTTCTTGGTAACGAATCCACTTTGCAGTTTCTTTTTCAATGAATTGATTATATTGTTCATTTGTAATATCGCCGTTACGCCACTGTTTACGTGTTTGACGAACTTCAGATGTTTGCGGGAAGCTACCAATAGTTGTTGTTGGTAACAACGGTAATTGTAAAGCTACTTGCTGTAGTTCATATCGTTTTTCAAATGGAAGAGGACGTGAGAAATCATCTTCTTTAAGTGATGTACGTGCCACTTTTACATCTTCACGATTACGTGCAGCTGATGAGCGGATTGCATGATGTGCATTACGATATGTTGTTAAATCGCTACTGATGCTTTCTACACCTTTAGTAAGAGCAGAATGGATAAGGACTAGTTCTTCTAATTTTTGATTAGCAAATGCAAGTGCATCAAATAATTCACTTGTTAAGTGCGTTTCTTCCGTTTTATCAATTGGAGTATGCAATAAGCTACAAGAAGGTTGAACAATTAAACCTTTTGCTGTGATTTGATTTTGTAATGTTGTAAATAAAGAAAGTACATCATCAAGATCAGCTCTCCAAATGTTACGGCCATCTATACAACCGATAGCTAAAATTTTATCAGCTGGGAATCCGTATTTTGAAATAGCATTTACATTACCTTCTTTGCCATGAACAAAGTCTAATCCAATACCAGAAACAGGGAATGCAATAATTTCTTCATAGTTCTCTTCTACACTATCAAAATATGTTTGTAGAAGAAGATTAGCATTTGGAACCTCTTTATGAATAGCTTCGTAAAGTTCTTTCGCTTGATTAATTTCATCTTTTGTTAAAGATGCGAAGATTGGTTCGTCAACTTGAATAATTTGTGCTCCAGCTGCGTGTAATTCAGAGAATAATTGTACATAAGGTGCAACTAGCTCTTTTAAAATAGTGGCAAATTGCTCTTCGTTATAACCTTTTGCTAGTTTTAGGAATGTATAAGGGCCTAAAATAACTGGTTTTCCATCAACGCCTAACTCTTTTTTCGCTTCTTCATATAAACGAAGAGGACGATTGTCTTTTAAAGAGATTTGTAATCCTTCTTCATATTCAGGAACAATGTAATGATAGTTTGTGTTAAACCATTTTGTCATTTCAGAAGCAACGTGATCTTTAGAGCCGCGTGCCATTGCAAAATATACATCGAGGTAAGAGGTAAACTCTGAAAAACGTGACGGGATGAATCCTAACATGTAGGCCGTATCCAGAACGTGGTCATAATATGTAAAATCGCCAACTGGAATTAATTCAATTCCCTTTTCTTGCTGTACTTTGACGTGTTGAAGGCGAATTTCTTTCATTGTCGTTGAAAATTGTTCTTCATCAATTTTATTGGACCAAAAAGCTTCCAATGTTTTTTTCCACTCTCGTTGTAGTCCGATACGTGGATAACCTAAGTTACTTGTTTGAATTGCCATTTTAAATTCCTCCCTAATTGAAAGTAAGCATTTCCGTTTACTCGGAAATACCTATAACAAAAAGCATAAAGGCATAGAAAAATAAGCCTTCCTTTTTGTTCTTAACACCTCATCATCATCCGTGAGTCTA
Source organism: Bacillus sp. 05T21 (assembly GCF_056396785.1). NCBI lineage: Bacteria > Bacillati > Bacillota > Bacilli > Caryophanales > Bacillaceae > Bacillus > Bacillus sp. 05T21. Next base: position 345,178 of record NZ_JBFTMD010000001.1, on the reverse strand, counting down.
TCAGTGTTGTTAAAATAGGCAGGTATCCTGACTTATGCTTCATATAATTTCTTTCACCTTCCCGTTTTCACAGTGGCACAAAAAAGAAATCTCAGCATTTACAGTGGCGGGACCGTGTTGGAGTTTCACCAAACTTCCCTTTTAAACACGAAGTGAAATATTCGTGTACCTATTTTCCTTTTGAAAGGAATTTAACAAGCGATATGATATTGAAACAAATTCTAACACAATTTTCGGAATTTTGTCCACTGTTTTAAAATAAGAAAATTCTAAAGTTTTTTATTTCTTTTTATTCGGAAAATTAAGTTTTTTAATGTTTATTTATTATTAAAATGAGGGTGTTTTGAGTTGCGAGGAATAATTATAGTGTTAAGTTTTTCTAGAAGAGGAGGCACCTCTTTTAGAAAAACTTAATCATTATCTACACCTATTTCTGAAAGACGACCTGCAGTTGCATCTTGTAAGAGTGTGTTTAGCCAACGTAATTCAACATTAATATGCTCAATGACGCTTTGTAGAATATATAGTTGAGCACGAGGAACTAGTTGTTTATTATGATCGTATATCGTTTGCATTGTATGTAAATATAGCATTGTATCATCTCTCTTTTTTTTCAAAATAGGAGCTAGAGCTTGTTCGTCGCTAAAGTGAGCGAAAGAGAGCGCTGAATAAATAGGTTTATATATTTGGTTTTTCGCTTCAAATTGTTTTAATAATAAGGTGTGGAAAAGGGCTTTTCCTTCCCCTGTTATATGGAAGATTGTTTTATCTGGTCTATTCGTATCTCTAACAATATTGGTAACGCTAATCGCACCTTGTTTTTCTAATTGCTCGAAGGCGTAGTATAGCGATCCCTTGGCATATTTAATATAACAATCCATTTGTCTTTCTTTCATTATGTGCTGCACTTCATAGGGATGTTTATCTCCTTCGAGTAACAAGCCGAGAATGACTAACTTCATGCTCATGCTGTCTCAACTCCTGTATATAGAAACTTTATATATATTATAAACGGTATATCCTCTTTCATAAAGGGATATACCGTTTTGTTTTTCTATATTAGCTTACTTGTTTTTGTTTTTGCTTTGTTTTTGGTCCTGTTAAAAGACGTTCATTTCCCATAAGTAAAATACAAATTATACTTAGCGTAGCTGGGATAAGTGCCCAGAAAAATGTATTAGCAATAGATGTTGCAAGAGCCTCTTTAATTCCGCTCAGTACTTCAGGAGGTAGCTTTTCAGTAGCGTTTGGTGATAATAAAAAGCTTGTGTCTCCACCTTTAGGAGCCATTTTTTCTAGTTCAGGAGGGAAGACTGCTTTTAATTTATCAGTGAAAACATGATTTTGAATCGTACCGAAAATCGTGACGCCAAGGGTCATTCCAAGTGAACGGAAGAATGAGTTCGTGGATGTAGCAGAACCGCGATCTCTCATTTCTAGTTTGTGGATAGATGCCATACTTAAAACTGAGAAGGAGAATCCAACTCCAAGTCCAGCAAGCACCATAAACATTGTTACGAGTGTACGAGGTGTTTCCATAGTTAAAGTACTTAGTAAATAAATACCAAGAACGAAGAAAACCCCAGATACTGTCATGATGTTACGATAACTTGTTCGTGAAGCTAATTGTCCACCAGTTTGACTTCCGATTACAGATCCTACCATCATAGGTGTCAAAATTAATCCAGCATTTGAGGCTGAACCACCGAGAACACCTTGAACGAAGATTGGAATATAAACTGTACAGATGATAAAAGCTGCGCCATAGAAAAAGGCAACACCTTGGCTAGCTGCAAATAAAGGTTTTTTAAATAAATGGAAAGAAATAATAGGCTCGGTTGCGTTTCTTTCTACGAAGAAGAAAATAATAAGCAGAATAACAACAGTTGAAAATAAACCAATAATCACATTAGAGTCCCATGCATATTCTTTACCACCAAGTTCTAAAGCAAACATTAAGCAAACGATACTAATGACAAGCGTAATAGCACCAGCCCAGTCAATTTTTTGTTTTCGATATTCTAGAGACTCGCTATAGTATTTAGTAATGAAGAAGAAGGAAATAAGTCCTAACGGAATATTAATATAGAAGACCCAGTGCCAACTTATATAATCTGTAATGTAAGCACCTAATAAAGGTCCGAAAACACTAGATGTTCCGAAAACAGCACCAAATAGTCCGGTCATTTTTCCTCGTTTTTCAGGCGGGAATATATCATACATAATTGTAAATGCGATAGGCATAAGAGCGCCGCCACCAATTCCTTGAATGGCTCTATAAATACTTAGTTGTTCAATACTTGATGCTGTCCCGCAAAGTGCAGAACCAAATAAGAAGAGAATTAATCCGCCAATAAAAAAGCGTTTCCGTCCGTACATATCAGACAGCTTACCGAAAATAGGCATTCCGGCCATTGTTGCTACCATGTAGGCGGATGTGACCCAAACGAATTTGTCGAACCCTCCTAAGTCTCCGACAATCGTTGCCATCGCAGTTGCGACGATTGTGTTATCCATTGCTGCCATTAGAATACCAAGTAGTAAACCAGCAACAACAAATTTTGTTTTACTTGAATCGTTTTTTGATAGTTGTGCTTCCAAAAGTAGCCCTCCTTTAATAAAAATTAAACTAACTTAAGCTTTTTAGTACAATGCATAAAAAAACTTTATGTACAGTTTGTATCGTTCCTCTTCATTTTATAAAAAATTGCACTGACATGATATAAAGGATGGAAATCATAAATTATATTATAGTCAAATTTGACTAAAAGGCAAATGTTTTCTACCGCCAAATTATTTTATCCCGCTTTAACTGCCCGTTAAAGCCCGATTGGTGAAAGCTAATAATCAGTGGGGGATGGACAAAACCCCCACTGATTAAAGTTTCACTTTATTATATTGACCAAAAGAGAGAGGTAAGACTTTATTTTGTTATGTAGTCAAGGAAGGAAATTGTAAAAAAATATTTAATAAAGTATAACCTGTGTCAACCTATTAAAAATGGTTTTTTCTTTATATTGTCGAATAGGATAAAAGGAAAAGAAAAATTTAATATGGTTTGTAACAAGCTAAATATTTTTTCTAAGTGTAGTTTATTGCATCGAGAGGCAGAATACAGTTGTATAGATGATATATCTGGAATGAGGTGAATATATTATGAAAATATGGAAACGAATTTCGGATCAAGGAAGGTATTCTATACCGTTACAGCCGGTTTTGTGGATTGATGGTTCTAAAAAGGACACGGAAGCATCCGATGTAGCAGTCACATTGCAAATCCGTAGTATGTATAAAGAAAAATTTTCGTATGAGATGATCTATGATGTTAATGACATACTAATTATTCGACTTGAAGTTGAAAATAAAGGCGTTGAAATGATTTCGCGAGTAGTTGTAAGTCATATGATTCGTGATTATTTCGCGTATATCCCAAACTCTTTAAAAGCAGATAAGGGAATAAGTGAGTTTTTATTTCAGCTTGTAAGGTGGCGAATCGATAATTTATCACCGAATGAAAAGGTAGAATTAATTTGTCAAATAAAAGCAAATAAAGATAAAGCTCCTCCCAATTCATTATTTCAGGCTACATATACATTTCAATATAAAGGTGTATCATATGGACCGCTACAAACAAATGAAGTGGTTGTCAGAAAATGATAAGAAGGAACCTGTGCGAAAGGTTCCTTCTTTAATGAAGATTGTGCTTCTTGAGTAATTTCTTTTGTTCCACTCCCTTTTTTCCAATATAGTTATTTTTGTATCCAAAATATAGAATGAATAGAAATGAAATAACATTTACTATAGCGTCAATTTGATCGTTTGTAATGAAGTTTATTCCGAAAGAGTTAAATAGTAATTTTAATGATAATAAAAAGCCAGCTAGTAAGCGCATAATATCTAATAGATTTTCTTTTTGAGGCATATAGGTCACTCCTTCCTAAAAACGATATATAGTATATATATGAAATGAAATAGAAAAGGTATACAAGCTTAAGTAGAAATGTACATTAAATATGTACATTTTTTATTTTATAGAAAAACATTATTGTTATAGAAATATATATTGGTATAAAAGGGGGAGAGTATGAAACATAAAGGGAAAATTAGTGGATTATTACTTGGGAACACAGTTGCGGTTACAGAATGGATTGCACTTCAGGATGTAATTGCTAAGCTAGATTCGAGATCATTTTTAACCGTCTTTATTATTTATATATTGCAAATGATACTAAGCTATTATTTTGGACATTGGTACGATAAAAGAACGAATACGCGTGTAAATATTGAAGTAGGAGGAATGACGAATAACGATTTTGTCGTTGATTTTTTTGGAAAAGTAGCTGCTTTATCAGAAAGAGATTCTCGTAATATTACAGTGTATATTCTTTCCGTAAAAGAATGGGATGTATTAAAAGACACAGTGCAAGAAAAAAAGTTAGATGAGCTAGTCCAAAGAGTAGAACGTACAATTGTAAAGACAGTTCGAAAAGGCGATGTAGTTACGAGGTGGGATGAAAATAAATATGTTATCGTAGCTGTTGATAATGGCTATGAAAAGTCAACAATAACAAGTAGATTAATCAAAAATATTCAAAATGAAATAGCGAATGATTTATTAAGTGTCACACTATTATTTGGGGCTGCAAGTTATCCTATAGAAGGGAAAACTTTTGAAGATTTGTTTAGAAAGGCACAAAATCAATTGTATAATTATAGAAACTTGCAAAGTCATGAATGAAACTTTGATTTGAAGAAGTATGATATAAAGATTTTTTTGTAACATTTTTTTGTCTTTTGTTACAAGAAAACTTTTTTTTGTAACAAAAGTCTTTAAAAATATATGAAATCAGCATATAATTGTGTGTGGATGTGTCAATGCATTTTGCACAATGTTTTCAGTTTAAAAGTGTAGAGGAAAACATGCTCTACACTTTTCCTTTTTAAGAAATTAAAAGAATCTTTGTAAGAGTTGCGAGGTCCCCTTTGCACTATGTAAAATGGACAAAGAGGTTATTTGATAGAAAGTGAGAAAGGGAATGATAGACGTGAGAGGTCAACGATCATCTTTTATCAGGTGAAACATTATAGTGTTTCTTGCAGTAGGTAAGATTAAGGTAAATACCTTTATGTTTTAAGACATTACATAATTTCAAGTGCGAAAATTGTACAAGCAGTATAAATAATTATTGATGATCTTCGTAAAAAAGATGCGAGCGTGAAATAGATAAAGAAGTTACATGTTTTTCATGGGATTTTTGGCACGATGGTCGTTTATTAATAGGAGGAAAAGATGTTGAAATATAATAAATTAGCAATTGTAACTGCATTATCAATGACTTTACTAGCTGGTTGTTTCGGCCCAAAACCAGAAGAGGAGCTATATGTTGCATTTGAAAATGCTGCCAAGCAAGAAAAAACAATGTTTGAAGATGCGAAAAAATTAGAGTCATTAGAGAAAGAGGGGCAAGTATTATATAATCAAATTGTCCAAGAAGGAAAAGATAATAATCAGGCTGTTAAGGATAAGCTTGATCAAGCGGTGAAAAATACAGCTGAGCGAGAAAAAGTTCTTATTAAAGAAAAAGAGGCGTTAAATAAAGCGCAAGAAGAAGTGAAGTCAGCTGATAAGTATGTGAAGAAAATTGAAGATAATAAATTAAAAGACCAGGCGGATAAAGTAAAGAGTACTTATGAGAAACGACATGATTCATTCCAAAAGATGTACGATAGCTATAATAAATCTTTAAAGCAAGAAAAAGAATTATATACAATGCTACAAGATAAAGGTACAAAATTAAAAGATATTAGCGAGAAAGTAAAGTTAGTAAACCAAGCATATAAAGATATTGAGACAGAAAAAGATAAGTTTAATGAATATACGAAATCATATAATACAGAAAAAGTTGCATTCTATAAACAAGCGAATATTAAAATTAAGGAAGATAAAAAATAAAACAGTTTGGCCTAATATGGGCCAAACTGTTTTATTTTTTTGTATAGGTACGGCTATACCATGGAACTGCTTCGCTTAATTTTTTTTCTTGTTTTAATGCTTCAGGACCAATATAATCTTGAAGTGTTTTTTTTGCTATTGTTAAAGATAAGGTTGTTTTCGGATTTCGATAGGAGGATTCAAGGTGACCAAGATGCGGTAGGGTGCGAAAATCATCTTTCGTAGGAGGGATATGGAAAAAATAATCACCTAAACGTATAAGAACATCGGATTGTTGTTGACTAAAACGTGGATTTCTAGAAAAATGTAATCCTTCTTTGATAGCCTTTTTTTCAGTAATTAAGCGTTCTAAAGCAGTCTTTTTTAACCAATATAAGTACTTAGGGTTAGTTGCAGCTTTAGCATGACGATTCACAACGAAAATAGATTGAGCTAGTCTATTAATAGAATGTTGATTATGTAATTGAGATTGGGGTTGTGAAGGTTTCATATTGAATCTCCTTTCAATTTTTCCTTATTATAGCATAAATAAAATGGGTTTTTATTATATGCAAAAAGTAATTGTATATATTTTCAATATTAAAGCAATATTGTTATAAAAAACAACTATTTTGTATAATAGTGATAGAATATGTTTCAGAAATTTGATAATGAAAGAGTGAGAAGTTTGAAAGAAATATTAAAACTACAATATGCCATTATAGACATTGGTTCTAATACAATGCGCTTAGTTATTTATGAAAAACAAAGCGGGGGTTTTTATAAAGAGATTGAAAATACGAAAGTGGTCGCTAGGTTAAGAAATTATTTAGTAAATGGTGTATTAAGTGAAGAAGGAATAGAAGTATTATTACAAACATTATTTCAATTTCAAGAAAGTACACGATTCCATAAGCTGCATCATGTACTTTGTGTTGCAACGGCAACAATTAGACAGGCTAAGAATCAAGAGGAAATTAAAAAACTTGTTGAAGGGCAAACAGATTTTACTCTTAGAGTTTTATCAGAATATGAAGAAGCACGTTACGGTTATTTAGCAGTTATGAATTCCACTTCATTTTCAGAAGGAATTACAGTTGATATTGGTGGGGGGAGTACAGAAGTTACATACTTTCGAAATAGAGAAATTTTAGAATACTATAGCTTTCCTTTTGGAGCACTTTCTTTAAAGCAACAATTTATTCAAGATGATATTCCTACTACAGAGGAGTTAGATGAGATTAGAAGGTATTTATGGTATCAATTCCGAACGCTACCATGGTTAATTGATAAAAAATTGCCTCTTATCGCAATTGGGGGTAGTGCGAGGAACATGGCGAAAATCCACCAAAATTTAATTTGTTATCCTATAGCTGGATTACACTTATACAAAATGAAAGAAGACGATATTAAAAATGTAAAAGATGAATTAAAACAATTATCATTCATAGACCTTCAAAAATTAGAAGGGTTAGCAAAAGATCGAGCAGACACAATTATCCCAGCGGTCGAAGTATTTCATATGCTTGTTAACGTTATAGAGGCATCGGCTTTTGTATTGAGTAAAAAAGGATTAAGAGAAGGTGTTTTCTATGAAGAATTAACGAAAGATTTGGGGATCTCATATTATCCGAACGTAGTAGAAGAGAGTTTACATTTATTGTCATATGAATACGAATTAGACATGGGATTTGTCATTCAACTTATTAAACAAGGAACATTAATCTGCAAACAACTTGAAGGAGCTGGACTCATTTCTATGTCAGCGAAAGACTGGAGAATATTCCATCAAGCAGCGAAAGTATTTAATATTGGAAAATATATAGATGAAGAAGCGAGCCGCTTACATACATTTTACTTACTAGCGAACAAAACAATTGATGGTATGATGCATAAAGATCGAGTTAGATTAGCGCTTATAGCTTCTTATAAATCAAAAATGTTATTTAAACAACATTTGGCACTGTTTGAAGGATGGTTTGATAAAAGTGAACAAAAGAAAATTCGATTATTAGGGGCTGTATTACAATTTTCGGCTGCTTTAAATATACGACAAAGATCGCTTGTTGAAACAATATATATAACGGAAAGTAAAGAAGGTTTAACATTCAGGATTTTATGTGAAGAATCGGCATTGGCGGAAAAAGTTCAAGCGGAAAAACAAAAAAAACAACTTGAAAGAGTATTAAAAACGAATATTAACTTAGTATTCGAATTGAAATGTTAGGTTGTACGGATGTCTTTACAAAAAATTAACACTTTGGAATATTGTAATTTGATAAAATAAAAGTAATTAAATTATATTAAAAAAGTTTCAAAGGGAAGTGTGAAGCGAATGGAATTACTAAAGGGGAATTTAGTAAATTTAAATGATACAGCGTATTATAATAATCGTGAATTAAGCTGGCTAGCATTTAATGAACGTGTACTACAAGAAGCGCAAGATGAAAATAATCCACTATTAGAAAGACTAAAGTTTATTAGTATTTTTAGTTCGAATTTAGATGAATTTTTTATGGTGCGCGTAGCAGGTTTGAAAGATCAAGTAAGTGCGGGATTTAATCAGCCAGAAAATAAAGCAGGTTTAACACCAAAGAAACAGTTAAATAAGATTGCGATAAAATCGCATGAGTTGATGACTGTGCAGTATGAAACGTTTAAAAATTATGTATTGCCAGCGCTTGAACTAGAGGGGATTGAGCGTTTAACATTCCATGATTTGACGAAAGAGCAAAGGGAATTTATCGAGGAGTATTTTGATGAACAAATATTTCCGGTTTTAACCCCTGTATCTATTGATGCGTATCGTCCATTTCCAATGTTATTAAATAAAAGTTTGAATTTAGCTACTATTTTATATGATGAGCAACAGGCTGAGGAAGAAAATCGTACGAAGTTAGGAATTGTACAAGTGCCTTCATTACTGGAGCGTTTCATATTTTTACCGAGTGAAGGGCAAAAACATAAATTTATTTTATTAGAAGATGTAATTAGTGGTTTTACTCATAAACTATTCACAGGATATAACGTATCACCTGTTACTCGTTTCCGTATTACACGTAATGCGGATTTAACGATCCATGAAGAAGGTGCACGCGATTTATTAAAAGTAATTGAAAAAGAATTGAAAAAGCGTAAGTGGGGAGCTGCCGTTCGTTTAGAAGTTGGTAAAGAACACATTGATGAAAGAGTGTTAGCGTTATTGTATGATGTGTTAGAAGTAAAAGATGAAGATGTGTACATGATGGATGGACCGTTAGATTTAACATGTTTATTCTCCTTATATAAAAAATTAGCGCCTTTATATGAACATCTAGTATATCCGGCTCTTATTCCTCAACCTCCTCAAGATTTAGGTGATGAGGAAGATGTATTTGAAAAAGCGATAGAACATGATATTTTATTACACCATCCCTTTGAGTCGTTTCAGCCAGTCGTTGATTTTGTCCGTGATGCGGCAGATGACTCGAATGTACTTGCGATCAAACAAACATTATATCGTGTAAGTGGAGATTCTCCAATAATTCAGGCGCTGAAGGTAGCAGCTGAAAAAGGAAAACAAGTGACGGTATTGGTTGAGTTAAAGGCAAGGTTTGATGAAGAGAATAATGTTCATTGGGCTAAAGAATTGGAACAGGCCGGATGTCACGTTATTTACGGAGTAAGTCACTTGAAAACGCATAGTAAAATTACGTTAGTTGTAAGAAGAAGAAACGGAAAAATTGAAAGGTTTGTACATCTTGGAACCGGAAATTATAATGATGCAACAGCGAAGTTGTATACCGATTTTGGATATATTACATCGCGAAAAGACTTTGGTGTAGATGCAACAAATTTCTTTAATTATTTGAGTGGTTATACAAAAAAACCGCATTTTCATCATTTATCTGTTGCTCCGTTTGATATAAGAGAGCAGTTTATGGAGTTAATAGATGAGGAAATCCGTTATCATAGACAATATGGAAATGGATATATTATCGCTAAAATGAATTCGTTAACAGATAAACCGTTAATAAAAAAAATGTATGAAGCATCACAAGCTGGGGTAAGGGTAGAGCTCATCGTTAGAGGGACATGTTGTTTAAGACCTGGGATTCCGAATGTAAGTGAAAATATTCGTGTAGTTAGTGTTGTTGGAAGATATTTAGAACATAGTCGTATTTATTATTTCCATCATAATGGAGATGAAAAAATATATTTATCTTCAGCTGATTTGATGACGCGAAATATGGAAAAACGAGTAGAAATATCTTTCCCAATTTTAGATATTGAAATGAAAGCGAGAATAAAGGCAATTTTACAGCTGGTTTTAGCTGATAATGTGAAAACACGTGAACAAAATAAAGATGGTGACTATTATTATATAATTAATAGTAGTATAGAAGAAATTGATAGCCAAGTGAATTTATTTAAGATGGCGTATCAAAATACAGACGCTGAATAGTGTGAAAAAAGTAAAAACCTCTTATTGAATTTAAGAGGTTTTTACTTTTTTTCTCTACTCATATATTCTCAAAATGGAAGGATGAGTAGAGAGAATAGTTTTTATTATAGGCGTGTGATGAGTCGGTTCGTTGAGAGAAAAACGTTAGAAGAATGGTTGGTTTAAATTAATAATAGTATGGTTGTTGACAAGGCCCTCCGTAACAAGGAAAAGGTGCTGGTGGTGGGAAAGGCGGTGGATAAGGCGGATAAAACGGTCTAGGCCCGAAAGCTAATGCTCCGCCTAGCAATCCTCCAGCAATTCCAGCTAGAAATGGAACACCGAAAAATGGAAAGAAGCGTGAGTCGCCTGCTGGGCCAAAAGGTGCTGAACGAACTGGGATCGGTTGATAATATGGATACATGAACAAACCTCCTTTACTGGACTCATTTTTATCATATGGTGGACCAAGCGTGGATGAGCGCGTACAAGGAAGGATATGTAAGGAAATAGGCGAATTGTTACGAATGTTGTAGGATGAAGAGTGTAATTTCAGGTTTTGACATAAAGCGGAATGGGACACGTGTTCTTCCAATACCTCGATTGACATAGAGAGTCAAACCTTGAATGCTATAGAAACCTTCAATGTATTCTTTTGCAAGCGACGGGGTAATAATAGCACCTAAAAAAGGAATTTGTACTTGTCCGCCATGGCTATGACCAGAAAGTTGAAGATTGATTGGATATGTAGCGATTTGTGGCGCGATATCTGGTTCGTGAACGAGAACAATTGTATAAATATTTTGTTTTGCATGTTGTAAAGTTTCCGCTATTTTTGGTTTACCCAGTAGCATATCATCGAGTCCGAAAATAGAAATTTCACTATTATCCAGTAAACGAATTCGCTTTTCGCTATTTTGCAAAAGTTCAAATCCAGATTCGCGCATGATGTGATCATAGTATTCAGTTCCATATCCGCCATGGTCGTGGTTACCATAAATAGAAAATTTACCGAAGGGTGCCTGTATATTCTTTAAAATGGATGCAACAAAAGAAGCCTCGGTATATGTTTGGTAATCATCAATGAGATCACCAGTAAAAAGGACAATATCTGGCTTTTCAGCATTAATCTTGGAAACGATTTGAGATAAATGTTGGAGAGAGAAATAGTATCCTAGATGTAAATCGCTAAATTGAAGGATCTTCATACCATGAAAACCTTTTGGTATGAGCGGTGATTTAAGTGTGTGTTGCGTAAAAGAAAGCAAATAGGGCTCTATATATTTAGCATAATAATAGCCGATACTTGCGGTTATAAATGAATATAGACAAGTGCGTATTCCAGATTTCAAAAAATTTCTTCTTGTAATTTTCTTCATATACAGGTTACTCAAATCTCCCTTCAGTTTTTTAAAATATATTTTAAATACTAAAAAGGTAGTATAGATTACGAAAAAAATGAACGAAAAGAAACCCCTTTACGTTAAAATATCAGAAAAATTGAAAAATATAAAGATTTCTATCAAATAAAGTGATAAAATGAATGTGTATTCATTTTTTTGGAGGGGATGTATGTGAAAGAGAAGGTAGTTATTATAACAGGTGGATCAAGTGGAATGGGAAAAGGGATGGCGATTCGTTTTGCGAAAGAAGGGGCACGTGTTGTTATTACAGGGCGTACAAAAGAAAAGCTAGAAGAAGCAAAGTTAGAAATTGAACAGTTTCCAGGGCAAGTATTATCTGTACAAATGGATGTACGAAATACTGATGATATTCAAAAAATGATTGAACATATTGATGAGAAGTTTGGAAGAATTGATATTTTAATAAATAATGCAGCTGGAAACTTTATTTGTCCAGCAGAGGACTTATCTGTGAATGGCTGGAATTCGGTAATTAATATTGTATTAAATGGTACATTTTATTGTAGTCAGGCTATTGGGAAATATTGGATTGAAAAAGGTATAAAAGGAAATATTATTAACATGGTGGCAACATATGCATGGGATGCAGGCCCAGGGGTTATCCATTCGGCAGCAGCTAAAGCTGGTGTATTAGCGATGACAAAAACTCTTGCTGTTGAGTGGGGACGTAAATATGGAATACGAGTTAACGCTATCGCACCAGGACCAATTGAACGTACAGGTGGTGCCGATAAATTATGGATTTCAGAAGAAATGGCTAAGCGTACATTGCAAAGTGTTCCACTTGGTAGAATGGGTACACCAGAAGAAATTGCGGGTCTAGCTTATTATTTATGTTCAGATGAAGCTGCATACATAAATGGAACTTGTATGACAATGGATGGTGGCCAGCATTTGCATCAATATCCATTTTAAAAGGGATGAAAAAACGAATGATGTATTCATTTCTTTGTGGTAAAATATGACGAAATTGTGACACTTAAAAGAAATGTGTTTACAAGAGGGGATATATACGTTATATTTAAGACCTCTTTTTTCTTCATAGTAGAATTGCTAATTCCCCTTAGCATTTTACCCCTCTAATCCCTTCAGGAAAACTGAAGGGATTTTTTATTATTTTTCCGTAAATATCGTGTTATAATTTTTGAAAAGTAAAGGGAGGGAAGCACGTTGATAGATGCATTAGATGTAATGAGTAACTTGGATAAAGTCCTTCCTTATTATCAAGCTATTTTTAGTGCTGATGAGCATACAGTAATTGGATATGAAGTTGTAGGACGTATTCAAACAGAAGAGGGCATACAAAGTTTAGCATTTTTCTTCCATGATGATTCTATTCCGAGTGAGTTCCAACTTGAAGCGGATAACATCATCGTAGAAAAAGCGTTAAATAGGTATTTAGAAACGGATCAAAAATTATTATTATTTATACATCGGAATGCTAATGTATTAATGAATGATGAAGATGAAAGTTTACTTCAACTTTTGCTGATGTATGAAGAACAAGGTTTGAACTTACAACGCATTGTTCTGGAAATAACAGAACATGAATGTAAAGAAGATATAGAACAATTTAATCATTTACTCATGTATTATCGTACATATGGTATTCAAATTTCGATTAATAAAGTCGGAACGGGTACAAGTAATTTAGAGCGTATTAGCGTGTTAGCACCGGATATTTTAAAAGTAGATTTAACAAATTTAAGGCAAACTGCACTTTTACAATCTTATCAAGATATTTTATATTCCTTATCTTTACTTGCTAGAAGAATTGGTGCGACATTGTTATATGAAGAAATTGWTGCTTTTTATCAACTACAATATGCTTGGAAAAACGGTGGTAGATATTATCAAGGTAATTATTTGAAAGAATGTTTACCTGATTTTATTGAAACGAATGTTTTAAAAGAGCGACTTGGTAATGAATGTCATCAATTTATTCTGCATGAGAAGAAGAAGTTGCAAAAAATTTATAATTTAACAGAGATGTTACGTGATCGAATTGGTGATGTTCTGTCAAAACAAAAAAAGAATGAAGATATAAATGATTGGTTATTACAATTTAGCCAAAGCATATCACAATATAGTTTTCGGATATTTATTTGTAATGAAGATGGTTTTCAACAATCGGGTAATGTTATGAAAAAAGATGGTGGATGGATCATTATGCCAGAGTATTATATGAAGAACTGGAGCTGGCGCCCGTATTTTCTAGAAAATATAATGAAAATGCGTTTTGAGAATAAGGCAAGACTTTCAGATTTATATGCTGATATCGAAACTGGTGAAATGGTACGAACATTTTCATTCCCGATTGATGATGAAAACTTTTTATTTATAGATTTATCGTACGAATATTTATATGAAGAAGATGTTTTATTTTAATGCACGAAGAGATTCGTGTATTTTTTTGTTTGTTTTTATCATAAATTGGTAATAGTGAAAATGATGATGAAAATGCTGTCTATCGTTGTAAAGATTTTACGAACGAAATCATCCCTTTCTTTGCATAATCATTGTTACAATGAATACTACAAAGACAAGCTCTTTTAAAAGGAAGGTGAAAAAATGAAGAAATATGGAATATGGTTTGTTCTATTTATATGTGTTGCCTTTCTAGTTGGCTATAGTGTCACAACTGTTTTAGGAAAAGAAGAAGTGAAGGTGGATCGGAAAGAAGTGTTTACAACGATACAAAAAGGTTATGAGACGCAATTTTCAATCCGCGGGAAGCAAATACCTATGAATAAGATGATAGAGACGTTATCACCATATTTTACAAATAATTTCCTTCAAGTTTTTACAGATGAAAACAGTAGAAATGAAAAACAAAGTGGTGAATATTTACTTCCAGCAAAAGAAGCTCCGTTTTCTTTTAATTCAGAAACAAAAATGTCTTATGATGAAGAACATAAAAATTTATATGTCTATGAGCGGACAAAGAGTGGACAATATCAAATTGTGACATTGCAAAAGGATAATGGAAAATGGAAATTAGCAGGGTATCATGAAAGTCAGGAACTGTTGACTGAAATAAAAAGGTTACAACAATTATGAGAATAGGAATAGGTGTCGCCTATTCCTATTCTATACCGAGTAGCTGTTGTAATTTTTCAATTTGAAAACCTGCCACAACTTCTTCGTCAATTACAACTGTTGGAGTTGAATAGGATTCATAGTCATATAAAAGACGATTGCGTGCAGCAGCGTCTTTTTTTATGTCAAATTCTTCATATACAACGTTATTATGTTTTAAAAATTCTTTTACAATGGTACAAGGTGGACAATCAGGTTGTGTATAAACCTCAATTTTTTTCATTGTAATTCCTCCCTTTTTCTGTTGTTTATTATATTCTGCCAGTATAAAAAGCGCAATAAAGAAGTAAAAAGATGCTCTTTCATCTTTTTACTTCTTATTTCGACAAATTTTAGTTGAGTTTCTTGCCAAGAACCTTTATCCTAGATTGTGGAACGTTTTTTCTGTTATGACGGATAGAATGAGTATAGCTGTAAAACCTATTGGTAGGAAGATCAGAGAAAGGAGAGATTTCATGTCTCTACTCCAAGGAATTTTAACTCGACTTGTTAGTCTACAAGAACAAGCTGAAAGCGGTGAAGTAGCACAACGCTATTTTGAAGTGAACGGTGAGCGCAAATGTAGCGTGAAATTTTTCGATAAAAGTGAAATGTATGAGTTAGAAGTGTATCAACAAGGTGAAAAACCTCAAGTGTATCAATTCGATAACATCGATATGGTTGCAATTGAGATTTACGATATCATTTCTTGATACATATAAAAAAGGTACTGCCAAATGGCGGTACCTTTTTTAGTTATATTAATTAATGGGCTATATAGGTAGTAGAAGTTGTAATTTAAGTCACGATTAAATAAAAGAGTTTTTACAAATGTATATGTATAGGAATTTTTTATTTTTCCTACAATGATAGTAAATATTAATAGGAGGTGCAAAGGATGGAACGCTTACCGATTGTTATTTGTCCTAATTGTCACAGTCATGCTGAAATTAATCACGTATTAACCGCCCAGTCTAATCAAAATGTAATTTATACATGTAGGTTTTGTAATTATGTAATTCGAAATATTGAAACGAATAAAGGGTAGTAAGTTATAATTTTTGTTTTTGTCCCATACAATGAGAATACGAAAAGTCTGTCTAATTGAAAGGACGTGACTATGTGGACGGTGAGTATACATTTTATAATGTTTCAGAGAGACATTTGAATTTTGATATGGTATTTAACCGTATTTGTAGTTTCATTGAAAAGGATCCGCGAAATTTATATCGATTATCTATTGGGACAGACTCACAAGCGCATCAAAAGGATACGAGGTTTATTACAGCGATACATATTCATCGTGTTGGAAAAGGAGCATGGGGATGTTTGCATCATAAATCAGTGAAAAATAAGCCAGCAACGTTGCGAGAGAAAATATATTTAGAAACACAGTTTAGTCAAGAAATCGCCTATCTATTTACTCCCAATCATATACAAGCGATATGGGATTTATTGCACCCATACGCTCAAGATGGAGCAGGATTCATAATGGAAATTCATTTAGATATCGGGAATGATGGTTTAACAAAAGAATTTATTTTAGATATGACGATGAAAATTCAAGCAATGGGATTAACAGCAAAAATTAAACCAGATGCTTATGCGGCATTTAGTTACGCAAACAGATATACAAAATAATGTGAAATGATGTCTATATATTCGCAGTCGTTAAGTGTTTCTAACAAAAACTGAATATTACATCTGTTAAATAGACTGAAAAATTTATATAATGAGAGTGATGATGCGAGTGCAAGGAGAGGAGCATATGGAAAAGGAATTTGTTTTAACAAGAGAAGAAGAAAATTTATTGTTGGATATTCTGTTTCAGCAAAATTACGCGAGCGAAATTTTAGCGGTGGAGCTTACAGACATTGAGAATGGTTTAAAACAGACAGATGTGACGCAATATAAAAAAATCACAAGATTGTTTTACCGATTAAAAAATAAAGGGTATTAAGCACTACCGGAATGGTAGTCTTTTTTTTATGTTATATGCTAAAATAGTTATGTATTTTTATTTTTATTAGAAGAATGTCAGGACAAAATAATAATATGAAAACGCTATCATAAAATGTGAATAGGATCGGAGAATATTAGCAGGAAAAAGGGAAAATGGGGGATGTAACATGATTAGTATTCCGAAAGACGAGTTTCAACAAATTCTTGTGAAGGATTTAATGATTTCATCAGATAAAGTAGCACATGTACAAATAGGGAATGGTCTAGAACATGCTTTACTCGTTCTTGTGAAATCTGGATATTCGGCGATTCCTGTTTTAGACCCTATGTATAAACTACATGGGTTAATTAGTACTGCTATGATTTTAGATGGTATTTTAGGATTAGAGCGCATTGAGTTTGAAAGGCTTGAGAATATGAAAGTGGAACAAGTGATGAAGGAAGAGATTCCAGTTCTTATGTTAGAAGATTCTTTTGCAAAAGCTTTAGAAATGACAATTGATCATCCTTTTATTTGCGCTGTCAATGAAGAAGGTTACTTCGAGGGTATTTTAACACGGCGGGCTATTTTAAAATTGTTGAATAAAAAAGTGAGACAGCATAATCGATAACGTAGGGAAAGTGACTTCACAGAAAAGGCGAAGTCACTTTTTTTCGTGCATATCAGTTGTGTATGTATTATATTTAAAAAGACATAAAGCATAAGAAAAGTTTGAACTAACAAACCGTTCTAATGTATAAAAGTATGCAATTAAATTAAGGATGAAATGCTTATTAAAATTAGGTGTATGGAAGCTAAGGAAAGAGGGAGAAAGTTGCAAATTGATGATTTTCAAATGATGGTTGTGTTAGCTCAGGAATCAAATATGAGAAAAGCGGCGGAACGTTTATTTGTTTCCCAACCTGCGCTTAGTCAACGATTACAATCTATGGAGAAACAATGGGGAATGAAATTTTTTATTCGTTCACAAAAAGGATTAACAATTACACCTGAAGGGGAAAAAGTTGCAAATTATGCAAAAGAAATGTTACAACGGGAAGAGGGTATTAAAAGTGAACTGGCTCTTTTTAGAACCGAAACATACGGTACGTTAAAAATAGCTGTTGCATCAGTCATTGGGCAATATTGGCTTCCACCTGTTTTGAAAAAATTTGTGCATAAGTATCCTTCTGTGAAGATATCTCTGTTTACTGGCTGGAGTAGTGAAGTGCAAAAGCAATTTTATGAAGGAGACGTTCATGTTGCTATACTGAGAGGATCACAAGAATACAAAGGGCAGAAACAACAATTATTTGAAGATGAATTATATTTAGTCGATAAAGAAATAAAAGATATTTCGATGTTAAAAGAGACAAATAGACCATTTATTCAATTTAAAAGTGATTCGACCTACTATGGACAAATACAAAATTGGTGGTATGGATTATTTTCAAATCCACCTAAGCGAACGATTGTAGTTGACCAAATTGAAACGTGCAAACAGCTTGTTTTAAATGGAATAGGTTATGCTCTTTTACCTTCGACTGTTTTAAAAGAAGTGCAGGAAAATATGTATAAAACACCTGTTCAATTAACGAGAGAAACATGGTTATTGACGAGTGACTCGGCAAGGCAGTTGAAGCAAGTACAAGCATTTTTAGAAATTATAGAAGAAATTCAAATGGAAAAATAAGATTATTGTCTTGCTACTGGCTCTATCGTTTGGTAGAGTAACATTATAAATGGATTTAGGAGGCAACAAGAATGAAAATGATGGACGCTAACGAAATTATTTCGTTTATTCAAAACAGTGAAAAGAAAACTCCTGTAAAGGTATACATAAAAGGGGATCTAAAAGAGGTAACATTCCCTGAAACAGTACAAGCATTTGTAAATAAAAAATCTGGTGTATTATTCGGAGAATGGTCTGAAATTAAGACAATTCTTGATGAAAATAACAAGCACATTGTTGACTATGTAGTTGAGAATGACCGTCGTAATTCTGCAATTCCAATGCTTGATTTAAAAGGTATTAAAGCTCGTATTGAGCCAGGCGCGATTATTCGTGACCATGTAGAAATTGGTGACAACGCTGTTATCATGATGAATGCAACAATTAACATCGGTGCTGTAATTGGTGAAGGTACTATGATCGACATGAATGCAGTGCTTGGTGGACGTGCAACAGTTGGTAAGAACTGTCACGTAGGTGCAGGTGCTGTACTTGCCGGTGTTATTGAGCCACCTTCTGCAAAACCAGTTATCGTTGAAGATGATGTTGTAATTGGTGCAAATGTAGTTGTTCTAGAAGGCGTTACAGTAGGTAAAGGTGCAGTTGTAGCAGCAGGAGCTGTTGTAACAGAAGATGTGCCTCCATATACAGTTGTTGCGGGGACTCCGGCACGTGTAATTAAAGAAATTGATGAGAAGACAAAAGCAAAAACTGAAATTAAACAAGAGCTTCGTCAATTAAACCCAGAGAAATAAAAAATAAAAAGCGTAAGAGCATGAATGTGCTCTTACGCTTTTTATAGATAGAGGTGCAAAAATGACAGTAAGCAAATTTGTCCAAGTTCGTAGAGATTTACATAAAATTCCGGAGATCGGATTTAAAGAGTGGAAAACACAACAGTATATTTTAGATTATATAGGAACGCTTCCTAATGAATATTTGGAAGTGAAAACATGGAAAACAGGTGTAATTGTTAAAGTAAATGGAAAAAATCCAGAAAAAATAATAGGTTATCGTGCAGATATAGACGGTCTACCAATTACAGAGGAAACTGGATATGAATTCTCTTCTGTCCATGAAGGAATGATGCATGCATGTGGACATGATTTGCATGCAACAATCGGTTTAGGACTTCTAACAGCGGCTGTAAGCGAAAGAATAGATGATGATCTTGTGTTTATATTCCAACCAGCTGAAGAAGGTCCAGGTGGTGCACTTCCTATGTTAGAAAGCGATGAGTTAAAAGAATGGAAGCCGAATATGATTCTTGGACTTCATATTGCGCCTGAATACTCTGTGGGAACAATTGCGACAAAAGAAGGTTTATTATTTGCGAATACATCAGAGCTATACGTTGATTTAAAAGGAAAAGGTGGACATGCTGCATATCCGCATACAGCAAATGATATGATTGTTGCAGCGAGTCATCTCGTTACACAACTTCAATCAGTTATTAGTCGTAATGTGAACCCTCTTGACAGTGCGGTAATTACAATTGGGAAAATTACAGGTGGTACAGTTCAAAACATTATCGCAGAAAAGTCTCGTTTAGAAGGAACAATTCGAACGCTATCAGTGGAATCAATGAAACGTGTTAAAAGCCGAATTGAGGCAATTGTTGCGGGAATAGAAGCTTCTTTTCAATGTGAAGCTGTTATTGACTACGGAGCGATGTATCATCAAGTGTATAACCATGAGGAGCTAACGAGAGAGTTTATGCAATTTACACGTGAACAAACGACTATGGACGTAATTACGTGTACGGAGGCAATGACAGGTGAAGACTTTGGTTATATGCTTCGAGAGATACCTGGATTTATGTTTTGGCTTGGAGTAAATTCAGAATATGGTTTACATCATGCGAAATTAAAACCAGACGAAGAGGTTATTGAGAAAGCAATTGTATTTTTAAATCAATATGTGAAGTGGAAGGGAAATAGAAAGTGAACTTACTCGCTAATTGTGCAATAGTTTAGAGTGGGGACTTCTTAGTTCAGAGACGAAAACATCTTTCGTATTCGTTAGTGTTAGACATCTTCATACAAATGAGTAAAGTTAAATTTGACGTCTTAATAATGAGCAGGGGTTTTTTAGCCACTGCTCATTATTAATTATTGCTAATAGGGAAGATAATTATTTAACTACCCTATATATGTTTACTTTTAGTATGAAAAGTGTGTAAAATCAATGTGATACATAGAAAAAAGGGTGGGGAATTACGTGCAAATTAGCAGTGCGATTTTATGTTTCGTCTTATATGCATATGTTATTATTGCGGCGGTTTATTTTGGGATAAGTTTTTACGCCTATCGTTTAGCAAATAATAGTGAATATGAAGAAACATACAAATGGGTGAAAAGATATTTGTCACCTGTACTAGAAATTATGAATGGATTTGTTCTTTTTTTATTTATTGGATTAATTGCTTTCTCAACGAGTTTAGTAGGGAATAAGACTACGTTATTTGTACTAGGTATCATTATTTTTATGCTATTAGGAATTCGGATTGGTAATACGGTGTTTTGGAACGAAAGAAAAATAGATGGTTGGACAGGGATGTTTATTCCATGTATGTTAGCTGCAATTGTGACGAATATAGAACATGAATATTATCAATTACATTTTTGGCTTATCATTGTTTTAACAATCCTCTCTGTTTTGTATATAAGTACTGTCGTGCTAACATACATCGCAAATGAAAAAGGAGATGCAAAAGGTGCGCACTTCTTTAGAGGGCGTGCATTATTATGGAGTGTGCCGACGATGGCAGTTATAGGAATTATTGCGATATTAGTAAATGGATATCAATTTACTAATTGGCAATTGTTTTTAGAAACTTGGTGGATCTTCATTGTTTCGCTTGTAGCTTTTTTAGGCGCAACACATTATTTATTCCATCAACATCATTACATATTGGCACTGTTATTCGCATTTACACAACTTTTATTTGCTTTTTTCGGACAAGAAACGCTATTGTTCGTTTTTGAAACATTTAGTTCATTTGGAAATATATTTGTATTTGGTATGTTAATTTTCGGTATCGCGTTTTATTTACAACAGTATTTTTATATGCAAAAACAAAAATAAGAAGTATATACAGGTTTTTGTAGCGAATTTAAAGTATGTTACAATAAAAGTACATAGTATTTGATGTTATTGGAGGAATTCCTGTGGGCGAAAAAGAGAAAGAATTTGCTGTTATTGGGCTTGGCCGTTTTGGTGGAAGTATTTGCCGTGAATTAGCTCAATTAGGTATGGAAGTAATGGCAATTGACTCAGATGAGGATAAAATTAATGAGTTTGCAAATATAGCTTCGCATGCTGTAATTGCAGATTCAACAGATGAGATGGTATTAAAAAGTCTTGGTATTCGTAATTTTGATCATGTAGTCGTTGCTATTGGAGATAATTTGAATTCAAGTATTTTAACAACGTTAATTTTGAAAGAATTAGGTGTGAAAAATATTACTGTAAAAGCTCAAAATGACTATCATGAAAAAGTGTTAAGTAAAATAGGGGCAGATCATATTGTGCATCCAGAACGAGATATGGGAAAAAGGATTGCTAATAATATCGCATCAAGTAATGTGTTAGATTACCTAGAGCTTTCAGATGAGCATAGTATTGTAGAGATTATCGCAAATAAAAAAATTGATGGGCACTCTTTAATTGAATTAGATATTCGTGCGAAGTTTGGTTTGAACATTGTAGCAATTAAACGTGGAAAAGAAGTTATCGTATCTCCTCGAGCTACAGAAAACGTTCAGGCGGGAGATATATTAATTGTAATTGGTCATGACGATGAAGTAGATCGTTTTAAGCATTTTTTAAGATAAGAGAAAAGGACAATGCCGAGGAGGCATTGTCCTTTTTCTTATATTTCCATAATGATTGGTAAAATCATTGGACGACGTTTCGTTTTTTCGTATAGGAATGGTGCTAATGTGTCTGTAATCTCATTTTTAATTTCAGACCATTGTGTTGTTTTTCGCTCCATTACTTTTTCTAAATGTGTTGTAATTAATGTTTGAGCATCGTTGATTAAATCGCTGCTTTCACGCATATAAACGAAACCACGCGAGATGATATCAGGTCCTGCTGCAACTTTAAATTCTTTCATATCAATGCTTACAACTACAATAACAAGTCCTTCTTCAGAAAGAATGCGACGATCACGTAATACGATATTACCGATATCTCCAATACCATTTCCATCGATATAGACAGAGCCAGATGGGATTTTTCCAGCTACACTTGCTTCATCAGAACGTAAAGCAAGAACATCTCCATTATCCATAATGAAACAATTTTCTTCTGGAATACCACAATCATTCGCTAATTTCATATGCATACGTTGCATACGATATTCACCATGAATTGGCATGAAATATTTCGGCTTAATAAGACGTAGCATTAACTTTTGTTCTTCTTGTCCACCGTGTCCACTCGTATGAATATTTGAGAGTTTACCATGGATTACATCAGCACCAGCGCGGTACAACATGTTAATTGTACGACTTACACTAATTGTATTGCCTGGGATTGGTGAAGAAGAGAAAACAACTGTATCGCCAGGGATAATTTGAATTTGACGATGTGTACCATTGGCAATACGTGAAAGTGCTGCCATCGGCTCCCCTTGACTACCTGTACATAACATAACAACTTTATTAGCTGGTAGGCGGTTTAGCTGAGCTGTGTCTATGAATGTATCCTTTGGACACCGGATATAACCAAGGTTTTGTCCGATTTCAATAGCCGCTTCCATACTTCGACCGAATACAGCTACTTTACGATTGTTTTCAACAGCAGCCTCAACAACTTGTTGTAAGCGATGGATATTCGATGCAAAGGTTGCGAATATAATACGACCGTCTACTTTGCGGAATATATCTTGAATACTATCACCAACGCGGCGCTCAGACATCGTAAAGTTTGGCACTTCACTGTTTGTACTATCAGATAAGAGACAAAGTACACCGTCTTTTCCGATTTCGGCCATTTTTGTTAAATCTGCTGGCTCACCTACTGGTGTGAAATCAAATTTGAAATCACCTGTATGAACGACTTGTCCTTGAGGTGTTTTCACAACAACTCCGTATGAATCCGGAATACTGTGAGTTGTACGGAAGAAGGAAACAGATGTCTTTTTAAATTTAATAACATCATCTTCTTGAATTTCATAAAGTTTTGCTTTACGAAGTAATCCGTGCTCTTCTAATTTGTTTTTTATTAGGGCAATTGCTAATTTTCCGCCGTAAATTGGAATGTTTACTTGACGTAATAGATAGGGAATTCCACCGATATGATCTTCGTGACCATGTGTAATGAATAACCCTTTAATTTTATCTTCGTTTCGCACAAAATAAGTGTAATCTGGTATTACATAATCGATCCCTAGGAGTTCGTCTTCTGGAAATTTAATTCCAGCATCAATTATAATAATTTCATCTTGAAATTGAACAGCATATGTATTTTTACCGATTTCACCAAGACCACCGAGGGCAAAAACGGCAGCTTGATCATTTTTTAGGAATTTCATATGACTATACGATCTCCGCTAATATTAAATCAGCGTTTTGTTTTTCATATTCAAGATGAGCACCAGTAACAGACTGAACGAACTCGATATTATATGCGAACTTATTTAATTTTTTACGAACATCCTTTTGAGACGTAGCCTCTAAATATAAAACTTTTGTATTTTCACGTACTGGGACCTCAGTTAATTTTTCTTGATAAAATACTTTAAAAATCATTGGGAAAACCTCTCCTTGTCTATGTTTTGCATTATCTGTTACTTATTATAAAGCAAACAGTCATGATTTTCATGTTTTTTCGAATGAGAATGAAGAAAAAGCCCGAAATGGGCACAATTTAAGCGATTGTCTTCTTACGGACTAAATCGTTTAAATAACGCTTGAGCTTTTTCTTCAGCTTCTTCAGCATGATTACTCCTTCCTTTCCTTATTTTAAACATGCATATTACTAATGATAACTCCGTCTCTCATACAAGAAAGAAGATTAGAAGTGAATAGTGAATCTTTTTCTTTTTAGTATAGTGTAAGTTATCTTGTAGTAACGATTAGTAGCCGTTAGTTATAGATATAGTATGAGGAAGAATAGAAAAGAAAATTCATCCGAACAAGTATCCACATTTTTTCACTAATAGTATATGCACATTTCATAAATAAGGTCAGAAAGTGAACGCTTTCTTCACAGATGTTTAATATGTTATACTTTTTTTTGAAATTTGAAAAGTGATAATCAAAATAGGAATATAGAGTGCCAGAAAGGATTTTGACAAATGAATGATAAAATTGTCTTTTTTGATATTGATGGAACATTATTAGATCATGATAAGAAAATTCCGCAATCTACAAGAGATGCAGTAAGAGATTTACAAGAAAAAGGTGTGCATGTAGCGATTGCGACAGGGCGTGCGCCATTTATGTTTGAAGATATTCGTGAGGAACTCAATATACATAATTATGTTAGTTTTAACGGGCAGTATGTTGTATTTGAGGATGAGGTATTATTTAATAATCCATTACATCCGGATGCTCTACATAAGTTTACTCAGTTTGYAAAACAAGAAGGATATCCACTTGTATATCTTGACCATCAAGAAATGAGAGCGTCAGTGGAATATCATGATTATGTAAAAGAAGGTTTTGGAAGCTTACAATTCGAGCATCCGGCATATGAACCTGATTTTTATGAGAAACGCGATATTTATCAAACACTTCTTTTTTGTGAAGTAAACGAAGAAGAAAAGTTTATTCATCATTATCCAGATTTTCATTTTATACGCTGGCATGCATATTCAATGGATATTATTCCTAATGGTGGTTCTAAGGCAAAAGGGATTGAGAAGTTTATTGAGAAAATAGGATTTAATCGTGAACAAGTATATGCATTTGGGGACGGATTAAATGATTTAGAAATGATTGAAGCAGTAGGAACGGGCATTGTGATGGGGAATGGTCATGAGGATTTGAAAAAACTTGCTAATTATGTGACAAAAGATGTTAATGAAGACGGTATTTATCACGGATTAAAGTGGGCTGGCTTGTTATAAGTAAGTGTGGAACCCATTTCATATAATAAAAAGGCGGAAGGTTAACTTCCGCCTTTTTACTATTAGCGCTCGAGAGGTTTTGAATCATCGGGAGCCACAAATGGATTGTCTTTATTAATATGGTCATAGAACATAACACCGTTTAAATGGTCGATTTCATGTTGGAATACAATTGCTGGTAAACCTTTTAATCGCAGTTTTACGTCTTCACCGTTAATCGTTGTTGCCTTTACTGTAATTCTCGTGTAACGAGGGACATAACCAGGTACTTCACGGTCTACAGATAGACAGCCTTCACCATTTTGTAAATATGTACGTTCAACAGAATGACTAATGATTTTTGGGTTAAATAATGCGTAGCTATATAACGTATCGTTCGTATCAGTTACATGAACCGCAATCATTTTCTTTGAAATACCGATTTGCGGAGCCGCTAATCCGATTCCGGGGCGTAAATTATATTTTTCAGCCATTTCAGGGTCCTGGCTATTTATTACAAATTCAATCATTTCTTTAAGAGTATTTGTATCTTCCTCGCTAGCAGGTAAGAAGACCTCTTCTGCGACGTCGCGCAAAATAGGATTTCCTTCACGAATTACCTCATTCATTGTAAGCATATGTAATCTCTCCTTTCTCCTTTAGTCTACCAAAGGAGATAAAAAAAGTCATCGGCAAGTAAGGAAGAGCTACTTGGAAACAAATCTTCTACAGATAAGTTATGTAATAAAAAGAAAAGACGGCAAAGCCGTCTGTTTCTTTCCATAGTTGTTTCATTTTACATTAATTAGCGAATGCAAGCAGCACCAACGATAATTAAAAGGATAAACAACACAACGATTAAGGCGAAGCCGCTTCCAGATCCGCCACAAGAACCGCCATAACCGTAGGAAGGATATGAACAAGTTGTTGGATAGCAATATGAGTATCCGTACATGAGATGACCTCCTTTATCATTTCCCGCTAATACTGCGGTTACTATAATGTATGGAGGAATGATCAGAAATGTATAGGTATTTACCTATAAAAGGAAGAAGTGTTTGTATAATTTTCTTGAGAAGAGAGAAAAACTAAGGAGAATTAAATCGTTTACATATTATTCTAAGAGAAAAAATAAGTTAAAAAGGGAATAATATAACAGCAGGTTATTGCTTACTAATACAGATGTGAAAAATAAAAACACGTTTGTGTAGAGGAAACCGGCATATTATTTATAAAAAAACGTATTCAAAGTAATTGACATCGTAATTAGAATAGTTGTAAACTAAAAAACGTGATCAAGATTGTATTAATATGTTTTTGAAAAAACATTAGTACAGATTGTTAGGTACACAAAATTATTCTCAACCGACAAACAAATTTGTTGGTTTACATTGTTGCGCTTTCAGTCTAGCTAATAGATAGTGAAAGCGTTTCAGAATATGGTTCAAGAGAGGAAGAGGTGAACGGAATGGGTACTAAAACAAAAAAGACCCTATTTAATGTTGATGAGCAAATGAAAGCTATCGCAGCTCAATTTGAAACATTACAAATTTTAAATGAAAAAGGCGAAGTTGTGAATGAAGCAGCTATGCCTGAATTATCTGATGATCAATTAAAAGAATTAATGCGCCGTATGGTGTATACTCGCGTACTAGATCAACGTTCTATTTCTTTAAACCGTCAAGGACGTTTAGGTTTCTACGCACCAACTGCTGGACAAGAGGCTTCTCAATTAGCAAGTCATTTCGCACTTGAAGCAGAAGATTTCATCTTACCAGGATATCGTGACGTTCCACAATTAGTGTGGCACGGTCTACCATTATACCAAGCATTCTTATTCTCTCGTGGACATTTCATGGGTAACCAAATGCCTGAGAATGTAAATGCACTTGCTCCACAAATCATTATCGGTGCGCAAATCATCCAAACTGCTGGTGTTGCGTTAGGTATGAAATTACGTGGTAAAAAATCTGTTGCAATTACTTACACTGGTGACGGTGGTGCTTCACAAGGTGACTTCTACGAAGGTATGAACTTTGCGGGTGCATTCAAAGCTCCAGCAATCTTCGTTGTACAAAACAACCGTTATGCAATCTCTACACCAGTAGAAAAGCAATCTGCAGCTAAAACTGTAGCACAAAAAGCAGTAGCAGCAGGTATTTACGGAATTCAAGTAGACGGTATGGATCCATTAGCTGTATACGCAGCAACTGCTTTCGCTCGTGAGCGCGCAGTAAATGGCGAAGGTCCTACTTTAATCGAGACTTTAACATTCCGTTATGGTCCACATACAATGGCTGGTGATGACCCAACTCGTTACCGTACAAAAGATATCGAAAACGAATGGGAACAAAAAGATCCAATCGTACGCTTCCGTGCATTCTTAGAAAACAAAGGCCTATGGTCTCAAGAAGTTGAAGAGAAAGTTATCGAAGAAGCAAAAGAAGATATCAAACAAGCAATTGCTAAGGCTGACCAAGCTCCAAAACAAAAAGTTACTGATTTAATGGAAATCATGTACGAAAAAATGCCTTACAACTTAGCTGAACAATATGAAATTTACAAAGAAAAGGAGTCGAAGTAAGCCATGGCTCAAATGACAATGATTCAAGCAATCACTGATGCTTTACGCGTTGAAATGAAAAATGATCCTAACGTACTTGTGTTTGGTGAAGACGTTGGTGTAAACGGCGGAGTATTCCGTGCTACTGAAGGTTTACAAGCTGAATTCGGTGAAGATCGTGTAATGGATACTCCACTTGCAGAGTCTGGTATTGGTGGACTTGCAGTTGGACTTGCACTTGAAGGCTTCCGTCCAGTTCCAGAAATCCAATTCTTCGGTTTCATTTATGAAGTAATGGATTCAGTTTCTGGTCAATTAGCTCGTATGCGTTACCGTTCTGGTGGACGTTGGACTGCTCCAGTAACAATTCGTTCTCCATTCGGTGGTGGTGTTCATACTCCTGAACTACATGCTGATAGCTTAGAAGGATTAGTGGCACAACAACCTGGTCTAAAAGTTGTTATTCCATCTACTCCATACGATGCAAAAGGTCTTTTAATCTCTGCGATTCGTGACAACGATCCAGTTATCTACTTAGAGCATATGAAATTGTACCGTTCATTCCGTCAAGATGTACCAGAAGGTGATTACACAATTGATTTAGGCAAAGCTGACATCAAACGTGAAGGTACAGATGTATCTGTTATCGCTTATGGTGCTATGGTTCATGCTGCATTAAAAGCTGCTGAAGAACTTGAAAAAGAAGGTATCTCTTTAGAGGTTGTTGACTTACGTACAGTTCAACCATTAGATATCGAAACAATCATCGCTTCTGTTGAAAAAACAGGCCGCGTAGTTGTAGTTCAAGAAGCTCAAAAACAAGCTGGTATTGCAGCTAACGTTGTAGCGGAAATTAACGACCGTGCAATCTTAAACTTAGAAGCTCCAGTTGTACGTGTTGCAGCTGCTGATACAGTATTCCCATTCTCTCAAGCTGAGAGCGTATGGTTACCAAACCATAAAGATATTGTTGAAGCTGTTAACAAAGTAATGAACTTCTAATTTTTAGTTTTTCATGTGCAAAAGAAATCAGCACATGCTGGTTTCTTTTGCACATATTCCATAATAATGAAATGAATCAGGGGGCTGAATTCCGTGGCATTTGAATTTAAACTACCAGATATCGGTGAAGGTATCCACGAAGGTGAAATCGTAAAATGGTTTATTAAACCAGGCGATGAAGTAAATGAAGACGATGTACTTCTTGAAGTACAAAATGATAAAGCAGTAGTAGAAATCCCTTCTCCTGTTAAAGGTAAAGTACTTGAAGTACTTGTAGAAGAAGGAACAGTTGCAATTGTAGGAGATACATTAATTAAATTTGATGCTCCTGGATACGAAAACCTTAAATTTAAAGGTGACGATCATGATGAAGCTCCAAAAGCTGAAGAAGCAGCAGTAGAAGCTCCAGCAGCGGAAACTACTCCAGCAGCAACTGCAGAAGTAGTAAATGAGCGTGTAATCGCTATGCCATCTGTTCGTAAATATGCTCGTGAAAAAGGTGTAGATATTCATAAAGTAGCTGGTTCTGGTAAGAACGGCCGTGTTGTGAAAACTGACATCGAGGCATTTGCAAATGGTGGACAAACTGTAGCAGCAACTGAGGCTCCAGCAGCAGTAGAAGCTACTCCAGCAGCAGCGAAAGAAGAAGCACCAAAAGCACAACCAATCCCAGCTGGTGAATATCCAGAAACTCGTGAGAAAATGAGTGGTATCCGTAAAGCGATTGCGAAAGCAATGGTTAACTCTAAGCATACAGCTCCTCACGTAACATTAATGGATGAAGTAGATGTAACAGAACTTGTTGCTCACCGTAAGAAGTTCAAAGCTGTTGCAGCTGACAAAGGTATTAAATTAACTTACCTTCCATACGTTGTAAAAGCTTTAACATCTGCATTACGTGAATTCCCAATGTTGAATACTGCTTTAGACGATGCTTCTCAAGAAATCGTTCATAAACATTACTTCAACATCGGTATCGCAGCTGATACAGACAAAGGTCTATTAGTACCAGTTGTTAAAGATACAGATCGTAAATCTATCTTTACTATCTCTAACGAGATCAATGAACTTGCTGGTAAAGCACGTGATGGTCGTTTAGCTCCAACTGAAATGAAAGGTGCTTCTTGCACAATTACAAACATTGGTTCTGCAGGTGGACAATGGTTCACTCCAGTTATCAATCACCCAGAAGTAGCAATCCTTGGTATCGGCCGTATCGCTGAGAAACCAGTTGTGAAAAACGGTGAAATCGTTGCAGCTCCAGTATTAGCATTATCTCTAAGCTTTGACCATCGTTTAATTGACGGCGCAACTGCTCAAAAAGCATTAAACCAAATTAAACGTCTATTGAATGACCCACAATTATTAGTAATGGAGGCGTAATAACAATGGTAGTAGGAGATTTCCCAATTGAATTAGATACAGTCGTTGTTGGTGCAGGTCCTGGTGGATACGTTGCGGCAATTCGTGCAGCACAATTAGGTCAAAAGGTAGCGATTATTGAAAAATCTAACCTTGGTGGCGTATGCTTAAACGTTGGATGTATTCCTTCAAAAGCGTTAATCAATGCAGGTCATCGTTATGAGAATGCAATGCATTCTGATGACATGGGTATCACTGCAGAGAACGTAAAAGTTGACTTTACAAAAGTTCAAGAATGGAAAAACGGCGTAGTTAAGAAATTAACTGGCGGTGTTGAAGGCCTTCTTAAAGGTAACAAAGTTGAAATCATTCGCGGTGAAGCTTACTTCGTAGATGCTAACACATTACGCGTAATGACTGAAGATGCAGCACAAACTTATACGTTTAAAAATGCTGTTCTTGCAACTGGTTCTACACCAATCGAAATTCCAGGATTCAAATACTCTAAACGTGTTATCAACTCTACAGGCGCTTTAAGCTTACCTGAAATTCCTAAAAAACTTGTTGTAATCGGCGGCGGTTACATCGGTATGGAATTAGGTACTGCATATGCTAACTTCGGTACAGAAGTTACTGTAGTAGAAGCTGGCGACGAAATCTTAGCTGGTTTCGAAAAAGCTATGAGCTCTGTTGTTAAACGTGCTCTACAGAAAAAAGGTAACGTAAATATCCATACAAAAGCTATGGCTAAAGGCGTTGAAGAAACAGAAACTGGCGTAAAAGTTAGCTTTGAAGTTAACGGTGAAATCCAAACTGTAGAAGCAGATTACGTATTAGTAACTGTAGGTCGTCGTCCAAACACTCAAGAAATCGGTCTTGAGCAAGTTGGAATTAAAATGACTGACCGTGGCATTATCGAAATTGATGAGCAATGCCGTACAAATATTTCAAACATCTATGCAATCGGTGATATCGTTCCTGGACCACCATTAGCTCACAAAGCTTCTTACGAAGGTAAAGTAGCTGTTGAAGTAATTAGTGGCCATGCATCAGCAATCGATTACATCGGAATTCCTGCAGTATGCTTCACTGATCCAGAATTAGCATCTGTTGGTTACACTAAGAAACAAGCTGAAGAAGCAGGAATGACAGTAGCTGTATCTAAGTTCCCATTCGCTGCAAATGGTCGTGCGTTATCATTAAACAGCACTGAAGGTTTCTTACAACTTGTAACGCGTAAAGAAGATGGTCTTCTTGTAGGTGCACAAGTTGCAGGTGCAGGTGCTTCTGATATTATCTCTGAGATTGGTTTAGCTATCGAAGCTGGAATGACAGCTGAAGATATCGCTCAAACAATCCATGCTCACCCAACATTAGGTGAAATCACAATGGAAGCAGCTGAAGTTGCTCTTGGAATGCCAATTCACATTGTAAAATAATTTAAGTAATGTAAATACCCCATCTCTTATTTAAAGAGATGGGGTATTTTTATTTTCATGAAATGACTTGCAAGGTCTTTATATGTACTTGTCGAATGAATATATAATACTTTAAATGAACCGTTAGCATATATGCCGTTATATAATATGTAATTGATTCAAACTTAATCCCATATATTAATAAAATAGAGCATGTCAAAGGAGAAGGTTCCATGAGAATATTACATGTTATATTTTATCATTTTCTATTATGGAGTGGTTTTTCCATTGTATTAACATTATCGAATGGTGATAAGTTTCATTATAAAGTAATTCTCTTTTTCGTATTTCTTTATTTGGCATATGTGATTGCATGTTTTGTATTACACGTAAGAAAGCAGGCGTTATTCCTTACGTGTTCAAATTGCATACTTTTTTTAATCATATTCTCTATTTTTTAAATTAACGTTTATAGAAATACATTGTTCTTCCATTAAATAGTTGTAACTCTCCTTCTAATTTCTTCGCTAGAAAACGGCTAAATTCATTTGCTTTTCCTTTATCACCAAATGTTGCTGTAGTAGGCAAAGAAACCTGAATAAAAGATTGTTCCTTTTCTATTCCAATCCCAACATAAATAGAATCATATCGATCGTGACTCGATTGGAGTTTTAATGTTGTTGCTGATGTATCTAATATTTCATAAGGAAAAGCTGTATTTGTATAAGCATAATTAATTTGATCACCAGTCTTGGAAGTAACGGTTTTATAGTTATGAAAAAGGTGTTTAACATCTTCTATTGAAACAGATTGTTGATTGGATTTAGGTACAAGTGTGATAAAGGCGTGTTGCATACAAATTCCCCCTTAACTTAGTAGAATAATATCATTCTACATCCTACTGAATTTTTTGACAATTAAAAGGAGTATTACTTTTTTTGTTTAATATATTAATGAGTAGGAAGTGTTATTTAGAAAGGTGGAAACTCATGTTTGAAAAATTGTATGATGAGCATGAAAGTGTGAAGGTACGATTTTTAGGATTTATGACGCATGATACACGTTATGATTTTGGAGTTATTTATACAAATATGTTTTTTGGAAAGCCACTTATTGTTTGTATGCAAACAGGGAGATCTACTTTGCTTGGGAGAGATGATGTAGAAAATGTTCCATATATACAGGAAACTTTTAAGTTAGGATCGGAAGAGGAGGCGGAGGAGTTAGCTCAGTTTTTTAAATTTCTTGTTCCGTCTACTTCTTTGCATGCGGAGTATGAAGAATAATTAACAAGAAACAGTCGTACGTATGAGATATGGCTGTTTTTTTGTGTTAATATCGCATACTAATTTAATTTTAAAATATTTAATGTGTTATACTAAAAACCTATTGACGTAAAAAGTATAACATATTAAAATGAAGACAGAAAGTTAAGCGGTTACAAAAGTTTTTGGGATTATAAACTTAGGGGGAAATGAAAAATGGGAACAATCGTATGTCAAGATTGTGAAGGTACAATTGCACACTTCGAGGATGAGAAAGTAACGGTACTTTACGGGAAATGTGGATCTTGCGGATGTGATCACACAGAACATACAAAAGCCCAATAATTGATAGGAAATTGACAGCTAAAAGTTTTTAGGACCATAAACTTAGGGGGAAATGAAAAATGGGAACAATCGTATGTCAAGTTTGCGAAGGAACAATCGGACATTTTGAGGATGAGAAAACGACAGTACTTTATGGGAAATGTGGTTCCAATTGTGACTGTGCTAGTAGAGACAATGCGAAAGCTTAATCATATATAAGTAGATTATTCTTAAAACTCAGGGGGAAATGAAGATGGGAACAATCGTATGCCAAGTTTGTGAAGGAACAATCGCACATTTTGAAGATGAAAAATCAACAATACTTTATGGGAAATGTGGATCTCATTGCGAATGTGACCATAAAGAACATACAAAAGCTTAATAATTAAGAAAAAACGCCCACACATGTAGGCGTTTTTTTAATAGATTGTAGTTGTATGTCCGACTGTTGCAACGATTGCATCATCTCTAATAGGAATAAATCCTATTGATGTTTGTGGCGTGTTAGGAGGGGCGTATTGACTCATCATACGGCTATCAATACGAGTAATAAAATCGGTTAAATAAGCTGAAATAAAAGCATAAGGAATCCTTCGTTCATTTAATGAATAAATAACTTCCTCTTTCGTTTTTACGCCTACGCCATGTCCGTAAAAAAAGAAGTTTCCTAGATAGATTGTATTTTCTCCTTGCCACTCAATCGTAGCTGGATTAACTTGTGGGTTTTTAAAGTAAACGAGGTCACCTGGAACGATATCGCCACTCGTTTTTGTTATGAGCTTTAAGTCGCGATCGTAGTCCCATGTATAAAGTAAGAGGTTTGCGAATAGACGGTTGAAAGTTTTTTCCTCATATAATGATAGTAATGCTTTGTAAAAAATGATAATCATTGCGGTGGCACATTCAGTTCCATATAGTTTTCCGTTTTTAAAAATATCTTGGATGGCAATGGAAGGGGCTATGTTTGGGAGTAGTTGAAATCCGCCAAGTGATGTTCTTTCCCAAAACTGAGGGTTGCAAAAAGATTGTTGAAACGTACGAAACTGAAATCCACTTTGAAAAAGTTCTAGCGCGGAAGTAATAATATTAACTCGTAAATTAAGATCAAAGCTGAGTTCATCGGCTGTTCGGAAGGAATAAACTTCTTGATTTCCCGCCATTATGGATAAAATCTGTTGTTTTTCAGCTGCAAATGGCTCATATTCATTTGTGATATAAGGGTGTACAATAGAACGGCCTATCACAATCATAATGGTATCCCCACCTATACGTTACAGATTTCGCGATACGGGAAAGCCTATATTGGACTTTAGACATAGGATGAAAGTATCGCTTTTTCATAGAAAAACATTTATCCCGCTATTTGCGGGCAGTAAGAATTCCACCTCAAAATTCGGCTGGAGCCCTGCTACCCGTAAACGCCCGATTGGTGAAGGCTAATAATCAGTGGGGATGAACAAAACCCCACTGATTATTAGCCTTCACTTTATATTTTGGTAGACTTTAACTACAGACAAGTACAAGTCTTTAAAACGCCAATGTGTTCTTTGAAAAAAGATAGCATAGGGAGTTCGATAGCCGAATTCAAGCTATCGGTAAAATGATATGTGTCGTCAAGAACAAGACGCTAAAACACCTGAACACGAATCTGTACGGTATGGTATAGTACCGTAGCTCACGAACCTATACGATCTGTTGTGAGAGTGGTGATGGCACACCGCAATCTTGCACGTCAGCGATACCAGAAATGGACTTCGCCTTAGGTAGCAAGAATCCCACTGATGTTAGTCAGCTTGCCCCATTAGGGTGGGAATGTCAAATTCTTTAGTATCGTATGAAAAAAAGAGAAAAAAGGTGAAAGAAAAGCCTATCAACTGATAGGCTTGTACTCTTTAATAACACGTAATGTTTGTAATGTCATATCTTCAGGACCTTGTACAGGTAACCCAGCTTCTAAATTTTTAAGAATATACTCTAAGTTATCTTGTGTAATAATTTCCCCCGGAGTAAAGATTGGAATCCCTGGCGGATAAACCATAACAAAATCAGCTATAATACGACCTGCTGCGTTTTCAAATGGAATGACTTCTGTTTCTGAATAAAAAGCATCTCTAGGAGAAAGTGCTAGCACAGGTATTTCAGGTATTTCTACTTGTACTTGAACACCTTTGTCTGCTCTATTTCTATATGTTGCTGCTAAATCTTGTAATGCTGTAATAAGTGTATCTGTTTCACTTTCTGTATCTCCAAATGTGATAAGACAAAGTATGTTATATAAATCAGAGAGTTCTACTTCAATGTTGTAATGTTCTCTAAGCCATACTTCAGCCTGATGGCCTGTAATACCTAAATCTTTTACAGATACAATTATCTTTGTAGGATCATAGTTAAAAGTAGCATCTGTTCCTAGCATTTCTTTTCCAGGACAATAAAGATGCTCAATAACATTTATAGCATCACGAACATGCTCAGCTAATTGTATTGTTTGTCCTATGAGAGCTGTTCCTTCTGTAGCAAGACGTTTTCTAGCAACATCAAGGGATGCTAACAAAATGTAAGAAGTTGATGTAGTCGTAAGCATGCTAATAATGGATTGGACATGCTTTACGTTCACAAGACCTTCTTTTACATTAAGAATAGAGCTTTGGGTTAAAGACCCACCTAATTTGTGAACACTTGTTGCTGCCATATCTGCACCTGCTTGCATAGCTGATATTGGTAGTTCATCATGAAAATGGATATGAACACCGTGAGCCTCATCAACAAGTACAGGAATATCGTAAGAATGAGCTAATTCTACAATCTGCTCTAAATCTGCAGCAAACCCAAAATATGTTGGATTTATAACAAGTAAGCCTTTCGCATCTGAGTGCTCTTCAAGAGCCTTTTTGACAGATTGAATTGTGATCCCATGTGAAATACCGAGCTTCGGATCAATCTCAGGATGCATGAAAATTGGTTTTGCACCTGAGAAAATAATAGCGGACATTACTGATTTATGCACATTCCGTGGCACGAGGATTTTATCCCCAGGACCGCACACGCTCATCACCATTGTCATAATTGCACCACTTGTACCTTGAATAGAAAAGAACGTATGATCTGCACCGAAAGCAGCGGCTGCTAAATCCTGTGCTTCTTTAATCATACCTTTTGGATGATGTAAATCATCGAGCGGCGCAATATTAATTAAATCAATTGCTAATGCATTATGCCCAATAAATTCGCGAAATGTAGGATCCATGCCCTGTCCTTTTTTATGACCAGGAATATGGAATTGAACTGGATTTCGCTTACTGTGCTCAACTAAAGCGGTAAACAATGGTGTTTCGTATTGGGACAATCTATACACCCCTTCTTCTTCGTAATATTTATTAGAGTTTGTTTTATATGATTTCATCTCATTCTAAAAGGAAATTAAGATGACAAACTTTTAGAACTTGACTTGTTTTTCTGCCATTCGCAAAATCCTTTTTGGGGATGGTAGTCTCACTTTATTCTCTATAAAACAAAAGCATTATATCACCAATAATTATAGATGTATAGAAAAATCGCATTTTCAAGGTGAGTATGTTTAATAGTTATATTTTAAATACTGCAAAGAGGAAGACAATTCCATTGAAATGGATAAATGGTGTATAATGCAGAGTGGTTATAGTGAAGAATAAAAGGCTGTCTTAAAGGTAGCATAATGGAAAAAGAAAGAATACTGAATGAGGTGCAAAAATGGAATATCAATATCCACTTGATTACAATTGGTCAAATGAAGAAATGGTAGCAGTTGTAAAGTTTTATGAAGCGATTGAAAAGGTATACGAAAAAGGAGTTTTGAGAGAAGATTTGATGGAATTATATCGTCGTTTTAAAGAGATTGTGCCATCGAAGGCAGCGGAGAAAAAAATTGATAAAGAATTTCAAGAAGTAAGTGGATATTCTATATATCGTACGATTCAAAAAGCAAAGGAAGTAGCAGAAAAAAAGATTGTTAAAATGTAAAAATATTTTGAAAAATAAAATATGAAGTGCTATAATGTGATAACAACTAAAAACGGACAATATAAATTGTCCGTTTTCTACTATCGATTACAAAGTGCATATAAAGGAAGGAGTGGTTGCATCGTAGATTCAATCTTAGCAAGGAATTGTTCGTTGGTCATTGCTGAAAACTCCTCTGGTGATATATGAATACCGACTAATAACTCTGCTTTTTTCACAGTAGCTAAACGTTCAATCATCTTTTGTAAGTCTTCCGTTTCAAGCGTTTTATGTAGTTTTACACCTGGTTTAGTATGGTCAATGGACCAAACGAAGTCATTTGGAATATTTGTTTTTAAATCATTTAAATGTTCTAAGAAGGCGTGAGCCGTCTCCACTTTTTGTGGACACTCATAGATTAAACCAAAGTATATGAAGGCGTGAGTACCCCATAAACCAATTTGAAAGTGTGGTAACATTTTATATCCACGTTTATTTGTTGAAAAAGCAACCCAAGTATCGTTTGGTGGATTGACTTTGCGGCGTGCATGTTTTGCTACATGGTAGAAAAAGTTTTCATCAGTTTGTTGTGATAAATATTCTGCAAATTGTTCCCCTAAAGCTTCTAGCTTAGGATGAATATTCGTTTTAATTGCGCTCATTCGTTCTTCAAGACCATCAACAGTAAAGACTTCAAAATCAGTTGATGTGAATGTTTGTAGTGTCATGATTGTTCCTCCAACTCCTATTTTGTTTTAATTTTAGCATAGCTTGTACTATTCATAAAAAAAACATCACAAAAAAATTTAAATAAAAAAATATAATTTTGTTGCATAGATGATTTATCCAACATAGTATAGTATAAAACAAAAAATCAGAAAATTGAATCAATTCTAGTCCGAGGGCAGACGAATATTGGGAGGAGGCAAAAAAAATGAGACAGGTGATTAATGCGTTAAAGAGAACAGATGCTGAAAAGAGAATTCCGGTGCTACGTTTGGAGCTAGATTATGAATTAGCAACTTTATATGATGCGATGATGGATAACGACAAACAGAAAAAAGAAGAGTGCGTACAAAAATTAGAAGTGTTAAGACTTGAAATGATCCGTTTAGAAGCGTAATAATAGTATATGTATAAATAATTAGTTGGTGCGAACCTTATAAAGGGTTCGTTTTTTCTGTGAACAGTATAGATCGGAGTGTTTAAACATGCAAGAAGTATGGAAAGACATCGATACACACGCGAAACAGTGGATTCGAGAAGCTGGAGAACATTTAATGGCGTCACTGAAAAAAACACTTATTATAGAAACAAAGTCAAATGCAGCTGATCTAGTAACAAATATGGATCGAGAAACGGAGCAGTTTTTAATTGGGAAAATTAAAGAAACATTCCCACATCATAATATTTTAGGAGAAGAAGGCTACGGAGATGAGATTACCTCTTCTAATGGGGTTGTTTGGTTAATTGATCCAATTGACGGCACGATGAACTTTGTTCATCAAAAAAGAAATTTCGCAATCTCAATCGGGATTTATGAGAACGGTATCGGAAAGATTGGTCTTATTTATGATCCAGTTCATGACGAACTATATCATGCGGTAAAGGGAGAAGGGGCTTTTTGCAATGATTTAGCTATTCCCATGTTGGAAAAAGGAACGGTAGAGCATGGAGTTATAGCTTTGAATGCGATATGGCTTACTGATAATCCATTGCTTAATATGGAAAAAATGATGATGCTCGTTAAGAAGGCGAGAGGTACGAGGTCATATGGTTGTGCAGCGTTAGAAATGGTATATGTTGCAACCGGAAGATTAGATGCATATGTGACACCGCGCTTATCACCATGGGACTTTGGCGGGGGACAGATTATTGTAGAAGAAGTTGGCGGCAAAGTGACAACGTTCTTGGGAACGCCTCTTTCTATTGTAGAGAAAAGCAGTGTGTTAGTTGCAAAACCAGGAGTATACGAAGAATTATTACCATTTGTATCGCAATAATGAAAAAAAGTAAGAGGCATAAAGAAGCTTCTTACTTTTTAATGTTATTGCGATTTACGCATTTTTCTTTTTGTTACAAAACCGTATCCAACTGTAACAAATGTGCCGATAATGCAAATAATAATGCCGATGGGACTATTTTCAGCAACCATAATTCCGATACCAATTAAGAAGATAACACCGATAATTGCTGTTAATAAAAAGCGATATTGAATGTGTTCCATTTCTTCACCCTCCAATCTTATTTTACTTTCACAAAAGTAAGAATACAACTATATTTTCATTCTTGATTTTATTTTGATTGCCATTGTATCCCCTTCGCTCTTATAATAGAGAAGGATTAAAAAGACATTAGGAGTTGGACATGTTGAAAAAACGACAAGATTTACGAAATATAGCAATTATTGCCCACGTTGACCATGGTAAAACAACACTTGTTGACCAGTTATTACGTCAAGCGGGGACGTTCCGTGCGAATGAACATATTGAAGAACGCGCAATGGACTCAAATGATCTAGAAAGAGAACGTGGTATTACAATTTTAGCGAAGAATACTGCGATTCACTATGAAGATAAAAGAATTAACATTTTAGATACACCTGGTCACGCTGACTTTGGTGGAGAAGTAGAACGTATCATGAAAATGGTTGATGGTGTTCTACTTGTTGTTGATGCATATGAAGGCTGTATGCCACAAACACGATTTGTTTTAAAGAAAGCTCTTGAGCAAAACTTAACTCCAATCGTTGTTGTAAACAAAATTGACCGTGACTTCGCTCGCCCTGATGAAGTAGTTGATGAAGTAGTCGACTTATTCATCGAACTTGGTGCAAACGAAGATCAATTAGAGTTCCCAGTTGTATTTGCATCAGCAATGAACGGAACAGCAAGCTTAGATTCAAATCCAGCAAATCAAGAAGAGAATATGAAATCATTGTTTGACACAATTATTGAACATATTCCAGCACCAATTGATAACAGCGAAGAGCCACTTCAATTCCAAGTAGCACTTCTTGATTACAATGACTATGTTGGTCGTATCGGGGTTGGACGCATATTCCGTGGTACAATGAAAGTAGGACAACAAGTTGCATTAATGAAAGTTGACGGAAGTGTAAAACAATTCCGTGTAACTAAATTATTTGGTTACATTGGATTAAAACGTCAAGAAATTGAAGAAGCAAAAGCTGGAGATTTAGTAGCTGTTTCAGGTATGGAAGACATTAACGTAGGTGAAACGGTATGTCCGGTTGAGCATGAAGAGGCTTTACCATTATTACGTATTGATGAGCCAACACTACAAATGACATTCCTTGTAAATAATAGCCCGTTTGCAGGTCGTGAAGGTAAATTCATTACTTCTCGTAAAATTGAAGAGCGTCTTCGTTCACAATTAGAGACAGATGTAAGTTTACGTGTAGATAATACAGATTCTCCTGATGCATGGATCGTATCTGGACGCGGAGAGTTACATTTATCTATCTTAATTGAAAACATGCGTCGTGAAGGTTATGAACTACAAGTATCTAAGCCAGAAGTAATTATTAAAGATGTTGATGGCGTAAGAAGCGAGCCTGTAGAGCGCGTACAAATCGATGTGCCTGAAGAATACACTGGTTCTATTATGGAATCAATGGGCGCACGTAAAGGTGAAATGTTAGATATGGTGAATAATGGAAATGGTCAAGTTCGCCTTACTTTCATGGTTCCGGCACGTGGTTTAATTGGTTACACAACAGAATTCCTAACATTAACTCGTGGTTACGGTATTTTAAACCATACATTTGATTGCTACCAACCAGTACATGCTGGACAAGTGGGTGGACGTCGCCAAGGTGTTCTAGTTTCACTTGACACAGGAAAAGCATCACAATATGGTATTATGCAAGTTGAAGATCGCGGTGTAATCTTCGTTGAACCAGGTACAGAAGTATATGCTGGTATGATCGTTGGAGAACATACACGTGAGAATGATTTAACAGTTAACGTTGTAAAAATGAAACAACAAACTAACATTCGTTCTGCGACGAAAGATCAAACTTCATCAATGAAAAAACCACGCTTAATGACTTTAGAAGAGTCATTAGAGTACTTAAACGATGATGAGTTCTGTGAAGTAACTCCAGAATCAATTCGTCTACGTAAAAAGATTCTTGATAAGAGTGAGCGCGAAAGAGCTGCTAAGAAAAAGAAATCTGTTGAAGCATAAAATAATAGAACAGCTACCTTTTATAAAGGTAGCTGTTTTTTTGTTTTTTGTTTATTTTTTTAGAATATTTACTCTTTTTTGTGGACAGTATTTTTTTTGCGAGTTACTCTTGTATTAAGTACATAAAGAGAATTTGTTTCATGAGAAGGGGTGAAAGATAGTGTTAGAAAGAATGTCATTTTTCGCGAAACTTTGTAAAGTTGATGAAAATCCAGAGTTAGGGATGTGGTTGCTTTATGGAACAATAATTTTATTAAGTGCACTTGTATATAATTTAGGATTTGCAAGGAAGCTATCGGTACTAAAAAATATAGTGATATATATTTCTTTAGCAATTGGATGCACGGTATTAACTTTTTTTGCAGTTTTTTTACCCGTTGGAGAGGGGCTCGTTGTAGCGGCAATTGTACTTGGAATTTATAGACTGCGTTTACGTCAAGCTAAACAACAAAAAACAGGGTGAAAGAAGGAGGGGCTTTCATGCGCTCAGTACAAGATGCATTATATAATTGGTTAACAATTAAAACGGTTGCGGAAGCACGTCCAGATGATAGAGCTGCACAAGAAACGTATGTATTATTTCAAAATATGATATATGAAGAGCATAAATTACGAAATGTAGAAGTTGAAAAGAACGAGGAAATGTATTTGATTACATATGAAATTGATGGAGAAATAAGGTGTGCAAGATTTCCGGTAGAAGCCATTGATTGTTTTT
This sequence comes from Bacillus sp. 05T21, assembly GCF_056396785.1. Classification (NCBI taxonomy): domain Bacteria; kingdom Bacillati; phylum Bacillota; class Bacilli; order Caryophanales; family Bacillaceae; genus Bacillus; species Bacillus sp. 05T21. The sequence continues at coordinate 302,748 of NZ_JBFTMD010000001.1, read as the reverse complement.
TGGATCAGATGAATCGTGAACCAGAAAAATACAAATAAGTCCTTATCTATATGATTAAGGACTTATTTCCGGTTTACCAATCGTCTTCTACTTTTTTATCACGATATAATCGGAAATTACCACTCGCATGGCGTTCCGTAGTACGCTCTGCAATTCGTTCCGTACATTCCATGCACATATATGTATGAATAGGGCGATTACGCAGTTTTTTTGCCATAGGATTTTCGTCATCTAACATATCTTTTTTATCACAAATCATACATTTGACTCTCATTTCGTCACCTCAATACGAATTCTATCAGTATAAGTATATCATGGAAGTATAATGTTTTTGAATAATAGCGGGAAAAAATAATATTTTCGCAATTCGAAAAATAGGTTATGATAAGGATATATAAATAATATTTGGAGGTGGAAATATGGCGAATGTAGTTGAGCCTACATTGACAGGTGATTTAGTACAATCTTTGCGTAAAGAGTGTATCGTTATGATAGCAACAACAGATTTCGAAAAACAAATTCCTAACGTAAGTGCTATTTCTTGGGTATATGCAGTGAGTGAAACTAGTATTCGATTTGCGGTAGATCAACGCTCACGTATTGTGGGGAATATACGGCATAGTGCAGGGGTTGTATTGACTATAATGGCGAATGAATCCGTATTTTCCATAAGTGGTGAAAGTGAAATTTTAACAGATAGAATGGAAGGGATTCCTCTAAAATTAACGGTAGTAGAAGTGAATGTACAAGAAGTTCGTGATGTTATGTTTTATGGTGCGAAACTTGCTACTGAACCAACATATGAAAAAACATATGATCTTCGAGCTGCTAAAAAGCTTGATAACCAAGTATTAGTAGGAATGAAAGAATTATAAAGAAGATGAATAGGAACATCGTTCATAAACTTTTACAAGTGAGTATTGTGATTTAATGTGAAAAATTATAATAAAAAGTAATATATTGAATAGAAATGAATAAAAAATAAAGAAAAGGTTTAATTTCTATGAATTTCGATTCTACCTCGTTTTTACGGTACATATAATTATAACAATGGTTCGTCCATATTTTATGGATGAAACCCTTGTTCTACAAATTTAAAAGTGGAGTCAGGGGGTAACAGGTTGGATAAAATTTATGTGTTAGATACGAATGTACTTTTGCAGGATCCTTTATCTATTTTTTCATTTGCAACAAATGAAGTAGTGATTCCAGCAGTTGTATTAGAAGAGGTTGATTCGAAAAAACGTTATATGGATGAAGTAGGACGAAATGCTCGCTATGTATCTAAGTTAATCGACAAATTTCGCGAAATAGGAAAGCTGCATGAAAGTATTCCGTTAGAAAACGGCGGTACATTTCGTATTGAATTAAATCATCGCTCATTTGTTCAACTGCAAGATATTTTTGTAGAAAAAACAAATGATAATCGAATTTTAGCGGTAGCGAAAAACCTCTCTTTAGAAGAACAAGAAAAAGAGGACGGGAAATCAGTTATTTTAGTAAGTAAAGATGTACTCGTAAGGGTAAAAGCTGATGCAATCGGATTGCAGGCCGAAGATTATTTAAGTGACCGAGTAATCGAAGTGGAAAATATATATTCAGGATTTTTAGAAGGGTATATATCAAAAGAACAGTTAGATTATTTTTATGAAAAAGGTGAACTACCTTTATCTGAAATCGCAAATCATCCTTTTTATCCAAATCAGTTTGTTGTAATGAAAGATGCACTAGGGGGTTCTAGTTCTGCACTTGGGATTGTGGATCATTTAGGTAAGAAGGTAAAAAAACTTATTTTTCACAATGAACAAGTGTGGGGGATACGCCCACGAAACGTGCAGCAAATTATGGGATTAGAATTGCTACTTCGGGAAGATATTCCACTTGTAACGTTAACAGGAAAAGCAGGTACAGGAAAAACGTTACTTGCATTAGCTTCGGGACTAATGCAAACGGAAGATTTAGGTTTATATAAAAAACTACTTGTCGCGAGACCAATTGTACCGGTAGGAAAAGATATAGGTTATTTACCAGGAGAGAAAGAGGAAAAATTAAGACCGTGGATGCAGCCGATTTTTGATAATCTAGAGTATTTATTCAACACGAAAAAGCCTGGGGAGCTAGATGCTATTTTAGCTGGGATGGGTTCGATTGAAGTAGAAGCACTTACCTATATACGCGGGAGAAGTATTCCAGACCAGTTCATTATAATTGACGAGGCACAAAATTTAACGAAGCATGAAGTGAAGACGATATTAACAAGGGTAGGCGAAAAAAGTAAGATTGTATTAATGGGGGATCCTCAGCAAATTGATCATCCGTATTTAGATGAATATAATAACGGTTTAACATATGTCGTAGAGAAGTTTAAAGAACAACGTATTAGTGGTCATGTAAAGTTTGTTAAAGGAGAGCGTTCTAATTTAGCACAACTAGCAGCGGATTTATTATAAAAAGGAGTGAGCTTAAGCTCACTCCTTTTTTGCCTTTTAATTATACAATTTAAATGATTGTAAATTTACGGATGTTAAGAATCGGATTTTGTCTATTAGATCCATCATGGAAATATAGATGAACAGGCCCGTCTTCTCGTAATGGTTTACCTTCTTTTGAAAAACCGAGAATAGCTTTATGGRCTGTTTCTAACGGAAGTGTAATTGTATTGTCTGTGGTTTCAATTTCGACATGAGTAGCATCTTCTAAAATTTCAGCATTTTTTAGAAATGGATGAAGTGGTATGCCAAATGTCCCGTTGATAAGCTGTTCTTTTTTATATTTCTTTACACTTTGTTGTATTGGCGGGAAGGCAGCACCATCACGGATTTCGCGATCCCAATGCTCTGAAGTATGTTTTAAGTATGTTTCTAATTCGGATGAGTCTTCTCTAGTTTCATCAAAGTAAGTTGTCAAATCTATTTTTCGATCATCGAAAATCCATACAGTTGGATCGATAGTGATTGGAAAACGAACTTTTCCATTAATAAATAAAATTTCGCTCATTGTTGTTCCCCCATTTGTGTTATACTCCCACTTTTCAGTATAATAGTATTAGGCACTGTTGTCACAAAAAATGTTTCTATTGCAATTTATTAAAACTATCGCTAATATTAATAGATATGAGAGAGTAGGACGGAAACGGAGGGAATCAATTTGGCGTCTGAGACAGTATCAAATCATCAGGAAAAGGCACTAGCCCTTCTACAAGCGGATGCAGAGAAGATTTTAAGACTTATTAAGGTACAAATGGACAATCTTACAATGCCGCAATGTCCATTATATGAAGAAGTTTTAGACACACAAATGTTTGGACTATCCCGCGAGGTCGATTTTGCGGTTCGCCTTGGTCTTATTGGAGAAGAACAAGGGAAAGCAATGTTAGGAGAGCTCGAACGTGAGTTGTCTGCACTTCATGAAGCATTTACAAACAAACAACAATAACGGGTTCAAATAAGGGGGCTCAAACTGAAATAGTTTGGGCTTTTTATTTGTATAATAAAGAAGGAAGAACCTATATACATATGGAATACAACAATAATTAAATTGAAACAGAAAGAGGAAATGAAATGAAAAAAGTATGGAAATCGATGGATTATTCCTTATTACTTCCTCTTGTTATCTTATGTGTGCTGGGAGTTATAATGGTATATAGTTCTAGTTCCATTGTTGCGATTTCGAGGTTTGATAAACCAGCAAATTTCTTTTTTAAAAGACAATTAATGACTTTGGCTGCTGGGACAATCATATTAATAATTATCGCTACTATCCCATATAAAGTGTGGAGGAAACGAATTTTTTTATTGGGGAGTTATGGTATTAGCATTGCATTATTAGCGGCAGCTGCATTTTTCACTAAGACAGTAAACGGCGCAAATGGATGGATATTTGGAATACAGCCTGCAGAATTTGTGAAGATAACTGTTATCCTCGTATTGGCTCATTTTTTTGCGAAAAGGCAAGAAACGAATACGCCTGTTTTGAAAGGATCGGGACCGGTACTTTTTGGTGTTGGTTTAATCATGGTTTTAATTTTAAAGCAAAATGATTTAGGTACCGATTTGTTAATTGCAGGAACAGTAGGAATTATGTTTCTTTGTTCGGGAGTGCGGATTAATTTATGGATTAAACGAATTGTTTTAACTTCTATAGTATGGGTTCCGGCACTATATATTCTCGGTAATTATGCATTAAATCCATATCAAAAGGCACGGTTTTCAGTTTTTCTTGATCCATTTAACGATCCTCAAAATGATGGGTTCCAATTAATAAATTCTTTTATTGGAATTGCTTCAGGAGGGCTAAATGGTAGAGGGTTAGGGAACAGTGTGCAAAAATATGGATACTTACCAGAACCGCAAACAGATTTTATTATGGCAATTATATCTGAGGAGCTTGGTTTTATAGGTGTAGCTGTCATTTTAATCTGTTTGTTACTTATTATTGTTCGAGCATTTAGGATTGCACAAAAGTGCAAAGATCCGTTTGGAAGTTTAATAGCAATTGGAATTGCAAGTTTGTTTGGAGTTCAAACTTTTATAAATGTTGGTGGTATGTCTGGGTTAATACCGCTTACAGGGGTACCATTACCGTTTGTAAGTTATGGTGGTAGTTCTTTATTGGCTAATTTACTTGCAATGGGTATACTGTTAAATATTGCTAGTTATGTAAAACGACAAGAGAAACAACAAAACGAATTGACTAATGAAATAGAACAAGGTGGACCGCATCTTGTTGTTGTAAAATAAAAAACGCATTGAGCTCTAGAGTTCAATGTGTTTTTTATTTTTTTAGGTTTTAAATGTGATACAATATTAATTCTCTTGAAACAAAAAGTATATTACATTTAAGTTAATGTGATATACAATATTGTTGTTAGAAAAGGAAGAGGTATGCTATACTATTTTTGTGAAACAAATTGAACAGAAAACTTATCATTTGTTGAAAAATAAGGTATGATGGATAAAAATAAAGTGAAGCTTTCTAAGTATAATATAATGTAGAAAGTGAAGAACTTCACGCTCTGTAGAGTGTGTATGTATTTTATCTCTAGAGTGGTAGGAAAATAGAGGGGGAAAATCATGACAAAGCTGCAACGTATTCAAAAAGTATTGGTAGCTAACCGTGGAGAGATAGCAATTCGTGTGTTCCGAGCATGTTCAGAACTTGGACTAAACACAGTTGCGATCTATTCTAAAGAGGATAGCGGTTCTTATCATCGCTATAAAGCCGATGAGTCCTATTTAGTTGGGGAAGGGAAAAAGCCAATTGATGCTTATCTAGATATTGAAGGCATTATTGAGATTGCGAAAAGTAATCATGTAGATGCAATCCACCCTGGATATGGTTTCTTGTCAGAAAATATTCAATTTGCAAAACGTTGTGAAGAAGAAGAGATTATCTTTATCGGTCCAAAAAGTAAGCATTTAGACATGTTTGGAGATAAAGTTAAAGCAAGAACACAAGCGCAGCTAGCACAAATTCCAATTATTCCTGGTAGTGATGGTCCAGTAAATTCAATAGAAGAAGTTGAAGAGTTTGCTGAAAAGTATGATTACCCGATTATTATTAAAGCATCCCTTGGTGGCGGCGGTCGCGGTATGCGTATTGTACGTGCTAGTGAAGAATTAAGAGAATCGTATAATCGCGCGAAATCAGAAGCAAAAGCAGCCTTTGGTAATGATGAAGTGTACGTTGAAAAATTCGTTGAAAAACCTAAACATATAGAAGTACAAATTTTAGCAGATGAAGAAGGTAATGTTGTTCATTTGTATGAGCGTGATTGCTCTGTACAACGACGCCATCAAAAAGTAGTTGAAATTGCACCGAGCGTGTCGCTTTCAGATGATTTGCGTCAGCGTATTTGTGATGCTGCAGTAAAGTTAACGAAAAATGTAAATTATTTAAATGCTGGAACGGTAGAATTCCTTGTAAAAGGTGATGAGTTTTACTTCATTGAAGTAAACCCACGTGTTCAAGTTGAACATACGATTACAGAGATGATTACAGGAGTGGATATCGTTCAATCGCAAATTTTAATAGCTGATGGACATGCATTACATAGCAAAATGGTAGGTGTTCCTAAGCAAGAGGAAGTGGTTGTGCATGGATTTGCAATCCAATCTCGTGTAACGACTGAAGACCCACTAAATAATTTCATGCCGGATACAGGGAAAATTATGGCGTACCGATCAGGCGGTGGTTTTGGTGTTCGTCTTGATACAGGTAATAGTTTCCAAGGTGCAGTTATTACACCGTACTACGATTCTTTACTTGTAAAAGTTACTACTTGGGCACTTACTTTTGAACAAGCCGCTGCAAAAATGGAACGTAACTTAAAAGAATTCCGTATTCGTGGTATTAAAACAAATATTCCATTCTTAGAGAATGTAGTAAAACATAGAAACTTCTTATCGGGAGAGTATGATACTTCATTTATTGACGCGTCACCTGAACTATTCTTGTTCCCGAAACGTAAAGACCGCGGAACAAAAATGTTAAATTATATTGGTACAGTAACAGTAAATGGCTTCCCAGGAGTAGGGAAAAAAGAGAAACCAATTTTCCCAGATGCTCGTATACCAAATGTGATACACTCAGAGCCAATGCAAAATGGAACGAAACAAATTTTGGATGAGCGTGGAGCGGATGGATTAGTAAAGTGGGTACAAGATCAAAAGCGTGTACTTTTAACTGATACAACATTCCGTGATGCACATCAGTCATTACTTGCAACTCGTGTTCGTACAAAAGATTTACATCACATTGCAGAGCCGACAGCGAGAATGTTACCAAACTTATTCTCAGCGGAAATGTGGGGCGGTGCAACGTTTGATGTTGCATATCGTTTCTTGAAAGAAGATCCATGGGAACGATTACTAGATCTTCGTGAAAAAATGCCAAACGTTTTATTCCAAATGTTACTTCGCTCTTCAAACGCAGTAGGTTACAAAAACTATCCAGATAATTTAATTCAAAAATTTGTGGAATGTTCTGCTCAAGCTGGAATTGATGTGTTCCGTATTTTTGATAGCTTAAACTGGGTAGAAGGCATGAGAGTTGCAATTGATGCTGTACGAGATACTGGTAAAATTGCAGAAGCGACAATGTGTTACACAGGAGATATTCATGACCCGTTACGTAGTAAATACGATTTAAATTATTATAAAAACTTAGCAAAAGAGTTGGAAGCATCAGGAGCTCACATTTTAGGAATTAAAGATATGGCGGGCTTACTAAAGCCAAACGCAGCATATGATTTAGTTTCAGCATTAAAAGAGACGGTGTCGATTCCAATTCACCTGCACACACACGATACGAGCGGAAATGGTATTTTAACGTATACAAAGGCAATTGAAGCAGGTGTTGATATTGTCGATGTAGCGGTGAGTTCAATGGCTGGTCAAACGTCACAACCAAGTGCGAATACACTATACTATGCGTTGGGTGGAAACGAAAGACAGCCAGATGTTAATATAGACTCATTAGAAAAACTATCTCATTATTGGGAAGATGTACGTAAATACTATGCTCCATTTGAAAGTGGTATGAATGCTCCTCACACAGAGGTATATATGCATGAAATGCCGGGTGGACAGTATAGTAATCTTCAACAACAAGCAATAGCAGTTGGCTTAGGAGATCGCTTTGATGAAGTTAAAGTGATGTATCGCCGTGTTAATGATATGTTTGGCGATATTGTAAAAGTAACACCATCATCTAAAGTTGTCGGTGATATGGCATTATTTATGGTTCAAAATCACCTAACAGAACAAGATATTTTAGAACGTGGACATGCTATGGACTTCCCAGGATCTGTTGTTGAAATGTTCTCTGGAGATTTAGGACAACCATATGGTGGTTTCCCGAAAGAATTACAAAAAATTATTTTAAAAGGGAAAGAGCCATTAACAGTAAGACCGGGTGAATTATTAGAACCAGTAGATTTCGATGCTTTAAAAGAAGAGTTATTCCACAAACTTGGACGCGAAGTAACAATTTTTGATGTAGTCGCATATGCATTGTATCCAAAAGTATTTATGGACTACGAAAAAGTTGCTGGGATTTATGGAAATGTATCTGTGCTTGATACACCGACATTCTTCTATGGTATGAGACTTGGTGAAGAAATTGATGTGGAAATCGAGCAAGGTAAAACATTGATGGTTAAACTAGTTTCCATTGGGGAGCCACAGCCAGATGGAAATCGTGTGCTTTACCTGGAGTTTAATGGACAACCGCGTGAAATCGTAGTGAAAGATGAAAGCGTGAAATCAACTGTTGCACAGCGTGTGAAGGGGAATCGTGAAAATCCAAATCATATTAGCGCAACGATGCCGGGAACTGTTATTAAAGTAGTTGTAAAAGAAGGCGATGAAGTGAAAAAAGGTGATTCCATGGCAATTACAGAAGCTATGAAAATGGAAACGACGGTTCAAGCGCCATTTAGTGGTAAAGTGAAAAAAGTATATGTAAATGATGGGGATGCAATTCAAACGGGAGATTTACTCATTGAATTAGATCATTAAAATAAAGAAAAAGAGCTGTGCGAAAGCAGCTCTTTTTTGTGTGTAAATAATACCTTGCCGAATTGGCAAGGTATTAAAGTTTTACTTTATTTTGTTTGCTTAGAAGTTGATTCAGTTTCTTTTGCATTGACTGTACTTCTTGTACCTATCATAACTAAATAGCATAGTACAGCAAACAGGCAAGAAATGAAGAGCGAATGTAATAATGCCATTGCTAAACTAGCACTTGTAAATACGACTAAAATCCCTACTATAGCTTGAAGTGTAACAAGGATAAATGAAATAATCCATCCCCAGTATACTACACGCTGCTGCTTGTAATGGCGAATAGCGATAATCATCGCATATAGTATCCAAGCGAAAATTAACATCGCTGCAACTCTATGCCCCATTTGAACCCACTCATGTAGTTGAGTGGGTATAGGTCTATTTTTGCTACATAAAGGGAAGTCTGGACAGGCTAAGGTAGCTCGTTCGTGACGTACTAAAGCTCCTGTGTAGACAACGATATAACTGTAAATTGTTACACCATAAATATGAAATTTCATTTTTTTGTCCATAATAAGTGAACGTGCATCAAATTTCTGATCAATTTCAAAAATAAGACACGTTAACAAGATGACAGAAGCAAATGAAATTAAGGAAATACCGAAATGAATAGCTAATACAGCAGGCATTTGACCCCAAACAACCGCCGCCGCCCCCATTAATGCTTGTGCAACTAAAAATACGAAGGATAAAATTGCTAACGTCTTTGTTTCGCGCACATGTTTATAATATTTCCAGGACAAGATACAAAGAAGAGTAACAAGGATTCCTGCTGATCCAGATGTTAAGCGGTGACTTAGCTCAATAATAGTCTCCATTGATAAATTAGATGGAACAAATTCACCGTTACAAAGAGGCCATGATTTGCCGCATCCTTGGCCTGAACCCGTTTTTGTAACTAAAGCGCCTCCTAGTAAAACTACTAATAAATCGAGACTTGTAATGACTGCTAACCATTTAATAAAGCGTTGCAATCTCTTTCACCATCTTTCTGCTATGAAGTTATTGCGAAATATTTTCATTCCATTATGTATAGAATAAAACGTGCTACAGTCCTATGATATATAAAAAATAATAAAATAGCAAAGAAATGGAGGGCGAGGACAACGTACGTATTATAAAGAAAAAAATGGGATTTAAAATACATATTTTAGGAGGAATTCGGGCTATTTTGAAAAGAAATGGGGAGAATACATGCTAAATATGACAAAATAGTTTATTATAGAAGATAACATCATGTTATGATAAGGATAAATTAGAATAAAGTTTTTTAATGTTCGACACAAAAAGTTCATGTTTTCTTCACAAAATGTTCGGGAAATGTGATTTAATATATTGGAGTATGGGCGTAGATTAGTAGTAGAATGAGTTAACAATATTTCTACTGTAATAATATTGCTATATAGAAGCGGAATATTTCACATGAAATATATGCTTAGAAAGATGATAGGTTTAAGAGGGGGTTAAAGTGATGAACCATGCAACAAGTGAGCTGCATGATGAGTCAGCTGTTTCAATTGTACCGGAAACAACTCGGTTACAAGATTTATCAGCGCTCGTTAAAATGGGGATTGTAAACTCAAATACACTTACTGTATTTACAGGATTTTGGTTGGCTTTACATTTTAATGGATTGAGTGTTATGGACAATCTAGATAAGCTATTTTTCACAATCGTTGGTTCTGCATTAATTATGGCAGGGGTATGTTGTTTAAATAACTACATTGACCGAGATATCGATCCATTAATGGAAAGAACAAAAAACCGTCCAACGGTAACAGGTAAATATAAACCTGGCTTTGCACTTGCATTTGGACTTGTAATTTTACTTCTTGGCTTTGCATTTTTATTACTTACTACACCGATGGCAGTGTTAATCTCATTTATTGGTGCCTTCACATATGTTGTTTTATATACGTTATGGACGAAGAGAAAATATACGTTAAATACTGTTGTAGGTAGTATATCAGGAGCAGTTCCACCTTTAATTGGATGGGCGGCAATTGATCCGTCTTTAAATCATCCAATTGCTTGGATGTTATTTTTAATTATGTTTATTTGGCAAATCCCACATTTCCTCGCATTAGCGATGAAGCGTGTTGATGAATATCGAAATGCAGGAATCCCAATGCTTCCTGTTGTACAGGGATTTGATATTACGAAACGTCAGATTATGATTTGGACAGTATGTTTATTACCACTACCATTTTATATGAGTGGGCTTGGAATAACATTCATGGTAATTGCAACATTGCTTAACATCGGATGGATCGCATTAGGGCTTTATGGCTTCCGTAAGCAAGATGACATCAAATGGTCCGTAAAAATGTTTGTTTATTCCTTGAATTACTTAACAATCTTATTTGTGTCAATGATTGTAGTTACATTCTTCTAAGACAACGACATGATTGGATTTCTTTACGTTGAGATTTACTTTACTTAACTATAAAGTACAATCTAATTCACAAAGAAAGTGGGGGTTGTTTGTATGAAGAAACAGTGGCGACTGCTTTCGTTCGTTTCACTGCTGGCTTTACTGTTAGGGGGATGCGGTAAAGCTTTTCAGTCTACTTTAATTCCGCAAGGGGAAGTAGCAAAAATGCAATATGATTTGCTCTTACTAGCGAGTGCAATCATGGTAGGAGTAGTACTTGTAGTTACTATTATTTTCTTATATGTAATTGTGCGTTTCCGACAAAAAAAGGGTGAGGAAGATTATATTCCAGAGCAAGTTGAAGGAAATCACAAACTAGAAATTATATGGACAGTCATTCCGATTATTCTTTTGTTAATCTTGGCTGTTCCGACTGTTACATATACATTCAAGCTTGCTGATGTAAGTGCGATGGAGAAAAAGAATATTGATAAAGATACTATCGTTGTTGATGTAACAGCGAATCTTTATTGGTGGGAATTTTCTTATAAATCAGAAAAAATAGTAACTTCTCAAGATTTAGTTATCCCCACAGGTAAGAAAGTGTATTTGAATTTGAAGGGTGCCGATATTAAACATTCGTTTTGGGTTCCATCTTTAGCTGGGAAAATGGATACAAATACAGATAATGTAAACAAAATGTGGTTAAAGGCAGATAAATCGGGCACTTATAATGGTTTTTGTACAGAATTTTGTGGCCCATCACATTCTTTAATGCAGTTCAAAGTGAAAGCTCTGGATGAAAGCGAGTACAAAAAGTGGCTTGCTGACATGAAGAAGATTGATGGAAAAAAAGAAGTAGCTTCTACAAAGGCGCAAGAGGGTCAAGAAATATTTAATAAAAGCTGTATTGGTTGTCATGCAGTTGGATCAAATGATAGTAGACCACCTTCTGCTCGTATCGCACCGAACTTAGCAAACTTTGCAGATCGCGATATGGTTGCTGGTATTGCCGAAAATAATGAAGAGAACTTAAAAAAATGGCTCAAAGATCCTGAAAATATGAAACCAGGTAATAAAATGACTGGTAAATATGGCAACTTAACGGATGATCAAATTAATGCATTAAATGCATATTTACAAACGTTAAAGATTGAAAAATAAAGAGGGATCATTTGCGAAGGGGAGGTTGAAAACGTGAGTTCTGTAGCAAAAAAACAGGGGATGGGTGCTGTCATATGGGATTATTTAACGACAGTAGACCATAAAAAGATTGCCATTCTCTATTTAATTGCAGGTGGATTGTTTTTTGTAATAGGTGGAATAGAAGCACTATTTATTCGCCTGCAGTTAGCGATTCCTAACAATGCTTTTCTTGTTGGGGATGCTTATAATCAAGTATTAACGATGCACGGTACAACAATGATTTTCCTCGCAGCTATGCCACTCGTGTTTGCATTTATGAACGCCGCTGTACCACTTCAAATTGGAGCACGTGATGTGGCGTTCCCGTTTTTGAATTCGCTCGGATTTTGGTTATTTTTCTTTGGTGGATTATTTTTAAATTTAAGTTGGTTTTTAGGAGGAGCGCCTGATGCAGGGTGGACATCATATGCATCTTTAGCTTTAGCCTCTAAAGGACATGGTGTTGATTTTTATGTACTCGGCTTGCAAATATCAGGTATTGGTACATTAATTGGAGGTATTAACTTCCTTGTTACAATTATTAATATGCGCGCGCCAGGGATGACGTACATGCGCATGCCGATGTTTACATGGACAACATTTGTAACATCTTCACTTATTTTATTTGCATTTCCACCATTAACTGTAGGATTAGGACTTTTAATGTTAGATCGTTTATTTGGCACAAGTTTCTTTAATCCGGCACTAGGTGGGAACACGATTATATGGGAGCATTTATTCTGGATCTTCGGTCATCCGGAAGTATACATTCTTATACTCCCAGCTTTCGGAATATTCTCAGAAATCTTCGCCACATTTTCGAAAAAACGATTATTCGGTTATTCTTCTATGGTGTTCGCGACAGTATTAATAGGGTTTTTAGGATTTATGGTATGGGCGCATCATATGTTTACTGTTGGTCTTGGGCCTGTTGCAAATGCTATCTTCTCGGTTGCAACAATGGCGATTGCAGTTCCAACGGGTATTAAAATATTTAACTGGCTCTTTACAATGTGGGGTGGAAGTATTAGGTTTACAACACCAATGATGTGGGCGGTAGCTTTTATTCCATCCTTCGTTATGGGTGGAGTTACAGGTGTTATGCTTGCTTCTGCACCAGCTGATTATCAGTTTCATGATAATTATTTCGTAGTAGCACACTTTCATTATGTAATTGTTGGTGGTGTTGTATTTGGTTTACTTGCAGGTGCGCATTATTATTGGCCACTTATGTTTAATAAAGTATTAAATGAAACGTTAGGAAAGATAACATTTTGGTTATTCTTTATCGGTTTCCATTTAACGTTCTTTATTCAGCATTTCCTAGGTCTAATCGGTATGCCGCGTCGTTACTACACATATCTAGAGGGGCAAGGATTGGAAATGGGGAATATGATTAGTTCTATTGGAGCAGTGTTTATGGCTCTTGGAACGATTGTTCTTTTATTCAATGTAATAAAAACAACGGTATCAAAAGAGAAGGCTGGTCGTGATCCGTGGGATGGACGTACATTAGAGTGGACAATGCCAGCACCTACACCGGAATATAATTTCAAACAGTTACCATTTGTTCGTGGATTAGATCCGTTTTGGATTGAAAAGCGTGAGGGTAATAAAGAGATGACAGCAGCGGAACCGGTCGGTGATATTCATATGCCAAATTCTTCATTTTCACCGTTTATTATTTCTCTAGGTCTATTTATAGCTGCTTTTGGTGCGATGTATATGCAGGGTGGCAAAGATAAATTTTGGTTATTAGTAGCGATTATCGGTTTAATCATTACGTTTGGTACAATGTTCCTTCGTTCAGTAATTGATGATCATGGATATCATATTCATAAGGAAGATTTAGATGATAAGGGGGGCAAGGCGTAATGCATGTAGATGAGAAATTAACGAATGAAACATTTCCAGCAGAGCCTGAAAAAGCAACCCTTGAGGGGAAAAATAAGTTTGTTGGTTTTTGGTTATTTCTTGGAGGCGAAACAGTGTTGTTCGCTTCCTTATTTGGCACATATTTAGCGTTAAAGAACTCTACAAATGGTGGACCAACATCTCAAGAGATGTTTCAAATGCCACTCGTTTTCATTATGACGATGCTTTTGTTAACAAGTAGTTTAACGAGTGTATACGCAATGTATCATATGAAAAATTTTAACTTTAAGAAAATGCAACTTTGGTTACTTATAACAGTGTTGCTTGGCTTAGGATTTTTGGGGTTTGAAATATATGAGTTTTATCATTATACGCATGAATTTAAGCATACTATGAGAAGTAGTGCGTTTGGTTCTGCATTTTATGCTCTTGTTGGTACACACGGGCTCCACGTGTTGTTTGGATTATGTTGGATTTTAACATTAATCTTTAGAAACGCGAAGAGAGGCTTGAATTTATACAACGCACCAAAGTTTTATGTTGCATCAATTTATTGGCACTTTATTGACGTAGTTTGGGTGTTTATTTTCACTGTAGTATATTTGATGGGAATGGTGGGATAAACAATGGCGGTTAAGCAAACGAATAATCCTAAGGTGGATCTTGTTTATCGGAAGAGAAAAAGTGCAGAGGAAATGAAGCACCAAGTTGTTACATTTTCACTAATGATTTTTTTAACATTAGTTGCATTTGCAGCGGTGGCATATCCGAAAACATTTAGCCCGATTTTTTCGGTTCCATTTATATTATTGTTAGCAGTCATTCAAGTTATATTTCAGTTATATTATTTCATGCATATGAGTCATAAAGGGCATGAAGCGGCGAGTTTCTTCTTATACTCTGGATTGTTAATTGGTTTATTAACAATATTAGCCTTTATGACAATTGTGTGGATTTAAACAGTGATAGTAGGGGGCTCTGATTTATCATAGCCCTCTTTGTATATGAAATATAAGGATTTTGAAAAGGTAGGTGTGGAAATGGAAAACTTATGGGTATTTGGTTTTCAAGCTTTATGGAGTCCGATTTTTTTATTATTTATGATCTCGATTCTTATTAGTTATTTTTTAGTTATTGGACCATATAGAACGCGATTTGAAAATGCGACGAAGGTAAGTAAGAAGCAAATTTTTTATTTTACGACCGGGATTGTTCTTTTGTATTTTGTAAAGGGAGGACCTATTGATTTAATTGGTCATATTATATTTAGTGCACATATGCTTGAGATGGCAGTAATGTATATTGCGGTGCCTCCGTTATTACTGCTTGGTATACCCGTATGGTTATATCAATATATTACTTCTTTTAAGTGCGTTCAAATTGTGCTAAAGGTTTTTGGAAAGCCGCTTATTGCGTTGTTGGTATTTAACGGTCTGTTTTCCTTTTATCATTTGCCAGTTGTTTTTGATACAGTAAAACAAAGTCAAATAGCGCATCCTATTTGCCTTGCTATATTGTTTTTTGCAGCAATGATGATGTGGTGGCCGATGTTAAATCCGCTACCAGAATATCAAACTTTAAGTGATATTAAGAA
Organism: Bacillus sp. 05T21; assembly: GCF_056396785.1. NCBI lineage: Bacteria > Bacillati > Bacillota > Bacilli > Caryophanales > Bacillaceae > Bacillus > Bacillus sp. 05T21. Next base: position 287,153 of record NZ_JBFTMD010000001.1, on the reverse strand, counting down.
GCTTGGTTATATGTTTGCTAATGGTATTTTATTAACGCCAGCTTGTGCGTTAATAATTTTTGCGACTGCACCATTATTTGCAACATATACAGATCCGGCCGCTTGGATGAAGGCAATGGAGCTCTGTGTACCGGCGGGGACTTTATCAGATTTAAATATAACTGGACCAGAATTTTTACATTGGATGCCGGTAGTAGAAGACCAACAAACAGGCGGTATCATTATGAAAATTGTCCAGGAAATAGTGTACGGTACGATTATCGGTTATGTGTTCTTTAAATGGGCACGTAGAGAGCGTGAAAAGGATAAAGAGCAGTTGCAACAATTGCCGCCGTATTTACAGACTAAGTAAAAAAGTGTATGGGATTCCATACACTTTTTTCTTCTTTGGTTTTAGCTAATTGTAAAAGATTGAATTTTCAAACTTTTTATGTTAAGTTAGTGTAGGCATGTACTAAAGTGGATATAAAACTTACTACTAGCTTTAATACGTAATAATTCCATATGTAGTGCAAGTTTTTTAGAGAATTACAAATTTATCCCGCATTAAGGGGCAGTAAGACTCCCACCTCGAAATTTGGCGACTGCGAGGGAGTTAGGCGGGGGATCAACTGCCCGTAAAAGCCCGATTGGTGTAGGCTAATAATCAGTGGGGGATGGACAAAACCCCCACTGATTAAAGTTTCACTTTATATTGTTATCTTTAATAAACATGAACTATTTTAAGGGGGAATTTAAATGGGTAGTAGTGGAAGCATGGTAAAGCCGATTAGTGGTTTTTTAACAGCGTTAATTCAATATCCAGTACCGGTAGTAGAGTCGCGTGCAGACATTGATAAACAAATTAAACAGATCATAAAAACAATTCATTCAACGAAATCAGGTTATCCTGGATTAGAATTGATAGTATTTCCCGAATATAGTACACAGGGGCTCAATACAAAAAAATGGACTACAGAAGAGTTTTTATGTACAGTTCCTGGACCAGAAACAGACTTATTTGCTGAGGCATGTAAAGAATCTGAAGTATATGGTGTTTTTTCTATAATGGAAAGAAATCCTGATGGTGGAGAACCGTATAATACAGCAATTATTATTGATCCACAGGGTGAAATGATTTTGAAGTATCGTAAGTTAAATCCTTGGGTGCCAGTCGAGCCTTGGAAAGCTGGAGATTTAGGCTTACCTGTTTGTGATGGACCTGGAGGAAGTAAATTAGCTGTTTGTATTTGTCATGATGGCATGTTCCCTGAAGTAGCCCGTGAAGCGGCCTATAAAGGTGCAAATGTCTTGATTCGTATTTCCGGATATAGCACACAAGTTAGTGAACAATGGATGTTAACTAATCGTTCAAATGCATGGCAAAATTTAATGTATACATTGTCAGTGAACTTAGCGGGTTATGATGGTGTATTTTATTACTTTGGTGAAGGACAAGTATGTAATTTTGATGGGACTACTTTAGTGCAGGGACACCGAAACCCTTGGGAGATTGTTACTGCCGAAGTATATCCAGAGCTAGCAGATCAGGCTAGATTAGGGTGGGGTCTCGAAAATAATATATATAATTTAGGTTCAAGGGGATATGTAGCGACTCCTGGTGGGGTGAAAGAAAACCCGTATACGTTTGTAAAAGATTTAGCTGAAGGTAAATATAAGGTTCCTTGGGAAGATGAGATTAAAGTAAAAGATGGATCCATTTATGGGTATCCAGTCAAAAAGACGATTCATTCTTAGGTAAGAGAAATAGAACAAGCGCATCGATATGATGCGCTTGTTCTATTTACTCAATAATTTGAAATTCTTTCAACTCTTTTTCAATATTTTGTAGGAGTTGTTCGCTTTTTTGAAGTACATTCGTTGGGAAAATCTCATCATCTCCATATTCAACGCCATGAGGATAATAATGTTTTCCTAATAAGGGTGGCAATAGTTTTACTTGAGCGTGTCTGCCGCCGATGTCACCTTCAACAGCAAATCCTTGTACACGTAAATAATAAATATCCTTTAATATTTCAAATTTATAATCATATGTAACGCGTTCGTAATCCCATTGTCCAGCAAGTACAAAATGATTGTTTTCCATAATCTCAGTTAAAAGAGTTAGATCAACGACTGCATCATTAAAGTTTGTATTTGTAAATTGCATAGAATACCTCCTTATTTTAATGTTAGTACACTATTTTTATAATAGTACGAATAATAAGAAAGTGCAATTCGTATTGCGAGAAAAGGGATAATCCAGACTTTTTTCGTGAAAATATGATATAGTGAAAAGAGTACGGTACACACAAAAAAGGAAAAAAAAGGATTTGTGTATATCTCGATTTTATGCTTTGTTCAGGAGGTATATCGTTTGAAGAAATTATTGCGTATCGTAATGATTACATTTTTAATTTTAGCTGTTGATTTATACGGGAAGTTACTCGTGTCACAATATATATTAACTCCATCTCACTCTAAGCAAGAAAATAAAATTGTGAAAAAGAAGAAGCAAGTAAATGAAGAATCCACAGACACTGTTTTAAATATGATTGGTGGGGACTCTGAGAATTTATTAGCGAAGTGGGGCGAACCATCTCGAATAGAGCCTTCTGCTTATGGATATGAATGGTGGGTGTATAATCAAGATTTAGCTCAGTATGTTCAATTTGGAGTTGCTGAACGTAAAGTTGTAACGGCGTATGTTGCTGGTGAGCAAGTTAAGGTGGCTCCCTATCATATAAATGAAAAGTATGAAGAGGTATATAAAAAGAATCCACTTTCACATGAGATTTCATTAAAAAGAGGAAAGAATAGTTATCAATTTGAGTTATCTGATACGGAAGTAATGGAACAACCGCTAGTACCTGTAGAAGATGGATGGGCACAATTATACTTTGATCACTTTACACATGAGCTTGTTGGTCTTCGTTATATGGATGATGAAACGTTATTACGACAAAGACCATATCAACTTGTTTATTCAGGTGAATTAATAGCGGAACAGCCGCTGACACCAGAAAAAATGAAGCAAGTAGAAAATGGAAATATGCAACAAATTCTCGATTTAACAAATATTATTCGAAGTCGTCATCAATTACCGTTGTTAACATTTGACCAACAAACTGCAGATGTTGCATTAGGCCATAGTAAAGATATGAAGGATAATAATTATTTTTCACACGATTCACCTACTTTTGGTACGTTAGGAGATCGCTTGCAAAGTGGGCAAGTGGCTTTTCAACTTGCTGGTGAGAATATAGCGGCGCAACATAGTGATGGAATTGCGGCGGTACAGGGTTGGTTAAATAGTGAGGGTCATAGAAAGAATTTATTAAATGAACAATTTACTGGATTAGGTGTTGGGGTATATGATAAATTTTATACTCAAAACTTTATCCGAAAATAAAATGAAACTCTAATCAGTGGGGGCATCCTTCACTGATTATTAGTCTTCACCAATCGGGCTTTAACGGGCAGTAAGACTCCCGCCTAACTTCTGCGTATTCGTAGAAGTTTAAGGTGGGAGTCTTACTGTCCACAAATAGGAAGATAAAAAGGTGCATGAATCGTCTAAAAATAGGCGAACCATGTGCCTTTTTTTTCTTACAATATAGTAGATATACATGAAGAGGTGAGGATTATGCCAACAACAAAAGGGCCGTTACATCCATCGGTTCAACAGTTTAAAGAGTTTGTAAACCATCACCCTAAAATGGTTCATGAGGTCAGAAGTGGTCAAAAAACTTGGCAGCAATTTTATGAAGAATGGTACTTACTTGGTGAAGAAGATCAAATATGGATAGCGTATAGACCTGATGGAGCACCTGCTTTTTCTTCGGTAAAAGAAAATAAAGAAGAAAAAGAAAATCGAACAGAAGAGGAAAAAACTGCTGATGTGATGGGGCAAATGCTTTCTTTCTTTAAAAAGCTAGACGTAGAACAAATGCAACATCATTTAGCAAATGTAACGAGTGCGATTGGTAGCGTGCAACAAGTTATCCAACAATTTCAAGGAAACCGTGCGCAGCAAGAACAAAGTACTTCTGAAAATAATCCTTTTTTCTTTCAAAAGGATTAGGGGGAAAGAGGATGAGAGCAGAGCTTATGGAGTTTATAAAAGCTGATGAGGATTTAGCTCGCTATATTCGTGAACAGCCATACTGGTACCGGAAATTGACGCGTAACCCAGAAGAAAAAGAAGCTTTTGAGTTAGCTGCCATGCAGCATTTCAAAAAAACGATACCAGATAAAGTGGAAAAATTTCAAAATCAATTGGCCGTTGCTTCAATTATGATTGATATGTTCCAGTATATGAAGCAGCAAAATACGACGTAATTGGAAGGGAAAAACTATGTCCGTTATGCAAAACTTTTGTTACAATAGAATCGGATTATTTAAAAAAGGAGTTGCAGCATGACGGAAATTTGTTTAGTACGACATGGACAAACTGATTGGAACTTTCAAGAGATTATTCAAGGGCGCGAAGATATTCCACTTAACGAAGTTGGGAAGAAGCAAGCGAGTCAAAGTGCAGCTACCCTGCAAGCGGAATCGTGGGATATAATTATAAGTAGTCCGTTAATTAGAGCGCAAGAAACAGCTAAGGAAATTGCTGGGGCTATTGGATTACCATCTATTTTATTAGATGAGCGATTTATGGAACGTAATTTTGGGGAAGCTTCTGGGAAACCAGTTGCGGCCGTTAGAGAGTTAATTGCAGAAGGTAATATAGAAGGAATGGAGCAGGATGAAGAAATTGTAGAGCGCTGTTTTACGGCTTTACAAGAGGTTGCAGCAGCACATGGAGATAAACGTATTATCATTGTTGCGCATTCACATGCAATAAAAGCTATTTTACACGCAATTGCACCAGATGAAATTACATTTAAAACGCCGTTAAAAAACGCATGTATTAGCTACGTGAAAGAGAATAGTGGGAAATGGGATGTTCTTAAATATAATATTGCGGAGCATATTATTGTATAAGAGTGCAAGGGGATTGTATGAAAAGTAGTTAGAATTATATCTTTCTTTTAGGTGAGACACTTCAATTAGTAGTTCTGTTCCAAATGTGTTATGATGAATACTCGGAGGTGTCTCTCATGATTGTAGCGACGCTGGAAAGCGTATTGATTTTAGATAAGGCAGAGCAGCTTGCAAAAGCGATCATCTGTTCAGATATAGCAGAAGATTACCGTAAGTATTATAAGGATTTACAAGAAGATATAGAAGTCCAGACGCTAATTCAGCAATTTACAACGATGAAAGAGCGATACGAAGAAGTGCAACGTTTTGGTAAATATCATCCTGATTATACTTTCGTTTCGACGAAAATGAGGGAATTAAAGCGTTCTGTAGATATGCATGATAAGGTTGCAACCTTTAAAAGAGCAGAAACTGCTTTACAAAAGTTATTAGATGAAGTTAGTGTAGCAATTGGTTCTGAGGTGTCTTCTTCCGTTAAAGTTCCAACAGGAAATCCGTTTTTTGATGCGGGTGGCTGTGGCGGTGGGTGTGGTACCGGAGGCGGTTGTGGTTGTAAAAAAACAGGGTAATTTACCCTGTTTTTTAGAATATAGAAGAAAACGTATACAGAGTTTGTTCTTTAATGTCATAAATTTATGATTGGTTTTCATAAAATATAAGAATATAAGTTTTTAAAAGGAGAAGATGGAGAAGATTATGTTCGGGCAACGACAAAGTATGATTGTTTATTTACATTCATTGAAACATGCCAAGATTTTAAGGAAATATGGTAACATTCATTACATATCAAAACGTTTGAAATATGCCGTTGTATATTGTGATATGGAACAAATTGAGCATATGATGCAAAAATTGAATAAACTTCCTTTTGTAAAAAAAGTAGAACAGTCGTATCGCCCATTTTTAAAAACGGAATTCGAAAATTCGCGTCCTGATCGGGCAAAAGAATACGATTATAGCTAAGTAAAAAAATCCCCTGCTAAATTTAGCAGGGGATTTTTTTACTTGAAATAACGTGTTATTTCATTGGAGGAATGAAATTGTTCATTCGTAAAATACCAATTAGATGATTAAAAAATAGTTCTTTTTCAGGGAAAGTTGTTGATGGTTTTACAGTAAAGGGAGTAACTTTTTTCCCTATTTGTTCCGCCATTTCTTCAAATAAAACGACACGTTTACTTTTTTTATTTTCAAGTACAGGAATGCCTTCACGACATATGTATAATGGTTGGAAATCACCAGTAGTTGTCGGTTTTAGTATTACAACAAGTGAACACACTTTTTTTTCGTTTTTTACAGTTTCGAATTGTAACATATGTGTTACACGTTCTTGGTTTGTTTTGGCAATTTCAAGTAATTCATATAAGTCAGAGTAGCCTTCTCCGAGTTCTATAAAGCGTTGAATCATATTTTTTCCTCCTCTTTCTTTTACTGTACCACCTCACTTTTTAAATGAAAAGTAGACAAATAAAAAAACCCTGCAAAGCAGGGCCCTTCTAATACTAGTATGTACTACTAGTAAGAAGGCAAAGGGAGAGGAGAAACCGGAGGAAGAACTTATGGGGAAACGTAAGTCTTCTCCGCGGTTGGCAACAACATCGAAAATGATGTTGTTATATTTATTTATGTCCAATCTAAAATGAAGATATACATAATGAAATTAAAATTTATGTTAGGCTTTTTATTTTTCTTTTTTTTATTTTATGATAGGATAAAAAAGGTAAAGTGGAACTGATGTACATAAAGGGTTTTTGTTCGCAAATAGTGAGATGAACATGCAAGAAATAGCGAACGGTTATTTTAACTAAAGTTCTCTATAGGTTAAGTAACGAATTAGTGAAGAATTGTATGGTTTGGTAGCGGTTACCGACTTGAGATGCATTTACAGTAATCGCTCGATAGATTGAAATAAAGGTAGTGACAACAGATGAGAGTAGTTTCAGGAAAATGTAAAGGGCACCCACTTAAAGCGGTACCTGGTAATACAACACGTCCAACGACAGATAAAGTGAAAGAATCTATTTTTAATATGATAGGTCCTTATTATGATGGTGGTATCGCTCTTGACTTATTTGGTGGTAGTGGTGGTCTTGGAATTGAGGCCATAAGTAGAGGGATTGATAAAGCGATTTTTGTTGACCGAGATAGTAAAGCGATAAAAGTCATTCATCAAAATTTAGAAAGCTGTAGAATACAAGAACAAGCTGAAGTGTATCGAAATGATGCGGAACGTGCGGTAAAGGCGCTTATAAAGCGTGAAATATCATTCGATCTTATACTAATAGACCCTCCATATAAAGGTCAAAAAATTGTGTCTTTAATTAGTGTGATCGATCAACATGGATTGTTAAATAAAGATGGCATCATTATGGCAGAGCATGGGGATGACGTGGTTTTACCTGATTCAATAGGAGAACTTGTAAAAGTACGGGCAGAAAACTACGGGATTACAGCAATTTCGATTTATAAGTATGAAGGTGAGGGGACAGAATGACAAGTATAGCTATTTCTTCAGGGAGTTTTGATCCAATTACCCTTGGACATTTGGATATTATTAAAAGGGGAGCAAAAGTATTTGATGAAGTATATGTAGTTGTTTTAAACAATTCATCAAAAAAACCATTCTTTTCGGTAGAAGAACGCCTAGAGTTAATTCGAGAGGCGACAAAGGATATTCCGAATGTAAAAGTTGATTCACATAGTGGATTATTGGTGGAATATGCAAAAATGCGTAATGCAAATGCAATATTACGTGGTTTGCGAGCAGTTTCTGATTTTGAATATGAGATGCAAATTACTTCAATGAATCGAAAATTAGACGAAAGTATCGAAACCTTCTTCATTATGACAAATAATCAATATTCATTTTTAAGTTCAAGTATTGTGAAAGAAGTTGCGAGATATGGGGGAAGTGTAGTAGACCTTGTTCCTCCGATTGTAGAGCGTGCTTTAAAAGAAAAGTTTCAAACCCCGTTAAAGTGAACGGGGTTTTTCTTTATGAATGCGTAAAAACAATAAGATAACATATAAATATAAACAAAATAAGGTGAAGATTGGTCCGTAGTGTATAAATGATGTCCAAATATCAGTTAGTGTGTAAGAATGATTCAATAAAAATACGGGAAGATCTTCTTGCGTAGGCGAGAAAGAATGAACTTTTTCATAAAATGGCCCCCAAAATATAAAAGTGAGAATAGGAGCGAGAATACTTTGGATAATTCGAGCTAAAAAATAAGGTTTAAAGCGGATATCTGTCTCCGCTAATATGCTTGCTACTTGTGCCTGAATAGAAAGGCCGCTAAATGCTAGAATGAAGCTTGTTACCATCGCTTGTTGAAGAAGTGTTGATTCATTAATTTGACTAATCATTTGGCTTCCAAGCGTCATTTCAAAAATACCGGATAATATCGGAATATTAAATTGGGATGTAAGTTGGAAGAATGATAAAATATGTTGCATAATAAAAGAAAGCGCTTCTGTAATTTCGAAAACAGTAATCATTTTATTTAAAACAGAGAATAAAATAATAAACCCACCAATCATGAGCAATGTTTGAATAGAAGAAACGATAGCGTCACCGAGTAGTTTTCCAATCGGTCTTTTTTCTTGCATACGTGTTTGGTGGAGGATGGAAAAAGGGTTTTGAAAGGCACGCTTTTGATTCGTATGTTTGTCTTTTATGTAAGTATCGTTATTACCATAAAAGCGCATAAGTAATCCGACGATAAAGTTACTTATATAATGTGCTGCTGCTAATACGAGCCCTAATTTCGGATTATTGAAAAAACCAATAGAAACCGCTCCGAAAATAAAAAGTGGATTAGAAGAATTTGTGAAAGATACGAGTCGTTCCGCTTCGATTTGTGTTAGTTGATTGCTCTTGCGTAGTCTAGCGCTTAATTTGGCGCCAGCGGGGAATCCTGAAGCCATTCCCATTGCCCAAACAAATCCGCCTACCCCTGGAACACGAAACAGTGGACGCATTAGTGGTTCTAATATAACACCGATAAATTTTACAATACCAATACTGATTAGAAGTTCCGCAATGATGAAAAACGGTAGTAGTGAAGGGAATACAACTTCCCACCATATATTTAACCCGCGAATTGAAGCTTGCAAAGCATCTTGGGGGTGAAGTACAAGAGAAAAGGTTAAAAATAACATTGATATGGTAAGAAAAGCAGTTTTCCATTTTTCGTACATGTAAGAAAATCCCCCTTTGTCCCAAAAACGTTCATTTCAGTATACGTGGATATGTGGTGAATTTAGACCATAAGTATGAAAAAGGAATGAAAAAAATTAAAGGGTGAGAAAAATGAAGGAACCAAAAATCGGTTTAGCGCTTGGATCCGGAGGTGCAAAAGGTTTTGCTCACATAGGGGTAATAAAAGTGTTAAGGGAAGCTGGCATCCCTATTCACATGATAGCAGGTAGTAGTATAGGAGCATTAATTGGTACATTTTATGCAGCGAGTTGTGACGTTGAAAGACTGTATAGATTGGCCGCTGTTTTTAAAAGGAAATATTATTTGGATTTTACAGTTCCTAAAATGGGATTTATTGCTGGAAAACGTATCAAAGATATGATTAAAATGTTTACATATAATAAAAATTTAGAAGAGTTAGATATCCCGACGGCTGTTGTGGCTACTGACATTTTGAAGGGGGAAAAAGTTGTTTTTACAAGCGGTCCGATTGCGGAGGCGGTTCGAGCTAGTATATCTGTGCCCGGGGTGTTTGTTCCAGAGAAAATAGATGGGCGCTTATTAGTGGATGGAGGGGTAATTGACCGTATTCCCGTATCGGTTGTAAAAGATTTAGGGGCTGATATTGTTATTGCTGTTGATGTATCTCCAATTAAGGTGAATGGAGAGGTTACATCGATTTATGATGTGATTATGCAAAGTATTGAAATTATGCAACATGAACTCGTGATGAATCGGCAAATAGCATCAGATTTAATGATGCGGCCAGCAGTAGAACAATTTAGTTCGCGTGCTTTTACACATATTGAAGATATCATTCGGGTCGGAGAAGTGGAAGCAGAAAAACACATTTCAAACATTTATTTACTAATTGAGCAGTGGAAGGAGAAACATAATGTTTAAGCGTTTTCGGTTTATATATGCAATTTTAATAGGGGTTATATTGGCGATGCTACTTGTTTATGTGCGTTTGCCGTATTATGTGACAAAACCAGGTATGGCGGCGAAATTAGCGCCATACGTTCAAGTAGATGGTGGAACGAAAGAGTCTGGTGATTTCATGCTTGTCACTGTCTCAATGGGACCTGCCAATGTGGTGAACTTAATAGCCGCGCAATTTAATAAATATACACACGTTTCAAAGGCGGAAGAAATATTGCAAAAAGGCGAGAGTGATGAAGAATATCAATTTCGCCAAAATTATGCAATGAAAGATTCGCAAAATGCAGCGATCTATAATGCTTATAAACGTGCAAATCGCTCTGTTTCTTTTGAAAATAAAGGTGTACTAGTTGCTGGTGTAGCAAAGGGTATGCCGTCAGAAGGAAAACTTAAGCTTGGAGATGTTATTATAGCTGTCGATGGAAAAACATTCGACAAGACGGAACAATTTATTGAGTATATGACAGGGAAAAAAGAAGGGGACACAGTAAATATTGAATACAAGCGGGGCGGAAAACAGTTTAAAGAAAATTTAAATGTAAAGACGATCCCTAATGGGAATGGACGCGTCGGTATAGGGGTCTCTATCGTTACGGAAAGAGAGTTAGTAGTAGATCCGAAAGTGAAAATTGATTCCCATGAAATAGGAGGCCCGTCAGCAGGGTTAATGTTTACACTAGAAATTTATAATCAGCTCGTTGAAGAAGATTTAACAAACGGACATGAAATAGCTGGAACAGGTACAATCAATGATAAAGGAGAAATTGGTCCAATTGGTGGTATTCAGCAAAAAGTAGTAGCTGCTAGTGATGCGGGAGCTGAAGTGTTTTTTGCGCCAAATGAAAAAGGTGTAGAGAAATCGAATTATAAAGATGCTCTTGAAGCTGCGAAAGATATTAAAACAAAGATGAAAATTGTACCGGTGGACACACTGGATGATGCATTAACGTATTTAGAAAAAATGGGTAAAACAAAGTAAACCTCTCTGAAGAAGAGAGGTTTTTCTTATAGGAATTTTTTCATTATTTCATCATAACGAATTGGGTGATGCGTTGCGTCTTGTTTTAGCAGTTGTGTCCGCAAAGGTTCTTGCATTATGGAGAAATATACAGCATTTGATTTTCGTTCTATGTCTAAAGTTGGATGTTCGAATGTTTTTGTATGAGTAAGGATTGGGAGTTCTATTTTTTTCTTATTTCTAGAAAGATAAGTTTGTCCTTTTTGTGACATTCCGAGAAGACGGATATACGGCGCATGTTGCTCTATATTTGCTTTGTGTATTTCTTCCTTCGTTGTATTTGTTAAAATATGTGTACAAGCTCTTTGCAATCTAGTCCATGTATAACGTTTTGTTTTTAATGCTTCCATGAATGAATAGAAAGATGAACTGTTTTGTATTTTTGATAAAATACGATGCTCTAAACCTTCTTCCATTTCATATATATGCTGTAAGTCCTCTGAAGACATCGTCATAAGTTTGTATTTAAAAAATGAAAAGTATTTTTCCCAGTTATGTAACGTCCCGTAGTTTTGCTTGTAGTTTTCTAAAAGAGAAGCAGTCATTTTCGGGATAAAAGGCTCAATAGTTGTAGAGGAACTGTTTTCATTAAATAGCTGTTTGCGAATACTTGTTGCACTTGCAATATGTTGATCGTGAAATGTTTCATCATGATAATGAGAGGCGAATCTTTTTATAGTTTGTGCTTGCATCGAACTGTTTTGTAAGAGAATTGCTTTAATGTACTGTAAGCCTAAAATGTTATTTGGTTGTGACATATCTACGTTTTTTTCGGATGGTAAGATGTGTAGAAAGGCTTCAGATGTAGCTTTTGCATAACTATTACCTGCATTCATAAATTGCTTCACAAGACGATTAAAAGTCTCTTCTTCATTTTTTTGTATAGCGATGGTATTGTAGAAATTTTCAGCTTGTCCATCTTCACTACCGAAACAAATTTCAGAAACACCAAGGGCGTTTAAAATCGAAATTGCGCCATTTGCGAAAGTTTCGGCCTTTTGTGTTGCGAATGCATATGGAAGCTCTACAACAAGGTCTACGCCGTTTGTTAAGGCCATTTTAGTACGATACCATTTGGAGATGAGTGCGGGCTCACCACGCTGCAAAAAAGGACCACTCATAACGGCGATAATAATATCAGACTGTGTTAACTTTTTTGTTTGTTGCACATGATAAGCATGACCGTTATGAAAAGGGTTATATTCAACAACAATACCACTGGATTTTATGGTAATCTCTCCTTTCGATGTAGCATCTTTTTGGAAAACGTGATAGTCTATATATTATTTCCTATGATGACTTCATTATAGTGTAAAGAAAAAACATTGACAAATATAAAATGGCTAGCTATAATTTTGTTTGTTGCCTTGAGGTGATATGATATGAAATGGTCCATCCATCAATTGAATAAATTGAGAAATAAAGGATTGACATTAAATGAAATGGTAGATGTAAGTGAGCTAAAAGAGGTCGAGAAAGATATTCGTGAAATTAATCCTGCTCATGTAACAGGAAGAGTTGATTTTGGCTCCGGTAAGTTTACGTTTCATCTACATATAACTGGAAGCATGGTTTTACCATGTTCTCGCTCTTTAGTAGATGTGACATTACCATTTGACATTAAAACAACTGAGGTGTTCCAAACTTCGGAAGAAGAATTTGAAACAGAAGCTGAAATTCATTGTTTAGAAGGAGAAGTACTTGACTTACTGCCCGTAATCAAGGAAAATATACTTTTGGAGATTCCAATGCAAATTTTCAGTGATGATGTTTCTGGTGGAGCACCGATGCAAGGTCAAGACTGGCAAGTGATTTCGGAAGAAAACAAAGAAAAGACTGTTGATCCACGATTAGCAGGACTTGCAAAGTTTTTTGACAAATAATCGGAAGACTGGTTTAGGCCTTCATATGAAAATAACTATTTCTTTTAAGGAGGTGGGAAGAATGGCTGTACCTTTTAGAAGAACTTCTAAAACAGTAAAAAGAAAGCGTCGTACGCATTTCAAATTATCAGTACCTGGTATGGTAGAGTGCCCAAGCTGTGGTGAAGCGAAATTAGCTCACCGTGTATGTAAAGCATGCGGTACTTACAAAGGTAAAGAAGTAATCAGCAAGTAATTGCGGGAAAATAAACGTAGAAGATATCTTCTACGTTTATTTTTTTGTCTTATTCTTTATTTGTTGTATTCTATCTTTTCTAGTAACTGCATATGCTTAATAAAAAATGCATAGGGAGGACTAGAGAGATGGCGACAACAAGACAAGATGCTTGGACTGATGATGAAGATTTGCTTCTGGCAGAAGTAGTACTCCGGCATATTCAAGAAGGTGGAACGCAACTTTCTGCCTTTAAAGAAGTGGGGAGACATTTGTCTCGCACACCAGCAGCATGTGGATTTAGGTGGAATTCTTATGTTAGAAAGCAATACAAAGAACGTATTGAAGAAGCAAAGCAACTTCGTAAAGTAGAAAATTATGAAGTGAAAGAGACAAAGGTATTAGAGCCTACATCAATTACATTGAATGATGTTATTGAATTCTTGCGAAATTATAAAGATGAAAGCTCTTTAATGGTGTTGCAACAACAAATTGAATCGTTACAAACAGAGAAAGAACGTCTTCTGGAGCGATTATCAGTATATGAGGAAGAATATAGAACATTACTTGATTATATCGATCAAAAAAGAAGTGTAATGGTAGCGGAAAGAAATGGCGCTCGCTCGAATGGAGAATTAGAAAAATTAAAGAAATAAAAACAGCTGCGTAACAGCTGTTTTTTTGTTTCTTATGCAGATTCTTCGTTTGTAATCGCATTCGAATTTGTTTCTGGATGCCAAATATAAAAATCACCATCAGTTACTGATACTGGCTGGAAACTTAATTTATCCCAAAAACCAGATGACTGGATACGTGCTATCGTTTTAATTGGGAATTGTAGTTGTTTCGCATAATTAACAAGCATTTGTCCGAATCCTTGTTTTTGAAAAGTCGGCAATACTTCAAGTTTATAAAGTTCTAGGTAAGTACCTGTAATTTCAAATGGTTCCCCGCCGTTCCTTTTCATATATAGACTCATACGTGCGATTAGTGATCCTCCATAATAAATACCGTAAAATGGAGACTCACTATCATTTTCAATAATGTTTGCTTGTAATTCTTCCAACATGGATAGTTCTTGAGCTCCGCACCCTTTAAATTTTTTAAATTCATCTAATGTTTTATAATTGATGAGCAAGCGTTCAACTTTTGGGAATCCCATTACATCACGTCCTTTTCTTATCTTGTTGAATGCAGAAAAGTTAAAATATTTATAATAATATTATAACTCATTTTTAAATTTTTATGAAGAAGATAGAATATTTCTTTCATTATTTTTTTGAGGATTTGCTAAACTAAGAATAGAACTATGTATATAGGTAGTATATACGTAGTGAAAGAAGAGGTTGCATTTGTTAAAAGATAATTGAATCCTCAACTATGTAATTGTAATTTAATAAGATATAAAGGGGGAAAGGCAAGGGAACTTATATCACTTGTTAATATGAGTTCTTTGTGTGAAGATGAAAATTGGAATTGTTGGACCGGGAGCTATTGGTCTCCTATATACATTTTATTTACAAAAAAGTAATCAAGATGTTACGTTGTTTACAAGAAACGATAAGCAAGCAGAAGAATTAAACTTAACGGGTGTAACTTGTATTAGGAATGGAGAACGTGAAACGGTATTTCCATCTATTTTACCGATAGAAAGTATGCTGGATAAACAGTTAGATTATATATTTATTGCTGTAAAGCAATATCATGTAACTGATATATTACCTTTTGTGCAGGGAGAATCGTCATTAATCTTTTTGCAAAATGGAATGTCACATCTTCACGTTATGCGAAAAATAGGAAATGAACGTATAGCAGTCGGGATTGTGGAGCATGGTGCAAAAAAAGAGGATGGACATACAGTTCGTCATACTGGAATAGGTGTTACAAAGTTTGGTGTAGTGCGTGGTCAATCTAGTTGTTTTAAAAAGGTATTTAATTGTTTTCCTTTTGATTATTTTCCGATTCAGATAGAAGATGATTGGAAGGGGATTATGCGTAATAAATTAGTAGTCAATGTATGTATTAATCCGTTGACGGCATTATTACGGGTTGAGAACGGGGAGTTAATTTCAAACCCGCTTTTTTATCAAATGATGGAGCAAGTATTTCAGGAAGTTGCATTTCTTGTTAAAGAAGAAGATAAGGAAATGCTATGGAAAATGGTATGCCAAGTATGTGAAAAAACATCCCATAATACTTCATCTATGTTAGCGGACGTAAGGGCGAATAGACAAACGGAAGTTAATGCAATTGTTGGATATGTATTAGAAGAAGCTGAGGAACAACAACAATCTGTTCCGACACTTCGATTTTTGTTCAATGCAATAAAAGGAATGGAATTATAAGTGTTTTTCTTTGCTTTTACGTGAAACATTGAATACAATGTGGGTTGGTGAGAGAACAGGATACGAAAGGAAGAATTATATGGAGATAAAAGAAATCTCTGTTCCACTACAAGGTGTTGTAGCGGACTATATGAACGGTAAAAAAGAGATACAGTCATGTTTTGATTATCTGTTAACAGAGGATGCTTTTAAACAGCGTTTACATGATTTACGTGAGAGAGAGTTTTTCCGTCAAGATTTAGTAACGCATTTATTAGAATATAATACACAATTGCAAGCGGGAGAATTTACAATTCAAAATATAAAAGCGCTTGAAGATGAAAATACATATGTAGTTATAGCTGGACAACAAGCAGGGTTATTAACTGGTCCGCTTTATACAGTTCATAAGATCATTTCAATTTTACAGCTTGCAAAAGAAAAAGAAGAGAGCTTAGGGGTTCGGGTTGTTCCTGTCTTTTGGATTGCTGGTGAAGACCATGATATGGATGAAATTAATCATACATTTGTAACGAAAAATAAAAAAATAAAAAAGACCATTTTTCATGATCGTTATCCGAAAAAGGCGAGTGCTTCTGAGTCTGAGTTTTCTATTGAAGACTGTAGAAAATGGGTCGAAGAGATTTTTAAAACATATCCGGAAACGAATTTTACAAAGGATGTATTACAATTTGTTGATGATGCTTTAGGTAAATCGCATACATATGTAGATTTCTTTGCGCACCTTATTACGAAAATGTTCGCAAATTCTGGTTTAATTCTTGTAGATTCACATCATCCTGCATTAAGAAAATTAGAAGTGCCGTTTTTACAACAAATTATAAGTAAATATAAAGAAATTCAAGTAGGGCTTCGTAATCAACAGGAAGTACTTAAGGAATTAGGATTTAAACCGATTATTGAAACGAAGACAAATGCAGTACATATATTTATGGAAATTGATAATGAGCGAGTATTGCTTGAAGAGAATCAAGGGAAGTTTATTGGAAAAGATGGAGTGCATTCATTTTCGTATGAAGAATTGATGGAAGAGATGGAAAGAAGTCCAGAACGTTTTAGTAATAATGTTGTAACGCGCCCTCTTATGCAAGAATATGTGTTTCCTACGTTAGCGTTTATTGGCGGTCCAGGGGAGTTAGCTTATTGGAGTGAATTGCAACAAGTGTTTCATACGGCAGGTTTCCAAATGCCACCTGTTGTTCCGCGTCTTACAATTACTTATATGGAGCGAGATATAGCGACAGATTTATATGATTTAGATTTGCAAGAAATTGATCCATTTCTAAATAATATAGATAATCTGCGTGACAATTGGCTTTCTAATCAAATAGAGGAACCGATAGACGAGCGATTTATAGAAGCGAAAAAAGAAATAATGGATATTCATACATCATTACAACAATTCGTGAAAAAAATAGATCCAGGGTTAAATGAGTTTGCTGGGAAAAATGAACTGAAAATTAATGAGCAAATTGAACTGTTAGAAAAAATGTTGAAAAGAAATGTTGAGAAGAAACATGAGGTTCAACTGAATAAATTCCGCCGTTTACAATTTGCGCTTCGTCCATTAGGAGCACCGCAAGAACGTGTGTGGAATGTTTGTTATTATTTAAATCAGTTCGGCCTTGATTTTGTTGACCGGGTAATGGAACAATCTTTTTCGTGGGATGGAAAACATCATGTAATAAAACTATAGAATCTTGCTCTTTTGAGCAGGATTTTATTTTTATTCTGTTGAATTAACTGTGAAGTGAAATATTTCTGAATTATCCGTCTTATGTTAATGTAATGAATCGCTATGTATCAGGTATATATATATGACAAAATAGCACAAAATGTAAACGGATTATTATCTTTTTCGACAGGTTTTTGTTTAAATTCCCGCAAAAAATGATAAAATTTAGTATATAATAAAATAAAATAGCGATTTGTATAGCGTACTACCTTGTTGGAAGTTAAATGAGTCGTTCTTTAGTAGCATTTCATCCTCTAGTAGTAAATTGTGTTTGTAGAGTGAGAAATGTATTTAACATAATTAATTGGAAAAAGAGTAGGTGCAGCAATGTTCAAACACGTAACAGTACTTTTGAAAGAAACAGTAGATGGCTTAGATATAAAACCGAGTGGTACATATGTAGATTGTACACTGGGTGGAGGAGGACATAGTTCTTATTTACTATCTCAGCTAACAGATGGTGGAAAGTTAATAGCATTTGATCAAGATGAAATAGCGATTCAAAATGCGAAGGAAAAATTTTCTTCTTATGGTGAACAATTTGTAACAGTGAAGAGCAACTTCCGTTATTTATCTGAAAAACTACATGAATTAGGTATTACAGAAGTAGACGGGATTTTATTCGATTTAGGTGTTTCATCCCCACAATTAGATACACCAGAGCGTGGCTTTAGTTATCATCATGATGCACCGTTAGATATGCGGATGGATCAAGATGCCCCATTAACAGCATATGATGTTGTGAACAGCTGGTCATATGAACAACTCGTAAGAATTTTCTTCCAATACGGAGAAGAAAAATTTTCAAAGCAAATAACAAGGAAAATTGAAGCTTATCGCGAGAATAAGGCTATTGAAACGACAGGAGAATTAGTGGAATTAATTAAAGAAGGTATTCCAGCTCCGGCACGTAGAACAGGTGGACATCCTGCGAAGCGAGTATTTCAAGCGATTCGTATTGCTGTAAATGATGAATTAAAAGTATTTGAAGAAGCGTTGGAATCTGCAATTGATATGGTCAAGCCTGGTGGAAGAGTTAGTGTTATAACATTCCATTCTTTAGAAGATCGTATTTGTAAAACGACGTTTAAGCGAAATAGCACAACGCCGCAATTACCACAGGGACTACCGATTATTCCGGATGAATTTAAGCCGAAATTAAAGCTTATTACAAGGAAACCGATTTTACCTTCTGACATTGAATTAGAAGAAAATAATCGAGCGCGTTCTGCGAAGTTGAGAATCGCTGAAAAACGATAAAAAGGAGAGAGAGGTATGACTAATTTAGCTGTAAAGTATAAACAACAGGCGCAAGAAGAGGTACAAATTCAAGCGCCGCCACAGCAGATGGTTAAGCCAAAAGTTAAAACGAAAATTACAAGAATTGAAAAGCTATTGTACGTAACGTTTATTGGATTTTTATTATATGCCTGTGTAGCTTTTATTGGGAATAAAGCGGGCCTATATCAAGTTAATGTAGAAGCAGCGACGATAGAAGAACAAATTGTAAAAAAACAAAAGGAAAATCAAGAATTGCAGGCTGAAGTAGAGAAGTTAAGTCGTTATGAACGTATCGCTGAAGTTGCAAAAAAACACGGGCTAGAAATTAATGCGAATAACGTGAAAGGCCTAAAGTAAGGCAAATAGGTGTGAAGAAAAGATGAAGAGAAATATGACCAAATTTCATACCAATAAGGGAGCAGGTTATTTTATGATATTTTTCCTCCTGCTCTTTTTGCTGTTATTAGCCCGATTTTTTTACATACAAGTAACAGGAACAGTGGACAATCATGATTTGAAAAAACTTGCTGAGCAGAAACATAGTAAAAAAGGAGTTCTCGAAGCGAATCGAGGAACAATTTATGATCAAAATGGTCATGTACTAGCGCAAGACGCAAATTCTTATAAACTTGTAGCCGAGTTAAAAGGAGCTAACGCCGTTAAGGATAAAGAGGATACTGCAAAGAAAATCGCAGGAGTACTCGGAAAAGATGAAGATAAAATTTTAGCTACTTTAAATAAAGAAGGCAAAAGTCAAGTGGAATTTGGAACATTGGGTAAAGACTTGACGAAAGAAAAGAAAGAACAAATAGAAGCATTGAAATTGCCGGGAATATCTTTTATTACCGAAAATGCGAGAGTTTATCCAAACGGTGATTTTGCATCTTACGTCATAGGTCATGCGAAACCTGATGAAAATGGAATCTCAGTCGGTCAATTTGGCTTAGAAAAGAGTTTGGATAAATATTTAGGTGCTTCTAATGGTGAGGTAGCTTATACAGGTGACCGTAAAGGAGTATCTCTTGACGGTGGGAAAGTGAATGTAAAGGCACCTAAAAATGGAGATAATGTGTATTTAACGCTTGACCAACGTATTCAAAGTTATTTAGAAGACGCAATGAAAGAAGCGAGTAAACATTATGAACCAGAAAATTTAATAGGGATTGTTGCGGATCCGAAGACAGGGAAAATATTAGCGATGTCTAGTAAACCTAGTTATGACCCTAATGATCGTCAAATTAAATATTTCTTCAACGACGCCATTGCAAATGCGTTTGAACCGGGATCAACAATGAAGATTTTCACATTAGCGGCGGCCATTAATGAAGGTGTATACAATGGGCAAGACTTTTATCAGTCTGGTACATATCAAGTTGGTAATCGCAAAATAAAAGATCATAACGGCGGCGCCGGATGGGGTTCTATTACTTTTGATGAAGGGGTAGAGCGATCTTCAAACGTAGCGTTCGCAATTTTAGGGGATCAAAAACTTGGTCCAGAGCGTTTTCGAAAATATATTCACGGTTTTGGATTAGATGAAAAAACAAACATTGATTTATCTGGTGAAGGGTCAAATACAATTTTATTTGATCAACAAATACAACAAGTAACAACGGCATTTGGACAAGGTTCTACAGTTACACCAATTCAACTTGTACAAGCTGCAACAGCAATTGCAAATGATGGTAAAATGATGAAACCTTATACAATTGATAAAATTGTGGATCCAATAACAGGTAAAGTACAGCTAGAGCATAAACCAGAAGAAGTAGGAAAACCTGTTACCAAAGAGACAGCCGCACAAGTAAGGCAATTACTAGAACGTGTTGTTACATCACCGAAAGGAACAGGAACTGCATATAAAGTTGATGGGTATTCAGTCGGGGGGAAAACAGGTACAGCACAAATTCCTGACGGGAAAGGTGGCTATATGACGGGAAGAGAGAATTATATATTCTCATTCTTAGGTATGGCACCGATGGACGATCCGCAACTTGTTGTGTATGTGGCCGTTAAACAACCAAAATTAAAAGATGATGAAAACGGGGCTAAACCTTTAGCTGATATCTTTAAATATGTAACGAAAAATAGCTTAGAGTACTTAAAGATTAAGCCGAATGAAGTAAAAGACCCGAAAAAATATGTGAAAGAACAACAAACTGTCGTTCCAGATGTAACCGGAAAAACGATGGAAGAAGCGAAAAAAACAATTGATAAAGCAAAACTTCGTCCAATCGTATTAGGTGAAGGTAAAGTGCAGCAGCAAGTGCCAAAAGCAACTGAACAAACATTAAAGGGTGATCGAGTCTTCTTAGTAGGAGATAAGCCTACAATGCCAAATATACAGGGATGGGCACTGCGTGATGTTATGAATTTAGCAAAAACATTAAAGCTTAACTTAAAACCTTCTGGTACAGGATATGTAACGGAACAAAGTGTGGCGGAAGGGACATTGTTGCAACCTGGTACAGAATTAGGTGTAACACTCGTACCACCACTTGAACCGCAACAAGAAGCAGAAAAGCCATAATGGTAATAGGGAAGAAGTTCTAATTAAATAAGTACAAGCATATATTGGAACAAGCTAGGCGTAAGGGAGGCTTGTTCCAATATGCGTGTATCAAATGTAACAGTTAGAAAACGACTTATTTTTATACTTATATCGGGTATACTCATTTTCACCATTATCGATATTCGTCTTGGATATGTGCAATTTTTTCTTGGAAATATGTTAACGGATCGTGCGAAGGATTCATGGAGTCGTAATATTACTTTTGAACCAGAGCGAGGGAAAATTTTAGATCGAAATGGTGTGGAGCTTGCTACGAATAAAAGTGCACCGACCGTCTTTGTTGTGCCGAGGCAAATTGAAAAACCAGCAGAGACTGCAGAGAAGTTAGCTGCAGTATTAGGTGTGGAAAAAGATGATGTTTATAAGCGGATTACAAAAAAAGAATCGATTGTAAGGCTTGATAAAGGCGGAAGGAAAATATCGCATGACAAAGCGAAAGAAGTACGCGGATTAAGTTTAAAGGGTGTGTACATCGCAGAGGATTCTATCCGGTACTATCCATTCGGTAATTTTTTATCACACGTATTAGGATTTGCGGGCAGTGATAATCAAGGGCTTATGGGACTAGAGAAATATTATGATAAAGAGCTAAATGGTGATAAAGGTCATGTGCGATTTTTTGCAGACGCGAAAGGACAGAGAATGCCTAACGTTGGAGATGATTTCAAAAAACCAGAAGCCGGTTTGAATTTAGGATTAACAATTGATTCACGCATTACGAGGATTATGGAAAGAGAAATGAATATTGCGGAATCAACGTATAATCCTGACGGTATGATAGCAATTGCAATGAATCCGAAAAATGGTGAAATTTTAGGTATGTCAAGTCGACCAAGTTTTGATCCAGCAGATTTCCAAAGTGTTTCTCCGGAAGTATATAACAGAAACTTACCTGTATGGAGTACGTATGAGCCGGGGTCAACATTTAAGATTATTACATTAGCTGCAGCCTTGAATGAAAATTTAGTAGACTTAGAGAAAGATACATTTTATGATGATGGGGCAGCTGAAGTTGGTGGAGCTAGATTGCGGTGTTGGAAAGCTGGAGGCCATGGTAGCCAAACGTTTTTAGAAGTAGTTCAAAACTCTTGTAACCCAGGATTTATTGAACTCGGTGATCGTCTTGGTAAAGATCGATTGTTTAAATATATTCGCAATTTCGGGTTTGGACAGAAGACCGGAATTGATTTACAAGGTGAAGGTAGCGGGATTTTATTTAATTTAGATAAAGTTGGTCCAGTCGAACAAGCGACGACTTCATTTGGGCAAGGTGTTTCTGTTACACCGATTCAACAAGTAGCAGCTGTAGCGGCCGCTGTAAATGGTGGAACTTTGTATCAGCCATATATAGCGAAGGAATTTATTGATCCGAAGAATAATCAAGTTGTCAGCAAAAAGACACCTGTTGCGAAAAGGGAAGTTATTTCCAAGGAAACTTCTGAGAAAGTTCGTTACGCATTAGAGAATGTTGTAGCGAAAGGTTCGGGTAAAGGGGCTTATATTGATGGATATCGTGTAGGTGGAAAAACTGGAACTGCTCAAAAGGTGAAAGATGGAAAATATTTAGATAATAACTATATTGTATCATTTATCGGTTTTGCTCCAGCTGACGATCCGCAAATTGTTGTTTATGTAGCAGTGGATAATCCAAAAGGAGTCACTCAATTTGGTGGAGTTGTAGCAGCACCTATTGTTGGGAATATTCTTCGTGACGCACTTCCTGTAATGGGAGTGGAACCGAGAAAAGAGCAAGTTGAGAAAGAATATAAATGGGGCGATACACCAACTGTGGAAGTTCCGAATTTAATTGGTATGAAAAAGAAAGATTTACAAACGCAACTTGTAGACTTGAAGCTTGATATAAGTGGTGATGGTGGGAAAGTAATTAAACAATCACCAGAAGCAGGAGCTAAAGTAAAAGAGGGTTCAAAAGTTAGAATTTACTTCGGGAATTAAAGGTAACTGATTGTGTTTTATGGTACAATTGGTGGCAGTGAGTTCTTTATAGAAAAATTGCTTTATTTGAGACGATAAGTGTCTCATTAATAAATAAATCTATTGATTAGACTATAGTAGCACTTACCTCCTATTTTTATATAACTAGGAGGTAACGTGTTACTTGCTAAAATAAGAGATAAATAAACAATGTAGAGAGGGTTTAGTGAAATGAAGTTGCATACACTTGTATCATGTTTGCATGATTTTCCAGTTGTTCCAACAGAAAATCCAGAAATAACATCTATTGAAGCGGATTCACGTAAAGTGAAAGAGGGAAGCTTATTTATATGTATGAAAGGATATACGGTTGATAGCCATGACTTTGCTAAGCAAGCAGCCGCACAAGGAGCGGCTGCTATTGTTGCGGAAAGACCAATTGATGTTGACGTTCCAGTTGTACTTGTGAAAAATACTTTTCGTTCGCTAGCGGTTTTAGCTGATTATTTTTATGGCCAACCAACACACAAGTTACATTTAATCGGTATTACAGGTACAAATGGAAAGACAACAACATCGCATATTATGGATGAAATTATGCGCGCACATGGTCATAAAACAGGGCTAATTGGAACGATTAATATGAAAATCGGTGATGAAACATTTGAGGTGAAAAATACAACACCAGATGCACTAACACTTCAACAGACATTTTCAAAAATGGTTGAACAAGGTGTGGATAGCACAGTAATGGAAGTTTCGTCTCATGCTTTAGATCTTGGCCGTGTACACGGGTGCGATTATGATGTTGCAGTATTTACGAATTTAACACAAGATCATTTAGACTATCATAAAACGATGGAAGAATATAAACATGCGAAAGGGTTGCTTTTCGCACAGCTTGGCAATAGTTATCATCATAATCGTGAAAAATACGCTATATTAAACAGTGATGATCCAGTAGCAGAAGAGTATATGAGAAGTACAGCAGCTACTGTTGTAACATACGGTATAGATGTTGCAAGCGACATTATGGCACGAGATATCGTAATGACGAGTGGCGGTACAACATTTACACTTGTAACACCGTATGAAACTGTAAATGTTACGATGAAATTAATTGGTAAGTTTAATGTATACAACGTGTTAGCTGCTACAGCAGCAGGTCTTGTTTCAGGAGTGAGCTTACAAACAATTATTGATGTAATTAAAGAGCTTGCTGGCGTTCCTGGACGTTTTGAAGTTGTTGATGGTGGACAAAATTACACAGTTATTGTTGACTATGCGCATACACCTGATAGCTTAGAGAACGTACTAAAAACAGCAAAACAATTTGCAAAAGGCGATGTATATTGTATCGTTGGTTGCGGTGGTGATAGAGATAGAACGAAAAGACCAATAATGGCAAGTGTCGCAACCGAATATGCAACTCACGCAATTTATACATCAGATAATCCAAGAAGTGAAGATCCGAAGGCTATTTTAGATGATATGGTAAATGATGTAAATAGGAATAGTTATGAAGTAATTGTCGATCGAAAAGAAGCGATACGTTCCGCTATCTCGAAAGTAAAAGCAGAAGATATTATTATTATTGCTGGTAAAGGGCATGAAACGTATCAAATTATTGGTAAAGAAGTTCATCATTTTGACGATCGTGAAGTTGCTAAAGAAGCAATCACGGAGCGTTTAAACAACGAAGTGTAACAGCATGAGAGGAGGACTACATGTGCTTGAACAAGGTTTATTAGTAACGGCTGGGGTAGCATTCTTAATTTCTGTTGCCCTTTCGCCATTATTTATTCCATTTTTAAGAAAATTAAAGTTCGGACAGAGTATTCGTGACGAAGGACCGAAGTCACACCAAAAGAAATCAGGGACACCAACGATGGGTGGTATTGTCATATATGTATCTATGATGGTGACTACGCTTATTATGGCGATTAAATTTAACAATTTAGGTGCAGAAGTATCATTGTTATTATTAGTTACATTTGGGTACGGATTAATCGGATTTTTAGATGACTACATAAAAGTAGTAAAGAAAAGAAATCTTGGTTTAACATCAAAACAAAAATTGATTGGTCAGCTTGTAATTGCTATTGCGTTCTTTTTAATTGGAAAAGGGCAAGCATTTCACACTTATATCATGATTCCGGGAACTGATGTTAAATTTGAATTAGGCTGGGCGTATTTTGTTCTCGTATTATTTATGCTTATTGGTGGATCAAATGCGGTTAATTTAACAGATGGTTTAGATGGTTTATTATCAGGAACAGCTGCTATTGCATTCGGAGCATTTAGTATTATTGCTGTAGCTCAAGAACAATTTGGGGTAGCGATTTTCTGTATGGCAGTTGTAGGAGCTGTACTTGGATTTTTAGTATTCAATGCGAATCCAGCGAAAGTATTTATGGGGGATACAGGTTCTCTAGCTTTAGGTGGTGCTATCGCAGCTGTAGCGATTTTGTTAAAACAAGAATTGTTACTCGTTATTATTGGCGGTGTATTCGTAGCGGAAACTTTATCTGTTATTATCCAAGTTATTTCGTTCAAAACAACAGGAAAGCGTGTCTTTAAAATGAGTCCATTACATCATCATTATGAATTATGTGGTTGGTCAGAGTGGCGCGTTGTTGTAACGTTTTGGTCTGTAGGATTTTTATTAGCTGTGCTAGGAATTTATATCGGGGTGTGGATGTAATTGAAAACTGTAACTGAATATCAAAATAAAAATGTTCTTGTATTAGGTATTGCTAAAAGTGGTTATGCAGCAGCTACTTTATTAAAAAAATTAGGGGCAAACGTCATTGTAAATGACGGGAAACCATTAGCGGGTAATGTGCTTGCAGCTGAGTTACAAGCGGAAGGAATGGATGTTGTATGTGGTGGGCATCCATTAGAATTGCTGGAGAGAAACATTTCACTTGTCGTAAAAAATCCAGGAATTCCATATTCTAATCCACTCTTAGTGGCGGCGAAAGAAAAACAAATTCCAATTGTAACTGAGGTTGAATTAGCATATTCCATTTCAGCAGCACCGTTTGTTGGGATTACGGGATCTAACGGTAAAACAACAACGACAATGTTAACGTTTGAAATGTTAAAAGAAGGACAAAAGTACCCAGTTATTGCGGGGAATATAGGTACTGTAGCTTGTGAAGTTGCACAATTGGCGAAGGAAAATGAAGTTGTCGTTACGGAACTTTCATCGTTTCAATTGATGGGAGTGGAATCGTTCCAACCAAAAATTGCAGCCTTTTTAAATTTATTTGAAGCGCATTTAGATTACCACGGGACGAAGAAAGAGTATGGTTTGGCGAAAGCGAATATTTTCAAAAACCAAACTGAAACAGATTATAGTATAATTAACGCAGATGATGCAGATGTCATGGCGTTATCGGCATATAGTAAAGGAAAGAAAGTATTATTTTCGACGACGAAAGAAATTGAAGATGGTGCGTATATAAAAGATAACGCTCTTTATTTTAAAGGCGAAAAAGTAGTTAAAGTAAGTGATATTGTTTTACCTGGTAAGCACAATTTAGAAAATATTTTAGCAGCAATGAGTATTGCTAAATTATTAGGTGTTTCTAATGAAGCAATTACTGCTGTGTTAAAAAGTTTTACAGGTGTAAAACATCGCTTAGAATATGTAACAACGATTAATAATCGTAAATTTTATAATGATTCAAAAGCGACGAATATGCTAGCGACAGAAAAAGCATTATCTGCATTTACACAACCGATTGTATTATTGGCTGGTGGACTTGATCGTGGTAATGAATTTGATGATTTAATTCCATACTTTAAACATGTCAAAGCGATTGTGACATTTGGACAAACTGCACCAAAATTAGTAAGAGCGGCAGAAAAAGCAGGATTAGATGTAATTGAAAGTGTCGATACTTTAGATGATGCAGTAGTGAAGGCGTATGCTCATTCTACCGATGGTGATGTTATTCTTCTTTCACCAGCATGTGCAAGCTGGGATCAATTTAAAACATTTGAAGAAAGAGGAGACATTTTTATACAAGCTGTGCATAAACTTATATAAAGTAAATCAAAACATCAGTAGGCTAACACCTACTGATGTTTTGTTACATAGGGCAAAGGTTCTGCCCAAAGAGGTGGTGTTCATGGGTAATGAAGAAAACGCCTGATTTTATTCTCATCATCGTTACACTTGCATTGTTAACAATTGGAATGATTATGGTTTATAGTGCGAGTGCGGTTTGGGCCTCTTATAAAATGGGGGATTCATTCTTTTTTGCAAAAAGGCAATTGTTATTTGCAAGTCTTGGGGTAGTAGCTATGTTTTCTCTCATGAAAATTGATTATTGGGTGTGGCGTACGTATTCAAAAGTAATTTTACTAGTTTGTTTCGTTCTTCTTATTCTCGTTCTTATTCCTGGAGTAGGTCTCGTTCGTGGAGGGGCGCGAAGTTGGATTGGAATCGGGGCATTTTCTATCCAACCGTCAGAGTTTATGAAATTCGCGATGATTATTTTCTTAGCAAAATTTTTAGCGGAACGACAAAAATTAATTACATCTTTTAAACGAGGTTTACTACCGGCTCTTAGTTTTGTATTTCTTGCTTTTGGGATAATTATGTTACAGCCAGATCTTGGTACGGGAACGGTAATGGTTGGGACATGTATTATTATGATATTCATTTCGGGAGCAAGGGTCTTTCACTTTGCAATGTTTGGTTTGCTTGGTGCAGCGGGATTTGTAGGGTTAATCGCATCAGCACCATATCGAATGAAACGCATTACATCATATTTAGATCCGTGGTCGGATCCGCTCGGAAGTGGATTTCAAATTATCCAATCGTTACTCGCAATTGGACCTGGTGGTTTATTTGGGCTTGGGCTTGGACAAAGTAGACAAAAATTTCTTTATTTACCTGAACCACAAACAGACTTTATATTTGCGATCTTATCCGAGGAATTAGGTTTTATTGGTGGTTCATTTGTGTTATTATTATTTAGTCTATTATTATGGCGCGGGATTCGTATAGCATTAGGAGCGCCAGATTTATATGGTACGTTTTTAGCAGTAGGTATTGTGGCGATGATTGCGATTCAAGTAATGATTAATGTTGGTGTTGTAACAGGACTGATGCCTGTTACGGGTATTACTTTGCCATTTTTAAGTTATGGTGGATCAAGTTTGACCTTAATGTTAATGGCAGTAGGTGTATTATTGAATATAAGTCGCCATTCTCGCTATTAAACCCTGTTTAAAAGACAGGGTTTTTCGTGTGTGTGTGAAAATGCAATATGTATATAGAAATAAATACGATTGAATAAGAACAGGGAAGTGGAGGAATCAGTAGTGCGAGTATTAGTAAGTGGTGGGGGTACTGGAGGACATATTTATCCAGCTCTTGCTTTAATTAGAGAAATAAAAAAACTAAATCCTGAAGCAAGATTTTTATACATTGGTACAGAGAATGGATTAGAGAGTACCATCGTACCGAAAGCGGGTATTCCGTTCCAATCTATTGTTATAAGTGGATTTAAACGAAAAATATCTCTTGATAATGTAAAAACAGTGATGCGTTTCCTAAAAGGTGTTCAAGATAGTAAACGATATATTCGTCGTTTTAACCCTGATATTGTGATTGGTACGGGTGGATACGTATGTGGGCCAGTTGTATATGCTGCGGCTAAATTAGGTATTCCGACTATTGTCCATGAACAAAATAGTGTACCTGGTGTAACGAATAAATTTTTAAGTCGTTATGTCGATAAAGTTGCAGTTTGTTTTGAAGCAGCTGCAGAACATTTTCCACAGTCAAAAGTGGTTATGACAGGTAATCCACGTGCATCAGAAGTAATGGACCAAAATGGAATGAAAGGAAAACGTTCGGTAGGACTATCCCTTTCTAAAAAATCCGTGCTTATTTTTGGTGGGAGCCGCGGGGCTAGACCGATTAACGATGCTTTTGTAGAAGCGATTGAACAATTTGGGAATAAAAGTTATGAAGTATTATATGTAACAGGCKAAGTACATTATGATAAAGTTATGGAAGCCGTGAAACAAAAAGGGAATCCGAATAATGTTATTATTAAACCTTTTATTCATAATATGCCAGAGGTACTGACGGGTGTAGATCTTGTTGTTTCAAGGGCAGGGGCTACAACGCTTGCAGAATTAACAGCGTTAGGAAAACCGAGTGTATTAATTCCAAGTCCGTACGTAACAAATAACCATCAAGAAAAAAATGCACGATCAGTTGTTGATAAAGGAGCAGCTAAAATGCTACTTGAAAAAGATTTAACATCTGAAACGCTTATTCGTGACATTGATGAGATTTTATTGGATACACAAACATTACAAAATATGAAACTGGCTACTAAGCAACTTGGTATTCCAGATGCAGCAAATAAGCTATATGAAGTAATGAACAAGCTTATTAAAAAATAACATTAGGTGAACGCCCTGCATATTACTGTAATAAGGAGACTTGATATGGGGGAGATTGTCTATGGAACAATTAGTAAAAGAGCTTTTAGAAGCAAATGTTGGTCGCGTGTTAGTTAATGAACCGTTAGCGCGTTACACGACTATGAAAATAGGCGGACCAGCTGATATTTTAATTGTACCAAAGCATGTTGCTGGTATTGAGAAGACTCTAGAGTTAGTAAAGAAGTACAAGACAGGGTGGACTGCAATTGGTCGTGGTTCAAATCTTCTCGTATCTGATCAAGGTATAGAAGGTGTGGTTATTCGTTTAGGAGAAGGATTAGACCATTTAGAAGTCGAAAAACATAGAGTAAGAGTCGGTGCTGGATATCCCCTTATTAAATTGTCAACTTTACTTAGTCGACAGGGATTAGCGGGCCTGGAATTTGCAAGTGGTATTCCAGGAAGTGTTGGCGGTGCAGTGTATATGAATGCAGGCGCTCATAAGTCCGACATATCGAGTGTATTAACGAAAGCTCGTATTTTGTTTGACAATGGAACAATTAATTGGTTGACGAATACCGAAATGGGCTTTTCTTATCGCACATCTGTATTGCAAATGAAACGCCCTGGTATTGTTTTGGAAGCTGAATTCCAATTGGAGGTAGGCGAACGCGATGGAATTGTAAGAAGCATGCAAAAGAATAAAGAGTATCGCCGTGAAACGCAGCCTTGGAATCACCCTTGTGCAGGAAGTATATTTCGAAATCCAGTCCCCTATTTTGCAGGAGATTTAATAGAAAAATCAGGGCTTCGTGGTTATACAATAGGTGGAGCTCAAATTTCTGAAATGCATGGGAATTTTATTGTTAATACTGGTGTGGCCTCAGCGCAAGATGTATTAGACTTAATCGCATTGGTAAAGCGTACAATTAAAGATAAATTTGGTGTTGATATGCATACAGAAGTAGAAATAATTGGAAGATAACGGTTGTTCGTTCCGCTCATTATCATTTATGTTATAATAAGAAGATAAGAACGGCATGAGGAACATGCCGTTCTTTATGTTACATAGGGGGATCGTACATGAAAAATAGTAAAGTGATTAAACTACAAGATCGTGTACCAAAATTAAAGAATCAAAATAAAAAAAATAAGAAACCCGTTAATCATCGGTTAATTTTATACATATCGATTTTATTTTTATTAGTACTCTTTTTAATTTATTTTCGGTCTCCGCTTAGTAATATAAAAAAGATAAGTGTCTTTGGAAATCATTATATGACAGATGAACAAGTTATGAAGGAATCGGGTGTGACATATGATACGAGTTATTTCCGAGTAACAGCACATAAAGCAGAAGAAAACTTAACGAAACGAAAAGAAATTAAAGAGGTAAATGTAAAAAAACGTTTCCCAAACAAAATTGATGTTCATATCGAAGAATATTTAACAATTGGCTATATAAACAAAGATGGGAAATTACAACCGTTATTAGAAAATGGGAAAACACTCGATGTACTTCCGAACGGAAAGCTTCCAGTTGCAGCACCAATTTTTGAACCATTTAAAGAGGAAAAAATGAAGGAATTAATTGCAGAACTAGAAAAATTAACGCCAACTATTTTAAGGTCTATTTCTGAAATTCGTTATACACCAACGAACGCAAATGAAGATCATCTTACTTTATATATGAATGAAGGATATGAAGTGARCACCACTATTCAAAATTTCGCAAAGCGAATGGAAGCTTATCCACTTATTTTAAAAACAATTGAACCTGGTAAGAAGGTTTTAATTGACTTAGAAGTGGGTGCATATACGAAGGAACTAGGTGCTGAAGAAAAGAAAGAATAGAATGATAGTTTTTACTGCGTTATTACGTATGAAATGAAACGAACGTTCTTTTATATGGATGCTAATTTGCAAGAATGCTTAATTTGATGAAAAAAATGTAAATTTTCTTAGATTCATACTAGGATTGGTACAAGTTTCACTTTTCTACAAGTACATCTTAGTGTAGACTTATACTTGGCGGTAATCTTTACACTTGAAATATAATTATTTCAAGATAGAGCAGTTATTCACAGGTTACTGCGATATTCTTAAATGAATGTTAAATAAAAATAAGAAAAATATAGGGTTAAAAAAGGGAAACGTACAAAGACGTTGAATATTTTTCTTATAAATAGTAAAGTTGCGATTGTTGTTCCATATATTGAGTTGTATGGTATAAATAAAGAAGGAGGTGCCAAAGAATGAACAGCAATGAAATTTATGTTAGTCTTGACATCGGTACATCCAATGTTAAAGTCATCATTGGTGAAATGGTTAATGATAGCTTAAACATTATTGGTGTTGGAAACGTAAAATCAAATGGTTTGAAAAAGGGATCGATAGTTGATATAGATGAAACTGTTCGATCAATTAAAAAAGCAATTGAACAAGCTGAGCGCATGGTGGGTATCCACATTGAGCAAGTTGTAGTAGGTGTCAATGCAAACCAGGTACAGTTGCTCCCGTGTCACGGAGTAGTCGCTGTTTCAAATGAAGATCGTGAAATCGGGAATGAAGATGTCTTACGCGTTCTAGATGCAGCGCAAGTTGTGTCAATTGCTCCTGAACGTGAATTTATTGATGTGGTACCTCGACAGTTCATTGTAGACGGTCTTGACGAGATTAACGATCCACGCGGGATGATCGGTGTAAGATTAGAAATGGAAGGTACACTTATTACAGGCTCGAGAACTTTACTACATAACCTACTTCGTTGTGTAGAAAAAGCAGGTCTTGAAATTGTTGATATTTGTCTGCAACCTTTAGCGGCAGCGACAGTTGCGTTATCTTCGGATGAAAGAAATAGAGGGGTAGCCCTTGTTGATATGGGCGGAGGATCTACAACCTTATCTATTTTTAAAGATGGAGAGTTGCAAGCAACGAGCGTATTGCCATTAGGTGGAGATCATATAACGAAGGATATAGCGATTGGGCTGAAAACTTCAACAGAAAATGCAGATCAAATTAAGCTGAAATATGGACATGCTTTTTATGATACAGCATCTGAAGAAGAGATGTTTACGGTTCCTATTATGGGAAGCGATCAAACAGAACAATATTCTCAGTTGGAATTATCGGATATAATAGAGGCTCGTGTAGAGGAAATTTTAATGTTTGTTCAAGATGAAGTGCATAAGCTAGGAGTAAAGCAAGCTGCTTCTGGATATGTACTAACTGGTGGGATAGCTTCTATGCCAGGTGTTCTTGATCTTGCATACGATATTTTACATGAAAATGTTCGTATAGCAACTCCTGATTATATTGGTGTTCGTGAGCCTCAATATACAAGTGGAGTTGGATTAATTAAACATTCTTATCAAAAAGCTAAATTACGTGGGAAAAATGTGCAGGAAAAGCAAGAACATTTTGAACCAGTACCAGCACCAATGCCGGTACAACAGCAACCTGCGAAACAAAAAACTCGTAATCAAAACAATACTAATCAAAATGATGACCGCATGATGTCAAAAGTAAAACGTGCATTCCGTTATTTATGGGATTAAAATTGGACACGAAAAATGAGGTTCTAGGGGGATTTCGACATGTTAGAGTTTGATACTACTCAAGATCAATTAGCGAATATAAAAGTTATCGGTGTCGGCGGTGGCGGAAACAATGCTGTAAACCGTATGATTGAACACGGTGTACAAGGTGTAGACTTTATCGCTGTGAATACTGATGCACAAGCATTAAATCTATCAAAAGCTGAAACGAAAATGCAAATTGGTGGAAAATTAACGCGTGGACTTGGTGCAGGCGCAAACCCTGAAGTAGGGAAAAAAGCTGCAGAAGAAAGTAAAGAACAGATTCAAGAAGCGCTTCGTGGCGCGGATATGGTCTTCGTAACTGCTGGTATGGGCGGCGGAACTGGAACTGGTGCAGCTCCAGTTGTTGCTCAAGTTGCAAAAGAACTAGGCGCGTTAACAGTTGGTGTTGTAACACGTCCATTTACATTTGAAGGGCGTAAACGTGCAACTCAAGCTGCATCTGGTATTGCGTCATTTAAAGAAAATGTAGATACACTTATCGTAATTCCAAATGATCGCTTATTAGAGATTGTTGATAAAAATACGCCAATGTTAGAAGCGTTCCGTGAAGCAGATAACGTATTACGTCAAGGTGTTCAAGGTATTTCTGATTTAATTGCTACACCAGGTCTAATTAACTTAGACTTTGCAGACGTAAAAACAATTATGTCTAATAGAGGTTCTGCTTTAATGGGTATCGGTTCTGGTAATGGTGAAAATCGTGCTGCTGAAGCTGCGAAAAAAGCGATTTCTAGTCCATTACTAGAAACATCTATTGATGGAGCTCAAGGTGTTATTATGAACATTACGGGCGGCGCAAACTTAAGTTTATATGAAGTACAAGAAGCAGCAGACATTGTAGCTTCAGCTTCGGATCCAGAAGTAAATATGATCTTCGGTTCTGTTATTAATGAAGGATTAAAAGATGATATCGTGGTCACTGTAATTGCAACTGGTTTTGATGATAGTGCTTCGACACAACCACCAAAACCAATTATCCGTCCGACTGCGAATCACACGCAACAGCAACAACAACCAGTAGCTCAACCTTCAAAACAACGTGAAGTTAAGCGTGAAATGAAACGTGAAGAGCCGGTTGTGCATGATCGTCATACTGATTCAGATGACATCGATATTCCAGCATTCTTACGTAACCGTCGTAGACGATAAAAGAAAAGGAGCTTTCATGCTCCTTTTTTTTGTTGTCTAAATGGAAAAGATCTGCTAAGCAGATCTTTTTTTATTATTTTGCATATGGAGAGCCCAGTCCTATTTTTAAACCATAAGCTGTGATAAATAAATTGAAACTTTAATTAGTCGGGGGTGTTCATCCAAAAATGATTGTTAGCCCGACTCCCACTTAACTTCTGTACTTTTTTATAGCTGAATTTTGAGGCAGGGTCTTACTGCCCGCAAATAGCAAGATAAACTTTGTATATATATAATTCAATTATTATGTATACAAGTAAAAAATTTATATTATTCTATGAAAAATACACTTTTATTTTTTACCGACAGATTATGTCTAGAAATCACAAAATAACAAAAAAATCCCTCCACCAATTGACACACTTTCCTATTGGATATGCATTATACTAGTCTCAACTTAAAAAAAGAGGTGAATTGTTTGGTTGTTTACGCCGATATCGTTTGGTTGTTAAACGCCTGCATTGATTTTCTTTTACTTTTATTAACAGCCACCGTGTTAAAAAAGAGAATCAAAAGATGGAGGCTTGTGTTAGGGGCATTTATAGGTTCAACTATTGTTATTTTCGCCTTTACGCCTTTTGCTTCTATGATGACACATCCAATTATGAAACTATTGTACTCGTTACTTATTGTGTATACAGCATTTGGGTTTTCGACATTTAGAAATTATACACAAACTGTTTTTACTTTCTATTTTGTAACCTTTATGGTTGGTGGAGGATTAATTGGAACGCATTACTTTTTGCAAACGAACGAAATGGTAAATGAATTAGTTCAATCTAAATCAGTTTCTTACGGTGATCCAATTAGTTGGGTATTTGTTATTTTTGGTTTTCCAGTAATTTATTATTTTTCTAAAAAGCGTATAGAAAGCGTAGAGGTAACAAAGATACACTATGATCAAATCGTGAAAGTGAAAATTCAATTAGCTGGAGAGGAACTAGAATTAGCAGGTCTAATTGATAGTGGGAACCAACTTTATGACCCGTTAACGAAAACACCCGTTATGATTATGCATATTTCATCATTAGAACATTGTTTGCCAGCTTGGTTAACAGAACAAATTTATTCCAAAACAGAAATTCCTCAAATACCAGAAAATGATTCTGGATGGGCGACGAAACTACGTTTAATTCCTTTCCGAGCAGTAGGAGTAGAGAATCAATTTTTATGGGCAATTAAGCCAGATTGTGTGCGAGTTTATCATGAAGGTAGTTCGGTTGTTGTAAACAAAGTACTGATTGGATTAAATACACAACAATTATCTACTAATGGAGAGTATCAATGCATTGTACATCCGAAAATGTTGATTTCGCAAAAGATGGTAATTGCTTAATTATGAGAGGCGGGATAATATGGTGAAATTTAAATTTTATTTGGTATACCTTTGGTATAAAGTATTGCTGAAATTAGGAATTAAGACCGATGAAATTTATTATATTGGTGGAAGTGAAGCGTTGCCACCGCCGTTAACGAAAGAAGAAGAGGCAGTTCTTTTGAATAAATTACCAAATGGAGATCAAGCTGCGAGGTCGATGCTTATTGAACGTAACCTAAGGCTTGTTGTATATATAGCAAGAAAATTTGAAAATACAGGGATCAATATTGAGGATTTGATTAGTATAGGAACAATTGGTCTTATTAAGGCAGTGAATACATTTAATCCAGAAAAGAAAATTAAATTAGCAACATATGCATCTCGTTGTATAGAAAATGAAATTTTAATGCATTTGCGTCGAAATAATAAAAATCGTTCGGAAGTTTCTTTTGATGAACCGCTTAACATTGATTGGGACGGAAATGAACTGTTATTATCAGATGTTTTAGGTACAGATGATGACATTATTACAAAAGATTTAGAAGCTACTGTAGATCGTCATCTTTTAATGAAAGCATTGCATCAATTAAATGACCGTGAAAAACAAATTATGGAGCTTCGGTTTGGACTCGCTGGTGGCGAAGAGAAGACACAAAAAGATGTGGCTGATATGCTTGGAATTTCACAGTCTTATATTTCTCGTTTGGAAAAAAGAATTATAAAAAGATTACGAAAAGAATTTAATAAAATGGTGTGAAGAATAAGACCAGTCGGTATCTAGACTGGTCTTATTCTTTTTTTGTGCATTAGGAAATATGATATTTGTGAAAAATGATGGAAAAACCGTATGCATAAAATCCCCTTCAAAGGAAATACTTTACACTGTACAGCAACTCCCGATAGGAGGGAACACTTTGACGAGAAACAAAGTAGAAATTTGCGGTGTTGATACAGCTAAACTTCCAGTACTAAAAAATGAAGAGATGCGTAAATTATTTCGTGAAATGCAAAGTGGAGAGATAAGCGCCAGAGAGAAATTAGTGAATGGAAACTTACGTCTTGTACTGAGCGTCATCCAAAGATTTAATAACAGAGGAGAATATGTTGATGATTTATTTCAAGTTGGTTGCATTGGACTTATGAAATCCATTGATAACTTTGATTTAGGCCAAAATGTAAAGTTTTCAACGTATGCTGTGCCGATGATTATTGGAGAAATACGCAGATATTTGCGTGATAACAATCCAATTCGTGTATCTCGCTCATTACGAGATATTGCGTATAAAGCGTTGCAAGTAAGAGAAAAATTGATTGCTGAAAATTCAAAAGAACCAACAGCAATGGATATTGCGAAAGTTCTTGAAGTGACACATGAAGAGATTGTTTTTGCACTAGATGCGATTCAAGATCCGGTTTCATTATTTGAACCGATTTATAACGATGGAGGAGATCCTATCTTTGTTATGGATCAATTAAAGGATGAAAAACAAAAGGACGAGCAGTGGGTTGAAGAACTGGCGTTGAAAGAAGGAATGAAGCGTTTAAATGATCGTGAAAAAATGATTATTCGAAAACGTTTCTTTCAAGGAAAGACACAGATGGAAGTTGCCGAAGAAATTGGGATTTCTCAAGCGCAAGTATCACGTTTGGAGAAGTCTGCTATTAAGCAAATGAATAAGACGATTCAAGGATAAGGTCCTCACCAGTTATGGTGAGGACTTTTTTATATATAATATTTTGCGCTCATAGTAGAGTGGGGAGGTTCATATAATGAAAATAAAATGGATGTTCTATTAGTAGCGGTTATATACTGTTTATCCACTTCAAAATTCGGCTGAAGTAAGAAGAGCCGGAGCTACCCGTAAAAGTCCGATTAGCATGGACTAATAATCAGTAGGGATGGGGAAAATCCCACTGATTATGGTTTCACTTTATTTGAGAGCGTACTTACGATTTATGATATAAGGGAGAGGATGGAACATGATACGAATTTCGGATTTTCAAATGAAGGATGTTGTAAATATTTCAGATGGAAAAAGGCTTGGAAATATTGGAGATATTGATTTTGATATAGACACAGGAAAGATTAGGGCAGTTATTATTTCCAAGCAGACACGTATGCTTGGACTCTTTGGAAAGGAAGTAGAATCTGTGATTCCTTGGGAGCAAATTATGAAAATTGGGGAAGATGTCATACTTGTCAGAGTAGATAATATTAATTCTGTAACAGAATCAATACAAACACCGACAATTTCATAAAGAATATTACAAATTCCTCTTTTTTTTCAGTTGTCATTATGAAAAAATAAAAGTATGGTAAAATAGACAGGAAGTACCATGCTTTTTTCTGTTATTTTAATTAAAAGGAGTCGCTTTATGAGAGAACCATTTAAATATGCGGACGGTATACTGTATTTACAAGCGTGGAAAGAACTTGGAAACATTACTGTTGGATTTACGACAAAAGATGGTGGAGTAAGTACAGGCTCCTTTCATGCGATGAATTTAGGATTACATGTGAATGATATCGTGGAGAATGTTCATGAAAACAGACGCATTTTAGCGAATAAGTTACAAAAACCATTAGAAAAATGGATTTGCTCTGAACAAGTTCATGACCATCATGTTGAGAAAGTAGGACTGCAAGAAAAAGGGAAAGGCGTTTATTCATATGAAGACGGTATTCCAAAAACGGATGGCATTTATACGACTAACAAAGATGTTCTCTTAACATCTTGTTACGCTGATTGTGTTCCGCTCTATTTTTATGCACCATCACATGATATGATAGGACTTGCGCATGCTGGGTGGAAAGGGACTGTAACAGAGATTGCGAAAGAAATGATTCAAAAGTGGAATGCAGAAGGTGTTTCAAGTGATGAAATTCATGTCGCAATTGGTCCTGCAATCGGATCATGTTGTTATGTTGTTGATGATCGTGTATTAACAGCAGCACAGCAAGTAGTAAACGGATCTGTTCCTCATAAAGTAATTTTTGATGGTCAGTATGCAATTAATTTAAAAGAAGTTAATCGTATATTATGTGTACAAGCAGGCATAAAAGAAGAACATATTGTAATGTCATCTCTTTGTACAAGCTGTGAAGAACAATTATTTTTCTCTCATCGTCGTGATCAAGGTAAGACGGGGAGAATGTTGAGTTTCATAGGTTTTAAGGAGGAGTGAAGTAAGTGACAGTGCAAGGGAATTTAGCAGATGTAAACGAAGTAATTAAAGAATCTTGTGTACGAGCTGGACGTTCGATGAAAGATATTAAGCTCGTTGCAGTTACAAAAACTGTAGGGATTGAAAAAACAAGCGAAGTAATTGAAACAGGAATTATTGATTTAGGTGAAAATAGAAATGAAGGTTTCTTACAAAAATACGAGCATTTCGGTTCAAAAGTGAATTGGCATTTTATTGGATCATTGCAAACGAGAAAAGTAAAAGAAATCATTAATGAGATTGATTATTTACATTCATTAGATCGTCTTTCGCTTGCAAAAGAAATTCAAAAACGTGCTGATAAGAAAGTTAAATGCTTTATTCAAGTGAAAACATCATCTGAAGAATCAAAGCAAGGATTGGCGATAGAAGAAACAATTTCTTTTATTCAAAGTTTGCAAGAATTGGATAAGATTGAAGTGGTAGGATTAATGACAATGGCTCCGTTTACAGGAGAAGAGGAAGAGATTCGTCGCTGCTTTAAGGAATTGCGCATGCTACAAACAGAGGTGCAGGAGCTAGAATTATTACATGCACCATGTAAAGAATTATCAATGGGAATGTCAAATGATTACACGATTGCAATTGAGGAAGGCGCTACATATATTCGTTTGGGAACGGTTTTAGTAGGAAAAGCGTAGGAGGAAGGAGAAAGTTATTATGAGTTGGTCAAAAGTAAAATACTTCTTTTTTGACACACCGGAAGAAAAAGAAGCAGCTCAATATAGTTATGAAAAGGAGCAAACAGACATGAAAAAGCAACAAGATCCCCCAGAACAACAAGATGTTCCGTTTGCGAAAGTGCAACCGAAGCAAAATGTAGTGAGTATTGAAACAGCGAAGCAATCTTCAAAAGTTGTTTTACTAGAACCACGTACATATTCGGAAGCGCAAGGCATTTCGGATCACTTAAAAGGTAGACGAGCTGTTGTAATTAATTTGCAAAGAATGTCTACAGATCAAGCTGTACGTATCGTTGACTTTTTAAGTGGTACTGTATACGCTATAGACGGGGATATTCAAAAAATAGGCCCGAAAACATTTATGTGTACACCTGAAAATGTTGATATCGTTGGTGCGATTTCAGAGTTATTCGGTGAAGAAGAAGAGACAAATATAAAGAGGTGGTAATACGCCATGACAACAGTTTTAACAGTGTTACTTACTGCTATCGAGATTTACTCGTGGGCACTAATTATTTACATTCTCCTATCATGGTTTCCTGGCGCAAAGGAATCAGCTTTTGGAGATTTTCTTGCGCGTATTTGCGAACCGTATTTAGAGCCGTTTAGGAGGTTTATTCCACCATTTGGCATGATTGATATTTCTCCACTTGTTGCTATTGTTGCCTTGAAACTTGCTAGAGGTGGTTTAGTGAGTTTATTCAACTATTTTTTATAGTGTGAGGTTAAATACATGAGCATCTATGAGCATTTTAGACCTGATGAAGAGGTCTTTGTGGATAAAGTATTAGAGTGGAAACAGGCTGCTGAGTACCATCAAGTCAAGTTAACAGATTTTCTTGATCCAAGACAGCAACAAATTGTTTCTATGGTAATAGGGCAAGGAGATGTAGCTGTACGGTTTGATGGTGCGATGCCTGAAGCCGAACGGAAAAGAGCACTAATTTATCCAGATTATCTAGAATTAAATGAAGAGGAATTTCAAGTAGAAGTATTAGAAATTGACTATCCTTCCAAGTTTTTTACGCTAGAACATAGGCAAATATTAGGTGCATTCATGTCGCTTGGTTTAACAAGGGAAAAATGTGGTGATATTTTGCTTCAAGAAGACCGTGCCCAAATTGCAGTTGCCAAAGAAGTTGTATCGTATATTGAAATGAACTTACAATCAATAGGGAAAATGAAAGTCACACTCTCTCCTATACAAGTAGAGAAAATTTTGCGTGTAGGTGAAAAATGGGGAGAAAAATCTGGGACTGTTTCGTCACTTCGTCTAGATGTTTTATTAGCTGAAATGCTACATATATCTAGGCAGAAGGTACAGCCTCTTATAAAAGGTGGCTTAGTAAAAGTCAATTGGAAAACAGTAGAGCAAACTTCGTATGAATGTTTTCCAGGGGATGTTTTCTCGGTTAGAGGGCATGGACGAAGTAAATTATTTTCTGTAGAAGGTAAAACGAAGCGCGACAAATGGAGAGTTTTGTATGGTATACTAAAATGATTGGTTTTTTAGAAGGAAATTCTCTTATTTTGTCGAAGAAAAGATATAATTGAAAGAGGAAATTTAGATAACTACTTGGAGGTGGCGTTGTGCCGTTAACACCATTAGATATTCATAACAAAGAATTTGGTCGCGGGTTTCGTGGCTACGATGAAGATCAAGTAAATGAGTTTCTTGATCAAATCATCAAAGATTATGAATTAGTCATTCGTGAGAAAAAAGCTTTAGAAGAAAAGGTTGCACAATTAGAAGGAAAGTTAGATCATTTTTCTAATATTGAAGATACGCTGAACAAATCTATCATTGTCGCACAAGAAGCTGCTGAAGAAGTGAAGCGTAATGCACAAAAAGAAGCAAAATTAATTGTACGTGAAGCAGAAAAAAACGCAGATCGTATCATTAATGAAGCGTTAGTGAAATCAAGAAAAGTTGCTTTTGATATTGAAGAGTTGAAGAAACAAGCGAAAGTATTCCGAACTCGTTTCCGTATGTTATTAGAAACACAACTTGAAATGTTAAACAACGATGATTGGGATAAACTAATTGAATTAGAAGACGAAGTGGACGAACTGTTGAAAAAAGAAGAAACAGTGTAAGCTTGACGTTTTTCTCATTATTACATATAATTTTAAACAGCATATTTATTAAGAAAAACGAAGATAGGGATAAGTACCTTTTTCATACCTTATATAGCGAACTGAGGATGGTGTAAGCTCAGGATAAGGAGATAATGGGAATATCACCCTGGAGTTCCGCGCTGAACAAATTTAGTAAGCGTAGGCGTATATTCGCGTTAAGAATATAAAGAGGACCTTATGCATTTGTATATGGTCTACTAGGGTGGTACCGCGGGAGACTTTCTCGTCCCTTTTTGGGGATGAGAGGTCTCTTTTTTATTCCCTTTTTTAAGGTCTGTCGTTTATATATTTAAGGAGGAATTGAGCATGGAGTACAAAAATACATTACTAATGCCAAAAACAGAATTCCCGATGCGTGGGAATTTACCGAAACGTGAGCCTGCAATGCAAGAAAAATGGGCTGAAATGAATATTTATGAAAAGGTACAAGAACATACGAAAGGCCGTCCTTTATTTGTACTACATGATGGACCTCCATATGCAAATGGTGACATCCATATGGGACACGCACTAAATAAAGTGTTAAAAGACTTTATTGTTCGTTTTAAATCAATGACTGGATACTGTGCACCATATGTACCAGGTTGGGATACACACGGTTTACCAATTGAGCAAGCTTTAACAAATAAAGGTGTAAAGCGTAAAGAAATGACAGTTGCTGAGTTCCGTAAGTTATGTGCAGAGTATGCATATGAGCAAGTGGAACGTCAACGTGAACAATTTAAGCGTTTAGGTGTACGTGCAGATTGGGATAATCCATATATTACTTTAGAGCCAGCTTATGAAGCACAACAAATTAAAGTGTTTGGTGACATGGCGAAAAAAGGTTATATCTATAAAGGACAAAAACCAGTTTACTGGTCTCCAACAAGTGAATCAGCTTTAGCAGAAGCTGAAATTGAATATCAAGATAAAAAATCAGCATCTATTTACGTAGCATTCCCTGTAAAAGATGGAAAGAACGTATTAGAAGGTGATGAGAAATACATTATTTGGACAACAACGCCTTGGACGTTACCTGCAAACTTAGGTATTTCTGTTCACCCAGAACTTGAATATGCTATTGTGAAAGTAAATGATGAGAAATATATCATCGCTTCTGAACTATTTGAGACAGTTGCAAAAACGTTAGAGTGGGAAAATGCTGAAGTTGTGAAAACAGTAAAAGGTAGCGAACTTGAGTATACAGTTGCAAAACATCCATTCTACGATCGTGACTCATTAGTTATGCTAGGAGAGCACGTAACAACAGATGCAGGTACAGGTTGTGTTCATACAGCACCAGGACACGGGGAAGATGACTTCGTTGTTGGTAAAAAGTATGGCTTAGAAGTACTTTGCCCAGTTGATGATAAAGGTGTATTAACAAATGAAGCACCTGGATTTGAAGGCTTATTCTATGATAAAGCTAACAAGCCAATTACGGAAAAATTAGAAGAAGTAGGCGCGTTACTGAAACTAACATTCATTACGCATTCATACCCACATGATTGGAGAACGAAAAAACCAATTATTTTCCGTGCGACAGCGCAGTGGTTTGCATCTATTGAAGCGTTCCGTAAAGA
Source organism: Bacillus sp. 05T21 (assembly GCF_056396785.1). Lineage (NCBI taxonomy): Bacteria > Bacillati > Bacillota > Bacilli > Caryophanales > Bacillaceae > Bacillus > Bacillus sp. 05T21. The sequence continues at coordinate 243,916 of NZ_JBFTMD010000001.1, read as the reverse complement.
ATTATTAGAAGCTGTTGCGGAAACAAAATGGGTACCAGCATGGGGAGAAACTCGTCTTCATAATATGGTTCGTGACCGTGGTGACTGGTGTATTTCTCGTCAGCGTGCATGGGGTGTGCCAATTCCTGTATTCTATGCAGAAAATGGTGATCCAATTATTACAGATGAAACAATTAATCATGTAGCAGATTTATTCCGTGAGCACGGTTCTAACGTATGGTTCGAGCGTGAAGCGAAAGATTTATTACCAGAAGGATTTACACATACAGGTAGCCCAAATGGTGAATTCCGTAAAGAAACAGACATCATGGATGTATGGTTCGATTCAGGTTCTTCTCACCAAGCGGTATTAGAAGAGCGCGAAGACTTACAACGTCCAGCTGATTTATATTTAGAAGGATCTGACCAGTATCGTGGTTGGTTTAACTCTTCATTATCAACAGCAGTTGCTGTAACTAGTAAAGCTCCATATAAAGGCGTACTAAGCCATGGTTTCGTACTAGATGGTGAAGGACGTAAAATGAGTAAGTCGATTGGAAACATCGTCGTACCGAAGAAAATTATGGATCAATTAGGCGGAGACATTTTACGCTTATGGGTATCTTCTGTTGACTATCAATCTGATGTACGTATTTCAGATGATATTTTAAAACAAGTAGCAGAAGTGTATCGTAAAATCCGTAACACATTCCGTTTCTTATTAGGAAACTTAGATGATTTTAATCCAAGTGAAAATACAGTAGCGGTAGCTGAACTTCGTGAAGTAGATCGTTACATGTTAGTGAAGTTAAATGACTTAATTACAAAAGTAAAAGATGCATATGAAACATATGACTTTGCTGCTGTATATCATGCAATTCACAACTTCTGTACAATTGATCTAAGTTCATTCTACTTAGACTTTGCAAAAGACATTTTATACATTGAAGGTGCAGATCACGCGGATCGTCGTGCAATTCAAACTGTATTATATGATGTTCTTGTTGCATTAACGAAACTTGTAACGCCAATCTTACCTCATACAGCTGATGAAGTATGGCCATATGTTCCTGGTGCAGAAGAAGAAAGCGTACAGTTAACTAATATGCCAGAAGCTACAGAAGTAGAGGGTTCAGAAGCGTTAAGAGCAAAATGGGATGCATTTATGACATTACGTGATGACGTTTTAAAAGCGTTAGAAGTAGCTCGTAATGAGAAAGTAATTGGTAAGTCATTAAATGCGAGCATTACGCTATATCCGACTGCAGAAATGAAGGCTATGTTAGAGTCTATTAGCGAAGACTTAAAGCAATTATTCATCGTCTCTGAGTATAAACTTGGTGGTACAATTGAAGAAGCGCCAACAGAAGCACCAAAGTATGAGCATACAGCTGTAGTTGTAGCACCGGCGACAGGTGAGACGTGTGAACGTTGTTGGGTTGTTTCAGAAACAATTGGTAAAGATGCAGAACATGAAACATTATGTGAGCGTTGTGCAACGGTTGTTAAAGAAAATTATGTAAAATAATGAAAAAAAGCTGACTGCTCATAATAGCAGTCAGTTTTTTGTTGATGATATATCGAAATAACTTTCACTCTCTTTCCTATGAAGGAAAAATGTGTGTGAGGTAAGCGTGGAAATTTCGGACACACTAATTGTACATTGCAGCTGGGAGGAATGTACACGTGAATGAAATTTATATGGAAATAAAAGAAGAATTGCAATTGATGAGAAAAGAGTTGCAAGATAGATTGGCGAAAGAAGTAATGCACACATACTATATGGAATTTGGGCAAGAACTTGGATACGAAATAAAGGAAGAGACAAAGAAAAAATTGCTATTACATGATATAAAAGAGGATTTAAAAGATGTAGAACGTGCATTGTTTAAAATGGAAATAGATATGTACGGTATTTGTGAAGAAACTGGAAGAGCGATTTCTACAAAACAAATGAAAACAATGCCGACTGCTCGTACTATTCATGAATTTTTCTATGAAAAGGTAAATGTATGAAATACGCACAACGATATTATGTTACCTTTTTTTAATTTATTTTATTCTTCTACAAAGGTTCATTGTGAAAAGGTAGCAGCTATGCTAAAATTTTGAGGTACACTGTCTTTGTGGGGGAAATGAAAATGATATATTATGTAATAGCGTTATTTGTCATTGCCATCGATCAAATATCGAAGTGGCTAATTGTAAAGAACATGGAATTGGGTACGAGCATTCCGATTATCGATAATGTATTATACATAACATCTCATCGAAATAGAGGAGCTGCCTGGGGTATTTTAGAAAATAAAATGTGGTTTTTCTACATTATTACAGTCATTTTCGTAGCATTTATCGTATTTTATATGAAAAAATATGCGAAAACGGACAAGCTTCTAGGTATTTCATTAGGTCTAATTTTAGGCGGAGCAATTGGCAATTTTATTGATCGTGTATTTAGACAAGAAGTAGTGGATTTCATTCACGTGTATATTTTCTCGTACAACTATCCGGTATTCAATATAGCTGACTCAGCATTATGTATTGGAGTTGTATTAATTATTATTCAAACAGTATTAGAAGGAAAGAAAGCGAAGGAGTAATTGAATGAGTGAAGTAGTACAAGTAACAGTTGCAGAAGAACAAAAAAGCGAGCGAATTGATAAATTCGTTGCAGAAATAAACAGTGAATGGTCACGTTCACAAGTGCAGCAATGGATTAAAGATGCTGTTGTGACAGTAAATGGGAAATCAGTTAAAGGGAATTATAAAGTAAAAGGAAATGATGAAATTACAGTAACAATTCCCGAGCCAGAAGAGTTAGATATTCAACCGGAAGATATGAATTTAGAAGTTTATTATGAAGATGCCGATGTACTAGTTGTAAATAAGCCGCGTGGCATGGTAGTACATCCAGCACCAGGGCATACGAAGGGTACGCTTGTAAACGGACTTATGCATCATTGTACAGACCTATCAGGTATTAACGGTGTAATGCGTCCTGGTATAGTACACCGTATTGATAAGGATACATCTGGATTATTAATGGTTGCTAAAAATGATATGGCGCATGAATCACTTGTAAATCAACTTGTAGCAAAAACGGTAACAAGACGTTATAAAGCGATTGTACATGGTGTAATTCCACATGATAAAGGAATAATTGACGCTCCAATTGGTCGTGATAAAAAAGAACGTCAAAGTATGACTGTTGATGAAAATGGTAAGAATGCAGTTACACATTTCCAAGTGTTAGAGCGATTTAAGGATTTCACCCTTGTAGAATGCCGCTTAGAAACGGGACGTACACACCAAATTCGTGTTCATATGAAATATATTGGTTATCCACTTGCAGGAGATCCAAAGTATGGTCCGAAGAAAACATTAGATATGAATGGACAAGCACTTCATGCAGGGATTTTAGGTTTCGATCACCCTCGTACTGGTGAATATATTGAGTTTGAGGCACCGATTCCAGAAGTGTTTGAAGAAGTGCTAAATGTTTTACGGAAATAGTATTGACAAATCATAAGAAAACTGAGATACTGACAACAGTTAAATAATGATCCTTTAACACAGCCCCGTGAGGTTGAGAAGGTAACGGTTTGAAATACTTAGGGTATGTTGTACCCTTTTTTCAAAAGTCCTCTCGCACACGCTGAGAGGACTTTTTTTATACCATTACTCTCACGCAAGAAAAAAAGCTTGGAGGTGTAGAGCATGCAAGAGAAAGCTGTCGTTTTAGATGACCAAATGATTCGCCGCGCTTTAACACGAATTAGTCATGAAATCGTGGAACGAAATAAAGGTGTCGATAATTGTGTTCTTGTCGGAATAAAAACACGTGGAATTTTTATTGCACAACGTTTGGCAGAACGAATTGGTCAAATTGAAGGAAAAGAGATGGAAGTAGGAGAGTTAGATATTACGTTATATCGTGATGATTTAACACTACAATCGAAACATAAAGAACCACTTGTAAAAGGTTCTGATATTCCTGTAGATATTACGAAGAAAAAAGTTATCCTTGTGGATGATGTGTTATATACAGGTAGAACAGTTCGAGCAGCAATGGATGCTCTTATGGATTTAGGTAGACCATCACAAATCCAATTGGCTGTTCTTGTTGATAGAGGTCATCGTGAATTACCAATTCGCGCTGATTATGTAGGAAAGAACATTCCAACATCTAGTGAAGAGCGTATCGAAGTTGATTTGCAAGAGACAGATCAACAAGATCGAGTAAGCATATACGATAAGTAAAGCCCTTTTAAATGTAGTCCTGTGAGGCTGCCAAAGGGTCTTGGCTTTCATATGTCAAATTTGGCATACGAAAGTGTAGGACTCTTTGTGCACAGGCACAAAGAGTTTTTTTATTGCAAAAATTAAAACTGAAGGAGGATGTAACAATGGAGCAAAAGCCAGTGTTAGACATTCATGAAGTACCGAAACCGGGAAAATGGTTATTATTAAGTATACAACATTTGTTCGCGATGTTTGGATCAACAGTGCTTGTTCCGTTTTTAACAGGACTGAATCCATCAGTAGCTTTAATATCAAGTGGATTAGGAACGCTAGCGTTTCTTCTAATAACGAAAGGTCAAGTACCAGCATATTTAGGATCATCATTCGCCTTTATTGCACCAATTATTACAGCGAAAACAGCAGGTGGACCTGGAGCAGCGATGCTTGGAGGAATGCTTGCGGGACTTGTTTACATCTTAATCTCACTCGGAATTAAGAAATCTGGGTCAGAATGGATTATGAAATTACTTCCGCCAATCGTAGTTGGGCCAGTCGTAATGGTAATCGGTTTATCTTTAGCACATACAGCAGTGAACATGGCGATGAACGGTGCGGATGGTAAGTATAGCATTACACACTTTTCAGTAGCATTAGTAACATTAGCAATTACAATCATTTGCTCCATATTCGGGAGAGGATTTTTCAGTATCATACCAGTGCTACTTGGAATCATCGGCGGGTATTTATTCGCTTACTTCCAAGGGCTAGTAGATTTAAAGCCAGTAGCTGAGGCAAAATGGTTTGTCATACCAGACTTCACAGTACCGTTTGTAACATATACTCCGGAGTTTTCATGGGAAATTGTACTCTTAATGGTGCCAGTTGCACTTGTAACAATTTCAGAACATATCGGACATCAAATTGTACTTGGAAATGTTATTAAAAGAAATTTAATTGAAAAACCAGGTTTACATCGTTCAATCTTCGGTGATGGGATAGCAACATTGATCGCATCACTAATAGGAGGACCACCGAATACAACGTACGGTGAAAACATCGGTGTGCTAGCAATTACGAGAGCATACAGTGTATACTTATTCATCGGTTCAGCAGTGTTCGCAATCATGTTTGGATTTATCGGGAAGATTTCAGCACTGATTCATTCGATTCCAACACCAGTTATGGGTGGTGTATCAATCTTACTCTTCGGAGTAATCGCATCAAGTGGTTTACGTATGATGGTAGACGATAAAACAGACTTAGGTGACAAACGAAACTTAATGATTGCATCAGTTATACTAGTAATCGGTATTGGCGGAGCGGTACTGCACGTAGGTGAATCGTTCCAAGTAGAAGGAATGGCGCTAGCAGCAATTGTAGGTGTACTATTAAATCTACTACTACCAGAGACAAAACAAACAAATAAAACAAAACAATCTAAGCAGATTGCTTCATAAAAATAACCTTTTAATTCAGTCCTGTGAGATAGAAAAGGGTGGCTACTTTAACGCACCTTAGTCTCAAAGACTAGGGTATTTTTATACAGTTATTGTTATATAAATTCAATGGTATTATCATAAAAAACAGAAAGATGAGGGATGACGATGAGCCATTTGTTAACGATGAGTGAATTATCGGAACAAGAAATTTCAGAAATCCTAAAAGACGCAGAAGATTTCGCGAATGGAAAAGAGAGAAAAACGACAGAGCAAACATTTGTTGCGAACTTGTTCTTTGAGAATAGTACGAGGACGAGATTTAGCTTTGAAGTTGCTGAGAAGAGATTAGGACTTGAAGTATTAGACTTTTCCGCAGATGCATCTAGCGTACAAAAAGGAGAAACTTTATACGATACGATAAGAACACTAGAATCAATCGGAACAAAAGCGGTAGTCATCCGCCATGAGCAAGATCGTTACTTCGATGAATTAAAAGATCAGGTGAATATCCCAATCTTGAACGCTGGAGATGGATGTGGAAATCATCCAACGCAATGTCTACTCGATCTTCTAACAATTAAACAAGAGTTTGGAAGATTTGAAGGTTTGAAGATTGCAATAGTTGGGGATGTTCGTCATAGCCGAGTAGCACGTTCTAATGCAGAAGCATTAACGAAACTGGGCGCGACAATTTACTTTGCAAGCCCAGAAGAGTGGAAAGATGAAGAGAACACATTTGGAACGTACAAGAGTTTAGATGAACTTGTTCCAGAAGTGGATGTGATGATGTTACTTCGTGTACAACATGAGCGTCATGACCATTATGAAACAGACATTATGAAAGAGTATCACGAGCAACATGGGTTAACAGTTGAAAGAGAAAAACGTATGAAAGAAGGAAGCATTATTATGCATCCAGCCCCTGTAAACCGTGATGTTGAAATTGCGAGTGAACTTGTCGAGTGTGAACGCTCACGCATATTCAAGCAAATGGAAAACGGGGTCTACGTAAGAATGGCTGTACTAAAACGCGCATTACCAAATGTATTAGGAGGAATGAAACATGAATTATTTGTTTAAAAATGGTCGTTATATGAATGCAGAAGGAACAATTGTAGCAACAGATCTTCTCGTACAAGACGGTAAAATTGCGAAGGTAGCAGAAAATATTACGGCAGATAATGCTGAAGTAATCGATGTAAATGGAAAGTTAATTGCACCTGGATTAGTAGATGTACACGTTCATCTTCGTGAACCAGGTGGTGAACATAAAGAAACAATTGAAACAGGAACACTTGCAGCAGCAAAAGGTGGATTTACTACAATTTGCGCAATGCCAAACACACGCCCAGTACCAGATTGTAAAGAACATATGGAAGACCTGCAAAAGCGTATTAAAGAAAAAGCACATGTAAATGTATTACCATATGGAGCAATTACAGTACGTCAAGCAGGTTCTGAAATGACCGATTTTGAAACGTTAAAAGAACTTGGAGCGTTTGCTTTCACTGATGATGGCGTAGGCGTGCAAGATGCAAGCATGATGTTAGCTGCAATGAAGCGTGCATCGAAATTAAATATGGCAGTTGTTGCACACTGTGAAGAGAACACACTTATTAATAAAGGATGTGTACATGAAGGGAAGTTTTCTGAGAAACACGGATTAAACGGTATCCCATCAGTATGTGAATCCGTACATATTGCCCGGGACATCTTACTTGCGGAAGCTGCAAATTGTCACTACCACGTATGTCACGTAAGTACAAAAGGATCTGTACGTGTAATCCGTGACGCGAAACGTGCTGGAATTAAGGTGACAGCAGAAGTAACACCGCATCACTTAGTATTATGTGAAGATGATATCCCATCGGCTGATCCTAACTTTAAAATGAATCCACCGCTTCGAGGAAAAGAAGATCATGCAGCGTTAATTGAAGGACTATTAGATGGAACAATTGATATGATCGCAACTGACCATGCACCGCATACTGCAGAAGAGAAAGCGCAAGGGATTGAAAGAGCACCGTTCGGAATTACTGGTTTTGAAACAGCATTCCCGCTTTTATATACAAACCTTGTGAAAAAAGGAATCATTACATTAGAGCAACTGATTCAATTCTTAACAGAAAAACCGGCTGACACATTCGGTTTAGAAGCAGGGCGCCTAACAGAAGGTAGAACAGCTGATATTACAATTATCGATTTAGAACAAGAAGAAGAAATTGATCCAACAACATTCTTATCAAAAGGAAAAAACACACCATTCGCAGGTTGGAAATGCCAAGGTTGGCCGGTTATGACAATCGTTGGTGGTAAGATCGCATGGCAAAAGGAGAGTGCATTAGTATGAAAAGACAACTTATCTTAGAAGATGGAACAGTATTAATTGGAAAAGGTTTCGGAGGAGAAATAGAAAAGTCAGGTGAGGTTGTATTTACAACTGGGATGACTGGATATCAAGAAACTTTATCTGATCCATCATACTGCGGTCAAATCGTAACATTTACGTATCCATTAATCGGAAACTACGGCATTAACCGTGATGATTTTGAATCAATTCACCCATCTGTAAATGGTTTAATCGTAAACGAAATTTGTGATCACCCATCAAACTTCCGTAATGAAATTTCGCTAAATGATTACTTGAAAGAAAGAAATATCCCAGGATTAGCAGGAATTGATACGAGAAAATTAACAAGAAAGATCCGTCAATATGGAACTTTACGCGGACGTCTTTGCAATATGGATGTGGATGTAGAGGACATCGTTAGCCAATTGAAAGCAACTGTCTTTACAGATCATGTGAAACGCGTATCAACAAAAGATCCATATCCAAGTCCAGGCCGTGGACACCGAGTTGTACTTGTAGACTTCGGAATGAAACATGGTATTTTACGAGAATTAAATAAGCGTGATTGTGATGTGATTGTTGTACCTTACAATACAACAGCAGAAGAAATTCTACGCCTTAGCCCAGATGGAATTATGTTAAGTAATGGACCTGGGGACCCAAAAGATGTACCAGAAGCAATTGAAATGTTAAAAGACATTATTGGTAAAGTTCCTTTATTCGGGATTTGCCTAGGACATCAATTGTTCGCGCTAGCATCTGGTGCAAATACAAGTAAGTTAAAATTCGGTCACCGTGGTTTAAATCATCCAGTAAAAAATCTTGCAACTGGAAAAGTAGCAATCACTTCTCAAAACCATGGTTACGCAGTAGAAGAAGAATCAGTTGGAAATACAGAACTTGAAATTACACATGTTGCTTTAAATGATGGAACAGTAGAAGGTCTTCGTCATACGAAGTTCCCAGCATTTACAGTGCAATACCATCCAGAAGCTTCTGCAGGACCAGAAGATGCAAATGATTTATTCGAAGATTTCTTAACAATGATTGAAAACTTCAAGAAAGAAGGGGAAGAGTTATGCCAAAACGCCTAGACATTAACACAATTTTAGTAATCGGATCAGGACCAATTGTAATTGGGCAAGCAGCAGAGTTTGATTACTCTGGTACACAAGCTTGTCAATCTCTTAGAGAAGAAGGTTACAAAGTAATCCTTGTTAACTCTAACCCAGCAACAATTATGACAGATACTGCAACAGCAGATAAAGTATATATAGAACCATTAACATTAGAATTCGTAAGCCGTATCATTCGTAAAGAACGTCCAGATGCACTCCTACCAACATTAGGTGGTCAAACAGGCCTAAACATGGCTGTTGAACTTGCGAAATCAGGCATACTTGAAGAGTGCGGAGTTGAAATTTTAGGAACAAAATTATCAGCAATCGAGCAAGCCGAGGATCGTGATTTATTCCGTACATTAATGCAGGAATTAAATGAACCAATTCCATCTAGCACGATTATTCATACGCTGGAAGAAGCACATGAATTTGTAAAAGAAATTGGTTATCCAGTTATTGTTCGCCCAGCATTTACAATGGGGGGAACAGGTGGCGGAATCTGTAATAATGAAGAAGAACTCATTGAAATCGTATCAGGTGGATTAAAACATAGTCCCGTAACACAATGTTTATTAGAAAAGAGTATTGCCGGTTGTAAGGAAATTGAATATGAAGTAATGCGTGATTCGAATGATAACGCGATTGTAGTATGTAACATGGAAAATATCGATCCGGTTGGGGTTCACACAGGTGATTCTATCGTTGTAGCACCGAGCCAAACATTAAGTGACCGTGAGTATCAAATGTTACGAAACACTTCATTAAGAATTATTCGTGCATTAGGAATTGAAGGTGGATGTAACGTTCAGCTTGCACTTGATCCACATAGCTTCCAATACTATGTAATCGAAGTAAACCCGCGCGTGAGTCGTTCGTCTGCACTAGCATCTAAAGCAACTGGATATCCAATTGCGAAGCTAGCGGCGAAAATTGCAGTCGGTTTAACATTAGATGAAATTATAAACCCAGTAACACAAAAAACATACGCTTGCTTCGAGCCAGCATTAGACTATGTTGTTTCAAAAATTCCGCGTTGGCCATTTGATAAGTTTGAATCAGCAAACAGAACACTTGGTACACAAATGAAGGCAACTGGTGAAGTTATGTCAATCGGACGTAACTTAGAACAATCATTATTAAAAGCGATTCGTTCTTTAGAGCTTGGCGTTTATCACCTAGAGTTAGACCACTTAAAAGAGCTTGATAAAGAAACGATGAAAAAGCGTATTATAAAAGCTGATGACGAGCGTCTGTTCGTTGTAGCAGAAGCGATCCGTCAAGGTGTAACGAAAGAAGAAATCAACGAATGGTGTGAAATGGACTTCTTCTTCTTACAAAAAGTTGAAAATATCGTAAACATGGAACGCGAAGTAAAAGCGAATGTAGGAAATATGGAAGTGTTACAATCTGCTAAAGAAATGGGCTTCAGTGACCATTACATCGCCAATGCTTGGAACAAAACAGAGCGTGAAATTTACGATATGCGTAAAGAAAGCAATATGACTCCTGTTTATAAGATGGTAGATACTTGTGCGGCAGAGTTTGAATCTGCAACACCATACTACTACAGCACATATGGTGACGAGAATGAATCGATTGTAACAGATCGTAAGAGTGTAGTTGTACTAGGATCTGGTCCAATCCGTATTGGTCAAGGTGTTGAGTTTGATTATGCAACAGTTCACTCTGTATGGGCAATAAAAGAAGCTGGATATGAGGCAATCATTGTTAATAACAACCCAGAAACAGTTTCAACAGACTTCAGTATTTCTGACAAATTATACTTTGAACCATTAACAATCGAAGATGTAATGCACATTATCGATTTAGAAAAGCCAGAAGGTGTTATCGTCCAATTCGGTGGACAAACGGCAATTAACTTAGCGGCTAAATTAGAAGCACACGGTGTGAAAATCTTAGGAACATCACTTGAAGATTTAGACCGTGCAGAAGATCGTGATAAGTTTGAAGCAGCTTTAACAAAGCTTGGTATCCCGCAACCAGTTGGTAAAACAGCAACGACTGTAGAGCAAGCAGTAGCGATCGCTGACAAAATTGGTTACCCAGTATTAGTAAGACCATCTTACGTACTAGGTGGACGTGCGATGGAAATCGTATATCGTCAAGAAGAATTACTGCACTACATGAAAAATGCGGTTAAAGTTCACGCAGATCACCCAGTATTAATCGACCGTTATATGGTTGGTAAAGAAATTGAAGTAGATGCAATTTCAGACGGTGAGAATGTATTCATTCCAGGTATTATGGAACATATCGAACGCGCTGGAGTTCACTCTGGGGATTCAATTGGAGTATATCCACCACAGAGCTTATCTGAAAAACTAAAAGAACAAATTATTGAACATACAATTGGGCTTGGAAAAGGTTTAAACATTGTTGGATTACTAAACATTCAGTTTGTAGTATTCAAAGATGAAGTGTATGTAATTGAAGTAAATCCACGTGCGAGCCGTACAGTACCATTCTTAAGTAAAATTACAGGTGTACCGATGGCAAATATCGCAACGAAAGTTATTTTAGGTCAAAACCTTGTAGAACAAGGATATGGAACTGGCTATCACCCAGAAGAGAAGGAAGTGTATGTAAAAGCACCGGTATTCTCATTTGCGAAACTACGCTCAGTTGATACAACATTAGGGCCTGAAATGAAATCAACAGGGGAAGTAATGGGTAAAGATTTAACGCTTGAAAAAGCATTATATAAAGGACTTGTTGCTTCAGGAATTAACATTCCAACGCACGGATCAGTAATCATCACTGTAGCGGATAAAGATAAAGAAGAAGCGCTGGAAATTGCAAAACGCTTCCATGAAATCGGCTATAACTTATTAGCAACAGCAGGAACAGCACAATCGCTAACAGAACAAAACATTCCGGTGCAAGTTGTAAACAAAATTGATTCTGAAGACTACAACTTACTTGATATTATCCGTCAAGGGAAAGCGCAGTTTGTAATCAATACATTAACAAAAGGAAAACAACCAGCGCGTGATGGTTTCCGCATTCGCCGTGAATCAGTAGAAAATGGTGTGGCTTGCTTAACATCACTTGATACAACGAGAGCAATCTTGAGAGTATTAGAATCTATGACATTCTCAGCTCATTCAATGAAAGAAATTACGCAAACGAAGCGTCACGAGGTGGTACATGCATGATGCAAAAGCAAAATATGATCGTCGTTAACCAAAAAGAAATCGCAAAAAACATTTACGAATTAGTGCTTCAAGGGGATTTAGTGCAGCAAATGAACGATCCAGGGCAGTTTGTACACATTAAGGTAGCAGAGGGCATTACGCCCCTTCTGCGCCGCCCAATTAGTATTTGTAATGTCGATCAAGACAAGAACGAATTTACAATGCTATATCGTGCGGAAGGACAAGGGACAAAAACATTAGCGAAAAGAAAACAAGGTGAACTTGTAGATGTGTTAGGACCACTTGGTCATGGATTTCCTGTAGAAGAAGCGGAATCTGGACAAACGGCTCTATTAGTTGGTGGGGGAATTGGTGTACCACCACTATATGAATTGTCACAGCGTCTTGTAGCAAAAGGAGTACGCGTTATTCACATCTTAGGTTTCCAAACGAAAGATGTTGTCTTCTATGAAGAGAAATTCGCAGAACTTGGTGATACGTATGTTGCAACAGTTGATGGTACACATGGTACAAAAGGGTTTGTAACAGATGTAATCGATAGCTATGGAATTGACTTTGACATTCTCTACTCATGTGGACCTTTAGCGATGCTTCGTGCATTAGAAGGACGCTATAAGGAGAGAAAAGCCTACATTTCATTAGAAGAACGTATGGGCTGTGGTATCGGAGCATGTTTCGCATGTGTATGCCATTTGCAAGCAGATCCGAGTGGGCATTCTTACAAGAAGGTGTGTAGCGACGGACCAGTATTTCCAATCGGGGAGGTTGTACTATGAACAGATTGCAAGTTGAATTACCAGGGTTATCATTAAAAAATCCAATCATCCCAGCATCTGGTTGCTTCGGATTTGGTCGTGAGTATGCACAGTTCTATGATTTAAGTGTACTTGGATCAATTATGATTAAAGCGACAACAGAACAACCTCGTTATGGAAACCCAACGCCTCGTGTTGCTGAAACACCAGGCGGAATGCTAAATGCAATCGGGCTTCAAAATCCTGGATTAGAAAAGGTAATGAATTCTGAATTACCTTTTCTCGAGCAATTTGATCTGCCGATTATTGCAAACGTTGCGGGTTCACAAGCTGAGGATTACGTAGCGGTTGCGAAGGCGATTTCAAAGGCACCTAATGTTCATGCGCTAGAATTAAATATTTCTTGTCCAAACGTAAAAACGGGTGGTATCGCTTTTGGTACAAATCCTGAAATTGCTGCTGATTTAACGAAGCGAGTAAAAGAGGTTTCTGAAGTACCGGTATATGTGAAATTGTCACCGAACGTGGCAAACATTGTGGAAATTGCAAAAGCAATTGAAAATGCGGGTGCGGACGGTTTAACGATGATTAATACATTGCTTGGTATGCGTCTAGATTTAAAAACTGCAAAACCAATTTTAGCAAACCGCACGGGCGGACTATCAGGGCCTGCGATTAAGCCAGTAGCAATTCGTATGGTACATGAAGTAAGTCAAGCTGTTAACATTCCGATCATCGGAATGGGTGGTATTGAAACAGCGGAAGATGTAATTGAATTCTTCTATGCTGGCGCAAGCGCGGTTGCAGTTGGAACGGCGAACTTTATCGATCCGTTCGTATGTCCGACAATTATTGAAGAATTACCAGCATTACTAGATGAATTAGGATTTGATCATATTTCGGAATGTCAAGGAAGGAGCTGGAAGCAAACATGTCACAGTCGTTAGTCGTTGCACTAGATTTTCCAGGGAAACAAGAGGTAGAACAATTCTTACACCACTTTGAAGGGGAAGAGTTATTTGTCAAAGTTGGTATGGAGTTGTTTTACAAAGAAGGTCCTGCAATTATTACGTACTTAAAAGAAAAAGGACATAAAATCTTCCTAGATTTAAAACTTCATGATATTCCGAATACGGTAAAAAGCGCTATGCGTAGCCTAGCTAGTCTAGATGTAGATATGGTAAATGTTCATGCTGCTGGGGGAAGCAGTATGATGAAAGCTGCGATTGAGGGATTAGAGGAAGGTAAGCAAGAAGGAAAAGAGAGACCGATTTGTATTGCCGTTACACAATTAACAAGCACTTCGGAAGCTATGATGAAAAAAGAGATTGGCATTGAGAAAACGTTAGAAGAAGCGGTTGCTCATTATGCAAAATTAACGAAAGAAAGTGGACTTGATGGAGTTGTTTGTTCAACACTTGAAGTACCAAAATTACGTGAAGTATGCGGAAATGAATTTGTAACAGTAACACCGGGGATTCGTCTTGCAAGCGATGATGTAAATGACCAAGTGCGCGTAGCAACACCGAAACGTGCGAGGGAACTTGGTTCAAGCTACATCGTAGTTGGACGTAGTATTACAAAAGCAGAAAATCCGCTTGAAGCGTATAAAACAGTAAAACAACAGTGGGAAGGTGTAACAGTATGAAAAAAGAAATCGCATCGCATTTATTAGAAATTGGAGCAGTATTTTTACAACCGAATGACCCATTTACTTGGTCTTCTGGTATAAAATCACCAATTTATTGTGATAATCGTTTAACTTTATCTTATCCAAAAGTACGCCAAGCGATTGCAGCTGGATTAGAAGAGTTAATTAAAGAGCACTTCCCAACTGTAGAAGTTATTGCAGGAACAGCAACTGCTGGTATTGCGCACGCTGCATGGGTAAGCGATCGTATGGATTTACCAATGTGCTACGTGCGTAGTAAAGCAAAAGGTCACGGTAAAGGGAACCAAATCGAAGGAAAAGCTGAAAAAGGTCAAAAAGTAGTAGTAGTAGAAGACTTAATTTCAACTGGCGGTAGTGCAATTACATGTGTAGAAGCACTTCGCGAAGCTGGCTGTGAAGTATTAGGAATCGTATCAATCTTCACATACGAGCTTGAGTCAGGAAAAGAGAAACTAGAAGTAGCAAACGTAGCATCATATTCTTTAAGTGATTACAGTGCATTAACTGAAGTTGCAGCAGAAAAAGGTATGATCGGACAAGCTGAAACGAAAAAATTACAAGAGTGGCGTAAAAATCCAGCTAATGAAGCTTGGATCACAGCGTAACACGAAAAAAGACGACCGCGGGGGAACGCGGTCGTCTTTTTTATATCATTGCTAAAATTGTATGTAAAGTTCCATTGATATCAAAGAAAATCATATTACAATCTCCTCACTAATAACTACTTATTGTTTTCTGCAACTTCATATCCTCTCACAAACAATAGAGTCATATAAGAAATAATAAATGAGAAGATACTATACATACCGACCCAAAAGAAAAACTTTGGAGGGAAGGCGATAGCACCTACTATTAAAAAACTAGCAAACGTTACAATTGGCATTACATAGTACGTTCTCGTTCTACGTGTTCCAATAACAGAAACGATAAAGATAAGTAATGGACAAATTAATAAGACAAAAATCAATTCATTCATAGTTATGTCCCCTTTTCTAATTGAAGTAATCTGTTTCTCGTAAACGTTTTGAAATAAATACTCTCCTAATATAACTTCGCTAACATATACATAATCCCTTTTGAAAGTCAGTAATAAATGATTGATTTCACAATGAAAAACGTAAGCAAGAGAATACTCGCTTACGCTATAGAATAAACATCGCAACGATCGTGGTGACGATTAAGCCAATCACAACTGGTAAAAAGTTTCGGCGCGCAAGTTCAAACGGATCTACTTTGCATATGGCAGCGGCAGGAATAAGCGCCCAAGGAATTAAAGTGCCACCGCCAGTCCAGATTGCTGCAATTTGCCCAATTGCTGTTAATGTAGCTGTTCCATGCCCAAGTGCTGTTCCGAAAAGATTGGCAATCGAACCAGTAAGTGATATACCGGAAAAGCCAGATCCATCTAAGCCTGTTATGACACCAACGATAGTTAATGTTCCTGCCGATACATATTGGTTTAAAGGAACAATTTGAGATAAGGCGATTCCTAAGTCGTTAATGATTCCATGTGAACCTTTCGGTAAATAGTCCCCGATAATTTTCACAAAGCCGCTATCTCCTAAATAAAAGAGTGCAGCAATTGGGATAACTGGACCAAAGATTTTAAATCCAAATTGGAGCCCTTCTATAAAATAATCGGTCGTTTTATTCAGTCCATTATCTTTGTAGGCGATGAGAGAAATAATGATAATCATAATAACAGTCGTCCCGCCGATAAGTGCAGTTGCATCGCTTCCTTGTAGTTTAAATTGAATCATGCAAAGAATATCTATGGCATATACGATCGGAATACAAATAGCGAGCCATTTTTTTGTCTGAGGAGATAATGAAGTGAGCGTTTTAGAAGACTCAGTTGATGGAATAGATCCTTGTATAGATAAGCCTGTATGAAATTCTTTTCGTAAGAAGAAAAATGCGACGGAAGTTGTCACAATACCCATAACGATAACGAGGGGAACACTGGCTGAAACAACGCTGGAAACAGGAAGACCAGCAGCATCTGCAGTTAATTTCGGTGCACCTTGAATAACGAAGTCACCAGATAAGGCGATGCCGTGTCCGAATAAGTTCATAGCGATTGCGACTCCAATTGGCGGAAGGCCGACGCGTACAGCGACTGGTAATAAAATGGCCCCCATTAAGGCGACAGCTGGAGAAGGCCAAAAGAAAAAGGAAATTGTCATCATTAAAAGACCGATAATCCAGTAGGCATGTGCAGGTGTACGAATCATCTTTGTAAATGGTGAAATCATCGTATCATTTATGCCGGTATGAACGAGTAGGTTGCTCATTGATACGATAATGGAGATGATTAATATAGTTGGTAATAGTTCGGTAATGGCGTAAATGAAACTTTGAAAGATACCACTAATGGCAAGAGGGATAGAACTTGTAGCGGTTAATGCTAATAAAAAGATAAAAACGATACAAATGATCGTCGTATCTTTTCTAAAAATAAAAAAGGTAATAATAGTGAGTAAACAAAGAACATAGAGAGCATGTAAAAGCGTTAATTCAACTCCCATAACATTCACATCCTTTAGGCATTCGTGTAGTTCATTGTATGGAAGCAGTGAAAGTATGTGAGTATAGGAAAAAGAAAAAAAGTGAAATTTCATGTACTGTAATGGTAAGAACAATAAATGGATGTTACAATGCAATTAATCCTAAAAATGGAATTAAAGAAGGACTTATGCGCAAAGAAATTGGATTTTGGGGATTTATCATATCTTGTAGTCTATTAATCATTTTAAATCTGCTTACAAACAATGAATGGATAAGTATCATACCTGTTCTCGGGTTTGTTTTTATACTGTTATATCGTTGGGATGACATGAAACAACATGGTAAGAAAAGTATTGGAATTATGATAGGTATCATTGTTGTTTGTTCATTTGTCGTAGGGGTTATTTTAATAGAGGGCCAAAAGCAAATGGAGAAAATGTCTATTTTTCAAGATTGGATGTCTTCTGCGAAAGGTCTTTATCTTGTAATTGTAGTCGTTATTTTTCTAAGAGTCATGATAAGAATAGCAAGTTACATATTAAAGGAGAAGTAGAATGGGGGAGTACGAATGAGAGAGAAAATAGGGTATTATGGTGTGCTCGGTTGTTTAATATTATCAGTTATTTCGGGGCGATTTCTTAAAAGTGAATGGGTACCAGTAATATTATGTATAGGAGTATTGATTTTTGCTCCTATGTATCGCTGGGATGAATGGAAAGCATATAGTCGAAAAAAGAAAATTGTTTTCAGCATCGAGTTTGTCATTATAATTAGCACGATTCCGTTTTTGTTATTGAAAGGAAATGAGGTAATAGATGGAATTGTAATGTTTCAAGGGTGGTTATTTATTGCGAAATTGCTATATTTAATATGCATTTTAATATCGGTAGCGGTAGTCGCTAAAAAAGTAAACGAAAAGTTATTCGTTAATGAATAAAAGAAAATGCCACCTTATTCGGTGGCATTTTCTTACTTTACTGAATGAGCTTTTTACATCTTTTTAATTAAACGAATTTGTCCGCGATGGTTGATCTCATCTTCAAATACGTGAAACCACTTAAAGTAGTTATGAAAAAACTCCTGTTAAAAAGTTCATGATTTTTAACAAGGGATAACAATTAATTCTCTATTCGCTTTTGTAATAACCTCATAGCCCTCTTTTGTGATGACAATATCATCTTCAATTCTACACCCGCCCCAGTTTGGTATATAAATACCTGGTTCAACTGTAACAACCATACCTTCTTCTAAAGTAGCCTTACTTTCTTGAGATAGACGGAGAGGTTCATGAATTTCTAACCCAAGCCCATGACCAGTAGAGTGGCCGAAATATTGACCGTATCCATGTTCTGTAATGTAATCTCTCGTTATATCATCGATACTTTTCGCAGTTTCTCCAGGTTTAATGGCTGCAGTTCCACGCTTTAATGCTTCTAATACAACATTATATATTTTTTTGAATTCTTCCGATGGTTCGCCAATCGCTACAGTACGTGTTAAATCGGAACAATACCCGTTATAAAGTGCACCGAAATCTAAGGTAACGATATCGCCGTGCTCGATTATTTTATTCGATGCAACGCCATGAGGAAGTGAAGAGCGAACGCCAGAAGCTACAATAATTTGAAATGATGAGGATGTAGCCCCTTTCTTTCGCATGAAAAATTCTAATTCATCTCGGACATCAGTCTCACTTATTCCTGGCTTTAGAAA
The DNA here is from genome assembly GCF_056396785.1 of Bacillus sp. 05T21. Classification (NCBI taxonomy): domain Bacteria; kingdom Bacillati; phylum Bacillota; class Bacilli; order Caryophanales; family Bacillaceae; genus Bacillus; species Bacillus sp. 05T21. Next base: position 224,961 of record NZ_JBFTMD010000001.1, on the reverse strand, counting down.
CGTAAGGATGTGGTGAAATGATTCGTCAGCAATATTAGCCGCAATTTTCATTGTTTCTATTTCAGGTGTGTCTTTAATAATGCGAATATCTTCGATGATTTCGCACACTTGCACCATTTCCGCATGTATGTATTTTTGTAAGTTTTTATATTGTTGTAATGTCATGTTATTTTCTTCAATTCCAAGTTTTTGAATGTTTAATTTCGATACTTGATTTGCGATTTCTTTTTCTAGATTTCCTTTATGCATAATAATTTTAGCTTCTTTTATTTGTGATTTCGCTTGATCTACATAGCGAAAATCAGTTATAAAAACCGCTTTATCCGCAGAGATTAAGACGACGCCAGCGCTGCCTGTAAAGCCTGTTGCATATTGGCGATTTTCTTTTTTTGTAATAAGTAATCCGTCAATTTCATATTTTTGTAGTTGATTTTGGATTTTATTAATTCTTAAATTCATGTTAATTTCCCCCTTTTCACAGTATTGAATAAAGCAAATAGCGTGCCAAAAGATAACTTTAGAGAAAGGATAGTGGGGAATATATATATAAGGGAAGGTAAAGTAAAGTTCTGTCCGCTATTTGTGGGAAGGACTATTTGAAAACTACGGATTGCTTCAAAATATTAGTGAGCAAATGAAAAGAACATCGAATCGTTTTTTTTACACACTGTAAAAATTTTTATACAAATACGAGAAAATAATGTCAATTTTTTTTGGAATATCGAAGTTAGGAAAGAAAAGGATAAGCGATGTTTAGTGTATATTTGAAAATAACATTAAATTTATTGTTTATTTTAATATAAAAATTAATATATAAATAAAAAATTATTGATACAATAGGTAATTGTTGGGTTTCTCTCGAAGATAGCGATACGTAACGAATAAATAGGATTAAGGAATGTGAGTATATGAAAAAATTAAGTAAAGTAATGTCATTTTGCTTGGTAGTTAGTATGTTTGTTCTAGCAGGTTGTGAAAAAAGTGAAAACAAAGTTCAAGTAAATGAAAAGATTGAACAGCTTGATGAAGCACCAGAAGTGACAGGAAAAGAAGCGAAAAAGATTGTACGAAAGAGCGTAGATAGGATAGCAAACGCTTTTAGTGAGATGGAAAAAGAAAATGGATGGAGCCGAAATAATCCTGGAGATATGGAGACAGCGAAAAAAGGAGTTAAGGGATTAGTTACAGATAAGTTTGTAGAAAATCAGCTTCCTAAGTCGCTTGACACATTTAATAGGTCTAGAGAGACGGATATGTTGCCATTCCCAATTCATATTGAGCCAGACGTGAGAATAACTTGTTCGCAGAAAAATGATGTTTTAAAGATTGAGACACTTATCCTTGCAAATGATATGGGGAATGAAGCGGAGACGTGGGAATTTGTTTTAGTTTATACTGATGGAAAATGGTTAATGGATAAATGGTCATCAAATACGCCAGTAGATTTAAAGTTAACTAAAGAAGAAGCTAACGAAATTCTTAGAGTTCAAGGTTTCAAGAATGTCTCTTTCGTTAGAGAAGAGAATAGTGGAAATAAGAAATATATTTTTAAAGAAAGTAACGGAGTAGTTGCTGTGGATGCCCAAACATCTGTTATTACTCACAATGTAGATGATGAAGAGCAAGAAAAGGTAACGAAACAAGATTTTATTCAAGAGCAAGAAACAGCTAAGGGAAATGATTCCAGTACGTATACTAGTTCAAAAGAAGAGAAGCAGCCAAAAAAAGAATCTTCTTCAGTATTAGGTAAAACTAAGGCTCTAAATGAGTTAGTTGCTCTAGAAAACGAAGAAAAACATACAAATGTTATGTCAACAAATGACATAGTAAATGAAATAGAAGGAAATTATAAACTATGGGATAATAAACTAAATGAAATTTACAGTACATTAAAAAATACGATGTCAGCTGATGCATTTCAGTCATTAAAAACAAAACAGATTGCATGGGTTAAAGAAAAAGAAAGTAAAGTTACAGCGATTGGTACAGATCCAAATAATGGAACGATGAGACGTATAGAGGCTTCGGAAGAGAAATATAAGATGACAAAAGAAAGATGTTACGAATTAGTTAATGGATATATGAACTAAATTAAAGAATGCGTTGCTAGCAAGCAACGCATTTTTTAATTTACGCTTTTAATTTCATTACTGTATCAGCATCTGGTGTTACATATAATGTTTGTTGATTGTCATATGTAACAAATCCAAGTTTTGCACCGCTCGGTTTTTTGACATGGCGTACCTTTGTGAAATCTACAGGAACAGAACTAGAATCTTTTGCTTTACTGTAATAAGCAGCGATTTTAGCGGCCTCTTGTAAAGTCTCTTCCGTAGGTTCAAGAGAACGAATGACAACGTGGGACCCAGGTATGTCTTTCGTATGTAACCAAATTTCATCACGACGGGAGAATTTCGTTGTTAAATAATCATTTTGCTTATTGTTTTTACCGACGAAAATTTCTGTGCCATCACTAGCTAAATATTTGTCCAATACTGGTTTTGTCGGTTTTTTCTTTGTGTTTTTCTTCTTACGATTACGTACATAACCTTCTTCGGTCAGTTCTTCACGAATCTCTTCAATATCTTTTGAAGAAGCAACCTCCATTTGTTGAAGTAAGCTATCGAAATAAAGAATTTCTTCATTTGTTTTTACGATTTGTTCTTCTACAATAGCGACTGAATTTTTCGCTTTTTGGTACTTTTGGAAATAGCGTTGTGCATTTTCAGATGGTGTTTTTAAAGGATTTAATGTGATTTTTACAGTCCCGCCATTTTCGTCGTAATAGTTAACGACTTCTATCTCTTTATCACCTTTTTTCAAAGCGTACATATTGGCTGTAAGTAGCTCTCCAAATAGTTGATATTTATCTGCTTTTCCGGCATCTTGTAATGTTTTTTCTAGTTTAATTAGCTTCTTTTCGTTTTTTGTTTTTTCATTTTGCATAAAGCGTTCTAAATCGTGAGCTTGTTGTTTTACACGATCGCGCTCTGCTTTACCAAAGAAGAAACGATCTAATAATTCACTAACAGATGAAAATGTTTTTTCGTTTCCTTGTAAGTGAGAAAGAGGGAATAGGTAAAAGAACTCTTTTCCATTTGCTGTTATCATTGCTGGCACGTACTGATGTGTTAGCAAAGGTTTTTGCAAGCTGAAGAAAGCTTCAGATAATGCTTTTTCATTTGCCATACCTGCTTTTTTTACAACTTCTTTTGCAAATAATGGGGAAATTCCCATGAATGCTCCGACAAGTTGTTTGTCCATGTTGCCAGATAAAAAGTCTAGCGGTTTAATAAAATCATCTTCTGTTTCGATAAGAAGCGGATTAACTTTATGTTGTGCCGGTGGGGCAACATATTCAGCTCCAGCATATACAGTACGATGTCGGTTTACCGCTAAAGAAACGTGTTTTAAGCTATCTAAAATAACATTTGTTTTCGTATCTACTAAGATAATATTACTGTGTCGTCCCATTATTTCGATTACTAATGTTTTTACTGATTCGTCACCGATTTCATTGCGACTGCGGACTGTAATTTGAATAATACGTTCTAAGTCAATTTGTTCAATTTTTTCAATAAATCCACCTTCTAAATGTTTGCGAAGAAGCATACAAAACATCGGCGGTAGCGCTGGTGAATTGTAGTTTTGATTTGTTAAGTGCATACGCGCATATGTAGGGTGAGATGAAAGAATTAGCTTTTGGTTTTTTCCGTTTGCTCGAATATGTAATAAAACTTCATATTTTGAGGGTTGATATATTTTTGAAATTCTTCCTGTTTGAAGAGAATTTGCAATTTCATGTGTAATTGCTCTTGTAAATAATCCATCGAATGCCATGAATGAACACTCCTTTCTAACTAAAAGTTAATTATAGCATTTTTTTGGACGAGGCTGAATAAGCTTTCATTAGAGTATGTCTGGAATCAGGAGGTTGATGGCGGGATGAACTGGTATGAAATGCGAGCACATGAAGTGGAGGAAAGAACGAATACGAATGTGGAGGTAGGTCTTACAGAGCAAGAAGCAGAGGGCCGATTAAAGAAATTTGGTACAAATGAATTGCAAGAAGCAAAGCGGCCTTCTGCGCTTATGGTGTTTTTAGCGCAATTTAAAGATTTTATGGTACTTGTTTTATTTGGTGCTACAATTATTTCAGCTTTTTTAGGAGAGTATATTGATTCGATTGCAATTGTTGCAATTGTTATTATTAATGGTGTCCTCGGTTTCTTCCAAGAGAGGAAAGCTGAAAAATCGTTGGAAGCTTTAAAAGAATTGGCAGCTCCTCAAGTTACTGTACTAAGAAATGGGAAGTGGATAAAAGCGCCGTCAAAAGCGCTTGTACTAGGTGATATTATTAAATTTTCTAGTGGTGACCGTATTGGCGCGGATGTTCGCCTTGTGGAATCTTCAAGTTTATATATTGAAGAATCGGCTCTTACAGGAGAGTCATTGCCTGTACAAAAGAAGGTAGATGCGTTACAAGGTCAAGATGTTTCAATTGGTGATCAAAAAAACATGGCATTTATGGGGACGATGATAACGAGAGGTGCTGGAACAGGGGTAGTCGTAGCAACTGGAATGAATACAGCTATGGGGCAAATTGCAAATATGTTGCAAAATGCTGAGCAAATGGAAACGCCATTACAAAGAAGATTAGAACAGCTTGGAAAAATTTTAATTATTGTTGCTCTTATTTTGACGGCTCTTGTTGTACTAGCTGGTGTATATCAAGGGAATGAAGTGTATCACATGTTTTTGGCTGGGGTTTCGCTTGCTGTTGCAGCTATTCCAGAAGGATTACCAGCTATCGTTACGGTTGCGCTATCACTTGGTGTACAGCGTATGATTAAAAAGAGGGCAATTGTGCGAAAGTTGCCAGCTGTAGAAACGTTAGGCTGTGCTTCTGTTATTTGCTCAGATAAAACAGGAACAATGACACAAAATAAAATGATGGTAACACATATGTGGTCAGGCGGAGAATTGTGGAAAGTAACAGGTCAAGGCTATGAGCCAACGGGTTCGTTTATGAAAGGTGAAGAAGTAATTGACCCTACTAAGACGAAATCACTGTATCAACTACTTACATTTGGCTGTTTATGTAATAATGCGAATGTCATTCAAAAGAAAAAGACGTATGTGTTAGATGGAGATCCAACAGAGGGAGCTCTCGTTGCTGCTGCAATGAAGGCGGGAATATCACGTGAAGCTCTTAAAGGAAAGTTTGAAGTCATTCGTGAATTTCCTTTTGATTCAACTAGAAAAATGATGAGTGTTATTGTTCGTGATCGTGAAGGTAAAAAATTTGTTATTACAAAAGGAGCACCAGATGTTCTTTTGCAAATGAGTCAAACAATTTTGTGGGGAAATAAGCAGCAGCCTTTAAGTGAAATGTATCGAAAAGAAGTGCAGGCAGCGATTCATAGTTTAGGAAGTCAAGCTTTACGAACGATTGCGGTGGCATTTAAACCGTTAAAAGCTACAGATTCAATTGAACATGAAAGAGAAGTCGAGCAGGATTTTATGCTTGTTGGAATACAAGGAATGATAGATCCGCCAAGACTAGAAGTGGCGCAAGCGGTGAAAGAGTGTAAGGAAGCTGGTATTAGAACGGTAATGATTACGGGAGATCATAAAGTGACGGCAATGGCAATTGCGGAACAGCTAGGGGTTTTACCGGCGGGTGGACGCGTTGTTGAAGGTGTAGAACTTGCGAATATGGATGTAGAGGCATTAGAAGATATTGTAGAAGATACGTATGTATTCGCTCGAGTGTCTCCTGAGCATAAATTGAAAATCGTTAAGGCGCTGCAAAATAAGGGACATATAGTAGCTATGACAGGTGATGGAGTGAACGATGCTCCAGCTATTAAAACAGCTGATATAGGGATTGCGATGGGAATTACAGGGACAGATGTTGCAAAAGAAGCTTCTTCACTTGTGTTGTTAGATGATAACTTTGCTACGATTAAATCGGCGATTAAAGAAGGTAGAAACATATATGAAAATATTCGGAAGTTTATTCGGTACTTGTTAGCATCTAACGTTGGTGAAATTTTAGTTATGTTATTTGCGATGTTACTTGCACTGCCATTGCCGATGGTTCCAATTCAAATTTTATGGGTGAACTTAGTTACTGACGGTTTACCAGCGATGGCATTAGGTTTGGATAAGGCTGAAGGAGATGTGATGAAGAGAACACCACGCCATCCGAAGGAAGGGGTGTTCGCTAGAGGGCTTGCGTGGAAAATTATAAGTCGTGGTTTTCTAATCGGAGCAGTAACATTAGTAGCGTATATTATTGCATTTAACCAGCATCCGAATGAATTGAAGTATGCACAAACGGTAGCCTTCGCAACATTAGTACTGGCTCAGCTTATTCATGTATTTGATTGTCGTAGTGAACATTCTATATTTCACCGCAACCCGTTTGGAAATATATATTTAGTAGGGGCGGTTATTATTTCTTTACTGTTAATGCTTGTAGTTATATATTATCCACCATTACAGCCGATTTTTAGCACAATGCCGATACAAGCACGAGATTGGTTGTTAATTGGAGGATTATCATCTATTCCGACCTTCTTATTAGTAGGATCCTTATTAACAAGAAAAAAGGAGAAAAAGAAAAAGCCGCTGTTATATAAGAAGGGATTAAACTTGAAATAGTCAATGATATGAAAATATGATATAATTTACAGAAGGTAGTAGAGTCGCATCTCTATTGCCTTTTTCATTGAGTTATTTCATGGCTTGGATGTGATAAAGATGATTTGTAGTATGACAGGATTTGGAAGATCGAAGGTAGAAAACGATACTTTTCAAATAACAGTAGAAATGAAGTCGGTGAACCATCGTTTTTTAGAAATGAGTATTCGGCTTCCGAAGCAAATGATGGCGTTTGAAGACAAGATTCGTAAAATAATTGCAAAGCAAGTTCGCCGTGGACGTATTGAAGTGTCTATTAGTATAACAGGCGAAGGGCTTGTTGAAAGAAAATTAACTGTGAATTGGGAACTTCTCAAGCAGTACCAATCCATTATGGAAGATATAAAAGGGAAATTTCAATTACAAGATTCTATTACACTCGGGCAACTAATGGGAATGCCAGAAGTAACGGCAGTTGAAGAAATAGAAAATGTAAATGAACAATTTGAAACCGGTTTATATGAAGCTGTTCGCCAAGCTGCTCATATGTTGAAAACGATGAGAGATGGCGAAGGAGAACGATTACATAAAGATATAGCATATCGTTTGCAAGAGATTCATAATTGTGTAAATGCAATTATTCCACATGCACCAATTGTTACACAAAAATATCGTGAACGATTAGAAAATCGCTTAAAAGAATTACATAACCAAGATTTAGATGAACAACGATTGTTGACAGAAGTAGCAATATTTGCAGAGCGTTCAGATATTCACGAAGAATTAGTTCGATTACAAAGTCATTTAGATCAATTTCGTGAAGCACTGCAAATTACAGAGCCTGTTGGAAGGAAAATGGACTTCATCGTGCAGGAGATGCATAGGGAAGTTAATACGATAGGTTCTAAGGCAAATGACTTAACAATTTCAAAATATGTCGTAGAAATGAAAAATAACCTTGAAAAAATTCGTGAACAAGTACAAAATATTGAGTAGCTTTCAAAAAATATATAAAGTTATACGTGGTGGAGAAATCGGATAGACTTACTAGGAGGCGCAAACTATGGCCATGCGGTTTTTAAATATTGGATACGGAAATATTGTATCTGCTCATCGAATTATTGCTATTGTAAGTCCGGAGTCAGCTCCTATTAAACGGACAGTACAGGAAGCGCGTGAACATAATGCTTTGCTTGATGCTACGTATGGGAGAAAAACAAGGGCGGTTATTGTTATGGATGATGGGCATGTAGTATTAAGTCCAATTCAGCCAGAGACGATTGCACATCGTTTGAATAATAAAGAAGATTTAAGTGAGGAAGGGTAGGTTTTACATATTTATGAGAAGTAGAAGAGGATTGCTCATCGTTCTTTCGGGACCTTCTGGTGTCGGGAAAGGAACGGTTCGAAAAGAGCTGTTTAGCCATGAAGACACACGTTTTCAGTACTCTATTTCAGTAACGACACGTAAACCGCGTGAAGGTGAAGTAGATGGTGTGGATTATTTCTTTAAAGAGAGAGAAGAATTTGAAGAAATGATTCGTAATGAAAAGTTACTTGAATGGGCTGAGTTCGTTGGTAATTATTACGGAACACCGATTGATTATGTTGAAAAAACGTTACAAGAAGGAAAAGATGTGTTCTTAGAAATTGAAGTGCAAGGAGCAATTCAAGTTAAGAAAGCCTTCCCAGCAGGTGTATTTATTTTCTTAGCACCTCCAAGTTTATCTGAACTAAAGAACCGAATTGTCGGCCGTGGTACAGAAACTGAAGATGTTATTGAAAATCGTTTAACTGTAGCGAAAGAAGAAATCGAAATGATGGACGCTTATGACTATGTTGTAGAAAACGATCAAGTTGAATTAGCTTGCGACCGAATTAAAGCAATTGTGGTTGGTGAACATTGCCGCCGCGAAAGAGTGGCAAAATACTATAAAGAAATGACGGAGGGTCTATAATTATGTTAAATCCATCAATTGACTCATTATTAACGAAAATCGATTCTAAATATACACTTGTAACAGTAGCTGCAAAGCGTGCACGTGAAATGCAAATTGCTGACAATTGTGTTATTGAAAAGCCTGTTTCTTATAAATGTGTAGGTAAAGCATTAGAAGAAATCGATTTAGAAGTATTAAAATATGTACCAAGCGATGACACAATAATTGATTAAGACATTCTTTTCGACAAATTAAAACATAGACTTTATAATTTTCTATGTAACGGTAACAACCTATTTACAAGTAGGTTGTTATTTTTTTACGATAGGGATGAAAAGGAATCGAAAAAAGACGGAACGAAATACTGGTACTGACGAGCTGGAAATTCTATTTCAGTAGAATAAGTTTGAAAAAGAAAGAGGACGAATCATATGCTAAAAGGGAAAAAGATACTTCTATGTGTAACAGGAGGCATTGCAGTTTTTAAGGCGGCTGCGTTAACAAGTAAATTGACACAAGCTGGCGCTCTTGTAAAAGTAATGATGAGTGAGTCGGCAATGAAGTTTGTTACGCCTCTTACATTTCAAGCACTTTCTCGCCATGATGTATATACGGATACGTTTGATGAGAAAGACTCGGCTGTTATTGCTCATATTGATTTAGCGGATTGGGCAGATGTTGTACTTGTTGCACCTGCTACAGCTAATTGCATTGGAAAGTTAGCTGGCGGTATTGCTGATGATATGATTACAACTACTTTGTTAGCTACTACAGCTCCAGTGTGGATTGCACCTGCTATGAATGTGCATATGTATGAAAATAAAATTGTTCAAAAAAATATGATGACGTTAAAAGCGTTAGGATATACATTTATTGAGCCTGGCGAAGGCTTTTTAGCATGTGGTTATGTAGCTAAGGGAAGACTGGAAGAACCTGAAGTGATTATTGGAAGGTTAGAAGAGGTTTTCTCAGAACAAAAACCATTGCAAGGAAAGCGAATATTAATAACGGCTGGCCCGACACGTGAAAAGATTGACCCAGTCCGTTTTATGACGAATTTTTCTTCTGGAAAGATGGGGTATGCGATCGCAGAAGTTGCAGCAAGCTTAGGTGCTGATGTCATACTTGTTTCAGGACCGACAGCATTAGAGTCACCATTACATGTCACAACAATACAAGTAGAATCTGCACAAGATATGTTAGAGGCAGTTCTTCAACATTATCAGAATGTAGATGTTGTTATCAAAACAGCGGCAGTTGCAGATTATCGCCCAAAATATGTTCACGATAATAAAATGAAAAAGCAAAATGGCGATGCTGTAATTGAATTAGAAAGAACAGTGGATATTTTAAAAACGTTAGGTGAGAAGAAGGACCGACAGTTACTTATCGGTTTTGCAGCTGAAACGACAAACATAGAGGAATACGCAACGAGAAAATTACGTGAGAAAAATGCAAATATGATTGTTGCGAATGACGTGAAAGCGCAAGGAGCTGGGTTTGGTACGGATACAAATATTGTGACAATGTATAGAAAAGATGGAGAAATCATTGAGCTGCCACTTTTAACGAAGAAAGAAGTGGCTCGTGAAATATTAAAGCAAATAGAAATGATGTTAGAAGATGATTATGTATGAAGTTTGCAAGTGTAATTGTTGATGTACCTGCACGTCAAACAGATCGACCGTTTGATTATATTATCCCTAAAAAATGGGAAGATATCGTGCAAACAGGAATGCGTGTAGTAGTCCCATTCGGTCCGAGGAAATTGCAAGGTTTTATTATTGGCATAAAGGATTCGGTTGAACTAGAAAGTAAAAAGTTAAAAGCGTTGTATGAAATATTAGATGTCACTCCTGTTTTAAATGATGAATTATTAAAACTTGGGTATTGGCTTACAAGTGAAACGTTATGTTATATGATTTCAGCTTTTCAGGTGATGCTTCCGACGGCGATTAAAGCAACATATAAAAAGCGTCTGCAACTTCGTAACCGAGAAGAAGTAGCACCAGAAATTCTTTCTTTATTTCAAGGGAAGGAAACGATAGATTGGGAAGTTATCGAAGCACAGCCGCACCTATATCGCACTATTCAACAAGAAATTAAAAATGGTACGACTGAAGTGGTTTATCAAGTAAAGGATAAAGTGCAGAAGAAGAAACAAAGAGTAGTTCAACCGGAGTTGCCGGCAGATAAATTGGAATTAGCAGCATTTGAACTGAAAAGTAAAAAACAACAAGATGTACTCTATTATTTTGTAGAAAACTACAAAAGTGTACCGTTAAAAAATTTAACAGAAGAATTACAAATAACAGATGCTCCAATAAAAGCACTTGTTAAAAAGGGTCTAATCTCAGAAAAGTATGTAGAGGTATACCGGAGTCCGTATGACGATGATGATTTTGAACAAACGAAACCATTTCCGCTTACTGAGGAACAAAAACAAGTAATTACACCGATTTTGTCATCAATTACAAATGAAACTTACAATCCATTTTTACTATATGGTGTTACAGGAAGTGGTAAGACTGAAGTGTATTTACAATCTATAGCAGCGGTGCTCGAGAAAGGAAAAGAAGCAATTGTGCTTGTTCCTGAAATTGCGCTAACGCCCCAGATGGTAGATCGCTTTAAAGGTAGGTTCGGTTCGCAAGTTGCAGTTCTTCACAGTGCGCTTTCTGTTGGCGAGAAATATGATGAATGGCGAAAGATATTAAGAAAAGAAGTGAAAGTTGTAGTTGGTGCGCGTTCAGCTATTTTTGCTCCATTCGAAAATTTAGGAATCATTATTATTGATGAAGAGCATGAATCAAGTTATAAGCAAGAGGATAACCCAAAGTATCATGCAAGAGATGTAGCAGTGTGGAGAGGACAATACCATAAGTGTCCAATCGTTCTCGGAAGTGCAACGCCGACACTTGAATCGTTTGCTAGAGCGAAAAAAGGTGTCTATGGGTTGCTTACAATGGAAAAACGTATGAACAAACAAGCTTTGCCGACTGTAGAAATTGTTGATATGCGTGAAGAGCTTCGTGATGGAAATCGCTCAATGTTTTCAAAGGCACTGCATGAAAAAATAGCAGATCGATTAGAAAAGAAAGAACAAATGGTTCTCTTTTTAAATAGAAGGGGTCATTCTACGTTTGTGATGTGTCGTGATTGTGGGTATGTCGTACAATGTCCGCATTGTGATATTTCGTTGACATATCACAAAATGAACCATCGTTTAAAATGTCATTATTGTAGTCATGAGGAAAATATGCCAACGGAGTGTCCTGCTTGTAATAGTACGTATATTCGTTTCTTTGGTACAGGGACGCAAAAGGTTGAAGAAGAAATCACAAAACTATTCCCTGAGGCGCGGGTCATTCGAATGGATGTGGATACAACAAGCCGTAAAGGAATGCATGAAAAATTATTAAAGGCGTTTGGTGAAGAGAAAGCAGATATATTACTTGGAACACAAATGATTGCAAAAGGGCTTGATTTTCCGAAGGTGACGCTTGTTGGCGTTTTAACGGCGGATACGATGCTTCATCTACCTGATTTTCGGGCGAGTGAAAAGACGTATCAGCTATTGACACAAGTGAGTGGACGTGCAGGAAGACATGAATTGCCAGGTGAAGTTGTAATTCAAACGTATACGCCGGAACATTACAGTGTAGAATTAGCAAAGAATCAACAATATGATGTATTTTATGAGCACGAAATGCAAATGAGGCAAATGAGACAATATCCGCCATATTACTACGTTGTACTTGTAACTGTATCTCATCCGGAGTTATTAAAGGCAGTCCAAGTGACGGAAAAAATTGTCGGTCATTTACGAACGCATTGTTCAAGGCAAACAATGGTGTTAGGGCCGGTTGCTTCAGCAATTCCAAGGATAAAAGATAGATATCGTTACCAATGCATGATAAAATACAAACGGGAACCAAACTTAAAGAACGTGCTCAAAATGGTAAATGAACATTATCAAGCAGAAATGCAAAAAGAGCTACAAATCTCAATTGATTTTAATCCAACAATGTTAATGTAGCGGAGGGAAATATGGCAGTTTTAGAAATTGTAAAGCATCCAAATGAAGTGTTAGAAACACCATGCGAAAGAGTAATTAACTTTGATAAAAAGTTAGTGAAATTGTTAAAAGATATGCATGAAACAATGTTAATTGCAGACGGAGTTGGTCTAGCTGCGCCACAAGTGGGTGTAAGCTTACAAGTTGCTGTTGTTGATATAGGTGATGATACGGGTAAAATTGAATTAATTAATCCTGTTATTTTAGAAAAACGTGGTGAACAAGTAGGTCCCGAAGGCTGCTTAAGCTTTCCGGGACTTTATGGTGAAGTGGAGCGTGCAGATTACATTAAAGTACGTGCACAAAATCGTCGCGGTAAAATATTTTTATTAGAAGCGGATGACTTCTTAGCGCGTGCAATTCAGCATGAAATCGATCATTTACACGGTGTTTTATTTACATCTAAAGTGAAAAGGTATTATGAAGCAGGCGAATTAGAATAGGTTTAAAAGGAGCGGTTTTTGAATGATGAAAGTAGTATTTATGGGGACACCGGACTTTTCTGTGCCGGTGCTTCGTCGTCTTATCGAGGACGGATATGACGTAGTTGGTGTTGTAACGCAACCTGATCGTCCAGTTGGTAGAAAAAAGGTTTTAACACCTACTCCTGTTAAAGTAGAAGCGGAGAAACATGGTATTCCAGTAGTACAGCCGTTAAAAATTCGTGAAAAAGACGAATATGAAAAAGTATTAGCACTAGAGCCAGACTTAATTGTAACAGCAGCATTTGGACAAATCGTACCGAATGAAATTTTAGAAGCGCCAAAGTATGGATGTATTAATGTCCACGCATCATTACTTCCAGAACTTCGCGGTGGTGCACCAATTCATTATGCGATCATGGAAGGTAAAGAGAAAACAGGTATTACAATTATGTATATGGTAGAAAAATTAGATGCGGGCGATATATTAACGCAAGTAGAAGTAGAAATTGAAGAGCGTGAAACAACAGGTTCATTATTTGATAAGTTAAGCGAAGCAGGAGCACACCTTTTATCTAAAACGGTTCCTTTACTAATTCAGGGTAAACTAGAACCAATTAAACAAAGTGAAGCTGAAGTGACGTTTGCATATAATATAAAACGTGAGCAAGAGATAATTGATTGGACAAAAACAGGTGAAGAAGTATACAATCACATTCGCGGATTGAATCCATGGCCAGTTGCTTATACGACTTTGGCAGGACAAGTTATTAAAGTATGGTGGGGAGAGAAGGTCTCTATTACAGAGAAAGCTGAACCAGGTACAATAGTAGCTCTTGAAGAAGATGGATTTGTTGTTGCAACAGGGAACGAGACAGGCGTTAAAATCACTGAATTGCAACCATCTGGTAAAAAGCGTATGAGTTGTTCACAATTTTTACGTGGAACAAAACCTGAAATTGGTACGAAGTTAGGAGAAAATGCATGAGACAAAATGTTCGTGAATTAGCTCTGGATGGCTTAATTCAAGTAGAAAAAAGTGGTGCATATAGCAACTTACTTTTAAATAATTTGATTGAAAAAAATACAATTGACAGAAAAGATATTGGTTTATTAACTGAAATGGTATATGGAACAATTCAACGTCGTGACACACTAGATTATTATTTACAACCATTTTTAAGAAAAAAAGTTGAAGCGTGGGTAAGAGTGTTGCTTCGCCTATCTCTATATCAAATGCTATATTTAGACCGAGTTCCAGAAAGAGCGGCTATTCATGAAGCAGTTGAGATTGCAAAGCGCCGTGGGCATAAAGGGATTTCAGGCATGGTGAACGGAGTATTGCGTTCGATTCAGCGAGAAGGTGTACCTTCGTTAGAAGAAATCGAAAATCCAGTAGAACGACTTGCGATTGCAACGAGTCATCCAATGTGGCTTGTACAAGAATGGGCATCCGAATATGGTTTAGAGACAGCAGAGAAAATGTGTGAAGTAAATATGTTGCCACCTGTACCAACAGCACGTGTAAATGTTGATAAAGTAACGGTAGAAGAAGCGGTTGCGTTATTAGCTGATGAGGGTATAGAAGCAAAACGTGGCGAATTGTCAGAGGATGCAATTCAAATTGAAAGAGGAAATGTCGCACATACAGAAGCGTTCAAAAAAGGTTTCCTTTCTATTCAAGATGAAAGCTCAATGCTTGTAGCACGTGCTTTAGAACCGAATAAAGGAGATACAGTTCTAGATAGTTGTGCTGCTCCTGGCGGAAAAACAACTCATATTGCAGAGCGTTTGGACGGAACTGGTAAGGTAATGTCGCTTGATTTACACGCACATAAAGTACGTTTAATTGAACAACAGGCGAAGAGACTTGGTTTAGAAAATGTAGAAACGATGGCTTTAGATGCTAGAAAAGTTCAAGAGCATTTTGCAAATGAATCTTTTGACAAAATATTAGTAGATGCACCATGTTCTGGATTTGGTGTTATTAGACGTAAACCTGATATTAAGTTAGGTAAAGATAAGGGCGATAGTGAAAGGTTATCAACGATTCAACTTGCGATACTAGAAAAAATAGCACCATTGTTAAAACAAGGTGGTCGCCTTGTTTATAGTACGTGCACAATTGAAAAAATAGAAAATGAACAAGTAATAAAGCAATTTTTACAAGAGCATCCTGAATTTGAATGGGATACTACGATAAAAGATCGCATGCCAGAAAAGTTAAATCCGTATATTGATGAAGGTCAAGTACGAATTTTACCGCATTATTTTGCAACAGATGGCTTTTATATTGCTTGTTTAAGAAAGAAGGTGTAGCATCATGGAAACGACTGTAAAAAAACAAAAGAAAAATCTAGAAACAAAGAAACCATCAATTTATTCTTTACAACTTCATGAAATGCAAGATTGGTTAAAGGAACAAGGAGAACCTAAGTTCCGTGCAGGACAAATTTTTGATTGGCTATATAAAAAACGTGTAAAAAATTATGAGGATATGTCAAACCTTGCTAAAGGATTGCGCGATAAATTGTCGAATTCCTTTGATATTACTACTTTAAACACTTTAGTAAAACAAACGTCTTCGGATGGAACGATTAAATTCCTATTCCAGTTATACGATGGATACTCTATTGAAACTGTACTAATGCGACATGAATATGGAAATTCCATTTGTGTAACAACACAGGTGGGTTGCCGCATTGGCTGTACGTTCTGTGCTTCTACACTTGGTGGGTTAAAACGAAACTTAGAGGCTGGAGAAATTGTAGCRCAAGTAGTAGAAGTTCAGCGTGCGCTTGATGAAACAGAAGAACGTGTAAGTTCTCTTGTTGTTATGGGAATTGGAGAACCATTTGATAATTATGATAACTTAATGTCATTCTTACGCATTGTAAATCATGAAAAAGGAATTCATATTGGTGCAAGACATATGACAGTTTCAACAAGTGGAATTGTTCCAAAAATTTATAAGTTCGCTGAAGAAGATATGCAAATTAATTTTGCGATTTCATTGCATGCTGCAAATACAGAGATACGTTCAAAATTAATGCCGATCAACCGTGCTTATAAGCTACCTGATTTAATGGAAGCTGTTAAATACTATGTAAATAGAACAGGGCGTCGTATTACATTTGAATATGGCTTATTTGGAGGAGAAAATGACCAAGTTGAGCACGCTGAAGAACTTGCTGCGCTCTTAAAAGGTGTAAAATGTCATGTAAACTTAATTCCGGTAAACTACGTGCCAGAACGTGATTATGTACGTACGCCACGAGAGCAAATTTTCTTATTTGAAAAGACGCTAAAAGATCGTGGAGTGAATGTAACCATTCGCCGTGAACAAGGTCATGATATTGATGCAGCCTGCGGTCAGTTGCGTGCAAAGGAGCGCAAAGAAGAGACGAGGTGACTAGATGAAAGCCGTGTTTCTATCGGATAAAGGAAAAGTTCGTCAACATAATGAAGATAGTGCAGGAGTTTTTCGCAATTTAGATGGAAATATTTTAGCGGTAGTAGCAGATGGAATGGGAGGTCATCGAGCTGGCGATGTAGCTAGCTCGATGGCTATTCAATTATTCCATGATTATTGGAAGCAAACGCATAATATGAATGAGCCTAAAAAGGTAGAAAAGTGGTTACATACTAACGTTGGAATTATTAATGAGCGCATATTTGCTTACTCTAAGCAGCATGCAGAATGTAATGGCATGGGAACAACACTTATAATAGCCATTTGTACATCGAATTTTGTGACGATAGGTCATATAGGAGATAGTCGGTGTTATATGGTATCAGAGGGGAAAATGACGCTTGTAACGGAAGATCATTCGCTTGTAAATGAACTTGTGAGACATGGCGAAATTTCAAAGGAAGATGCAGAATATCACCCGAAAAAGAATGTTTTGTTAAGAGCATTAGGAAATGAAGAAACAGTTGGATTAGATGTTAAAACATTGGTGCTTGAAGAAGATGATCAATTACTTCTTTGCTCGGATGGATTGTCTAACAAAGTTTCTATTGCTGATATGCAACAAATTTTACAATTGAATGAACAGCTCGAGGCGAAGGGAGAGCATCTCATTCAATTAGCAAATGATCGTGGTGGAGAAGATAATATTACCCTCGTTATTATTGATTATACGGATTCGACAAACGAAAGTAGGTGAAGTGCAACGTGCTGATTGGAAAACGCTTAAATGACCGTTATAAGCTGCTGAAAATGATTGGCGGTGGAGGAATGGCCAATGTATATTTAGCTCATGATGATATACTCGGCCGAGATGTAGCGGTAAAAATATTAAGACTCGACTATTCAAATAATGAAGAGTTTATTAAACGTTTCCATCGAGAAGCGCAATCTGTTACAACGTTGTCGCATCCAAATATTGTGAATATGTATGATGTTGGGGAAGAGGATGATATATATTATCTTGTAATGGAATATGTACCTGGACGAACATTGAAGCAATACATAATTGATCGAGGGATGTTACCGATAGGAGAGGCTCTTGATATAATGGAGCAGTTAACGTCCGCTATGGCACACGCCCATCATTTTGAGATTGTACATCGTGATATTAAACCGCACAATATTTTGATTCGAGATGACGGAGTGGTCAAAGTAACAGACTTTGGAATTGCGACAGCTACAAGTGCAGCAACGATTACACATACAAATTCGGTGCTCGGTTCGGTGCATTATTTATCACCAGAACAAGCGCGCGGCGGTATAGCGAATAAACAATCAGATATTTATTCACTTGGGATTGTTATGTTTGAATTGTTAACAGGAAGACAACCGTTTTCTGGTGAATCTGCTGTTGCAATTGCGTTAAAACATTTACAAAATGAAATGCCATCTCCAAAAAGATGGAATGAAAATATTCCACAAAGTGTTGAAAATATTATATTAAAGGCAACTGCGAAAGATCCGTTCCATCGATATCAATCTGCTAACGCGATGAAACGAGATATTGAAACAGCACTATACCCAGAACGAATAAATGAACAACCATTTTACATACCAGAAGATATGGAAGCAACGAAAGCGATTCCAATTATTCAACAAGAACAACTATTTCAAAATGTAAGTGATGAAACGATTGTATTAAAAGGAAGTAAAGTGGATGAACAAGTAAGAAAAGAAGAGACCAAATCAGGTAAGAAGAAAAAGCGAAATAATAAATGGCTGAAAGTTTTAATTACAACATTTTTACTTTTAGCGATAGGGATAACATTAGCACTTACTGTTATTCCAGGCTTCTTTATTCCGAAAGATGTGAAGGTTCCTGATGTGGCTGGTATGAAATATACGACAGCTGTAAATACATTAGTTGAAAAAGGTTTTGAAGTTACTGAACCTAATCTTGTATATACAGATGATGTTGAAGCCGGAAAAGTGATAAAAACAGATCCTATAGCAGGAAGAGTAGTGAAAGAAAACTCTAAAATTACTATCTATCAATCAGGTGGGAAAAAGAAAAGTAAGATGCGTGATTTGACAGGAAAAGATTTCGAGAGTATAAGAGCTGAGTTAGAAGAAAAATATAAACAAGTTACAATAAATTATATTGAAAATGATAAGCCGAAAGGTGAAATTGTAGAGCAAATACCAACGCCTGATCAAATGGTTATAGAGACAGAACAAGAACTGAAAATTTGGGTAAGTAAAGGACCTTATCAAATAAGACCAGGTGATTTTTCAGGATGGACTGAAAATAGTGTAAAAGGTTATTTAAATGAAAGAAAGCTTGTTTCTGATATAAAAAGAGAGTATTCAGATAAGGTTGATAAAGGTCTTGTTATTTCACAGTTACCAAAGCCTGGGACACCTTTAAAAGAAGGAGATAAAGTATCGATTGTTATCTCAGATGGTCCGAAGCCTAAAGTGACGAAAACGGTAAAAGTGGATAACATTTCTATCCCATATGAAGCTTCTGCAACAGGTGAGAAAAAGCCGCAAACAATAGAAATTTATAAAGAAGATATGCAGCAAAAAATGGATAAACCAGTTGAAACGAGAACAATTACTGAGTCAGCGATTATTTCTTTAGAATTTGTAATTCAAGAAGGTGCAAAGGGACACTATAAAATTGTCCGAGATGGAGTAACGATTATGGACAAGGAAGTACCATATCCAGCTCAATAATAGTGAATTCCATCGTCCTTATATAGAAGATAGAATTTATTACTCTTGCCTGTTATGCTGTCTACATCGTGGACTGTATAACAGGCAAAAATATATGATTCAAAAAGCTGTAAAAGTGATACTGTTGTAAATAATATTTCAAATTTGATGGTAGATTAAATATATGAACCTGGATATATATTTGGTGGGATTTGAACTAATTGTTTAAAGAACGCTAGTCTATTCATATTTAATTGCAGTTTCATTTTATACAAAATAAAGGAGAATTATATGCCAGAAGGAAAAATTGTAAAAGCTCTAAGTGGGTTTTATTATGTGCAGAATGAGGAAGGGATTACACAATGTCGTGGGCGTGGTGTATTTAGAAAGAATAAAATTACGCCACTTGTAGGAGACCAAGTTGTTTTTCAAGCGGATAATCCGAATGAAGGTTATGTGTTAGAAGTATTTGATCGGAAAAATGAACTTGTTAGACCTCCTATTGCTAATGTTGATCAAGCTATTCTTGTTTTCTCTGCGGTAGAACCAGATTTTAATCCAGGACTGTTAGATCGATTTTTAGTATTAATTGAATATCATAACATTAAACCAATTATTTGTATTAGTAAGATGGATTTAGTAGATGAAAAAATGAGAGAAACTGTTGAATCTTATGCAAATGATTATCGTGAAATGGGTTATGATGTGTTGTTTACTTCTATAAATACATCGGAAAGTATTGATATTCTGAAACCATTCTTAGAAGGTTGTATTTCCGTCGTTGCAGGCCAATCTGGTGTTGGGAAATCTTCAATGCTAAACGTATTACGTCCAGATTTAGAATTGAAAACTAATGATATTTCTTCACATTTAGGACGTGGAAAGCATACGACAAGACATGTAGAATTAATTACAGTTGGAAGCGGACTTGTTGCGGATACACCTGGTTTTAGTTCGCTTGATTTCATAGATATAGAGGTAGAAGATCTTACATATTGTTTTCCAGAGTTGAAAGAAGCGAGCCAATACTGTAAATTTAGAGGGTGTACACACCTTGCTGAACCGAAATGTGCGGTGAAAGCTGCGGTTGAAGAAGGAAAGATTACCGAATATCGTTATAAGAATTACAAACAATTCGTAGAAGAAATTAGAGAGAGAAAGCCGAGGTATTAGTCATGATTAAAATTGCACCATCGATTTTATCAGCAGATTTTTCAAGATTAGGGGAAGAGATTAAAGATGTAGAAAAAGGCGGAGCTGACTACATTCACGTCGATGTAATGGATGGGCATTTCGTACCAAATATTACGATTGGACCATTAATTGTAGAAGCAATCCGTCCTATTACATCATTACCGTTAGATGTACATTTAATGATTGAAAATCCTGATAACTATATCCCAACTTTCGCAAAAGCGGGAGCGGATATTATTACTGTTCATGTAGAAGCGTGTCCTCATTTACATCGTACAATTCAGTTAATTAAATCTCATGACATTAAAGCAGGGGTTGTATTAAATCCGCATACTCCAGTTTCAACGATTGAGCATGTATTAGAAGATATAGACATGGTATTACTTATGACAGTAAATCCTGGATTTGGCGGGCAGAAGTTTATTCATTCTGTATTACCGAAAATCAAACAAGTTGCAGAAATGGTTAAAGAGCGAAATCTAGAAGTGGAAATTGAAGTTGATGGTGGTGTCAATGCTGAAACGGCAAGACTTTGTATTGAAGCAGGAGCGAATGTTCTTGTAGCGGGATCAGCAGTATACAATCAAAAAGACCGCGGTGAAGCAATTCGTGTAATTCGCGGATAAAGAATGAACGAACCTTTATCCTAGTGAAGCTTCTAGTTCATTAAGACTTCACTATTTATACATGTTAGAGTGGCAAATAAGGAGAAAGGCAATCTACCGAATGGCAGATTGCCTTTTTACAATAGAAGGGGAAGGAAAAATGATTATTCATATTTTAGCGGGAGGACCTGCAGAATACTGCGCAGATTTTTCGCGGTATGAAAATGAAGAAGTAGTTTGGGCGGCCGTTGATAGAGGAGTGTACCGTTTGTTGAAAAGAGGAATCACTCCGGCTGTTGCGTTTGGGGATTATGATTCAGTTACTGATGAGGAATTAGCATGGATGAGGCAGCAAACAAATGAATTACATATCGTCCCGCGAGAAAAAGATCAAACAGATTTAGAAATTGCAATTAGCTGGGCTTTAGAACAGAAACCAAAATTAATTCGTATTTTTGGTGCTACTGGTGGAAGACTTGATCATGGTTTAGCAAATATTCAGATGCTTTTAAAGGGATTAGAAGTAAATATAGAAATGTGTATTGTGGACAATAAAAATGAAATAATGGTGAAAAAGTTTGGTATGTATATAATTGAAGGAAACGAACATTTTCCATACGTATCATTTGTACCAGTTACTGAAAGGGTAGAAGGTATTACACTTCACGGTTTTAAGTATCCCCTTACTAATAAAACAATAGAGTGGGGATCGACACTTTGTATTAGTAATGAACTCGTTGAGGAAAAAGGTACTTTTTCATTCACTTCTGGCATATTAATGATGATAAGAAGCACTGATTGAAGAAACAATTTTGCTCCTTGCATCATATAGTGAACAAGTGGAGTAATGGGGATTAGGAGGGAAACCATGAGATTTTATACAATTAAGTTACCTAAATTTCTTGGTGGAATTGTTCGTGCGATGTTAAATACCTTCAAAAAAGACTAAAAAAAGCACCTATTACCGGTGCTTTTTCCAATGGTATAATAAAAAAAGAGCCTAGCGGCTCTTTTTTTTATTATTAAACACGTTCGATTTTGCCAGATTTTAATGCTCTAGCAGAAACGTAAACACGTTGAACTTTTCCGTCGATGCGTACGCGAACTTTTTGAAGGTTAGCGCCCCATTTACGTTTTGTAGCGTTCATTGCGTGAGAACGAGAGTTACCAGAACGAGCTTTTCTTCCAGTGATAGCACAAACACGAGCCATTTATATTTCCCTCCCTTAACTACCGTAACATACGTAATTTTTCAATATTAGTCTTTTATGCGATGCTAAAAACACTACTATAATTTAACACAACTAAAAAGAGAATGCAACACCGTAGGAAAAAGAAATCAAGAAAAAATACTTGACACTATATGTCAATGAAGAAAAGGTGAAATCAAGAAAAATTGCTTGACATATTATAGTGGTACATGTTGTATAATAACAATGGACTATTTTGCTCATCATAAAAAAATGTAATTTAAAACATAAAATATGAGAGTGAAAAAGAAAGAACGATGGAATTTTCTTTAAAAAGATTATATGATAGTAACTAAAGTAGTCTAGCTCACTTTCACCATTTATGAAGGGGGAAACGAGATGTCAATTGAAATTAAAACGAAGTACGGTCAAATTGATATTAGTACAGATGTAATTGCAACAATTGCTGGAGGTGCCGCAGTAGATTGCTACGGTATCGTAGGTATGGCATCAAAAAATCAGTTAAAAGATGGATTAACAGAAATTTTACGAAAAGAAAACTTCACTAGAGGCGTTATTGTTCGTAAAAATGAAGATGAAGTACATATTGATATGTATATTATTGTGAGCTATGGTACGAAAATTTCAGAAGTAGCACATAACGTGCAGACTAAAGTGAAATATACATTAGATCAAACTGTAGGACTAGCAGTAGATTCTGTAAACATCTACGTACAAGGAGTTAAAGTAATAAACTTGTAATGTGCATTAAGGAGGAAAATCTGTGTCAATTCAAAAAATTGATGGAAAACGTTTATCACAAATGATCATTCAAGGAGCCAATAATTTAACAAATAATGTTCAGCTTGTTGATGCATTAAACGTATTCCCAGTTCCAGATGGCGATACCGGTACAAACATGAACTTATCAATGACTTCAGGCGCACGTGAAGTGAAAGCAAATCCTTCGCAGCATGCTGGTAAAGTCGGTGTAAGTTTAGCCAAAGGATTATTAATGGGAGCTCGTGGTAACTCTGGGGTTATTTTATCTCAGTTATTCCGTGGTTTCTCTAAATCCATTGAACAAAAAGAAGAATTAACGACAGTTGATTTTGCTGCAGCTTTAGAAGCTGGAGTAGAGGCAGCTTACAAAGCGGTTATGAAACCAATTGAAGGAACGATTTTAACGGTTGCAAGAGAAACGGGTAAATATGCAGTGACAGTTGCGAAAAAACAGCGCGACTTTGTTTTGTTTATGGAAGACGTTGTAAAAGAAGCAAACGCATCGTTAAATCGTACGCCAGATTTATTACCTGTATTAAAACAAGTTGGCGTTGTAGATAGCGGTGGTAAAGGTCTTGTTGTTGTATATGAAGGATTTTTAGCTGACTTAAAAGGAGAAACGATTTCTTCTAATATGCCTGCACAACCATCTATGAATGACATGGTACGTGCAGAACATCACCGTAGTGTACAAAGCCAATTGAGTACAGAAGATATTAAGTATGGATATTGTACGGAGTTCATGGTGAAATTAGAGCCTGGAAAAATGAAGGAACATAATTTCTCTGAACAAAAATTCCGTGAAGATATTAGTGTGTACGGAGATTCACTACTTGTTGTATCGGATGATGAGGTTGTAAAGGTTCATATTCATGCGGAACATCCTGGAGATCCTATGAACTATGGACAACGTTACGGTAGTCTAATTAAGATCAAAGTAGAAAATATGCGTGAACAGCATACTGCTTTATTAGATGAACCTACCATGGTACCTGAACAAACGAATCAGCCAATAGAGAAACAACCGTATGGTATTGTAACTGTAGCTATGGGATCGGGTATTAAAACTCTATTTGAGAGCATTGGTGCAACGAAAGTTATCGAAGGTGGCCAAACGATGAATCCGAGTACGGAGGATATTGTGAAGGCGATTGAAGAGGCGAATGCTGAAAAAATCATCATCTTACCAAATAACGGGAATATCGTGATGGCAGCAGAACAAGCAGCGTCAGTTGTAGAACAAGAAGTTATTGTTATTCGTTCAAAAACAGTTCCTCAAGGTATGGCTGCAATGTTAGCATTTAATCCAGTTGGAACGCTAGAAGAGAATGAAGAAAACATGAAAGAAGCTTTAGCTCATGTGAAAACAGGTCAGATTACGTATGCTGTTCGTGATACGGAAATTGACGGTGTAGCGATTCAAAAAGATGATTTCATGTGTATTGCAGATGGGAAAATTGTATCTACAAATGCTGAGAAAGTAGGAGCTGCAAAGCAATTACTAGAAGCGCTAATTGATGAAGATTCTGAAATCGTAACGATTCTACAAGGTGAAGATGCAACAGATGAAGAAGTGGCTAAATTAGTTGCGTTTGTAGAAGAGAACTTTGAAGATGCAGAAGTAGAAGTACATGCAGGGAACCAACCGGTGTATTCTTTCATCTTCTCTGTAGAATAAGAAAAGATTCGATTTGAAAATAAATGGGTTACTTACTTGCTAATGGATAAGAAATAGTGATATGAGGTTTACTACTAGTTTTTATTCAAAAGGCTAGCATATTGATGATAGAAAAGAGCCTTGCTGCTAATAGTGAGGCTCTTTTCTTACGTATTGTACAACTTTGTTTTATCCCGCTATTTGTGGGCAGTAAAACTTCCACCCCCTATATTCGGCTGAAGCAAAGAAGTTAAGTGGGAGATTAACTGCCCGTAAACGCCCACTGATTATAGTTTCACTTTATATAGAGGGATTGGAGTAGTTTCTCTTAGAATGCCTATGATAGAATATATAAGGTGAAAGAGAGCGATTACAGATGTCAATGATAATAATGGATAATCAATAGAATGAATCAAAGAAAATAATGTGACGGAGCGTGAGAATCTTGAATGAAGTTGTACAAGTTCCTGTTACGGATGTAAAGGGAATCGGAGGAGAAACATCTGAGTTGTTACACGAGATGGGAATTTATACAGTTTCTCATCTATTAGAACATTTTCCGTACCGCTATGAAGACTATGCGATGAAAGATCTTGCTGAAGTAAAGCATGACGAGCGTGTAACGGTTGAAGGGAAAGTTCATAGTGCTCCTTTACTGCAATATTATGGGAAGAAGAAGTCACGTCTTACAGTTCGTGTTCTCGTCGGTCGTTATTTAATTACAGCTGTATGTTTTAATAGACCATACTATAAACAAAAGTTAAATTTAGATGAAACGGTAACGATTACTGGTAAATGGGATCAGCATCGCCAAACAATTGCTGTATCAGAACTGAATTTTGGACCGGTTGTACGACAACAAGAAGTAGAACCTGTATATTCAGTGAAAGGAAAACTGACAGTAAAACAGATGCGCCGGTTTGTTGCACAAGCATTTAAGGAGTATGGAGATTCTATAGTCGAAGTGTTACCAGATGGTTTGTTAAGTCGATATAAATTATTATCACGCTATGAAGCGCTCAGAGGGTTACATTTTCCAGTGGGACAGGAAGACTTAAAGCAAGCGCGTCGCCGTTTTGTATATGAGGAGTTTTTCTTGTTTCAGTTGAAAATGCAAACATTACGGAAAATGGAAAGGGAAAACTCGAAAGGGACGAAAAAGGAAATTTCATTAGTAGAATTGCAAGAGTTTACTGATGCGCTTCCGTTTCCATTAACTGGCGCACAACGCCGGGTTGTAGATGAAATAATGAAAGATATGATATCTCCTTACCGAATGAATCGATTATTGCAAGGGGATGTAGGTTCTGGGAAAACAGTTGTTGCTGCGATTGCTCTTTATGCGGCGAAATTGGCTCATTATCAAGGTGCTTTGATGGTTCCTACAGAAATTTTAGCCGAGCAACATTATCAGTCGCTCGCGGAGACGTTTTCACATTTCGGTATGAAGGTTGAATTGCTAACAAGTTCTGTTAAAGGTGCGAGACGTCGAGAAATTTTGTCGAGATTAGAACAGGGAGAAGTAGACATCCTTGTTGGAACGCACGCTTTAATTCAAGACGAAGTTATATTTCATAGGTTAGGTCTCGTTATTACCGATGAACAGCATCGATTTGGTGTGGCGCAGCGCCGGGTTTTACGTGAGAAAGGTGAAAGTCCAGATGTATTGTTTATGACGGCGACCCCAATCCCGCGTACGTTAGCTATCACTGCATTTGGAGAGATGGACGTTTCTATTATCGACGAAATGCCAGCTGGTAGAAAGGTAATCGAAACGTACTGGGCAAAACATGATATGTTAGATCGTGTCCTCGGCTTTGTGGAGAAAGAGATAAAAAAAGGAAGACAGGCATATGTTATTTGCCCTCTTATTGAAGAGTCTGAGAAGCTTGATGTACAAAATGCTATCGACTTACATAGTATGCTGACTCATCATTATCAAGGGAAATGCCAAGTTGGATTAATGCATGGGAGACTATCATCTCAAGAAAAAGAAGAGATAATGGGACAGTTTAGTGAAAATAAAGTGCAAATTCTTGTGTCGACAACAGTTGTTGAAGTAGGCGTGAATGTACCAAATGCGACTGTTATGGTTATTTATGACGCGGAACGTTTCGGTTTATCACAGCTCCATCAGCTGAGGGGGCGTGTTGGGCGTGGTAGTGAACAATCATATTGTTTATTAATTGCGGACCCGAAATCAGAAACGGGAAAAGAAAGAATGCGCATTATGACTGAAACAAATGATGGATTTGTATTGTCAGAAAAAGATTTAGAGTTACGAGGTCCTGGGGATTTCTTTGGAAGTAAGCAAAGTGGTCTACCAGAATTTAAGGTTGCTGATATGGTACATGATTATCGGGCGTTAGAAACAGCAAGACAAGATGCAGCGATACTAGTTGATTCAGAAGCGTTTTGGCATAATGATCAGTATGCTTCGCTGCGTACTTATCTTGATGGGACAGGTGTGTTCCAGGGAGAGAAGCTCGATTAAAAGTAGTCTGCAAAAGTTTTTGTTGCATTCTACTTTTAATGATTATATACTACTTTTAGTACCTAGTCATAAAAATGGATGGTGCGGTATGAAAAAAAGAAGAAGTAAAAAAGAAAGACAAGAATTATTACAACAAACAATAGAAACGAATCCTTTTATAACGGATGAAGATTTAGCGGAAAAATTTCAAGTGAGCATACAAACTGTTCGTCTTGATCGTATGGAATTATCTATTCCTGAATTAAGAGAACGAATTAAGCATGTGGCTACAAAACAACATGAAGAAGATGTGAAATCTTTACCGTTAGAAGAGGTTGTCGGAGAAATTATTGATATAGAATTAGATAGACATGCGATTTCTATCTTTGAAGTAAAGGTAGAGCATGTATTTAAAAGAAATCAAATTGCTCGTGGGCATCATTTGTTTGCACAAGCAAACTCACTAGCTGTTGCGGTTATTGATGAAGAATTAGCTTTAACTGCAAAGTCCACCATTCGATATATTCGTCCTGTAAAATTAGGAGAGCGTGTTGTTGCAAAAGTACGTGTTGAAGATGTAGAGAATGATAAAGGACGGACGGTTGTCAAAGTGCGTAGTTTTGTTGGAGAAGAACTTGTCTTTACAGGCACTTTTGAAATGTATCGATCTAGTAATTATAGTGAGGAAGGTAACAACTTATGAAAATCGCAATAGATGCAATGGGCGGCGATCATGCACCAAAGGCTGTAGTATTAGGAGCAATGAAAGCTATTAAGGAATACTCAGATTTACATATTACGTTAGTAGGGAAAGAAGAGGGAATTCGTCAATATTTAACGAGTGAAGAGCGAATTACTATACTTCATACGGACGAAAAAATTGAATCGACAGACGAACCAGTAAGAGCGGTTCGTCGAAAAAAACAAGCTTCAATGGTACTAGCGGCGCAGCAAGTAAAAGACGGCGTAGCGGATGCTTGTATATCAGCAGGTAGTACAGGAGCTTTGATGGCAGCTGGATTGTTTGTTGTTGGTCGTATGGAAGGAATTGAACGACCAGCTTTATCACCTACAATGCCAACTGTTGATGGAGAAGGTTTTGTTATGTTAGATGTTGGAGCCAACGTTGATGCAAAACCAATTCATTTATATCAATATGCAGTAATGGGCTCTGTTTACGCAGAGAAGGTAAGAGGAATTAAAAATCCACGCGTTGGACTTTTAAACGTTGGAACAGAGGATGGTAAAGGAAACGAGCTTTCAAAACAAGTCTTTGCTATGCTCAAGGATGCACCAATTAATTTCGTTGGAAACGTTGAATCAAGAGATTTATTGCAAGGTGTAGCAGACGTTGTTGTATGTGATGGTTTTACGGGTAATGTAGCGCTAAAATCATTAGAAGGAACAGCACTTGCGTTATTCTCTATGTTAAAAGAACAATTAATGAGTTCGTTTACGAGCAAATTAGCAGCAGCGGTATTAAAACCAAAACTTATGGTATTGAAAGATAAAATGGATTATTCGGAGTATGGGGGAGCGGCGTTGTTTGGATTGAAAGCTCCTGTCATTAAGGCTCACGGTTCTTCTAATGACCAATCGATATTTAGTGCGATTCGTCAAACGAGAGAAATGGTAGCGAAAGAAGTAATTCCTACAATTTCAAGTGTAATGGAGAAGGAGCCGCTTCAATAAGAGGAGGATTTGAAATGGGAAAAATAGCATTTCTTTTTCCGGGCCAAGGTTCACAGGCAGTTGGAATGGGTAGACAGTTAGCGGAGAATAATAAAGAGGTTGCGAAAGTGTTTGCAAAAGCGGATGAGGTTTTGCATGATTCTCTTTCAGAAGTGATTTTTGAAGGACCGCAAGAAAAGTTAACATTAACGACAAATGCGCAGCCGGCACTATTAACAACGAGCTTTGCAATTTTAACAGCTTTGAAGGAGTATGATATTACACCTGATTTTGTCGCAGGACATAGTTTAGGTGAATATAGCGCTCTTGTAGCTGCTGGTGCAATAACATTCGAAGACGCTGTATATGCTGTAAGGAAACGCGGGGAATATATGGAAGAAGCTGTTCCAGGCGGGGAAGGTGCAATGGCAGCTATTTTAGGTGCGGATCCGGATATGCTGAAACGAGTTACAGAAGAAGTAACAAGTGAAGGATATGCAGTACAAATTGCTAATATGAATAGTACGAAGCAAATTGTTATTTCTGGAACAAAGCAAGGAGTAGAGCTTGCTTCTCAAAGAGCGAAAGAAAATGGTGCTAAAAGAGCAATTCCGCTCAAAGTAAGTGGACCGTTTCATTCCTCGCTTATGAAACCAGCTGCTGAGAAATTCCAAAGTGTTTTAAATGAAATTACAATTCAAGACACGAATATTCCTGTTATTGCAAATGTTACGGCAGATGTTATTACGCGTGGTACAGATATTCAAGCAAAGCTAATTGAACAGCTCTATTCGCCTGTATTATGGTACCCATCTATTGAGTATATGGTGAATCAAGGGGTAGATACATTTATTGAAATCGGACCTGGAAAAGTACTTGCTGGTCTTATGAAGTCGATTGATTCTTCAGTGAAAGCATATGCGGTATATGATGAAGAGACATTAAAAGATACTATTTCAAATTTGAGAGGAGAAAGCTGATGTTAAAAGGGAAAGTAGCATTAGTAACTGGTGCTTCACGTGGGATTGGTCGTGCGATTGCTATTGATTTAGCGAAACAAGGGGCAAATGTTGTAGTAAATTATGCTGGTAATGAGCGAAAGGCGAATGAAGTAGTTGATGAAATAAAGAAATTAGGTTCAGATGCCATTGCAGTAAGAGCAGATGTTGCAAATGCTGATGATGTTACTGCAATGGTGAAACAAACTGTAGATACGTTTGGACAAGTTGATATTCTTGTAAATAACGCTGGTGTAACAAAAGATAATTTATTAATGCGTATGAAAGAAGAAGAATGGGATACAGTTATTAATACAAACTTAAAAGGTGTTTTCTTATGTACGAAAGCAGTATCGCGCTATATGATGCGTCAACGTCATGGACGTATTATTAATATCGCTTCTGTTGTTGGTGTAACAGGAAACCCAGGACAAGCAAATTATGTTGCTGCTAAAGCTGGTGTAATTGGATTAACAAAAACATCAGCAAAAGAATTAGCGAGCCGGAATATTACTGTAAATGCAATTGCTCCAGGGTTTATTGCGACTGATATGACGGATGTATTAGATGAAAATATAAAAGCCGAAATGTTAAAATTAATTCCTGCAGCTCAGTTTGGAGAAGCACAAGATATCGCAAATACTGTAACGTTTTTTGCTTCTGATCAAAGTAAATATGTTACAGGTCAAACGTTAAATGTTGATGGCGGTATGGTAATGTAATAAAAGAATCGATTTCACCTAGTTTTTTTGGACAATATTTTATATAATATTTGAGGGGAGGTGAATAGAATGGCAGATGTTTTAGAGCGTGTAACCAAAATTGTCGTTGATCGTTTAGGAGTAGAAGAAACTGAAGTAGTACCAGCTGCAAGCTTCAAAGAAGATTTAGGCGCAGACTCCCTAGATGTAGTAGAACTTGTAATGCAATTAGAAGATGAATTCGAAATGGAAATTTCTGATGAAGATGCTGAAAAGATTGCTACTGTTGGCGATGCTGTGACTTACATAGAGAGTCATCTATAATGCTTAAGTGAAGTCCCGTTTTTTAACGGGGCTTCTCGGCTTATATCTGGAGGGACCTATGCCGTACCGAAAACATAGAGAAAAAAAATACGAAGCAAAATATCGTGAAGCTTTTAAAGTATTTCAAGAAGAGATAGGTATTACGTTTACAGATGAAAAATTATTGATTCAAGCGTTTACGCATTCATCGTATGTGAATGAGCATCGAAAAAAACCGCATGAGGACAATGAGCGTCTTGAGTTTCTTGGCGATGCTGTATTGGAACTCACTGTATCACAGTATCTGTTTCAAAAATATCCGACAATGAGCGAAGGAGAGTTAACAAAACTACGTGCAGCTATTGTATGTGAGCCATCTCTTGTTCGTTTTGCAAACGAAATGTCATTTGGTAGCCTTGTTTTATTAGGGAAAGGTGAGGAAATGACGGGTGGACGTGAACGACCAGCTTTATTAGCGGATGTCTTTGAAGCGTTTATTGGTGCCCTTTATCTTGATCAAGGGCTAGAAACAGTTTGGGGATACTTAAAAGAAGTTGTATATCCAAAAATTAATGAAGGTGCTTTTTCTCATGTGATGGATTATAAGAGTCAATTGCAAGAATTGATTCAGCGTGATGGTAGTGGCAATGTTGAGTATCAAATTTTGCAAGAAAAAGGACCGGCCCACAACCGAGAATTTGTGTCCCGTGTAACTTTAAATAATGAGGCATTAGGTCTTGGAAGTGGTAAGTCAAAAAAAGAGGCAGAGCAACAAGCTGCTGCAGAAGCATTGAAAAAATTAAAAGAACAATCATGAGGAATCCCCCTTTGAATGAGGGGGATTCCTTATGCATAGAATGAAACTTTCCTTTTATTTATAAATAAAAGGAGTGGGAAATCCGTATAGTAGTTTGTTTTCGTACAGACAACGTTTACAACAACGGAGAATAGGAGGAAGGCCTTTCGTGTTTTTAAAAAGATTAGAAATAGCAGGATTTAAGTCTTTTGCTGAGCGTGTATCTGTCGATTTTGTTCCAGGGGTAACTTCTGTAGTAGGACCTAACGGGAGCGGGAAAAGTAATATTACTGATGCAATTCGCTGGGTACTTGGTGAACAATCTGCAAAGTCATTACGCGGTGCAAAGATGGAGGATATTATTTTTGCCGGCAGTGATACGAGAAGAGCGGTTAATGTTGCTGAAGTTACATTAACTTTAAATAATGAAGACCAACGCTTACCGATTGAGTATAACGAGGTGTGTGTAACGCGTCGTGTATCTCGTTCGGGTGATAGTGATTTTTATATTAATAAACAATCTTGTAGATTAAAAGATATTATTGATTTATTTATGGACTCTGGTATGGGAAGGGAAGCTTTTTCGATTATTAGCCAGGGGAAAGTCGAAGAGATTTTGAGTAGTAAATCAGAAGAACGTCGTGGTGTATTTGAAGAAGCTGCGGGTGTGCTGAAATATAAACTTCGTAAAAAGAAAGCTGAAGGGAAATTGGCGGAAACACAAGAAAACTTAAATCGTGTACAAGATATTATTCACGAATTAAGTAGTCAAGTAGAACCACTAGAAAGACAAGCTTCTATTGCGAAAGATTATCTTGAGAAAAAAGAAGAATTAGAGAAAGTAGAAGCTGCGCTTATTGTACATGAAATTGAAGAATTACATGAAAAGTGGGAAGCACTTCGAAATCAATTTGGGCATAATAAAGATGAAGAAGCTAAAATGTCGGCGAACTTACAAAAAAGTGAAGAAGAGCTTGAGGAATTACGCGGGCAATTACAAGCCGTTGATGAATCTGTAAATTCCTTACAAGAAGTTCTACTTCTGTCTAGTAAAGAACTAGAAAAACTAGAAGGGCAACGCGAGCTGTTAAAGGAAAGAAAGCAAAATGCAACGACACATTGTGCGCAGCTTGAAAAGCTAATTGTTGAGTTAACAGAGAAAACTACAAGTTATGATGGCGAAATTGAAACAAGTACAGAAGCTTTAATGCAATTTGTGAATCAAGTAAAAGAATTGGAGAAGAAATTGCATGATAACGAGCAATTACTTGCGACTTTTGCTGAGAATTTAGAGGAACAAATTGAGAATTTAAAAGGTGACTATATTGAACTTTTAAATCAACAAGCAAGTCTTCGTAATGAATTATCTATGATTGAAGAACAATCAAAACAGCAAAACTCTAAAAACGAACGACTTGATGAAGAAAATGAAAAGTATGTACAGATGCGTGTGGAAATTACAGCGAAAAAGGCGAAACTTGTAGACAGTTATGAGCAAGCGAGAGAGAAAATAGCTGGCATTATTTCTAACATACAGAAGACAGAAACGGCACTTAGGAAATGTAAGTCACAGTATAGTGAAAATGAAACGAAACTGTATCAAGCGTATCAATTTGTGCAACAGGCGCGCTCTCGGAAAGAAATGTTAGAAGAGATGCAAGAGGACTACTCTGGCTTCTATCAAGGGGTACGTGAAGTATTAAAGGCTAGAGAAAATAGACTACAAGGTATTGAGGGAGCTGTTGCGGAACTTCTGACTGTGCCGAAAGAATATGAAATCGCAATGGAAATCGCCCTTGGGGCAGCGATGCAACATATCGTAGTACAAACAGAAGAGCATGCTCGTAATGCAATTGCATTTTTAAAGCAAAATAAACATGGCCGTGCAACGTTTTTACCTCAAGCTGTTATTAAAAGCCGATCGCTATCATTTGATCAATTACGCATTGTGAATCAGCATCCATCGTTTGTCGGTGTAGCGGCAGAACTTGTGCAGTACAATAATAAATATGAGAATGTAGTTTCAAGTTTATTAGGTACAGTTGTTGTTGCGAAAGATTTACGCGGAGCAAATGAGTTAGCGAAACAACTGCAATACCGCTATCGTATTGTAACACTCGAAGGTGACGTAGTGAACCCGGGTGGTTCTATGACGGGTGGAGCTGTAAAACAGGCGAAATCCTCTTTATTGGGACGTCAACGTGAACTTGAAGAATGGACTAAAAAACTAACTGACATGGAAGAAAAAACAACAAAGCTAGAAAACTTTGTTAAAGCAGTAAAGCAAGAGATTCAAGAAAAAGAAGTACAAATACGAGAGCTACGCCAAGGTGTAGAGACCGAACGTGTAGATGAACAGAAGCTAAGAGAAGAAATTAATCGTTTAGAATTAGATGAACATCGTATTAATGATCGTTTATCGATTTACGATTTAGAGATTGAAGGATTTTTACAAGATCAAGTAAAAATGCAAGGGCGCAAAGAAGAGTTAGAAAAGATTTTAGCGACTCTTCAAGCTGAGATTGGGGAATTAGATAGTAAAATCGTCATTTTAACGAAACAAAAAAGTGAACAATATTCTTCAAAAGAAAAAGTTCAGAAGGAAATGACGGAGCTAAAAGTACAAGCTGCTGAACAACAACAACGATTGTCTAATCAAAAAGAAAAAGTCGAACGATTGACGAAGGAAAAAGAAGAGACTGATGCGACGCTTGTAAAAACGAAAGAAGATTTAGCGTTCTTAAAGCAAGAGATGACATCTAATTCAAGTGGCGAAGAACAAATTACGAATATGATTGAGAAGAAAGCGTATGATCGTAATCAAACTTCGGATTTAATTCGTTCTCGTCGTGAACAACGCGTATCATTGCAAGAAAGAGTCGAGCATTTAGAGCGCGGTGTGAAAGAAACAATAGGTAAACATAAATATATTCTTGAGATGCTGAAAGATCAAGAAGTGAAAATTAACCGACTTGATGTAGAGCTGGAAAATAGATTGCAACATTTACGTGAAACATATACTATTTCATTTGAAGCAGCAAAACTTAAGTATACAATGATGATGCCTGCAGAAGATGCACGTAAAAAGGTGAAACTAATTAAACTATCCATTGAAGAGTTAGGCGCAGTAAATTTAGGGGCAATTGATGAGTATGAACGTGTAGCAGAGCGCCATACATTCTTATTAGAGCAAAGAGATGACCTAGAAGAAGCGAAATCGACATTGCATCAACTTATTACGGAAATGGATGAAGAGATGAAAAAACGCTTTTCTACTACGTTCGAAGGGATTCGAACAGAGTTTCAATCTGTATTCTCTGAATTATTCGGAGGTGGAAGAGCGGATTTAGTAATGACAAACCCAGAAGATTTACTAAATACGGGTATTGATATTGTAGCGCAACCACCAGGGAAGAAATTACAAAATTTAGGTTTACTTTCAGGGGGAGAGCGTGCTTTAACGGCAATTGCGCTCTTATTTGGTATTTTAAAAGTACGCCCAGTTCCATTCTGTGTTCTAGATGAAGTGGAAGCAGCTCTTGATGAGGCAAACGTTGCTCGTTTTGCGCAGTATTTAAAGAAATTTAGTGATGAAACGCAGTTTATTGTAATTACACACCGAAAAGGTACAATGGAAGAGTCTGATGTATTGTACGGTGTAACAATGCAAGAATCAGGGGTGTCGAAGCTTGTTTCTGTTCGTTTAGATGATGGCGAAGAACTTGTTGCAAGTAGATAGGAAGGATGGGAAGTATGAGCTTTTTAAAAAAATTAAAAGAAAAAATTTCAAAACAAACGGATACGGTAACAGAGAAGTTTAAACAAGGATTAGAAAAAACGAGAAATTCATTTGCTGATAAAGTAAATGACTTAGTGTACCGTTACCGCAAAATAGACGAAGATTTCTTTGAAGAATTAGAAGAAATTTTAATTAGTGCGGATGTTGGAGTTTCGACAGTGATGGAATTAATTGATCAGTTGAAAGAAGAAGTGCAACGTCGTAACATTCAAGATCCGAAAGAAGTACAGGCTGTTATTTCTGAAAAGCTAGTGGGCATTTACAAAGGTGACAGCGATTTTAGTAATGAAGTTAATATACAAGAGGATCAATTAACAGTAGTTTTATTTGTTGGTGTGAATGGTGTGGGGAAAACGACGACGATTGGTAAGCTTGCACATAAATTTAAATCAGAAGGTAAGTCTGTCCTATTGGCGGCAGGAGATACATTCCGTGCTGGGGCGATTGAGCAATTAGAAGTATGGGGCGATCGTGTTGGTGTAGAAGTAATTAAGCAAGGGTCAGGATCTGATCCAGCGGCTGTTATGTATGATGCTGTACAAGCGGCAAAGGCCCGTAAAGTGGATGTATTGCTATGTGATACAGCGGGACGCTTACAAAATAAAGTAAACTTAATGAATGAGTTAGAGAAAGTGAAGCGTGTAATTGAGCGTGAAGTACCAGGGGCTCCTCATGAAGTATTACTTGTTATTGATGCAACAACAGGGCAAAATGGTTTAAGCCAAGCGAAAACATTCCGTGAAGCAACGAATGTTACTGGTATTGTTTTAACGAAGTTAGATGGAACTGCTAAAGGTGGTATCGTCTTAGCGATTCGTAACGAAATGGATGTTCCGGTGAAATTTGTTGGGCTAGGAGAGCAAATGGATGATCTGCAACAGTTTGATCCAGAACAATATGTTTATGGTTTGTTTGCGAACGTAGTAGAAACAGAAGAAGTGTAAGTGAAAGAAGCGGTATTTCCGCTTCTTTTTTTATAAAAATATGTGATGTTAAGAAAAAAACTTGACACTCTTTTATACTCCATGTAAACTAAGTCATGTAAAGGGAAATCACTTAACAAAGGATGATCCAACATGCTCGAGAAAACAACGAGAATGAACTATTTATTTGATTTTTATCAATCGTTGTTAACGCAAAAACAAAGAAGTTATATGTCGCTTTATTATCTAGATGATTTATCTCTTGGTGAAATTGCGGAAGAATTTGATGTAAGTCGCCAAGCCGTGTATGATAACATTAAACGGACTGAAGCGATGCTTGAAGAATATGAAGATAAATTAGTATTACTTCAAAAGTTTCAAGAGCGACAGCGACTTGTTGCAAAGCTAAAACAGCTACTCAGCGAAGAAGAGCATGTGAATGAAGAAATGAAACAAGTTGTTGAAGCTATCGAAAAATTAGATTAGGAGGGCGGCAATATGGCATTTGAAGGATTAGCCGACCGACTTCAACAGACAATGCAAAAAATCCGCGGCAAAGGAAAAGTTTCTGAAGCCGATGTAAAAGAAATGATGAGAGAAGTTCGTCTAGCTCTTTTAGAAGCGGATGTTAACTTTAAAGTAGTAAAAGATTTTATAAAGCGTGTGTCTGAGCGTGCTGTCGGACAAGATGTAATGAAAAGTTTGACACCTGGACAACAAGTAATTAAAATCGTACAGGAAGAACTTACAGAACTTATGGGCGGAGAGCAAAGCAAAATTGCTGTTGCTAATAAGCCACCTACTGTTATAATGATGGTTGGTCTGCAAGGTGCGGGTAAAACAACGACGACAGGTAAGCTTGCAAATTTGCTTCGTAAAAAGCATAATCGTAAACCGATGCTTGTTGCAGCGGATATTTACCGTCCAGCAGCGATTAAACAGCTTGAAACATTAGGGAAGCAATTGGACATGCCTGTTTTCTCCTTAGGAGATCAAGTAAGTCCGGTTGAAATTGCGAAACAAGCGATTGCGAAAGCAAAAGAAGATCATCACGATTACGTTTTAATCGATACAGCGGGTCGCCTGCATATTGATGAAGAACTAATGGGTGAATTAGCGAAAGTCAAAGAAGTTGCGAAACCGGATGAAATTTTCCTTGTTGTCGATGCGATGACAGGACAAGACGCGGTAAATGTAGCACAAAGTTTCCATGAACAGTTAGGATTAACAGGTGTTGTATTAACGAAATTAGATGGTGATACGCGCGGTGGTGCGGCATTATCTATTAAGGCTGTAACAAATACACCAATTAAATTTGCTGGTATGGGTGAAAAACTAGATGCAATTGAAGCGTTCCATCCAGAACGTATGGCATCCCGTATTTTAGGGATGGGCGACGTCTTAACATTAATTGAAAAAGCGCAAGCTACAGTTGATGAAGAGAAAGCAAAAGAACTTGAGCAAAAAATGCGTACGCTTTCGTTTACGCTTGACGATTTCCTAGAACAACTTGGACAAGTGCGTCAACTTGGACCGCTTGACGAATTGTTAGGAATGCTTCCTGGTGCAAATAAAATTAAAGGGCTGAAAAATGCACAAGTTGATGAAAAACAAATTGGGCATATTGAGGCAATTATTCGTTCTATGACTAAAGTAGAACGAGAACAACCGGAAATAATCAATGCTAGTCGTAAAAAGCGCATTGCCAAAGGTAGCGGTACAACGGTACAAGAAATCAATCGTCTAATCAAGCAATTTGATGATATGAAAAAAATGATGAAGACGATGACGGGAATGCAAAAAGGTAAGAAAAAAGGACTAGGTGGATTGAAGTTTCCATTCATGTAAGGAAAAAAGATGGCTCTGTTAAGAAAAAATACTTTACAAAGCAATAGTCTTTTTGCTAATATAATTATCTGTGTGAAATAAATTCGGAGGTGCTTTATAAATGGCAGTTAAAATTCGTTTAAAACGTATGGGAGCTAAAAAAACTCCTTTCTATCGTGTAGTTGTTGCAGATTCTCGTTCTCCTCGTGACGGACGTTTCATTGAGGAAATCGGTACTTACAATCCGGTTGCTCAACCAGCGGAAGTTAAGATCAACGAAGAAGCAGCATTAAAATGGTTAGGAAATGGTGCTAAACCATCTGATACAGTTCGTAACCTTTTCTCTAACCAAGGTATCATGGAGAAATTCCACTTATCTAAACAAGGTAAGTAATTGAGGCAATGACAATGAAAATGTTAGTCGAGACAATTGTTAAACCTCTTGTGGATCATCCTGGAGATGTAAAAGTTACRCAGGAACTTTGCAACGGAGAAATAAAGTATCGATTAACTGTACATCCTGAGGATGTTGGAAAAGTCATTGGAAAGCAAGGGAAAGTTGCGAAAGCGATTAGAATGCTCTTGTATTCAGTGGGACATCATAATGATGAGAACGTCACACTGGAAATTCAATAAACGTAAAAAGGGCGAGGAGTTATTTCCTCTCCCTTTTTTAACATTTAAAGAGAAATTGCATGTTCCATATATAAAATGGAAATGCTTAATTTATATAGAAACCAGGGGTGACATACTATTTATGACAAAATGGTTTAATGTAGGGAAAATTGTAAATACTCATGGCGTAAAAGGAGAAATTCGTGTTATTTCTCGTACTGATTTTCCAGAAGAGCGATATAAAGTAGGGAACACGTTATACATATGGGATGAGAAAGGTACAGACTATCTTACAGTGAAGGTAACTTCTCATCGTCAACATAAGACATTTGATTTATTAACACTTGAAGGATACAACAATGTAGATGAAGTAGAGAAGTTAAAAGGTTCTTTAATAAAAGTACCAGAAGAGCAGTTAGGCGAACTAGCTGAAGGTGAATACTACTACCATGAAATTATTGGTTGCAACGTTGTAACGGAAGAAGGAGAAGCGTTAGGGACAATCAAAGAGATTCTATCTCCTGGTGCGAATGACGTTTGGGTGATTAAACGTCCAAAGGGTCAAGATTTGTTAATTCCTTATATTGATGACGTTGTACTTCAAGTTAACATTGAAAATAAATTAGTAACCATTCATGTAATGGAAGGGCTACTATAATGAAAATTGACATTTTAACATTGTTTCCAGATATGTTTACGGGTGTATTTGGTTCTTCAATTTTAAAGAAAGCACAAGAAAAAGAAGCGGTAGAGCTTCGTGTTGTCAATTTTCGTGAGTATACAACTAGTAAGCATAATAGTGTAGATGATTATCCGTATGGTGGGGGCGCTGGTATGGTATTAACCCCACAGCCTATCTTTGACGCAGTAGAAGAGTTAACGAAGGAAACAGACCGTAAGCCGAGAATCGTCTTAATGTGTCCACAAGGAGAGCGTTTCACGCAGAAGAAGGCAGAAGAGCTTGCTGGAGAAGAGCATGTTATTTTTGTATGTGGCCATTATGAAGGATACGATGAACGAATTCGTGAGCATCTTGTAACAGATGAGATTTCTATTGGGGATTACGTATTAACGGGTGGAGAATTGGCTTCTATGGTAGTCACTGACAGTGTTGTACGTCTTTTGCCAGGAGTGCTTGGGAATCAAACGTCACAAGTGGAAGACTCTTTTAGCACAGGTTTGTTAGAACACCCACATTATACACGTCCTGCTGATTTTCGTGGTATGAAGGTACCGGATGTACTAATGTCAGGAAATCATAAAAACATTGATGAATGGCGCCATAAAGAGTCACTACGTCGTACGTACACACGTAGACCGGATTTACTGGAAGAACGAGAATTATCTAAGCAAGAAGAGAAATGGCTGGAACAGATTAAAGAAGACCGATAAGGGCTTGATATATTTTCTATTGCAACAGTCCTAGCAATATGCTATTATAACATTTGTGCTACTGAAATCAGTAGCCGTATTAACGATGTTCCGCTGTAATTTAATAAGACTTTATAAGAGCATCTGTTTAAAGGAGAGAATTTAATATGCAACAATTAATCACAGAAATCACAAAAGGCCAATTGAAAACTGACCTTCCTTCATTCCGTCCTGGAGACACTTTACGTGTACACGTAAAAGTAGTTGAGGGAACTCGTGAAAGAATTCAGCTTTTCGAAGGTGTTGTAATTAAACGTCGTGGTGGCGGAATCAGTGAAACATTCACAGTTCGTAAGATTTCTTACGGTGTAGGTGTTGAGCGTACATTCCCAGTTCACACGCCAAGAATCGCGAACATCGAAGTACTTCGCCGTGGTAAAGTACGTCGTGCTAAGTTATACTACTTACGTAACCTTCGCGGTAAAAAAGCACGTATTA
Source organism: Bacillus sp. 05T21 (assembly GCF_056396785.1). Lineage (NCBI taxonomy): Bacteria > Bacillati > Bacillota > Bacilli > Caryophanales > Bacillaceae > Bacillus > Bacillus sp. 05T21. The sequence goes on along the minus strand of NZ_JBFTMD010000001.1, from coordinate 184,339 downwards.
AAGAAATTCGATAAGACATGTATGGGAGCTTGTAAATACACAAGCTCCCTTTTTCCAATCTATATGAAATTTTGGTATAATACGAGCAGCTTACATAACAGTGGAGGGGAAAGCATGAAGAAAGAGAAGAGCTCACTTTGGGAATGGATCAAAGCAATTTTGATTGCTGTTGTATTAGCGGGCGTAATTAGACAGTTTTTCTTTGCCCCAATTCTCGTAGACGGTGTATCGATGTCGCCGACTTTACATGACCGTGATCGAATGATTGTTAATAAAATTGGCTATCACATAGGTGATCCAAAACGCTTTGATATTATTGTATTCCGAGCGACGGAAGAAAAAGATTATATTAAGCGTATTATTGGCCTGCCAGGCGACGAAATCGAATACCGTAATGATAAACTATATGTTAACGGGAAACCTTATGAGGAGCCGTATTTAGATAAGCAGAAAAAACAACTTGCTGACGGACCGCTTACATATGATTTTACTCTTGAAGAAATGACAGGAAAGAAAACTGTTCCAGAAGGTCAATTATTTGTTTTAGGCGATAATCGTCGTTTTAGTAAAGATAGCCGTTCGATTGGTACAATTTCAATGGACCAAGTGATTGGTAAAGCAAATATGCTATATTGGCCGTTAAAAGATGCACGTATTGTGAAATAAAAGAAAAAGAAGGTGGCAACATGGTAATTCAATGGTTCCCAGGACATATGGCAAAGGCTAGACGCCAAGTAACAGAAAAATTAAAATTAATTGATGTTGTAATTGAGCTTGTAGATGCTCGATTACCTTTATCTTCTCGTAATCCAATGATTGATGAAATTATTACACATAAACCAAGGCTTGTTGTTTTAAATAAAGCGGATATGGCGGATGATCGTCTTACAAAGCAGTGGATTGCATATTTTGATGAAAGAGGTCAAAAGGCAATTTCAATTAATGCGCAAGCTGGACAAGGTATGAAAGAAATTGCAGCAGCTTGTAAAGTTCTTGTCAAAGAAAAATTCGATAAAATGGTTGCTAAAGGCATTAGACCAAGAGCAATTCGTGCTTTAATTGTAGGTATTCCAAACGTTGGTAAATCTACACTAATTAATAAATTAGCGAAGAAGAATATAGCAAAAACAGGAGATCGTCCTGGTGTGACAACGGCCCAGCAGTGGATTAAAGTTGGGAAAGAAATGGAATTATTAGATACACCAGGTATTTTGTGGCCTAAATTTGAAGATGAATTAGTTGGTCTTCGTTTAGCGACGACTGGTGCAATTAAAGATTCTATATTAAATCTACAGGATGTAGCTATTTATGCGTTACGTTTTATGGAAAAACATTATCCAGAACGTTTAAAAGAGCGATATAATTTAAATGACATTCCAGAAGAAATTGTGGAGTTATTTGATGCAATTGGAAAAAATAGAGGTTGCTTAATGGGCGGCGGAATGATTGATTATGATAAAACATCTGAGCTTATACTTCGTGAGCTTCGTGGTGGAAGATTTGGAAAAATGACATTTGAAACACCAGAAGAGTTTGCAGAGCAGGTAGAAGATGCAGAAAAAGTAGAAGAAGTATAAGACGTGCGTTTGTACGTCTTTTCTTTTTGGTTACGCTTAAAAGGAGTGTAAATAGATGCAAAAAATGACTATTCATGAAGCGGAATGTTTGCTGCAAGAAATTATGAATGAAGAAGACGAGCGTTTTCAAATGTTAGTGAAAGATGAGCGAAAAGGTGTTCAAAAACTAATTTTGAAGTGGTATAAACAAAAAGAGTTAGCGCAAAAAGAAAGAGAAAAATTTCTAGAAATGTCAAAGTACGAAAATGAGTTACGTGAAAAAGGGCTCACATACATTGCTGGTATTGATGAAGTGGGTCGTGGGCCGTTAGCAGGACCGGTTGTGACGGCGGCTGTCGTCCTTCCGGAAGATTTTTATATTCCAGGATTAAATGACTCGAAAAAATTAAGTGAAGCGAAACGTGAGCGTTTTTATGATGAAATTAAAGAGCATGCAATTGCGATTGGAGTTGGAATTATATCACCACAAGTTATTGATGAAATAAATATTTATCAAGCGACGAAGCAAGCGATGTTAGATGCCGTTGCTAATTTATCATGTACACCAGAATATTTATTAATCGATGCGATGAAGCTTCCTACATCAATTCCGCAAACATCAATCATTAAAGGTGATGCGAAAAGTGTCTCTATTTCAGCTGCATCTATTATTGCGAAAGTGACGAGAGATCGCATGATGAAAGAGTTAGGAGGAAAGTATCCTGCATATGGATTTGAACAACATATGGGATATGGGACGAAACAGCATTTAGAAGCAATTGAAGCACATGGAGTATTAGAGGAACATCGAAAATCATTCGCGCCAATTAAAGATATGATTCAAAAATAAGCTGTATATTCACAGCTTATTTTTTATTTTGGTATATAAACATTATTATTTTCGAAAAAGAATAAAGCGATTTCAGTTTTCTGACACTTTATTGTAGACAGCGTGCCAATCATCTTATACAATGGCAATGTAATGTTTTTTAAACATTAAAAAACTTTTCGAGTAAAACAGGAAAACAGGGGAGGATGGGACCATGAATATCCATGAGTACCAAGGTAAGGCAGTCCTTAGAAGCTATGGGGTTAGCGTTCCGAACGGGAAGGTTGCATTTACAGTAGAAGAAGCTGTAGAAGCAGCGAAAGAATTAGGAACGGAAGTATGTGTAGTTAAAGCGCAAATTCACGCTGGTGGACGCGGCAAAGCTGGCGGTGTAAAAGTTGCAAAAAATTTAGAAGAAGTTCGTACATATGCAGAAAGCATTTTAGGAACTACACTTGTGACGCATCAAACAGGTCCTGAAGGTAAGGAAGTAAAACGCTTACTTATCGAAGAAGGTTGCGATATTAAAAAAGAATATTATGTAGGTCTTGTATTAGATCGTGCAACTTCTCAAGTTGTTTTAATGGCATCTGAAGAAGGTGGAACAGAAATTGAAGAAGTAGCAGAAAAAACGCCTGAAAAAATCTTTAAAGAATATATTGATCCAGCAGTAGGTTTACAAGGTTTCCAAGCGCGTAGAATCGCGTTTAACATCAATATTCCAAAAGAACTTGTAGGACAAGCTGTGAAGTTTATGATGGGCTTATACAGTGCGTTTATCGAAAAAGATTGCTCTATCGCTGAGATTAATCCACTTGTTACAACAGGTGACGGTAAAGTTATGGCGTTAGATGCAAAATTAAACTTTGATTCTAATGCGTTATATCGCAATAAAGATATTTTAGAACTTCGTGATCTTGAAGAAGAAGATTCAAAAGAAATTGAAGCTTCTAAATATGACTTAAACTACATTCCTTTAGATGGAAATATCGGGTGTATGGTTAATGGTGCAGGTTTAGCAATGGCTACAATGGATATCATTAAACATTACCATGGTGACCCGGCTAACTTCTTAGATGTTGGTGGCGGCGCAACAGCTGAAAAAGTTACAGAAGCATTCAAAATTATCCTTTCTGACAAAAATGTAAAAGGTATCTTCGTTAACATTTTTGGTGGCATTATGAAGTGTGATGTTATCGCAGAAGGTGTTATTGAAGCGACGAAGCAGGTAGGTCTTGAGTTACCTTTAGTTGTACGTCTTGAAGGTACAAACGTAGAGCTAGGAAAGAAAATTTTAAATGAGTCTGGTTTAAATATTGTTGCAGCAGAATCTATGGCAGACGGTGCACAAAAAATTGTTTCACTAGTGGGCTAATAGAAAGCGGGGGAGAAAAATGAGCGTATTAGTTAATAAAGATACAAAAGTTATTGTTCAAGGTATTACAGGTTCTCAAGGGTTATTCCATACAAAGCAAATGATTGAATACGGTACGAAAATTGTAGGTGGTGTAACACCAGGTAAAGGTGGCACTGATATTGAAGGCGTACCAGTATTTGATACAGTAGAAGATGCTGTGAAAGCAACAGGCGCAAACGCTTCAGTTGTATACGTTCCACCCGCTTTTGCGGCTGATGCAATTATGGAAGCAGTTGATGCAAAGGTTGATTTAGTAGTATGTATTACTGAAGGAATCCCTGTATTAGATATGGTAAACGTAAAGAGATATATGGCGGGTAAACATACACGTTTACTTGGACCAAACTGTCCTGGTGTCATTACACCTGACGAATGTAAAATTGGTATTATGCCAGGATATATTCACAAAAAGGGTCATGTTGGTATCGTATCTCGCTCTGGTACATTAACGTATGAAGCTGTACATCAGTTAACGCAAGAAGGTATTGGCCAATCTACTGCTGTAGGTATCGGGGGAGACCCTGTTAACGGTACGGACTTTATTGATGCGTTAAAAGCATTTAATGAAGATGAAGAAACGCATGCTGTAATTATGATTGGTGAAATCGGCGGTACGGCAGAAGAAGAAGCAGCAGAATGGGTACAAGCTAATATGACAAAACCAGTTGTAGGCTTCATTGGTGGTCAAACAGCGCCTGAAGGCAAACGTATGGGTCATGCTGGGGCGATCATTTCTGGTGGCAAAGGAACTGCTGCTGAAAAGATTAAAACAATGGAAGCTTGTGGTATTAAAGTAGCGGAAACACCAGCTGTTATGGGTGAAACATTAATCTCTGTTTTAAAAGAAAAGGGATTATTTGAGACTTGTAAAAACTACTAATCTTTTTGAAAGGCACCTTCTTATTAGAGGGTGTCTTTTTACACATTTTTTGTTTACATAATAAAAATTATGGGTAAGGAGAATTTGGATGAAAAGAGAACGTTTATTGCACCTTCATTACATGTTGGCGGATCATTGGAAGGTGATGGAGAGACTACTATATGTTGATCCAGAACTGAAGGGAATATACACTTTTAGTCCGAAATAATTTGAATATCACGCTGGAATATCCTCGGAAAAATCTTTAGAACTAGTAAATTTTCTTCAAATTTCAAATCTCCAACAATATGTATCCCAGTTAGAAAAAAAGAGAATATTTTATATAACAATATGGGATAAGGACTATCCACAATTACTGCGAGAAATACAAGATCCCCCTTTTGTTTTATACGGAAAAGGAGAAAGAGATTTTCTAAATAAAGTAAATAAATTAGCGATTGTTGGAACGAGAGAACCGTCTTTATATGGAAAGGAGAGTATGAAGTTTATTTTACAACCTTTACTTGAAAAAGAATGGCTTATTGTTAGTGGGTTTGCAAGAGGGATAGATACAATTGCTCATGAAGCTACAGTAAGGCAGCATTGCCCGACCATTGCAATATTAGGACACGGATTATCTTATATGTATCCAAAGGAGAATAGAGGTTTATATGACACGTGGAAAGATTATATATTGTTATTGACAGAGTATCCGCCTCATTATGTGCCGAAAAAATGGTATTTCCCAAAAAGAAATCGAATTATTAGCGGTATAAGTAAAGGTGTTTTAGTTGTAGAAGCAAAAACGAGAAGTGGCTCCCTTATTACTGCAGACCTTGCGCTAGAACAAAATAGAGAGGTGTTTGCGCTTCCTGGACCTATATTTATAGAGAGTGCAGCGGGAACGAATCATCTAATTCAACAAGGTGCAAAGCTAGTAAGAAATGCGGAGGATATCCTTGATGAAATTTTAAATTAACCATATATTTTTATGTTTTTATTAAACAATTATTGACAAATGGTAGATTGTCGCTGTATGGTATATTCATTCTTGATTGACAAAAACAAGAGAAATCAATAAGATTGATGAAGACTTGAATCCACCTCTTAAGGAGGCACTAGCATGTCAGATTACCTCGTAATCGTGGAGTCGCCTTCTAAGGCGAAGACCATTGAAAAATATTTAGGGAAAAAATACAAAGTCGTCGCGTCCATGGGACATGTCCGCGATTTACCTAAAAGCCAAATGGGGATAGAAGTAAAGAATAACTTCACTCCGAAGTATATTACCATTCGTGGTAAGGGTCCCGTTTTAAAAGATTTAAAATCAGCGGCAAAAAAAGCAAAGAAAGTCTATCTCGCGGCCGATCCGGATCGTGAAGGAGAAGCAATTGCTTGGCATTTAGCAAATACGTTAAATGTGGACGTTGAATCAGATTGCCGAGTTGTATTTAATGAGATTACAAAAGATGCAATAAAAGAATCATTTAAATATCCTCGTGCAATTAATATGGATTTAGTAGATGCACAACAGGCAAGGCGTATACTCGATCGTCTTGTTGGTTACAATATTAGTCCTTTATTATGGAAGAAAGTAAAAAAAGGATTAAGTGCAGGACGCGTACAATCTGTAGCAGTTCGTTTAATCATCGAACGTGAAAAAGAAATTCAAAGTTTTGAACCTGAAGAATTCTGGACAATTAAAACAGAATTTGTGAAAGGGAAAGACACATTTGAAGCAAGCTTTTACGGTGTAGATGGTGAAAAAGTTCAATTAACGAACGAAGCACAAGTGGACGAAATAATCGAAAAGATGAAAGACAATGCGTTTTCGGTTGAAAATGTAACGCGAAAAGAGCGAAAGCGTAACCCTGCATTACCGTTTACAACATCTTCCTTGCAACAAGAGGCAGCGCGTAAGTTAAATATGCGAGCAAAGAAAACAATGATGCTTGCACAGCAGCTGTATGAAGGGATAGATCTTGGAAAACAAGGGACTGTAGGTCTTATTACGTATATGAGAACTGATTCAACACGTATCTCAGAAACAGCTCAAACAGAGGCTCGTGATTACATTACTGAGGCGTTTGGTGCGGAATACATAGGAACAGAGAAGAGGAAAGAAACGAAAAAGTCGAAAGCACAAGATGCGCATGAGGCGATTCGTCCTACCTCGGTAATGAGAAAGCCAGAGGAACTAAAAAGTTTCTTAAGTCGTGATCAACTCCGTTTGTATAAACTGATTTGGGAGCGATTTGTTGCAAGTCAAATGGCATCTGCTATAATGGATACTGTTACAGCGAAACTCATTAATAACAATGTTCAGTTCCGTGCAAGTGGATCAGTTGTAAAGTTCCCAGGATTTATGAAAGTGTACGTAGAGTCGAAAGATGATGGTGCGGAAGAAAAGGATAAGATGTTGCCACCGTTAGAAGTAGGTGAAACTGTATTTTCAAAAGATATAGAACCAAAGCAACATTACACACAGCCTCCGCCGCGTTATACAGAGGCTCGTCTAGTAAGAACACTTGAAGAGCTTGGAATTGGGAGACCGTCTACTTATGTACCGACACTTGAAACAATCCAAAAACGAGGATACGTTGCTTTAGATAATAAACGCTTCGTTCCGACTGAGCTTGGTGGAATAGTAATCGAACTTATTTTAGAGTTTTTCCCAGAAATTATTAACATTGAATTTACTGCCAATATGGAGCAAAGCCTTGATGAAGTAGAAGAAGGAAATGCAAATTGGGTGAAAATTGTTGATGATTTCTACGTAGGATTTGAACCGCGCTTAGAAAAAGCGGAAAAAGAAATGCGTGAAGTGGAAATTAAAGATGAACCAGCTGGGGAAGACTGTGAATTATGTAGTCACCCGATGGTTTTTAAAATGGGTAAATATGGGAAGTTTATGGCTTGTTCAAATTTCCCGGAATGTCGTAATACAAAACCGATTGTAAAAGAAATCGGTGTTACTTGTCCGAAGTGTGATAAAGGGCAAATTATTGAACGCCGTAGTAATAAAAAGAAACGCCTTTTCTACGGATGCGGTACGTATCCAGAATGTGACTTTGTATCTTGGGATAAGCCGATTGGTCGTAAATGTCCGAAGTGTGAAGGTATGCTCGTAGAGAAAAAGTTAAAAAAAGGCGTGCAAGTACAATGTATTTCGTGTGATTATGAAGAAGAACAACAAATGTGAGCGTAACTGCTCACATTTTTTTCGGGAAGAAAAGGAAAGGTGATATATATGACAACACAAGTAGTAAACGTCATTGGCGCAGGTCTTGCAGGAAGCGAAGCAGCTTACCAAATTGCAAAGCGTGGTGTCCAAGTAAAATTATATGAAATGAGACCAGTAAGGCAAACACCAGCTCATCATACAGATAAATTTGCTGAATTAGTATGTAGTAACTCACTTCGCGCAAACACATTGACAAATGCTGTTGGTGTTATTAAAGAAGAAATGCGTCTAATGGATTCTGTCATTATTCGTGCAGCCGATGAGTGTTCTGTACCAGCAGGAGGTGCTTTAGCTGTAGACCGTCATGAATTCGCGGCGAAAGTGACTGAATATGTGAAAAATCATCCGAACGTAACTGTAATGAATGAGGAAATCACTGAAATTCCAGAGGGACCAACTGTTATCGCGACAGGTCCACTTACGTCTCCGGATCTTTCTGCACAATTAAAAAAACTAACAGGTGAAGATTATTTTTATTTCTATGATGCTGCAGCGCCAATCGTTGAGAAAGACAGCATTGACATGAATAAAGTATATTTAAAATCCCGTTATGATAAAGGTGAAGCGGCATATTTAAACTGTCCAATGACAGAAGAAGAGTTTGATCGTTTTTATGAGGCTTTAATTGCTGCTGAGACAGTGCCTTTAAAAGAATTTGAAAAAGAAATTTTCTTTGAAGGTTGTATGCCAGTAGAAGTTATGGCAAGTAGAGGAAGACAGACGTTAGTATTTGGACCGATGAAGCCTGTTGGGTTAGAAGATCCGAAAACAGGGAAAACACCGTATGCGGTTGTTCAGTTACGCCAAGATGATGCAGCAGGAACATTATATAATATTGTAGGCTTCCAAACACATTTAAAGTGGGGGCCACAAAAAGAAGTGTTACAGCTAATTCCAGGACTAGAAAACGCAGAGATTGTACGTTATGGTGTAATGCATCGTAATACGTTTATTAATTCGCCTAATTTACTTCGTCCAACATATCAATATAAACAACGTGATGATTTATTCTTCGCTGGTCAAATGACTGGTGTAGAGGGTTATGTTGAATCAGCAGCATCAGGATTATTAGCGGGTATTAACGCTGCTCGACTTGTACAAGGTGAAGAGCCAGTTGTATTACCACCTGTAACTGCAATGGGAAGTATGGCAAATTATATTACTGCGACAAATGCGAAAAACTTCCAGCCAATGAATGCAAACTTTGGTTTATTTACACCGTTAGAGAAGAAAATTAAAAATAAACAAGAGCGAAATGAAGCATATGCTACACGCGCTTTGGAAACAATTCAAAATTTTGTAAATATTTAATTAAATTTCTTGCAAAGGCTACTAAGTTGTGATACGATTTAGTAGCCTTTATTGAGGTGAATTATATGGATGTGAATGTGAAGAAATTGTTACAATTATTCGTTGGATATTTACAAATTGAAAGAAATTATTCAAAATATACAATTGCAAGTTATCAAAATGATTTAGAACATTTTGTGCAATTTATGGAGCGAGAAGGCATATCCTCTTTTTTAGATGTTACATACGCGGATGTTCGTTTATACTTGACGACGTTGCACGATCAGAAGTTAGCCCGTAAATCTGTCGCAAGGAAAGTATCAAGCTTACGAAGTTTATATCGTTTTTTGATGCGTGAAGGTTATCAAAAAGATAATCCGTTTGCACTTGCGTCACTTCCTAAGAAAGAATTGTCAATCCCAAAGTTTTTATATGCTGAAGAGTTAGAGGAATTGTTTGAAGTTTCTGATACAGGGGCACCATTAGGTCAAAGGAATCAAGCTTTATTAGAGTTGATGTATGCAACTGGGATTCGTGTAAGCGAATGCGTTAATTTGCAACTTACCGACATTGACTTTGCAGTGGGAACAATTTTAGTGATGGGAAAAGGGAAAAAACAAAGATATATTCCGTTCGGAAGCTATGCACAAGATGCTTTAATTACTTATATAGAGAACGGGAGAAAACAGTTAGCTCAAAAGACTGAAGAACAATCTCATATGGTATTTTTAAATGCGAAAGGTAAGCCGTTAACAGATCAGGGTGTACGTTATGTTTTGAACGAACTCATTAAGAAAGCTTCACTTACAATGCGGATAAGTCCCCATATGTTAAGGCATACATTTGCTACACATATGTTGGATGAAGGAGCGGATTTACGTACTGTGCAGGAGCTATTAGGTCATGAGAATTTGTCAACCACACAAATTTATACGCATGTCTCTAAAGAAAGATTGCGTTCTGTGTACATGAAGCATCACCCGCGGGCATAAATTGCTTTTAAGGCTATAAAAACATATAAAGGAGTTTTTTCTATGGGAAATTTCCACGCTACAACGATATTTGCAGTTCATCATAATGGAGAATGTGCAATGGCTGGAGATGGTCAGGTAACGATGGGGAATGCTGTTGTAATGAAACATACAGCTCGCAAAGTTCGCAAACTTTTCCAAGGGAAAGTTTTAGCTGGTTTTGCAGGATCAGTTGCTGATGCATTTACTCTTTTTGAAATGTTTGAAGGAAAATTAGAAGAGTATAATGGCAACTTGCAGCGCGCTGCAGTTGAGATGGCGAAACAATGGCGTGGTGATAAAATGCTACGTCAGCTAGAAGCAATGCTCATTGTCATGGATAAAACAACGATGCTCCTTGTTTCAGGTACAGGAGAAGTGATTGAACCAGATGATGGTATTTTAGCAATTGGTTCAGGCGGACATTATGCACTTGCTGCTGGTCGTGCTTTAAAGCAACATGCAAGTGAACATTTAACAGCGAAACAAATTGCGAAGGCCAGTTTAGAAATTGCAGGCGATATTTGTGTTTATACGAACCACAACATAATTGTTGAAGAATTGTAGAATCGTAAGGGAGGCATTTTATATGCATTTACATTTTACTCCGCGTCAAATTGTGGAAAAATTAGATCAATACATCATCGGTCAAAAAGATGCAAAGAAAGCGGTTGCTGTAGCTCTACGAAATCGATACCGTCGCAGTAAATTAGTTGAAAATTTACGTGATGAAATTGCACCTAAAAACATTTTAATGATTGGACCGACAGGTGTTGGTAAAACAGAGGTAGCACGGCGAATGGCGAAACTCGTTGGAGCACCTTTTATTAAGGTTGAAGCGACGAAATTTACAGAAGTTGGATATGTGGGTCGAGATGTAGAGTCGATGGTCCGCGATCTTGTTGAAACGTCTGTTCGTATTGTGAAAGAGGAAATGGTAGTTAAAGTTCAAGATAAAGCAGAAGAGCAAGCGAATCAACGTCTTGTTGAAATTTTAGTGCCGAGTCCGGAGAAACAATCTGGATTTAAAAATCCATTAGAAATGCTTTTTGGTGGTAATCAAAATTCAAACCAAACATCTGATGCACAGGAAGATGATGAAATCGAAAAGAAACGTCAAGATGTGGAAAGAAAGCTTGCGGCAGGCCTTCTTGAAGATGAAGTGATATCGATCGAAGTGACGGAACAACAGTCTTCTATGTTTGATATGTTGCAAGGAACTGGCATGGAGCAAATGGGAATGAATTTCCAAGATGCACTAGGAAGTATTATGCCGAAAAAAACGAAAAAACGTAAACTTTCTGTAAAAGAAGCAAGAAAACTCTTGACAAATGAAGAGGCACAGCGCTTAATTGATATGGATGAAGTTACACAAGAGGCTGTTTATCGTGCTGAACAGCTCGGGATTATTTTTATCGATGAAATTGACAAAATTGCTGGTAAGCAGTCGAATAGCGTAGATGTATCGCGTGAAGGTGTGCAACGTGACATTTTACCGATTGTAGAAGGGTCGAATGTAGCAACGAAATACGGATCAGTAAAAACGGATTATATTTTATTTGTTGCAGCTGGAGCGTTCCATATGTCTAAACCGTCGGATTTAATTCCGGAATTGCAAGGGAGATTTCCGATTCGAGTAGAATTAACAAAATTATCGGCGGATGATTTTGTTAAAATATTAATCGAGCCTGACAATGCGCTAATTAAACAGTACACGGCGTTATTAGCGACTGAAGGTATAGAAATTGAATTTTCAGACGAAGCTATTCGTAAGATTGCTGAGATTGCTTATCAAGTTAATCAGGATACAGATAATATTGGAGCGAGAAGACTTCATACTGTTATGGAGAAGCTCCTTGAAGATTTATCGTTTGAGGCATCTGAAATTACGTTAGAGAAAATAACGATAACACCTCAATATGTTGAGGAAAAATTAGCGACAATAGCTAAAAATAAAGATGTGAGCCAGTTTATTTTGTAATAGTGTCATCAGGTGACTCGCCCTAGTTTCCAAGTGATGAAAAAATATGTAAGTAACATGTAGGAGGAAATTTTGAAATGGAATTATTAGCAAAAACGAGAAAATTAAATGCGTTATTACAGAGCGCAGCAGGAAAGCCTGTAAACTTTAGAGAGATGTCTGACACAATGTGTGAAGTAATTGAAGCGAACGTGTTCGTTGTAAGTCGTCGCGGTAAATTATTAGGATATGCGATTCACCAACAAATCGAAAACGAACGTATGAAGCACATGCTTGCAGAGCGTCAATTCCCAGAAGAGTATACGCAAAGTTTATTCAATGTTACAGAAACATCTTCAAATTTAGGTGTGGATAGTGACTACACAGCATTCCCAGTAGAAAATAGAGAATTATTCGGTCAAGGTTTAACTACAATCGTACCAATCGTTGGTGGCGGTGAGCGTCTAGGTACACTAGTATTAGCTCGTCTTGGTCAAGAGTTCTTAGACGATGATTTAATTCTTGCTGAATACAGCTCAACTGTTGTAGGTATGGAAATCTTACGTGAAAAAGCAGAAGAAATCGAAGAGGAAGCACGTAGTAAAGCTGTTGTTCAAATGGCGATTAGCTCATTATCTTACAGTGAGTTAGAAGCAATCGAGCATATCTTCGAAGAATTAAATGGAACAGAAGGTTTACTTGTTGCAAGTAAAATTGCTGATCGCGTAGGAATTACTCGTTCGGTAATCGTAAATGCACTACGTAAATTAGAAAGTGCTGGTGTTATTGAGTCTCGCTCTTTAGGTATGAAAGGAACATACATTAAAGTGCTAAACGACAAGTTTCTACAGGAACTTGCTAAATTAAAAACAAACTAATTTATAAAAAAACTCTCCTCGCTTGAGGAGAGTTTTTTGTTTTTTTAAGTGAATGATTTTGCTTACGTAAGGCGTCATGACAACATTCATTAGAAAACTATTAATTAACCTTCAATTCCTTGCTTAAAGGAATTGAAGGTTGGTAATACTAGGATTTGAGCGTGAAAAAAAGAAAGTTTTACATTGTTCGCATTTTCGACTTGATTGTAATATTTCAGTATGATATAGTAAGCAGTGGTGTCAGTACAAAGTACACACGTTTACTGATTTAAGTGTTGGTGCTACGTTCGTAGTTTCGCTTAGAGATGAAGTAAACGGAGGATATCAAAAAAACCATTTAGGAGGAACTAAATTATGTCAGTAATTTCTATGAAACAATTGCTTGAAGCTGGTGTTCATTTCGGACATCAAACTCGTCGTTGGAACCCAAAAATGAAGCGTTACATCTTCACAGAGCGTAACGGTATCTACATCATCGACTTACAAAAAACTGTGAAAAAAGTTGAGGAAGCTTACAGAACGATGCGTGACATCGCTGCTGAAGGTGGAGACATTTTATTCGTAGGTACTAAAAAACAAGCACAAGAAGCTATTAAAGAAGAAGCAACTCGTGCTGGTATGTACTTCGTTAACCAACGTTGGTTAGGTGGAACTTTAACAAACTTCCAAACAATCCAAAAGCGTATCAAGCGTCTTAAAGATATCGAAAGAATGCAAGAAGATGGTACTTTCGAAGTACTTCCTAAGAAAGAAGTTGTTCAACTTAAAAAAGAGTTAGAGCGTCTTGAGAAATTCTTAGGCGGTATTAAAGATATGAAAGGTCTTCCAAGTGCATTATTCATAGTAGACCCTCGTAAAGAGCGTATTGCAGTTGCTGAAGCACGCAAATTACACATTCCAATCATCGGTATCGTTGATACAAACTGTGATCCGGACGAAATCGATCACGTTATTCCAGCAAACGATGATGCAATTCGTGCTGTAAAACTTCTTACATCTAAAATGGCAGACGCGATCCTTGAAACAAAACAAGGTGAAGAAACTGTTACTGCGTAACAAATTTGGAAAGGTGATAAGGGGTTCGGCCTTTTATCACCTTTTTTAAGGTATAAACACCTTTATAAAAGGTATAAATACATATTTTAGGAGGATGAAAAATATGGCAATCACTGCACAAATGGTAAAAGAACTTCGCGAAAAAACTGGCGCAGGTATGATGGACTGCAAAAAAGCTTTAACAGAAACTAACGGCGACATGGAGAAAGCAATTGACTTCTTACGTGAAAAAGGTATTGCGAAAGCTGCTAAAAAAGCAGACCGCATCGCTGCTGAAGGTTTAACTTTCATCGAAACAAACGGTAACGAAGGTTTAATCTTAGAATTAAACTCTGAGACTGATTTCGTTGCGAAAAACGAAGGTTTCCAAGCGTTAATTAAAGAATTAGCTGCTCACTTATTAGCTAACAAACCTGCTAACGTTGAAGAAGCTATGGCTCAAACAATCGAAGGCGGCAAAACAGTAGAAGAGCACATCAACGAAGCAATCGCTAAAATTGGTGAAAAACTTACACTTCGTCGTTTCGAAATCGTATCAAAAACTGATGCTGATGCATTCGGCGCTTACCTACACATGGGTGGACGTATTGGTGTATTAACAGTTCTTGAAGGTTCTACTGACGAAGCAGCTGCTAAAGATGTAGCAATGCACATCGCAGCAGTTAACCCTAAATACATCGACCGCGATGCTGTAACAGCTGAAGAAGTTGAGCATGAGCGTCAAGTATTAACACAACAAGCTTTAAACGAAGGCAAGCCTGAAAAAATCGTTGCGAAAATGGTAGAAGGCCGTCTTGGCAAATTCTTTGAAGAGATTTGCTTACTTGACCAAACATTCGTTAAGAATCCTGACATGAAAGTTCGTCAATTCGTTGAGTCTAAAGGCGGAACATTAAAAGGATTCGTTCGCTACGCTGTTGGTGAAGGTATCGAAAAACGCGAAGACAACTTTGCTGAAGAAGTAATGAACCAAGTAAAAGGTAACAACTAATACAGATTAGGGAACACATTGTGTTCCCTTTTTTAAAATAAAGATGTAAGCAATTGGAGGTTCATTATGAGTAAACCGAAATATAATCGTGTCGTTTTAAAGCTGAGCGGAGAAGCTTTAGCTGGCGAGCAAGGATTTGGAATTAACCCAGCTGTTATTAAGTCAGTTGCGGAACAAGTGAAAGAAATTGCAGAACTTGATGTAGAGGTTGCTGTTGTTGTTGGTGGCGGTAACATTTGGCGTGGGAAAATTGGAAGCGAAATGGGCATGGATCGTGCAGGAGCAGATTACATGGGCATGTTAGCAACAGTTATGAATTCATTAGCTCTTCAAGATAGCTTAGAGAATATTGGAATTCAAACTCGCGTACAAACTTCAATTGAGATGCGTCAAGTGGCAGAGCCTTACATTCGTCGTAAAGCAATTCGTCACTTAGAGAAAAAACGTGTTGTTATCTTTGCTGCAGGTACAGGTAACCCATACTTCTCTACAGATACAACAGCGGCATTACGTGCAGCTGAAATCGAAGCGGACGTTATTTTAATGGCGAAAAATAATGTGGATGGCGTATATAGTGCAGATCCATCTATTGACCCAACAGCTACGAAATACGAAACACTTACTTACTTAGATGTATTAAAAGCAGGTTTAGGTGTAATGGATTCTACAGCTTCTTCTTTATGTATGGATAATGATATTTCATTAATTGTATTCTCGGTTATGGAAAAAGGTAACATTAAACGTGCCGTTTTAGGCGAAAATATTGGAACAGTTGTAAGGGGGAAATAAATTATGGGACAACAAGTATTGAAGTCTTCAAATGAAAAAATGGAAAAAGCAGTTGCTGCTTATTCTCGTGAATTAGCAACAGTTCGCGCTGGTCGTGCAAGCTCGTCTGTATTAGATAAGGTACAAGTTGATTACTATGGTGCACCAACACCAGTTGTGCAATTAGCGAACATTACAGTTCCAGAAGCACGTTTGCTTGTAATTCAACCTTATGATAAAACTTCTATCGGTGATATTGAAAAAGCAATTTTAAAAGCAGATTTAGGCTTAAACCCTTCTAATGATGGAACTGTAATTCGTATTGCATTCCCTGCATTAACAGAAGAGCGTCGTCGCGATCTTGTAAAAGTTGTGAAGAAATATGCTGAGGAAGCAAAAGTTGCTGTTCGTAACGTACGTCGTGACAGTAATGATGACCTTAAGAAGCTTGAAAAAGCTGGCGACATAACAGAAGATGATTTAAGAGGATATACTGAAGATATCCAAAAAGAAACAGATAAATATATTGCAAAAGTTGACGAAATCGCAAAAAACAAAGAAAAAGAAATTATGGAAGTGTAATAGCGATAATTTCGCAAATATGACCCTCTTCTTAAGGGGGTCTTTTTACACTTTTAGGCATACGTCTGCTTGTTGGAGGGTATGAATGATGTTTAAAAAGTTTCCTTTTTTTAAAAGTAAAAAGGTCACATCGTTTGATCATCTCATTGAAAAAGTGAAAAAAGGATATATCCCAGAACATATTGCTATTATTATGGATGGTAATGGAAGATGGGCAAAGAGAAGAGCCATGCCTCGCATTGCTGGTCATCATGAAGGTATGCAAGTTGTGAAGAAAATCACAAAATTTGCAAGTAAGCTTGATGTGAAAGTATTAACTCTTTATGCTTTTTCGACTGAGAACTGGAAAAGACCGAAAAAAGAAGTTGATTATTTGATGAAGCTTCCAGAAGAATTTTTAGGTGCATTTTTACCAGAGTTGATTGAAGAAAACGTACAAGTCCGAGTAATAGGGCAAAAAGATCGTCTTCCTACGCATACGCGCAGAGCGATGGAAAAAGCCATGGAAGATACGAAAGAGAATACGGGATTAATTCTTAATTTCGCGTTAAACTATGGAAGTCGAGATGAAATCGTTTCTGCTGTGCAACATATGATGAAAGATAGTGAGGAAGGAAAAATTCGTTCGGAAGAAATAAGTGAAGAAAAGATTTCTTCTTACTTAATGACGAGTTCTTTACCTGATCCAGAGTTGTTAATCCGTACAAGCGGAGAGCTACGTATTAGTAATTTCATGTTATGGCAAATTGCTTATTCGGAATTTTGGTTTACAGATGTGTATTGGCCAGATTTTACCGAGGAACATTTGCTAAATGCGATTACAGACTTTCAACATAGAGGGCGCAGATTCGGAGGCGTGTAGAAAGAGAGGGTTTGGTAGTGAAACAGAGAATTATTACTGGAGTGATTGCTGCCGCGCTATTCATTCCCATCGTAATTTACGGTGGCGTGCCTTTTACAGTTTTAGTGTATGCACTTGCTTCTATAGGTTTATATGAATTAATTCGTATGAACAAGCTTACGCTTATTTCGGTACCAACAGTTTTAGCTGCAGTATTATTGTGGGTTATTTTAATTCCGAGTAGTGCATCAGAACTGTTTACGTGGATTGGGTTAGGTAAATTAGAAATCACATTTGTGATTGTTTTATTACTTTTATCATATACAGTCCTTTCTAAGAATACATTTACTTTTGACAATGCTTCATTTTTACTTATGGCAACGACATATGTTGGAATGGGATTCTTATATTTAAATGAAACGAGAATATTAGGAATCAAATATGTGTTCTGTGCACTATTTGTCATATGGGCAACTGATTCAGGTGCATATTTCATAGGAAAAGCATTTGGAAAAAGAAAATTATGGCCAGAAATTAGTCCGAATAAAACGATTGAAGGTTCATTAGGCGGTATTGTTTGTGGAATTGTTGTTGCACTTGTTTACAATATGTTCTTCCCAGTTGAAGCGAATGTAGGAGTTTTAATCGTTCTGACGATTATCATTTCTATTTTTGGACAAATTGGTGATTTAGTGCAATCTGCATTTAAACGCCATTATGGTGTAAAGGATTCAGGTACAATTTTACCTGGACATGGTGGTATTTTAGATCGAACAGATAGTTGGTTATTTGTGTTACCAATTCTATACTTCTTATTACAATACAATTAATAAATGAACGAGGGGTTGGAGTCATGAAAAACATTAGTTTACTAGGTGCAAGCGGATCAATCGGTACACAAACATTAGATGTGTTACGCTCGCACCCAGACCAATTCCGTCTCGTTGCTTTTTCTGTAGGGAAAAATGTTGATTATGCAGTAAAGGTAATTCAAGAATTTTCCCCACAAATTGTCTCTGTGCAAAGAGAGGAAGATGTTTTAAAATTACAAGCTGTTTCTGGTAATACAAAAGTAGTATATGGTAGCGAAGGCTTATTAGAAGTAGCGCTGCACCCAGATACAGAAATTGTAGTGAATGCTGTTGTAGGTAGCGTAGGGTTGTTACCGACACTCCGCGCAATTGAGGCGAAAAAAACAATTGGAATTGCAAATAAAGAAACGTTAGTAACTGCAGGGCATCTTGTAATGGAAGCAGCACGAAAACATAATGTATCGTTACTTCCAGTAGACAGTGAACATTCAGCTATTTTTCAATGCTTGAATGGTGAAAATGAAAAAAGAATCTCTCGCTTAATTATAACTGCTTCAGGCGGAAGTTTTCGTGATAAAACGAGAGATGAATTGCATCAAGTGACCGTAGAAGATGCACTTCGTCATCCAAACTGGTCAATGGGTTCGAAAATTACAATTGATTCTGCTACAATGATGAATAAGGGGCTAGAAGTAATTGAAGCACACTGGCTTTTTGGTATCCCTTATGAGCAAATCGATGTTGTTCTACATAAAGAAAGTATTATTCATTCTATGGTTGAATTTGAAGATCGTAGTGTAATGGCACAGCTTGGCTCACCTGATATGCGAGTACCGATTCAATACGCGCTTACATATCCTGATAGATTACCTCTTTCAGACACGAAACAGTTAAATTTATGGGAAATGGGAACATTGCATTTTGAGAAAATGAATCAAGAGCGTTTCCGTTGTCTACGTTTTGCGTATGAAGCTGGAAAGACAGGTGGAAGTATGCCGGCTGTAATGAACGCGGCAAATGAAGTAGCTGTTGAAGCTTTTTTACAAAAGAGAATTGGTTTCTTAACAGTGGAAGACCTCATTGAAAAAGCAATGCACCATCACACTGTCATTGCACGTCCGAGCTTAGAGGAAATTCAGGAAATTGACGCAGCCACAAGACGGTTTGTGATGGAACAAATTTAGCAAAGGTGGTTATGGAATTGAATACAGCGATTGCCTTTATATTAATTTTCGGTGCACTCGTATTTTTCCATGAGCTAGGGCATCTATATTTCGCAAAAAGAGCAGGTATTTTGTGCCGCGAGTTTGCGATTGGTTTTGGTCCGAAAATATTCTCATTTGAAAAGAATGAAACGGTGTATACGATTCGATTACTGCCCCTTGGTGGCTATGTAAGAATGGCTGGCGAGGATGCGGACACAGTTGAGTTAAAACCTGGAAAAAAGGTTGGACTTGTATTAAATGAAAAAGACGAAGTTGTGAAATTAGTTTTTGACGGACATGAAAAATATCCAAATGTTCGTGTCATTGAAGTCGAACAAGCTGATTTAGAGCATAATCTTACAATTTTGGGTTATGAAGAGTACGAGGAAGAGCTGCAAACATTCCGAGTGAATGAAAAAGCTCGTATCATTTCTGCGGGAGAAGAAATTCAAATCGCTCCGTACAATAGACAATTTGGCTCTAAAAAATTGGGCCAACGTGCTCTAACAATCTTTGCAGGTCCTGCAATGAACTTTATTCTAGCATTTGTTATTTTTGTGATTCTTGGATTTGTACAAGGAGTTCCTGTTGACAAACCAATGGTCGGAAAAGTAATGGAGAATAGTGCTGCAGAACAAGCTGGATTAAAAGAAAACGATACAATTCAAGCAATCAATGGGAAAAACACTAGTACATGGAAAGATGTTGTAACGATTGTACGTGAAAACCCAAATAAAGAAATTACGTTACATGTAAAGCGTGATAGTGAGCAATTTAATGTGAAAGTAACACCAACGCTTGATAAAGAAGGAAAAGACGAAGTTGGTAGAATTGGTGTTTATTCTCCTGTAGAGAAAACAGTGATGGGTTCTATTAAATCAGGGTTTGAACAAACATACGAATGGACGAAACTAATTTTTGATTCTCTTGTGAAATTAGTAACGGGTCAATTTTCTATTAATGAGTTGTCAGGTCCAGTAGGAATTTATAATCTAACAGATCAAGTTGTAGATTATGGATTTACGCGTGTACTAAGTTTAGCGGCAGTTTTAAGTATTAACCTTGGTTTATTTAATTTATTACCAGTCCCAGCTTTAGACGGTGGACGTTTGTTCTTCTTCTTAATTGAAGCGTTACGAGGAAAACCAATTGATCGTCAAAAAGAAGGAATGGTTCACTTTATTGGGTTTGCATTATTAATGTTGCTTATGTTAGTTGTAACATGGAATGACATCCGTAAGTTTTTCTTGTAAAATAAGAAGAAGTTTATAATGAAATAGAGCTCATAGAATAAAATCCCTCACCTAACTCGAGGTGAGGGGTTTTATTGCGTGTAAGAGTAAAATGAAGAGGTGCGAATAAATGAAACAAAGTATGGTATTCAGTCCTACATTACGTGAAGTTCCAGCAGATGCTGAAATTAAGAGTCATCAATTATTACTTCGCGCAGGGTTTATGCGTCAAAATGCTTCTGGTATTTATAGTTTTCTACCATTGGGTTTAAAAGTGTTACACAAAGTAGAACGTATTGTTCGTGAAGAAATGGAGCGCGCAGGGGCAGTAGAACTATTAATGCCAGCTATGCAAGCTTCTGAATTATGGCAAGAATCAGGCCGTTGGTATTCTTACGGATCAGAATTAATGCGTATGAAAGATCGTAATGCTCGCGAGTTTGCGCTAGGGGCAACTCATGAGGAAGTAATTACAGATCTTGTACGTGATGAAATTAAATCATACAAAAAACTACCATTAACATTATATCAAATTCAAACAAAATTCCGTGATGAGCAAAGACCACGTTTCGGTTTATTACGCGGAAGAGAATTTTTAATGAAAGATGCGTATTCTTTCCATGCAACACAAGAAAGTTTGGATGAAGTATATAGCGGTTTATACAAAGCGTATTCTAATATCTTTGCTCGTTGTGGTTTGAATTTCCGTGCAGTTATCGCTGATTCTGGAGCAATGGGTGGAAAAGATACACACGAATTTATGGTGTTATCTGATGTAGGTGAAGATACAATTGCGTATTCTAATACATCTGATTATGCGGCAAATATTGAAATGGCTCCTGTTGTTGCTACGTATACGAAGAGTGATGAAGCCGAAAAAGCACTTGAAAAAGTAGCAACTCCAGATCAAAAAGCTATTGAAGAAGTATCTGCATTCTTAAATATCGCAGCGGAAAAATGCATTAAATCTATGGTGTTTAAAGTAGATGCGAAATTAGTAGTAGTACTTGTTCGTGGCGATCATGAAGTCAATGATGTAAAAGTGAAGAATGTATACGGAGCTTCAGTCGTTGAGCTTGCTTCACATGAAGAAATAAAAGAGTTATTAAACTGTGAAGTGGGTTCTTTAGGACCGATTGGTGTTACAAGTGATATCGAAATTGTCGCTGACCATGCTGTAGCATCAATTGTCAACGGATGTTCAGGAGCGAACGAAGAAGGATTCCATTATGTAAATGTAAATCCAGAACGTGACTTTAAAGTAAGTCAATATACAGATTTACGCTTCATCCAAGAAGGAGACCAATCTCCAGATGGAAATGGAACAATTCTTTTCGCACGTGGAATTGAAGTTGGTCATGTATTCAAATTAGGAACTCGTTATAGTGAAGCAATGAATGCAACGTTCCTAGATGAAAACGGAAAAACAAAACCACTTATTATGGGTTGTTACGGTATCGGTGTATCTCGTACAGTGGCAGCAATTGCAGAGCAGTTTAATGATGAGAATGGTTTAGTTTGGCCAAAATCTGTTGCACCGTTCCATGTGCATGTAATTCCAGTAAATATGAAATCTGATGCACAACGTGAAATGGGTGGAAATATCTATAACTCATTACAAGAGCAAGGATACGAAGTATTACTAGATGATCGTGCAGAACGTGCAGGTGTTAAATTTGCAGATGCAGATTTATTCGGCCTTCCAGTTCGTGTTACAGTTGGTAAAAAAGCAGATGAAGGTATTGTAGAAGTGAAAGTACGTGCTACAGGCGAGTCTGAAGAAGTGAAAGTAGAAGAACTTCAAACATATATTGCTAATATTTTAAAATAAGAAGAGGTACCTCGTAATGAGGTACCTTCTCTTTCTTTGTAAACGTATTTTGTAAAAGAAGAAGGAAGAAATCTTTCTTTGTAGTACGTTTCAATTTATAATAGCAAATGGAAGGAGAGTGCTTATGTCATTAACAAATGAACAACAAGAGCGATTTCAAATTTTGCTCCAACAGTTGCAAATACCAGAAGACCTTATAAATCAATATTTACATGGCGGTGGTATTGAAAAGCTAGTTATTGATAAAGCGAATAAAAGTTGGCATTTTGACTTACAAGTGCCACGTATTTTGCCGACAGAATTATATGAGTTGCTAGAAACAAAGCTTAAGCAATCATTTTCTCATATTGCAAGAACAACATTTGCATTAGAAGCAGAGAATAAACAATTTACAGAAGAAGAAGTGAAGGCATATTGGCCGCTTTGTACAGAACGAATTACATTTTCACCTATGTTCGCGTACTTAAAGAAGCAACTTCCGCAGGTCAATGGCGTGAAGTTGCTATTAAATGTGAATAATGAGCTGGAATCTACTACTTTAAAGAAAAACGTTGCGAAACCAGTAGGTGATCAATACGAAGCTTTTGGATTCCCGCGTTTTCAGTTAGACACACATATAAAGCAAAATGCAGAAGAAATGCAAAAGTTTCGTGAGCAAACACAGGAAGAAGATCGTCAACGAGTTATACAGGCTATGGAAGAGATGGCTAAAAGGCAAGCTGAAGAAAGTGATGTTGTTCATGAAGGACCAGTTGTGCTTGGTTATCTTATTAAGCCAGATGAAGAGATTACGCCGCTGCGTGAAATTCAAGATGAAGAAAGAAGAAAAACCGTTCAAGGGTATGTTTTCCATGTAGAGACGAAAGAACTTCGTAGTGGACGTACATTATTAACTTTAAAGATAACTGACTATACGGACTCTATTATGATTAAGATGTTCTCACGTGATAAAGAAGATATCCCGATGTTACAATCCTTGAAAAAAGGAACTTGGGTAAAAGCGCGTGGTTCAGTTCAAAATGATACATTCGTGCGTGATTTAGTTATGATCGCAAATGATATAAATGAAATAACGGGACCTTCTCGTAAAGATAAAGCAAAAGAAGGGGAAAAAAGAGTAGAACTTCATCTTCATACTCCAATGAGTCAAATGGATGCTGTTACTTCTGTTTCTAAGCTCGTTGCCCAAGCCGGAAAATGGGGGCATGAGGCTATTGCAGTTACAGACCATGCTGTTGCACAGTCGTTCCCAGAAGCATATTCTGCTGGTAAAAAGGCTGGAGTTAAAGTTCTATATGGTGTAGAAGCAAATTTAGTTAATGATGGTGTGCCGATAGCATATAACGAAGCACATCGTCTACTTGCAGAAGAAACATATGTTGTCTTTGACGTTGAGACAACAGGGCTATCTGCTGTATATGATACAGTCATTGAGTTAGCTGCTGTAAAGGTAAAAGGTGGAGAAATTATTGATCGCTTTGAATCTTTCGCAAATCCTCATCAACCATTATCGGCGACGATTATTGAATTAACAGGTATTACAGATGATATGTTAACTGATGCACCAGAAGTGGACGAAGTGTTTAAAAAGTTTGAGGAATGGATGGGTGACCATACACTTGTTGCTCATAACGCAAGCTTCGATATGGGCTTTATTAACGTAGGTTTTAAAAAGGCTGGGATAGAAAAAACGAAAAATCCAGTTATTGATACGTTAGAACTTGCACGGTTCTTATTCCCAGAAATGAAAAATCATCGATTAAATACGATGTGTAAAAAGCTTGATATTGAATTAACGCAACATCACCGTGCGATTTATGATACAGAAGCAACGGGATATTTACTTGTGAAGATGTTAAAAGATGTGATTGAAAAGGGATTTGAATATCACGATCAACTAAACGATAGTATGGGACAAGGGGATGCATATAAACGTGGGCGTCCAAGTCATATGACGTTACTTGCCACATCAGATGTTGGGTTGAAAAACTTATATAAACTTGTTTCATATTCTCACTTGAATTACTTTTATCGTGTACCACGTGTACCACGATCACTATTAAAAAAATATCGCGAAGGCATTTTAGTAGGGACAGCTTGTGACAAAGGTGAAGTGTTTGAAGCTATGATGCAAAAAGCGCCTGAAGAAGTAGAAGAAATTGCACAGTTTTACGATTACATTGAGGTTATGCCTCCAGAAGTGTTACGTCATTTAGTGGAACGTGAACTCGTTCGAGATGAAGGACAGTTAAAAACAATAATTTCTAACTTAGTAAAACTAGGTGAGACGTTAGATAAGCCAGTTGTTGCTACTGGGAATGTGCATTATTTAGATCCAGAGGACGCGATATATCGGAAAATTTTAGTCAGTTCGCAGGGAGGAGCTAATCCGTTAAATCGCCATTCATTACCGCCTGTACATTTCCGTACAACAAATGAAATGCTAGATTGTTTTTCATTCTTAGGTGAAGACAAAGCAAAAGAAATTGTTGTGACAAATACACACAAAATCGCATCATTAATTGGTGATGTTCGTCCAGTAAAAGATGATTTATACACACCGAAAATTGAAGGTGCTGATGATGAAACACGTGATATGAGCTATATAATGGCAAGAAGTATCTATGGAGATGAACTACCGGAAATTGTAGAAGCTCGTTTGGAAAAAGAATTGAAAAGTATTATTGGACATGGATTCGCCGTTATTTATTTAATTTCACATAAGCTTGTGAAAAAATCGTTAGTGGACGGTTATCTAGTAGGTTCGCGTGGATCGGTAGGTTCATCATTTGTTGCAACGATGATGGAAATTACAGAAGTAAACCCATTACCACCGCACTATGTATGTCCAAAGTGTAAACAATCAGAGTTCTTTAATGACGGTTCTGTAGGTTCTGGTTTTGATTTACCAGATAAAGAATGCCCAACATGTAATGTTCCATATGTGAAAGATGGCCATGACATTCCTTTCGAAACGTTCCTTGGATTTAAAGGGGATAAGGTACCGGATATCGATTTGAATTTCTCCGGAGAATACCAACCACGCGCCCATAACTATACGAAATTACTGTTCGGTGAAGATTATGTATACCGCGCAGGAACAATTGGTACGGTTGCGGAAAAAACCGCTTATGGGTATGTGAAAGGTTATGCTAATGATCATAACTTAACAATTCGAAATGCAGAGATTGATCGCTTAGTTGCAGGATGTACAGGTGTAAAGCGTACGACCGGACAGCATCCAGGTGGTATTATCGTTGTACCAGATTACATGGATATCTTTGACTTTTCACCAATTCAGTTTCCGGCTGATTCAATAGGTGCTGAGTGGAGAACAACGCACTTTGACTTCCACTCAATTCATGATAATTTATTGAAACTTGATATATTAGGACACGATGATCCGACTGTTATTCGTATGCTTCAAGATTTAAGTGGTATTGACCCGAAAACAATCCCAACGGATGATCCAGAAGTAATGAAAATTTTCTCTGGTCCAGAATCTTTAGGGGTAACGGAAGAACAAATTAACTGTAAAACAGGTACACTTGGTATACCAGAGTTTGGTACGAAATTCGTAAGACAAATGTTAGAAGAAACGAAACCAACGACGTTTTCAGAGCTTGTCCAAATTTCTGGACTGTCCCATGGTACAGATGTATGGTTAGGTAATGCGAATGAATTAATTTATAACGGTACGTGTACACTGAGTGAAGTTATCGGTTGTCGTGATGACATCATGGTATATTTAATTTATCAAGGCTTGGATCCATCATTAGCCTTCAAAATCATGGAGTCGGTGCGTAAAGGTAAAGGTGTACCTGAAGAATGGGAAGAGGAAATGAGAAATAACAATGTACCAGGTTGGTATATTGATTCATGTAAGAAGATTAAGTACATGTTCCCTAAAGCCCATGCGGCTGCTTACGTACTTATGGCTGTACGTATTGCATACTTTAAAGTACATTTCGCACTTTTATTCTATGCGGCATATTTTACAGTTCGTGCAGATGACTTTGATGTAGAGGCGATGGCGAAAGGTTCAGCATCCATACGTGTGAAAATTGATGAGATTGCACAAAAAGGATTGGATGCAGCACCGAAAGAGAAGAGTTTATTAACGGTACTAGAAATGACACTTGAAATGTGTGAGCGTGGTTATTCATTCCAAAAGGTTGATTTATACCGCTCGCATGCAACCGAATTTATAATTGATGGGGATGCTTTAATTCCTCCATTTAATGCAGTTCCCGGTCTTGGTACAAACGCAGCTTTCAGTATTGTTGAAGCTCGTAAAAATGGTGATTTCTTATCAAAAGAAGACTTACAGCAGCGCAGTAAGGTTTCTAAAACGATTATTGAGTATTTAGATGGTCAAGGTTGTCTAGGAGATTTACCGGATCAAAACCAATTGTCACTGTTCTAATAGGTAGGAAAAATCTTTGCAAATCAACATTTGCTATGGTATACTATAAACCGAGATAACCATGTCATGTATATTTTGTGAAAAAGAGAGTGGGGAAACCCACTCTTTCGTGTTACTATCTACATTTTGCTGATGTAGATAGTAAAGATATTTCTGTCGTATATACATATTTTGTTACAAGTTTTACTTCTTAAATTTGGTAATACTAAGACAGATATTCCCTGCTTAACGGCAGGGGCTTTTGTTAGCTAACGAGAAAGAATAAGATAGACCGTCTTTATGAACGGGATCTTTTCTTGTAAATGGTACATGGCGGCAGGAAGGAGGCTGTTTATGGATAAGAAAGTCACAGAAATTGTAGAAGCATTTGCGCAGCCAATCGTTGAAGAGTTAAATCTTGAACTTGTAGATGTAGAGTATGTGCAAGAAGGACAAGACTGGTTCTTACGCGTATTCATCGATTCTGAAAAGGGAGTCGAAATTGAAGAATGCGGTGCGGTAAGTGAACGTTTAAGCGAAGCTTTAGATAAAGAGGATCCAATTCCTCATCTTTACTTTTTGGATGTATCATCTCCTGGAGCGGAACGTCCATTAAAGAAAGAGAAAGACTTCCAGCAAGCGGTAGGAAAACAAGTGGCAATTAAAACATATAAGCCGATTGATGGTGAGAAGATGTTTGAAGGAAAGCTACTTTCCTACGACGGTAATACAATTACACTACTATTAACAATTAAAACACGTAAAAAAGAAATCCAAATTCCAATGGATAAAGTTGCAAATGCGCGACTTGCTGTTACGTTTTAGTAAGAAGGGGGATCTTCATGAGCACTGAGTTGTTAGATGCTTTGCTCGTATTAGAGTCAGAAAAAGGTATTAGCAAAGATATTATTATTGATGCGATTGAAGCAGCATTAATCTCTGCTTATAAACGCAATTTTAACCAAGCACAAAACGTTCGTGTGAGCTTTAACCCAGAAGTGGGAACAATTCAAGTTTTAGCACGTAAGGACGTTGTAGATAATGTGTTTGATCCACGTCTTGAAATCTCTGTAGAAGAGGCAAGACAAATTAATCCAAACTACCAAGATGGTGACGTACTAGAAATTGAAGTAACGCCAAAAGATTTTGGTCGTATTGCAGCACAAACTGCAAAACAAGTTGTAACACAACGAGTTCGTGAGGCGGAACGTGGTGTAATTTATTCAGAATTTAGTGATCGTGAAGAAGACATTATGGTTGGTATTGTACAGCGCCAAGATGCTCGTTTCATCTATGTAAGCTTAGGTAAAGTAGAAGCTTTATTACCTGTAAGTGAGCAAATGCCAAATGAGCAATATAAACCACATGATCGTATTCGCGTATTTATTACAAAAGTAGAAAAGACAACAAAAGGACCACAAATTTACGTATCACGTACACATCCTGGTCTTTTAAAACGTTTATTCGAAATGGAAGTTCCAGAAATTTATGATGGAACTGTAGAAATTCGCTCTGTAGCACGTGAAGCAGGCGACCGTTCTAAAATTTCTGTATATGCAGAGAATATCGATGTTGATCCAGTAGGTTCTTGTGTAGGACCGAAAGGACAACGTGTACAACGCGTTGTAGATGAACTAAAAGGTGAAAAGATTGACATCGTTCGCTGGTCGAATGACCCAGTTGAATATGTTGCAAATGCTTTAAGTCCATCACAGGTTGTTAAAGTACTTGTAGATGAAGCAGAGAAAGCAACAACTGTTGTTGTTCCAGACCACCAGCTTTCATTAGCGATTGGTAAGCGTGGACAAAATGCGCGTCTTGCAGCTAAATTAACAGGCTGGAAAATTGATATTAAAAGTGAGTCTGATGCGAAACAACTTGGTATTGTGACAGAAGAAGATAGCGTAATCGCATTCGGATTCGATTCAGCTGAAGACGAAATCGAATAGAGGTGATGAGTATGAGCAATCGAAAAGTTCCGTTACGAAAATGTATTGCGACGCAAGAGATGAAATCAAAACGAGAGCTAGTTCGCATTGTTCGTTCCAAAGAGGGCGAAGTGTCTATTGATTTATCAGGAAAAAAATCAGGACGAGGTGCATATTTATCAAAAGATAAAGAAAGCATTATTCAAGCCCAAAAGAAAAACATTTTGGAACATCATCTAAAAGCGAAAATCGACAGTTCTCTGTACGAAGAGCTTCTTGAGCTTGTTGAGAAGGAGTCGAAATAAGTGTCTGATTGGAAATCATTTTTAGGACTAGCAAACCGCGCTCGAAAAATTATTTCGGGTGAAGAACTCGTTTTAAAAGAAGTACGAAGTGGCAAAGCAAAGCTAGTATTGCTTTCTGAAGATGCGTCAGCGAACACTACAAAACGTATCATTGATAAAACCACGTACTACAACATACCAATGAGAAAAGTCGAAAATCGACAACAATTAGGGCATGCGATTGGGAGAGACGAGCGAGTCGTTGTAGCTGTTTTAGATGAAGGCTTTGCGAAAAAGCTACGTAGCATGCTCGATACAAATTACCGGGGGTGAAGGTATGAGTAAAATTCGAGTACATGAATATGCAAAAAAAAATAATATCTCAAGTAAAGATCTTATGACAAAACTAAAAGAGATGAATATCGAGGTTTCGAATCATATGACAATGTTAGAAGATGAAGTAGTAAACAAATTAGATAATCAATATAGCGCTGGAGCGGAAAAACCTTCTGTTGCAGATGAGTTTGAAGTAGAAGAGAAAGTTGTTCGCAGTAAAAAGAACAGCAATAAGAATAAGAAAAAAGGCAAAGCGAATGAAGATAAACGTCAAGATAACTTTGCTGGAAGACAACAAACACCAATAGTAGAAACACCAGATAAAATCACTTTCTCTGGAAGCCTTACAGTAGGTGACCTTGCTAAAAAGTTAAGCAAAGAGCCATCTGAAATTATTAAAAAGCTCTTCATGCTAGGAATTATGGCGACAATTAACCAAGACCTAGATAAAGATACAATTGAGTTAATTGCTACTGATTACGGTATTGAAGTAGAAGAAGAAGTAGTTGTAAGTGAAACTGAATTTGAAACATTCATCGATGAGCAAGATGATGAAGAAAACTTAAAAGAACGTCCAGCTGTTGTTACAATTATGGGACACGTTGACCATGGTAAAACAACATTGCTTGACTCTATCCGTAATTCAAAAGTAACTGCTGGCGAAGCTGGTGGAATTACTCAGCATATCGGTGCATACCAAGTTGATGTAAATGATAAGAAAATTACGTTCTTAGATACACCAGGTCACGCGGCATTTACAACAATGCGTGCTCGTGGTGCACAAGTAACAGATATTACAATTCTTGTTGTTGCAGCTGATGACGGTGTTATGCCACAAACAGTTGAAGCGATTAGCCATGCGAAAGCAGCTGGAGTACCAATTATTGTTGCTGTGAATAAAATGGATAAACCAGCGGCAAATCCTGATCGTGTAATGCAAGAATTAACAGAATATGAATTAGTTCCAGAAGCTTGGGGCGGAGACACGATTTTCGTACCAATTTCTGCGATTCAAGGCGAGGGAATTGACAACTTACTAGAAATGATCCTTCTTGTGAGTGAAGTAGAAGAATATAAAGCAAATCCAAATCGCTATGCAGCTGGTACTGTAATTGAAGCACAGCTTGATAAAGGTAAAGGAACTATCGCGACATTACTTGTTCAAAACGGTACACTTCGAGTTGGAGATCCAATTGTTGTTGGAACATCATTCGGTCGTGTTCGTGCAATGGTAAGTGATATTGGTCGTCGTGTAAAAGTTGCTGGTCCGTCAACTCCTGTTGAAATTACAGGTTTAAATGAAGTGCCACAAGCGGGAGATCGTTTCATGGCATTCGCTGATGAGAAGAAAGCTCGTCAAATCGGTGAATCACGTGCACAAGAAGCGTTAGTTGCACAACGTGGTGAGAAATCTAAATTCAGCCTGGAAGATTTATTCCAACAAATCCAAGAGGGCGATGTAAAAGAAATTAACTTAATTGTGAAAGCAGACGTACAAGGTTCTGTAGAAGCAATGGCAGCATCACTTCGTAAAATTGATGTTGAAGGCGTAAAAGTGAAAATTATCCATACAGGCGTAGGTGCGATTACAGAATCTGATATTATTTTAGCTTCTGCATCTAATGCAATTGTAATTGGATTTAACGTACGCCCTGATGTGAATGCGAAGCGTACAGCTGAATTAGAGAAAGTTGATGTTCGTTTACACCGTATTATCTATAAAGTAATCGAAGAAATTGAATCAGCAATGCAAGGTATGCTGGATCCAGAATTCGAAGAAAAAGTAATCGGTCAAGCGGAAGTTCGTCAAACATTCAAAGTAACAAAAGTTGGAACAATCGCAGGTTGTTACGTAATAGACGGTAAAATTACACGTGATAGTGGCGTTCGTATTATCCGTGATGGCGTAGTAGTCTTCGAAGGAAAACTTGATACGTTAAAACGTTTCAAAGACGACGTAAAAGAAGTTGCACAAAACTATGAATGTGGTATTACAATTGAGAGATATAATGATCTTAAAGAAGGGGACATCATTGAAGCATACGTTATGGAAGAAGTGAAGCGATGATTATCGCTTCACTCTCATTCGAGTGTATGATTTACGATGTGCATTCTTTAAAAGAGAAACGAGCAATTTTGCAACGTGTGTTAACTCGTGTGAAACAGCGCTATAATGTAGCTGTTTCTGAAGTTGGGCATCAAGATGTATGGCAACGTACAGAAATTGCAATTGTTTCCGTATCCTCAAATCGTGTTGTCTGTGAAAAAGAAATGAATCGTGTACTTGAGTATATCGATTCATTTCCTGAAATTGAACGTACGATAACACATTTGGAATGGTATTGAATGAGGTGAAGAGTTATGAAATTACGTGCGAACCGTGTGGGCGAGCAAATGAAAAAAGAATTAGGCGACATTATCAGTCGTAAAATTAAAGACCCACGTATTGGATTTGTTACAGTAACAGATGTACAAGTGAGTGGAGATTTACAAATTGCTAAAGTATACATTTCTGTTTTAGGTGACGAAGAACAGAAAGAAAATACATTAAAAGGTTTAGCGAAGGCAAAAGGCTTTATTCGTTCAGAAATTGGCCAACGTATTCGTCTTCGTAAGACACCAGAAATTACCTTTGAGTTTGATGAGTCTATCGGATATGGTCATCGAATTGATACACTTTTACATGAAATTAATAAAGACGGTAAACGTGAAGAATAATGGATAGACATTTGTCTATCCATTTTTTCAATGTAAAATAAGTTTTGCATAATTGCAATTACTACAAAAGAATAATGATGAGGTGAGTATATGGAAGGTGTAGTATTATTACATAAGCCAAAGGGAATGACATCACATGATTGTGTGTTCAAATTAAGAAAGATATTGCGTGAGAAACGAATTGGTCATACAGGGACACTGGATCCAGATGTAACAGGAGTATTACCTATTTGCGTTGGGCGTGCAACAAAAATTGCGCAATTTTTAACAAGTGAAACAAAAACATACGAAGGTGAAGTGACATTAGGATTTTCAACAACAACAGAAGATGCTTCTGGTGAAGTTGTGGAGAAACAAGATGTAAATCGTGTCATTACACGTAAAGAAGTAGAAGAGGTACTAGCGGAATTAACAGGGACAATTGAACAAATGCCGCCGATGTTCTCAGCTGTAAAAGTTAACGGAAAAAAACTATACGAATATGCAAGGGCAGGACAAGAAGTTGAACGTCCAGTTCGTACAATTACAATTCATGAATTTGTATTACTTGATGAACGTGAAGTTTTTGAAGGGGAAAATATTTCATTTCGTTTCCGTGTAACGTGTAGTAAAGGGACATATGTAAGAACACTAGCAGTAATGATAGGTGAAAAACTTGGATTTCCATCACATATGTCTCGCCTTGTAAGAACAGCATCTGGTGAATTTTTACTAGAAGATTGCATATCATTTGAAGAAATTGAAGAAAACGTGCAAAATGGAACAGTAGAGTCTATTTTCATCTCAATTGATGAGGCGCTAAGTAAGTTTCCAAAAATGGTTGTAGATGAAAAGCAAGCTGAAAAAATAAAGAACGGTATGTTCTTAAACAATGAATTAGAAACAACAGCACCATTTATTACAGTATTTGATAAAAATGATCGTTGCTTAGCAATTTATGAGCATCACCCAAAACACCCTGGAATGCTAAAGCCAATGAAAGTACTTGTGAATAATCAAGAACTAAAGCTATAATGAATTATTGGAAGGATTATTACAGAAAAAGGTGAATTCAAGC
This sequence comes from Bacillus sp. 05T21, assembly GCF_056396785.1. NCBI lineage: Bacteria > Bacillati > Bacillota > Bacilli > Caryophanales > Bacillaceae > Bacillus > Bacillus sp. 05T21. The sequence goes on along the minus strand of NZ_JBFTMD010000001.1, from coordinate 151,250 downwards.
GTGAAACTTATTCATTTAACTCATCCACATGAACAAAATAAAATAGAATTACCACCTACTGTAATGGCATTAGGATATTTTGATGGCATTCATTTAGGACATCAACGTGTGATTCGAACAGCGAAAAAAATAGCGGATGAAAGAGGATGTAAAAGTGCTGTCATGACGTTCCATCCACACCCATCTGTTGTATTAGGAAAAAAAGAAGCGCATGTGGAGTATATTACACCGATGCGCCTTAAAGAAGAAATCATCGCAAGTTTAGGAATTGATATCTTATATGTGGTGAAATTCGATGAGCCATTTGCTGGATTATTACCACAGCAGTTTGTCGATGAGTATATTATTGGTTTAAATGTAAAGCATGTAGTAGCAGGCTTTGATTATTCATATGGACGTTTAGGAAAAGGGAAGATGGAGACTTTACCATTTCATGCAAGAGGGGAGTTTACACAGACCGTGATCGAAAAAGTTGAATATCAAGAAGAAAAAGTAAGTTCTACTTCATTACGAAAGTTAATTCGAAACGGTGAAATGGAACAAATTCCATCTATTTTAGGGAGAGCTTACACGGTAGAAGGAACAGTTGTACACGGTGATAAGCGTGGACGTCAAATTGGTTTCCCAACTGCAAATGTAGGTTTAAGTGATGAATATTTGTTGCCACCTGTAGGTGTATATGCGGTAAGATTGAAGGTTCATGATGAATGGCATGATGGTGTATGTAATATCGGATATAAACCAACTTTCAAAGAGAATGAGCGTCAATTATCTATTGAAGTGCATTTATTTGAATTTAATAAAGACATATACGATCAAAGTGTTACAGTGGAATGGCACATGCGTATAAGAGAAGAAAAAAAGTTTAATGGAATTGATGAGTTAGTTGCTCAAATCGCTCAAGATAAAAAGGTTGCCCAAGAATATTTTGCGAGCGTAAAGAATATACTTGCTTTTTCAAATGAAAAGTAGTATTCTATGTTATGTACTTTATGACAACCATTACTTGGCATTGCGACTCACCGATGCTTGCTAGGTAACTGGGGGTTTAATTATTAGGAGGTGAAATAGGATGGCTTTAACACAAGAGCGTAAAAATGAAATCATTGCACAATTTAGAACTCATGAGACTGATACTGGTTCTCCAGAGGTTCAAATTGCTGTCCTAACGGAGCAAATTAACACTCTAAACGAGCACTTACGTACTCACAAGAAGGATCATCATTCACGTCGTGGTCTATTAAAGATGGTTGGTAAACGTCGTAACTTACTTACTTACCTTCGTAATAGCGATATCACACGTTACCGTGAATTAATCACAAAGCTTGGCTTACGTCGATAGTCAAAGAAGCGGGAATATTCCCGCTTTTTTGTTAGGTAAAAATATATCTTCTACTCTTTATAGCTTACTTAATTTTCGGCAATACTAGAGGAAAGAATATTGTGATATACTATCCATTTACATAGAAGAATTGAATATTTTAAATTGAGAGGGGTACTTAAATGAGTCAGGAAAAGCAAGTCTTCTCGATAGATTTAGCTGGTCGTCAGCTAACAATTGAAACAAGTCAGCTTGCAAAACAAGCAAACGGAGCAGTATTAGTAAGATACGGCGACACAGCAGTTCTATCTACAGCAACTGCATCAAAAGAGCCAAAAAATGTAGATTTCTTCCCGCTTACAGTAAACTATGAAGAGCGTTTATATGCAGTTGGAAAAATCCCAGGCGGTTTTATTAAGCGCGAAGGCCGTCCAAGTGAAAAAGCAATTTTAGCAAGTCGTTTAATTGACCGTCCAATCCGTCCACTTTTCGCAGATGGTTTCCGTAATGAAGTACAAGTTGTCAGCATCGTAATGAGTGTTGATCAAGACTGTTCTTCTGAAATGGCAGCTATGCTTGGTTCTTCATTAGCATTATCTATTTCAGATATTCCATTTGAAGGTCCAATCGCAGGTGCGACAGTTGGTCGTATTAATGGCGAGTTCGTTATTAATCCAACAGTAGAACAGCAAGAACAAAGTGATATGCACCTTATTGTAGCTGGTACGAAAGATGCAATTAACATGGTTGAAGCAGGAGCGGATCAAGTACCTGAAGAAACAATGTTAGAAGCAATTATGTTTGGACACGATGAAATTAAACGTCTAATTGCATTCCAAGAAGAGATTGTACAAGCTGTCGGTAAAGAGAAAACAGCAGTGAAACTTTATGAAGTGGATGCTGATTTGAACCAAGCTGTACGTGAAATGGCTGAGACAGATATGCATTCTGCAATTCAAGTGCACGAAAAACATGCACGTGAAGATGCAATTAGCGTAGTGAAAAAGCGTGTAATTGAGCATTACGAAGCTGAGGAAGCTGATGCTGATACATTAGGACAAGTAAGTGAGATTTTATATAAAATTGTAAAAGAAGAAGTACGTCGTCTTATTACAGTTGAAAAAATCCGCCCAGATGGTCGTAAAGGTGACGAAATTCGTCCTTTAGCATCAGAGGTTGGCATTTTATCTCGTACACATGGTTCTGGTCTATTCACACGTGGACAAACGCAAGCATTAAGTATTTGTACATTAGGTGCATTAGGCGATGTGCAAATTTTAGATGGTCTAGGTGTAGAAGAGTCAAAACGCTTTATGCACCATTATAATTTCCCTTCATTTAGTGTTGGTGAAACAAGACCAATGCGTGGACCAGGTCGTCGTGAAATTGGTCACGGAGCACTAGGAGAACGTGCTCTTGAACCTGTACTTCCATCTGAAAAGGATTTCCCATATACAGTTCGTCTTGTATCTGAAGTATTAGAGTCAAATGGTTCTACTTCACAAGCAAGTATTTGCGGTAGTACATTAGCGATGATGGATGCGGGTGTACCACTTAAAGCACCAGTTGCTGGTATTGCAATGGGTCTAGTGAAATCTGGTGAGCATTACACAATTTTAACAGATATTCAAGGAATGGAAGACCATTTAGGTGATATGGACTTTAAAGTAGCAGGTACTGCAAAAGGTGTAACTGCACTACAAATGGACATTAAAATCGATGGTTTATCTCGTGAGATTTTAGAAGAAGCATTACAACAAGCGAAAGTTGGTCGTATGCACATTCTAAATCACATGTTATCTGTTATCGCTGAACCTCGCATTGAGTTATCTGCGTATGCTCCGAAGATTATTACAATGGCAATTAACCCAGATAAAATTCGTGATGTTATTGGACCAAGTGGTAAACAGATCAATAAAATCATTGAAGAAACTGGCGTTAAAATTGACATCGAGCAAGATGGTACAGTATTCATTTCATCAATTAATCAAGAGATGAATGAAAAAGCGAAGAAAATTATCGAAGATATCGTTCGCGAAGTACAAGTAGGCGAAATCTACTTAGGAAAAGTTAAACGCGTTGAAAAATTCGGTGCGTTCGTTGAATTATTTAGCGGTAAAGATGGACTTGTTCACATTTCTGAACTTGCACTTGAGCGTGTAGGTAAGGTAGAAGACGTTGTGAAAATCGGTGATGAGATTTCAGTTAAAGTTATCGAGATTGACAAACAAGGTCGTGTAAACTTATCTAGAAAAGTATTGCTAAAAGAAGAGCAAGAAAAAGAAGCAGCTAAAGAAGAAGCAGCTAAAGAAGAAAACGCACAAGAGCAACAATAAGTGAAAGCCAGTTTAGCTGGCTTTTTTTGTTATGTAAAAAATGTGATTCATTTAGATTTTTATGTGAGTATAGGTATAGTTTTCATCATAACGCTCAAATTAACAAAGATAAGAAGAAAATGGTTTCTTTTTTTATAGTTAATGGGAGGGTTTATATGAAAGCTCGTATATTAGCGTACATATTTATATTTTCTTTATATATGGGTTGTGGCTCTTATTCCGTTTTTGCGCAGGATAACTTGCATGAAGAGATTCAAAAGCATGTAAAACAGTACGAGATTATGCCGCAAAATGCGATGATTGATAAGATTTGGAAGGCGACGCCTGGGTATAATGGAAAACAAGTGGATATAGAAGCGTCCTATAATAATATGAAGAAAATCAAGAAGTTTGATCAAAAACAACTTGAATTTAAGGAAGTATCACCGAGTGTTCACTTAGAAGATTTACCACCAGCTCCCATTTATCGAGGACATCCAAATAAAAAGATGGTGGGATTAACAATTAATGTGGCCTGGGGTAATGAGTATTTGCCACGTATATTAGAGATATTGAAAAAACATGATGTGAAGGCGACTTTCTTTTTAGAAGGACGCTGGGTGAAAGAAAACTTACGATTTGCCAAAATGATTGTCGATGCAAATCAAGAAGTAGGAAATCATTCTTACACACACCCTAATATGAAAACGCTGTCTACAGATGAAATACGAGATCAATTACAAAAAACGAATCGAATGATAGAAGCAGCTACAAATCAGAAAGTGAGATGGTTTGCTCCGCCAAGTGGAAGCTTTCGGGATGAGGTAGTAAAAATAGCGGATGATTTCCAAATGGGGACGATTATGTGGACTGTAGATACAATTGATTGGAAGCGGCCAGAACCGGGTGTGCTATTGCAGAGAGTAATGCGAAAAATACATCCAGGTGCTATTGTACTAATGCATCCTACTTCATCTACAACAGAAGCGCTAGATACTATGATTAAAAATTTAAAGGAACAAGGATATAAAGTGGGGAATATTACAGAATTACTAGATGAAAAACGTGTGGATTAAATACATTTGCATGACATTCATCTCTAAACTTGTTATCATTAAATAATAGCAATTATTTAGAGAAACTGGCATTAGGAGGAAAGTTTTTGATTAAAAAATATACGTGTAAAAATGGTGTAAGAATTGTTATGGAGAATATACCAACTGTACGCTCGGTTGCGATTGGTATATGGATCCACGCAGGTTCAAGAAATGAAAATGAAAAAAATAATGGGGTTTCGCACTTTTTGGAACATATGTTCTTTAAAGGGACAGAAACGCGAAGTGCAAGAGAGATTGCAGAATCATTTGATAGCATTGGTGGACAAGTAAATGCTTTTACTTCAAAAGAATATACATGTTACTATGCGAAAGTGCTAGATGAGCATGCTAAATATGCATTAGATGTTTTAGCAGATATGTTCTTTAATTCAACATTTGATGAGGAAGAACTGAAAAAAGAGAAGAATGTTGTATGTGAAGAAATAAAAATGTACGAAGATGCGCCAGATGATATTGTGCATGATATGTTAACGAAAGCAACATATGAAACGCATCCGCTTGGATATCCTATTTTAGGAACAGAAGAAACGCTTGAAACATTTACAGGTGATACGTTACGTCAATATATGAAAGATCATTACACACCTGAAAATGTTGTTGTATCAATTGCAGGGAATATTGATGAAGCATTTTTACAAACTGTAGAGCAATATTTCGGTAGTTACGAAGGGACAACAAATCGTGAACAAGTACATAGCCCAATTTTCCATTTCAATAAAGTAGCACGTAAGAAGGAAACAGAACAAGCTCATTTATGTTTAGGATATAAAGGCTTGCAAATGGGACACGAAGATATTTATAACTTAATTGTATTAAATAATGTTTTAGGCGGTAGTATGAGTAGCCGTTTATTCCAAGAAGTACGTGAGCAACGTGGATTGGCGTACTCAGTGTTCTCTTATCACTCTTCTTATGAAGATACAGGAATGTTAACACTTTACGGTGGAACAGGTAGTAAACAATTAGATACACTGTATGAAACAATGCAAGAAACGTTAAATACGTTGAAAAATACAGGTATTACAGAAAAAGAGCTTGTTAACAGTAAAGAACAATTAAAAGGAAACTTAATGTTAAGTTTAGAAAGTACGAATAGTCGTATGAGCCGTAATGGTAAAAACGAATTGCTTCTTCGTAAACATCGTTCTCTTGATGAGATTATTGAAAGTGTAAACACTGTAACAAAGCAAAATGTAGACGAGTTAATTCGCAATATGTTTACCGATGAATTCTCTGCGGCACTTATTGGTCCAGATGGAAAACTGCCAAAAGGAATGAAACTTTAATCGATCTTGTAATTCATTCGCTTTCGGAAATAACCGTATCTCTTTTATATGAGATACGGTTATTTTTTTTATATATGCAGAATAGGTACTTATTATAGGATAACCTTCATAAAAAGTAGGATAGGGGGAGATTTAATGCGTTTAAGTGAATTAAGTGGCAAAGAGATTGTGGATTTAGAAAGAGCAGAAAAAATGGGAGTTTTAGGTCATGCAGATTTAGAAATTGATGAGAGAGATGGAAAAATACAAGCGCTTATTATACCTGCTGGGAAATGGGGAGGTTTTAAAAGAGAACAGCAAGAAGTGAGAGTAGAATGGAGCAAAATAAAGAAGGTTGGAAATGATATGATACTTTGCGATCTTACGAACCATTCAAGATCATAGTGAAAGATGACCATTTTGGTTGTCTTTTTTTTATCTTTATATAAAGAAGATAAATCACGTGTGCTTTTTGTTTTTCAATCACCTCAAACTCGTACATTACATATGATGTGGAGGAAAAAGAAAAAGTAGGCATTTTTCTTATAAATGAAAGAAAAAGAAGGTGAATTAGGGAATGTTGACTGAGATGCATATTGCTGTCATAGGAGGAGATGCACGGCAGCTAGAAGTAATTCGCAAGCTAGTCGAACTGGACGCGAAACTTTCATTAATAGGGTTTGAACAGTTAGATCATGGCTTCACAGGGGCAGCAAAGGAAAGTATACAAGATTTAAATTTCACTTCTTTAGATGCAATTATTTTGCCGGTTGCAGGGACGAATGCCAGAGGAGAAGTAGATACTATTTTTTCAAATGAGAAAGTTTCCATAACGAAAGAACAAATTGAAAAGACGCCAGAAAACTTCACTATATATTCAGGTATTGGTACACCTTACTTGGAAAATCTCGTAGCTACTACAAATCGCAAACTTGTAAAATTATTTGATCGTGATGATGTTGCAATCTATAACTCTATTCCGACCGTAGAAGGTACACTAATGATGGTTATTCAACATACTGATTACACAATTCATGGATCGAATGTAATGGTTTTAGGGTTTGGTAGAACTGGTATGAGTGTTGCAAGAGCCTTTCAATCATTAGGAGCACATGTCAAAGTTGGAGCGAGACGTTCGGAACATATTGCTCGTATTACAGAAATGATGTTTTCTCCTTTTCATATGCAAGACATAGAGAAAGAAGTAGGTAATATCGATATTGTTATTAATACAATTCCGCATCTCGTTGTGACAGCGAATGTTCTTTCAAAAATGCCAGCTCATACGCTAGTTATTGATTTAGCTTCTAAGCCAGGTGGCACGGACTTTCGCTATGCGGAGAAGCGTGGAGTGAAGGCACTATTAGCACCTGGTCTTCCTGGGATTGTTGCACCGAAAACAGCAGGACAAATATTAGCGAATGTTCTTTCTCAGTTATTAATAGCAGATGCAATCGCAAAGGAGGATGATGAGAAATGAGTTTGAAGGGAAAACGAATTGGTTTCGGATTTACAGGGTCACATTGTACGTATGAAGAAGTTATGCCACATTTAGAGAAGTTAATTGCAGAAGGTGCAGAAGTACGTCCCGTTGTTTCTTATACTGTCCAATCAACAAATACTAGATTTGGCGAAGGGGAAGAATGGATTAAAAAGATCGAAGAAATAACCGGTTTTAAGGCAATTAATTCAATCGTTGGCGCAGAGCCACTAGGACCGAAAATTCCACTAGATTGCATGGTGATTGCACCACTAACAGGGAATTCGATGAGTAAATTTGCAAATGCAATGACAGACTCTCCAGTATTAATGGCAGCAAAAGCGACGCTTAGAAATGGAAAGCCTGTTGTGTTAGCTGTTTCGACGAATGATGCGTTGGGGCTTAATGGAGTAAACCTAATTACACCAACAAGGTGACGACAAAGCATAAACGCTTATATGTCGCCATCTTGAGGGAGCTTAGGGTAAAGCACAAGTTCGAAATCATCGAGTCTTTGCCACTTTTCTTTCTTATAAACAGCCTTTTCTAAAACCGACTTTAGGAGGCTGTTTTTCTTTTTGGGATCATCTGTTTTGAAGTACAGATCAAGAACATGCTCCACTTGAGGAATTGTATCTTTCTTCACTTTCTCTTTTCTAATTTCTGTTTTAATCTCTTTCTTTAAGTTTTCCATTGTTTCGGTAATCTCATTAATGCGATCAGAAACTACATTCGAACGTTCTAAAAACATATCGACAGTATAAACGCCACGCTCTAATAAATCATGCAAATTATTTTTTTGTTTTTGGACATCCACCAATTCTTTTTCAAGCTTTCGTAATGCAACTTCATTCATTTGAATAACTTGCGTTTCTTTCAATTTGTCATCTTGCTTATGTTTTTCAAAATCAGCTTTATAATTGATATACCATTCTTTTAAAGCCTCGAGTAATCGTTTTTCAATTAACTCTGTATAGCTTGATTTGTTTTCGCAGCCACGGTGTTTACAATCCATAGCTTCTTTTCTATTTTTCGGATAACGTTGGACCATGCTGTAACCACATTTACCGCATTTAATAATACCAGCCAGTGGATTTTTGATTCCGTTTGTATTGTAAGGAACGTGATACCTTGAATTTAATTTATCTTGCACTTGTTCAAACAAACTTTCGGGTATGATAGGCTCATGTTTTCCATCAGCAATAATCCAATCTGATTTATCTTGCCTTGCACAACTACGCTTTACAGCGTCAGGACGTTTCACTTCTTTTCGTTTTTGCCACGTTACTTTTCCAATGTACACATTGTTTTTTAATATATCCAAGATGCTATAAGGGTTCCATTCGTTTCCTAACTTACTTTTGTAGCCAAGATCATTTAACTTGTTCCTAATTGCATTCGCACCCATATCCTCATTTGCATACAAATCAAATATCATTCTTACAACAGAAGCTTCCTCTAAATTAATCGTTAACGTGCGCTCTCGCTTATTTAAACGATGGATATCATATCCGTATGGTGCATGTGTACCAAGGTAATTACCAGCTTCTACACTTGCTATACGTCCTCGTTGCATACGGCGAGTAATAATCTTTAATTCCTTACGGGCCATAAACGCTTCAAATTCGCTGTATTCTTCGTCCCACTCATCATTAAGGTCATAAGTCTTCCTAGGTGTCATAATCTTCGTATTCGAGCGTTTAAACGTCTCTAAAATGATTCCTTGCTCTTTCATACCACCACGACCTAAACGGTCCATATCCATACAAAGAACAACATCATATTTGTTATCGTCAATTTCCTCAAGCAGCGCTAACATCTCAGGACGTTTCACTAAGCTCTCACCAGAAACGATTTCCTCACGGACGGCTAGAACATTTAAATTCATTTCCTTGGCAATTTTCAGCAGGGTAGTGCGATGCTTCGCTAAAGTTTCACCTTCGCCACGCGCTTCGGCTTCAAGATCAGCGCGGGATTTTCTTAAGTAGATTGCAGTTTTCATAGTGGGAACCTCCTTCGTAATAGTCATTATATAAAATAGAGTGAAGATAAAGAAATAATTAAAATAAAAGCCCTCATAAAGTGGGCTTTTAGAATAGTATTAATTGTAATAAGAAAATAGTTTACAATTAATTTGTTTGTTAATACTATGGTATAAAAGGAGTGTGATTTTATGTTGTCTAAAAAGCTCCAAAAATTACTGGCCAATGAAACAAATCATATCTTGGACAGTATGCATGAATTTCGAAAAAATCATGAGCGTATCTCCAATAGTATCGGTGAATCTAAAAAAAGAATGGATGAAAAATCAAAAAAACGAAGGCTTATTCAAAATAAATAGCAACAGGTGATACTACTATATCCTCAGCTGTAAGTATATCAAATGTACCTAATACACCGAGAGGTAACCCTAAAATTGAATTAAAGACGCTATGAGGGTTTTGTGACGTTATATTTGAAAAATCAGGTATCTTGGCCTCATCATAAGAAATTTTTCTAGTAATCTTTCCGATTAGGGTTGCTTTAACTGATGGATTATTTTGTCCATACTTAAAAGTTAACTCGTCAATGCTTTCGCGTAGAAAATTTTGTTTTAATGGAATAAAGATTTTGCCCATTTTCAAAAATGCGCTAGCTGGCACAGTTTGATTAATATACTCTAGCATGAGTTTGATTTGTCTAATTGGCGATGATTGTGCTTCTTGGATTTTTTCGAATTGTTCATTTATTAATTTAATGGCGGCTTTCTTTTGAGCAGGTTTCATATTACGTTCATTTTCTATTTCTTGTATACTTTTATCTTTTTGTTCTTTAAAGTTTAATTGTGAAATTTCAAGAAATTTTTCTCCTACTATTTTTTCGATAACTTCAAAATTCATTGCTGTAAAGCTTGAAGTTGTTTTGATATATGTACCTGGCGATAAAGTAGGAGTCGAGAAAGAATTTTCTATTACTTCGATTAAGCCCTTTTCTTCAAAATATTTTTCAAAATCATTTAATGCATTATCATGTAATTGGGTAGAAATGATTTCTTTTCCAGCTTCTAAATCAGCAATTGTAAAAGATTCAGAATGATTTTCACCTGGAGCTAGGCGTAATGTAGCTTTAGCGGATGGCGATTTAATAACAAATGGAATGTCAAATTTTCCAGTATCCCCTTGAACTTCAAAATATCCTCTTGCTTGTGCACCTTTACTTTCTTGATGCGTTTCTGTTCTTTGTTCTTGTAGCTCGGTACTTTTTGATGTAATAAGCCCGTCATTTGTTTGTGCAATAAATGAATGTAAAAAATCTTTGTCTAAATATATTAATTCCTTCATAGTATCATTTCCCCTTTTAATAAATGTAGTTGTACTTTTATTAAATATCGTCTTCATCGGGTTGTTCTTTTATAAATTCTAAATATACTTTTGAAGAGTAGTCACAAACATAAAAGACTTTATCTTTAGAACGATATTTATCATATAATAATGCTCTACCGTCATTTAGCATATATGAATGAATTAAGTCTAATTCTTTTATATATTTTTCGGTAACGATTCTACATAAAACTTGATTGGTTTTTTTTGGTGTAGTTTTATAAAAAACATGGGTTGCTAGAAAAGTAACTAATAGTGGAAAAATAATAATGACGGGTAAAAAGCTCCAAGCTTTGTTTTGTATAATCATTGAAGTACCAAGACCGTAAAATATTGATGAACTAAGCAAAGTCAATATTGTTAATGATTTAAGAATAGTAGTTTTATGAGACCATTTCATAAGAAAAATAAGAGTAGTAATTAAGAATAGATAAAATAAAAGAATATCTAAATCTATGATGTTAGCTATGAGGTTGTGAACTTCCTCTTTGTTACCATCTATTTTTATTATGTCTAATCCACCAGTTAAGTAAAAAGCTATGGTAGGAGCTAAAAAAAATACTGTTACTAGGATTGTGAATTGAATAACATTATTACTAAAATTTAGCTTTAATTGATCAATTTTTGTTTCAAATAAATGTTCAACTTCGGTACGGTGTATAAATTTAAAGAACGCCATTAGAATTAAAGTAAGCAAAGGTACAAGTACTGTAATAAATTTCATAATGTCTGACAAAGTAAAATATCCCCCTTTAACTATTGACTTTATTTATATGTTTTTAATAGTGCAAATCCTCCAGGGACCCCATGAATTTCCGAAACTTCTTGAATAGATAAACGAGTATCTTCATAAGCACAAATCATTTCATCGGTAAGTAATAACTCTACAGCAAATGTATTTGCTTCAATTTCTAAGCGATCCACCGAAAAAAATGTTTGGTTACGTAAGAAGGGGGTGTTTGCTTTAGGGTGAAGTACAGCATGCCCTAATTCATGTGCACAAACAAATCGTTGTATGGTTTCGTCAATTCTATTATTAATATGAATGAATTTAAAGCGTTTATAAGTGTTGTAAAAGCCAAGAGTATTCCCAAGGTCTTCAAACAACACTATAATATCTTTTCGTTTAGCAATTTCAAAGGGGTTTGTTGTGCCGTGTTTTTTTACGATTTTCAGTACGTAGTCTTTAATTTTCATTTCTCGCTCCGTTCAATCTTTTTTATACTTGTTTGGAGTGAATTTTTGTTTTGCTAATTGTTTTGCCATGCGCATAGAGTTTTCTAGAGAAATACGAATCATTTCTTTTGTGTGTTCGTCTATTGGTTCTCCATCAAACATTAAAGCATCTTCGCTATTTTCTAAGTCTTTTAAAGTCTTTTCTAAGTCACGAGCGATATCGCGAGTATCTTTTTTGTTTAAATCAGGAAGCGCATTAGATACTCTTGATGCATCTTCTCTTCCTAATAAATAATCTGTTGTTACTCCTAAAACATTCGCTAAATCTTTTAGCATTTCGTTTGAGGGAGTGCTATGACCATTCTCATAGTTACTAATGGTGCCTTTAGTGGTATTTACTTTATTGGCTAATTCTTGCTGAGTGAGTTTACGCGTTTTACGCATCTCTTTTAGTCTTTGTCTCAACATTTTTAGCACCTCCCGTTAATAAAAAGTACAAAGATATTGTACCTTATATAGATGGATTGTAAAACTTTGTACAAGATAATTGTACATTTTTATTGACGTACAAGAATCTTATACTTATAATAAAAGTACAAAATACTTATACAAGGAGCGAGAAAGTGAACAAAAATATCAAATTAATTAGAGCTAGGAAAAAAAGTAAGTTAACGCAGCAAGATCTTGCAAAAAGAATGCAAGTTACAAAATCTACAATAAGTAATTGGGAAAATGGTTATAGTAATCCAAATCTTGAAAAGGCTATTAGACTAGCCACTATTCTTGGTAGTGATGTAAAGGATTTAATTTGATGTATAAATGTACAAGAATCTTATACTTTATAATTAGAAAGTAGGTGAGAAAATGCCATCAACTAACATGGCAGTACCAACAGATTCGTCGCATAAACATATAAAAAGCACTTCAAGAGGTGACACCATGAGCCAACAAGAAGAATATGCAGCGACTTATGAATTTGGAAAAACGAAAGTCCATGTTGTGGCTCCTGAGCCAAAATCACAAAAGGATATTGATAAAATCCGTCAAGCATATTATAAGGCTGGTTGGGCCATCATCAAAGAAATACAAGTAAAAGAAAACATTGAGGAATAGTTCCTCTCTTTTTACATGAATGATAGACAAGTTATGTATGTACTAAATTCATTGTAACCATTTGAAAACTAAATATGGAGGCGAACAGATATGGGAACAAGCATATACTGCAATTCAGCAATAGGGGAATTATTACAGAATGCTAGAGAATGTTGTGATAATGTTCAGCTGAAAACGAAGAAAGGACTATCTAAGTACCTTGGTATTACGCATGAACGCTTAACTCGTATTGAATCTGGACTTTCTAAACCAGAATTTGAACTTGCGATGGATTGGTGTCATGCAACAGGAGCAAAGTTAAATCAACAAGCAATTAAACATATTTATGGTGTGGGGTTACCGCCTACAGATCCACGCTTAACTCAAGATGTGAATTTACAATTGATGAACTACATTAAACAGGCTGAAGAGGGGATTATAGCAGCGAAGGAAATCATGAACTTACAAGTTGCAACAAGGTCATGGAAGCTTGATGAAAAAAAGAAACATGAATACGCAGTTCATGCAAAAGAAATCTTCGATACAATCCAAGCTACTCAATGTGTAGTACAAGCTCTTGAGCAAGTTCATTTTGGCATTATGGAACAAATACAAAGAAGCTGGTTGCAAAAGGCTCTGGCGGAAAACGTTATTGTTCAATCGGTAGATAGCTTAATGGCTTTAACAAAGGTGCTGTAAAGGAGGAAGAAAAATGACAGTAGATTATAAGAAACCAAGTTTAAGAGAATACAAGGAACTAATTCGCTATGATGCAAAACTAACTGGTGAAATTAAAATAGCGAAAATACTTGGTGAGGATTCAAAATCAGTTGAGTTAAAGCAAGAGAAGAAGTTAGTGGGGATTCGAATCAAAATTATCGAAGCATCATTCATTTTAAAACATAAATGGGCAAAAGAAAAAGCTACCGCCTAGACAACAGTAGCTAGCAATAAATTCTACAAAGCAATTATAACATTTTATTCATTATTTGGACAAGCTACTGTGCTTGTCGTTACAACCAGAAAAGGATTGTTCCTCCATCCCCTACAATGCACCTTTCTGGTTGTAACGATGCGTACAGCATCAACTCAAATAGAAAGGAGATGTAATTCATGACACATAAATACGATCGTCTTCATGATCTAGTTCTCCCAGGAGACTTTTCATTTGCGAATAAACTTCATAACTGTATGGTTGCATGTATTCATAACATGTTTTATGCAAAATCAGCTGAAGAATCAAATCATTGGGAAGAAGAACTGGAACGATGTATGAAAGAATTTAAAATGCTTCGTGATACAAAAGAAGAACATGAGGCATCGATGAGTTATCGTGTAGTGATTAAAGATTTAAGAGCAAGAGGAGTTAATGCCTCTTTAGTAACACGTAGAAAATAAAAAATCTACCACTTGGCAGAGTGATAGATAAATAGCTTTGGAAAAAATATTTGAATTAATTATATCAAATTAGCATTCGTATAACAACGGAGTGTGCTGCATGCTTTTATACAAATCATTACATAGAGTGTTGCTTAACCCTAAGATATTTCAGCGAGTGACCTCAGAGCAACACCTAATTTACTTAGTAAACCAATATCTCAAAACAGGATACAAGAATTATCGCTTATTACGTGTAGAGGACGGATTTGCGATATGTAAACGGGAGGATGAATAATATGGCAGTTTATAGACCAGTACATGTTTCATTTTGGCAGGATTCATTTGTTTTAGATCTTACACCGGAGGAAAAGTATTTCTACTTATATTTGATGACAAACAGCAAGACGTCTCAATCAGGAATCTATGAGCTTCCACTTCGTATCATTGAAACTGATACAGGGTACAACCGCGAAACTGTTATGAAGTTATTAGAACGCTTTGCAGAGTACGGGAAAATTAATTACAACCAAAAAACAAAAGAGTTGTTCTTAATCAACTGGTTAAAATTCAATCCGATTAAAAATGTGAACATTGAAAAGTGTGTATTAAAAGAAATTCAATCTGTGAAGGACCAGGATTTTCTGGTTGATTTCTATGAAACTTGCTTGGAATTAGAAGTGCAACAAGACTTTAAGATTCCAAGAATTAAGGAGTATTTATCAGCACGTTTGGAGGGGCTTATAAGGGGCTTCCAAGACCCTAGCAAGGAAGAAGAAAAAGAAAAAGAAGAAGAAAAAGAAAAAGAACAACAACAAGAACGCGCAGGCGCGGAAGAAGTTGTTGAGGTTAATCCAATTTCTTTTTACGAGCAGAACTTCGGATTCATTACACCTTTTATCGCAGATGGTATTCACGCTTGGATAGATGATTTAAATGCAGAGCTAGTTGTAAAAGCTATGGAGATTGCTTTAGAGAAAAATACGAGAAACATGTCTTACGTAAATACGATTTTACGAGATTGGCATCTTAAAGGTTTTAAAACGATAGCAGATGTGGAGGTGGCTGATAAAGCATTTCGTACTCAACGATTAGCAAAGGCGCAAAAACCGACACAAGCTCCTTATCAACAAAAAGGCTTATCAGAATCTACTAAGAACGTAATACAGCAGCAAGAAACATGGGAGCAAAACATTCCAACGGATGAAGAACTGGCAGCACTTAATCAACAGAATGGATGGATGATGCAATGAGTAACGAAATAATTCGGAATGCAGAAGCTGAACAAAGTGTTTTAGGCAGCATTATTCAAGAAGGTGATTTGATTAAGGATTGCCAGCTAAAGGCAAAACAGTTTTCTTTACCAACACATCAAGTGATTTTTAAAGCGATGAGAGAGTTAGAGGATGCTGAGGTCCCAATAGATCTTGTCGCTCTCATGGGAAAATTCGATGAAAGCTTTATGAATCAAATTGGCGGAATTGGATTCTTTGTAAACTTGACAGAAGTTGTTACCACAACAAAAAACTTTTCGTATCACGAAGGTTTAGTAATTGAGGCGTGGAAGATGAGACATGCTCAGGAGGTTGCTGGTAATTTATATAATCGTCTTCAGCAAGAAAGGGATATGAGCGCAATTAGTACTTCGATTGATGAGCTAAGTGCCATTGAAGAAACAGGTTATTCAGATGAATTTAATTTAAAGGAAACCCTAGTTGATCTGTATAAGAACATGCAAATTGATGTAGGAGATTTAACCGGCATACCAACTGGTTATGACGACTTAAATAGAATGACCGCGGGATTGCAAGAAGGAGATTTGATTATTGTCGGTGCCCGTCCTTCGATGGGGAAAACAGCTTTTGTATTAAACGTTGCTTTTCATGCAGCGAGTGCTCATGCAGCAACAGGGGTCTTTTCGCTAGAGATGGGAGAAGAACAGTTACTTAAGCGTATGATCTCAAGTACTGGAAATATAGATGCTACGAAATTAAAGAACCCTAAAAAGCTATGTAATTTAAAGGATTGGGAAAAGATTAGTCAGGCTATGGGCTTGATAAATGATTTACCACTAGAAATATACGATAAAGCAAATGTAACGATGCAAGAGATTTACGCAAAGACTAGGAAATTAAAGCGTAAGTATCCTGATAAAAAGGTGCTAGTCGCAATTGATTACTTGCAGCTTATTGTAGGTGATCCGAAGCATAGAGGAAACCGCATGCAGGAGATTGGGGAGATTAGTCGCAAGTTGAAACTTATGGCAAGAGAGCTAAATGTATGCGTGGTTGCATTATCACAATTAAGCCGAGCTGTTGAAAGCAGACAGGATAAACGCCCATTACTATCAGATTTACGTGAGAATGGTCAAATTGAGCAAGATGCGGACTTGATCGCATTCTTATATCGCGAAGATTATTACGACCGTGAAACAGAAAATAAAAACATAACGGAAATCATTTTAGCGAAACAGAGAAATGGTCCAGTTGGTGTTGTTGAATTAGCATTCATTAAAGAATTTAGTAAGTTTGTAAATTTAGAGCGGAAGTTCAATCACCAACAGGAGGCTTAATCATGTTGTTACGTCAGGAAGTAGAGCGTAGAAAACTAATAATCATTCGTAAATTATTGGGATTAGGGTTAGCTGAAATTAACGGACAAACATTAGATCAGCTAACGTTAACGCAGCTTGAAGGAATCTTAGTTGCAAGCTTGCAAGTATTGGAGGGGAAAAACAATGCTAAAGCAATTAACAATTTTTGACGTGGAATCAGTTGTATCATTTGATTCTAAGAAAGCTCATATTCAACGTTTGAATTCAAAATTACGGTATGCAGATGTAGTTGTGCAAATACCACGTCAAGCCAAAGCGATTGATGAATTAAAACCAACGACAGCACCTGATGAGCGTTATGAGTTATTTGAAGATTACACAATTGGAATTTGGCGTTATAAGGGAGTGGAGGATAAACAATTTGTATGGGAAGAAGCTGAAGAGATATGTAAGCGAGCAAGGGATAGCAAAGAGCCGATTCCAATACGGCTTCATTTATCTCTTGAACAATCATTTGTTCCAGAAAATGTTGTGCAATATCTATAGACAAATAAAAAAAGCTGAGATCACTCTCAACTTACTTCGACAAAGTAATTATAACATATGGGAGTGATAGTGGTGGGAATCAGAAAAGAAAATCTTGTGGAAATGACAGCTGAAATAGATCTGAAAATAAACGGAATTTATGTTGTTAAAAATGGTCAAGTCCAAATAATAGAACCACCTCAAGGTGGATTTGGTGAACAATCATTTGTATATCAAAGTGGAAAAGTAATTCGTATGGAAGAACGAAAAACACAGTTACTTTAATAAAATTTGAATTTTATTAAGAAAGTTTAAATTAAAGATTTCATTTGAAAGGAATATCCCAGTAATAAAATAGAGCACTGATTTACAGTGCCCATCTTATCAGAGATTGCTTATTCCATAAAAATAAAGCCATTACGGACAATTCACAATGGTAATAGTGACGCTAGCCATTGTTCCAGGAGAATCAAGGGGGGAAGCAGTAACGATTACTGTTCCAGGTCCATTTGCCGCTAGAAATACAGCAGTAAAGTTACCTGAAGCATTGGTGATGGTAGCAAGAGGGACCATGAAAGCAAGAGAAGGATTACTAAATGAAAAGCTGACTACTACCCCTGCAGCAGGGATACCATTTACTAATACTTGACCCGAAAAAAATAAAGTATTATTTCCTTGGGTGGATACACATGCTGTGGTGTCGTTAGAAGTTAAGGAAATAGATGCAGATCCAGCGGGAAGATTAAATCCGGTTGGTCCAGTTAATCCAGTTGGTCCGGTTGGTCCAGTTGGTCCGGTTGGTCCAGTTGGTCCAGTTGGTCCAGTTGGTCCAGTTGGTCCAGTTGGTCCAGTTAATCCAGTTGGTCCGGTTGGTCCAGTTAATCCAGTTGGTCCAGTTGGTCCGGTTGGTCCAGTTGATCCTGTAGCACCAGTAGCTCCTGTTGAACCAGTGGGACCAGTTGGGGATTGAAAAGGTAGAACAGGTGGAAGTGTGGGGCCAATTGCATCTGGATTTAGTGCAGCAGAAGATAAAAACTCATCCATTATATATCACCTCTGAAAATTCGTATTACTAATAGTAAATGCGAGAGTTGAGGAGAGTGAAACGGACAAGCGATTGTATTTATGAAATTTAACAAAATAGTTATTTGCGCGACACGTTTCCTTATAAGTGTGTAAACACGAAATAGGAGGGTTATCAATTTGATAACAACAACTGATTGACTGAAAGTAGGAATGAAAGCCGTCAGGTTGAGCTGAAACTACTTGTCTGATACTCCTACATGCAAGGCGTGATAGTAGTCACAAATTGTATGAAGCTAGGTGAAGTCGGCTGAACAAAACCTAAGTGAGAAATCATATGGTAATGGATAGGTCGGGATGCTACAAAATATCTATGGTGAGAATGTCCAAAGAAGGACTGACGAACTTGCGAATGTACGGGTCTAAACTATTAATACATTAGAAATGTGTATGTCGTTAATGACGACGTTATCTACCGAAAAGTAAGAGTAAATGATATGAAATTCGGAACATCTAACGATGATGATGTAAAGATAACAGGTTTACAGTAAGCACCTAAGGATATATGTATAGCTAAGTCAATCGGAACGTGGTAAGCAAGAAACTGTCACCAACGTCTACTAACAGACAGGTGTATATAAGGTTCTAACGAACCAAAATTACTTTATTCTTGTGAAGGTGGGGACACAGTACCGACGAAGCATGTAATAAATGTGGAGGGATAGTCCCTAGTCTTGTTCTTTGAAAACTAAATCAATTAGATGTAACTCACAGGATCGAGTAAGATGATGTGACCTTTCGTAAGAAAGGGGAATTAATACGTTGGTGAGTACAAAATTGTTTGTAATCTAGTTGCTTTAGTATAGAAGAATAAGATGGGGCGCTGTATGCGATGAAAGTCGCACGTACAGTGCTAAGCGGGGGAAAAGATGGAGATAACTTCAAAGTCTTACCTATCGCAACAAATAAAAAAGTCATTTTTCAATGACTTTAAAAATCTGGTAAATATTGAAAAAGAAATGGAACTAATAATACAAGAATGAAGCCTATAACAGTTATGGATATAACTTTAATTAAATCTTTTTTTACCGCTTTTTCCAAATAAAAACACCTCCGTATTATTTATATTTAATACTATCACTATTTATGAATTATTTGGATTAAATTGTATTTTAAAACTACAGTTGAATGCATCGAGGAAGAGTTCGGTATCGCTGTTTGTAAGCTGCAGTTAATTTATTTAGAGAAAACTAAACAAAATCCTTATTTAAAAACAAGAAGCCCTAGAGTTAGGGCTCTAGGGCTTCTTGTTTTGGTATATCTCACACGGTTTTATAAAAAGAATAGAACGTACTGAAGATAACATATGAATGTTTCATAAATGTATCGAAAAAGTGAACAAAATTGCTATTGCAGAAGTAGCAGAAATGAAGTTTCTAATAGTTAAGTACGTAAAAGGTATTATTTCCAGTGGATAAAATGCGCATGGGGTACCTAATCATTATTTTACCAGAGGAAAAGAATATGTTATGAACTTGGGTGAATGAAAAAATGAATATTTTACTTTAAGCGAAGTTAATGAAATATATTTTGGGGGTTATATCAATGATTGTTATCTCGATGGACACTTTAACTTTATAAAAGTCCTAGAAGAAAAACACAACTATGAGGAATAGCAAGCTATAAAAGTGAACAAAATCGTTATTTTATCTCAAATAAGAAAGGTAGAATGCTATGAATGGAAAGCTTCCATACAATAACATATGCTTGTCCGGTTTAAATGTGAAATCTTTTTTATAAAAACGCTATTTTAGTAGAAAACATTTAAAAGGACCCACAGTGAGGGGGTGGGTCCTTTTAAAAACTAAGCATTCAAGGATTAACTATATATTACCAAAAATGGAGTGTGTTTTCTATGTGTTAATTGTTGATAAAAATTTAAATAAAAACTTCATTTTGTAGAATAAGGGAAACTAAAAAAGAGCACTTGCTTACGGTGCTCTTTAGGAGAAAAGTGAAATGTTGAAAAGTAGATTAGGGTTTCTTGGTTCGAAATAATATGTGACCATTTCATCGTAATGTGACAATGAATCACTAATGCTAACTACTTGTTGAAAAAAAGAAATCCCTCTAGATTATTGACTGCCAGAGCTTCAAGTAATAATTAATCTAATTTTTCAATTACAATCGAAGCATTTATATTTGTTTGTGTTCCACCTGCTAAGGTCTGCAAAGTAACTGCAGCAGCGGAAGTATGATTATTAAGGGTAAGAATATCATCTGCGGCTAAAGTGAGAACTGTTTGCCCATTGTTTTGTTGAGTTCCTGCACCTGATCCATAAACGGAGTTGGTAACGGGAGCCCCGTTTAAAAAGAGTGCAAATTGATTAGGCTCAACTCCTGATACAGAAAAAGAAATTTTATAATCTCCAGCATTAATAACTGTCATCTGAGAAGTTCCAAGAGTATGAGTAAAACCGGATGTGATTGTGCCGTGTGAATTGAAAAGAATAGGTGCTTCTAAGGCAATAACTTGAGCTGCTGTATTGAAAACATAAGCATACTGAGATAAACCAGATGTTGTAAGCCCAGAAGGCCCGGTTGGCCCAGAAGGTCCTGTCGCTCCAGTTATTCCGGTCGGTCCCGTAGGTCCTGGAGGTCCRCCAGAAGGTCCTGTCGCTCCAGTTATTCCGGTCGGTCCCGTAGGTCCTGGAGGTCCACCGGAAGGTCCTGTCGCTCCAGTTATTCCGGTCGGTCCCGTAGGTCCTGGAGGTCCACCAGAAGGTCCTGTCGCTCCAGTTATTCCGGTCGGTCCCGTAGGTCCTGAAGATCCTGAAGATCCTGTCGCTCCAGTTATTCCAGTAGGCCCTATTTGAGGCAAAGGAAAGGCACATGGAAAGGGTATGTGACAATTCTTTTTAAATTTACTCATTTTTACACCTCACTTATAAATGAACTAACGAATTTATACTATAACAACTTATGAGTAAACCGACACACAGGTGTAAGGAAAAAACCTATGAAAATCAAAACAGGCCTTAAGAGTAAGACTCTATTTCGCATTCCATACCAAAAAGAGCACTAAACATAAGTGCTCTTCGGACCAAAACTCTTAATATAAAAGAGTACGTGATACCATATGTAATTTTTTCATGGGGCGTGAAGTATTTGAACGAAATCGCTATTTTAATTTCAAACAAAAGAGCAGCTAGCAAAAGCTAACTGCTCGGCTCCAAAGGAAGAGCAATCAAGGAGAAGGGAATTTTAATGAGTGCTGACTTATCGCCCATGTATAGTATGTGTTTAATATTAGGGAATATTCAGATATGTAAAAAATAAAAAGAGCACCTTCGAACAGTGCTCTTCTATGAAGGTTATTCGGAAATAAAATGACGAGCTTACCTACTAGAAAGGATGGCACAAAATAATATATGAACGTTTATCTAATGGGTGACAGTTAAGTAAAAAGAGCAGCTAGCAAAAGCTAACTGCTCAGTCTTAAAGAAAATCTAAATGGTTACAGTACATTAAAGATGGGTTATCTATAGTATGGACGGGATATTGAGTTTTATTCAGGAGAGAGAGTGGAGTGAATAATTTTAGTTTGATACTATTTGATCTTGATCTGCAACATCAGCATCGAATGTGTTTGTTGCACTAACACCGCTAAAGTTATTGGTAATAAAAGCATTATTCGATGAACCTGAACCATTATAAGATTTTGTATTTTCTTTTGGAGAAACGTTATAAAAATCACCTAAATTGAAAGAACCGTTACTGGTTTGTACGACAAGGTTTCCAAGAATAGCTGGCATAGCTTTCACCTACTTTCTTAGGAAGTATTTAAATAAGTATATGGTGTATGTGTCTAAAGGTTCATTTTGGTTTAAACGTTCGAATATATAGCTTATAAAAAAACTTAACAAAATAATCCTTTTAGAATGAAAAATTAGTAATAAAGGAAGTAATTCTAAAATAATCAAAGTATAATATCTATGTATGTAAAAATATTGTAAAAGGGGATATGAAACATGTATAAAAAAACATTAAAAACAATAACGATAACTTCTATGTTGGTAGTAGGAATTGGGGCAAGTATTCCTTTTTCGATTTTAGGCACAGAACCTATGGTGGTAAGTGCTGATAGTTCACAAGATAAGTATGCCAATTTCCATGAGTTACAACAAAACGAGAGAGTTAATATAGACTATAAAACATTTGTAAATGAAAGAAATCCTAACATTGCTATACTAGCTATTCATGGTGGAGGAATTGAAGTAGGGACAAGTGAAGTAACAGATAAATTAGCTGAAAAGGGAAACTATTCTTCTTATATCTTTGAAGCATTAAAATCATCTAATAATAGGGACTTACATATTACATCTACTCATTTTGATGATGTGGATGCTAGAAGCATGGCGAAGAAATCAAATATGACACTTTCCATTCATGGTTACAGTGGAGAAGAAGAAATTGTTTATGTTGGTGGACTAGAGAAGGAATTAAAAACAAAAGTTATAAACCAATTAAAAAAAGATGGGTTTAATGCTTTGGAAGCACCAAAAAATATTGGTGGCGTTGAACCTTTAAATATAGTTAATGATAATAAAAAGAAAGCAGGAGTTCAATTAGAGTTAACAACCGCTTTAAGAAAGAGTTTCTTTAAAGATGGGGATTGGTCAAGAGAAAATCGAGTAAATACAACTGGGAAGTTCGATAAGTTTGTGAATTCATTGTATACTGTAATTGAAAATAATAAGTAAAGATAGAAAAATTTTTATAGTCCTACTGGAAGAACCGGCGGACATCAAGCTATTAAGAGCATTATTCATATTGCTCTATAGTTTGGTGTCCGCTTTTTTGTTTTTTTATTAATAAAATAGACAAGGAGTGTTTTTATATATGACGCAATTAACTTTCTTACCTAAAATTGATTGTAAAGCAACACAAGTTCGTTTAGAAGAGGTTCTTGAAAATGTTCGTATTTATAGACAATTTGGGATGATTAGAAATGAGATGAAAGTCACAGCTTCTTGCGAGGTAAGATATCATGGCCCAACAAACATGGTAGGCAAGCCAGCTGAAGATGTTGCTTTAACGAATATTGCAATGAGTGAAAGAGAAGTGAAATTGCAACGCTTATCTTTTCAAATTGATAAGGCATTAAGTCGCTTTAGTAAGAATCAAAGAGACATCATTGTAAAACGATATTTAGAAGACGAAGAAGTCTTTGATTACATGGTTTATAACGAGATTGGTATGAGTGAACGTACATACAGACGCAATAACTCTAATGCTTTTTATAAATTAGCGTTTGCTCTTAGATTAGAAGTATATGAGACAGAAGAGCACTAAGGAGGGGATGATCAATGAATTTTGTTCAACCAATACGTGATCCAGAGCAAATACAACAAATTAAGGAACATCTAAAGGAAAAGAGTGAACGTAATTATATTTTGTTTGTAATGGGAATTAATACAGGTTTACGTATAAGTGATATTTTAAAACTAAAAGTTGGAGATTTAAAAGGTAGTCACATCTCAATGCGTGAAATGAAGACAGGTAAGCAGAAGCGTATACAGATTACAGCAGCACTAAAGAGAGAGCTTCGATGGTTCAATGAAAATAGAGAAGATGATGAGTACCTATTGAAAAGTAGACAGGGGAAGAATCGTCCAATTGGCCGCAGTATGGCATACAAGATATTAAGTGGAGCCGCAGCAGAGTTTGGATTAGATGAGATAGGGACGCATACTTTGAGAAAGACGTATGGGTATCACATGTACATGCAAACCAAAAACATAGCATTACTTATGGAGATATTCAATCACTCGTCAGAGAAGGTCACGTTACGTTATATAGGTGTAAATCAAGATGCAATGGATAAAGCAATGAGTAGATTTAAAATCTAAGCATTGTTTTTTCTTTTTAATCTATACAGTTACGCATAATTTTCTTACTGTGTAACTCAAAAGAGAAAGTGTTATAAAACTATGAATAGCAAGGGCTGTAGCATTTGACTCAGTTACACAGAATATAAGATATGGGTAAGTGAAGAAAAGGCATAAAAAAGGAGCGTAGTTCGTCAAATAGATGTAATGCTCTATTACTTTTAAGTTAAGAAATTCATTATTTCCGATTAATTGCATCCGTTTTTTTGTGATTGTTGTGATTTGAATCATAAGTCCGCCACAATTTGAACCATAATATTGCCATAAATCTTTTTTTACTCATAAACTTGCCAGAAGTTTTAATATAAAGCATAAAGTTGCCGTGTTTTTTATTAATGTAGCTTGATGGGCAGGTGGTGCAACCCTAATAGATTTGGGACCTCTCTTTGTATCACTATCCTTTAATTATCATATATATATATAAAGTATTAAAATTAAATTTTAAAGGAGAAATATGTTATATGACAAAATTGGAGGAACTAGAAAAAGATTTTAATCAAATGAAACTAGATTTAAAAGCTATACAACATGATATGAAAAATTTAGAAACAAGAATACTAGTAGCTGAAAAGGATGTTTTAACTATTAATAAACAATTAGATAAAATTAGTGCAAATACTACATGGATTTTACGATTAATCATAAGCGGATTGTTAACAGGAGTACTTGGTGTAGTAGCAAGAACCCTGTTATAGGAAAAAAGGATGTTGGTCAATCAAAACGGATTTAGCGAAGCAAAGAGATTATTTGATTTGATTAACTAGCGTGGGAGCCCTTCAAGGATTGAGGGGCTCAAAGGGGACAGTTCTCCATAGGGTGCACTCTTTACTGTGGATGTGGTTTACATATATTTTGACAGTCATAGAAATTACCTCCTGTTCTTAACAAGCAATAGGTGAAACAGTCTTGGACAGTATAGGAAAACATTGAGGTTATAGGAGGATCGCCACAAACCGAAAGAACCATAAGCCTGCCCGAGCGGCAAAATTATGGTTCAAATCACAATTGATATTGATTTTTAAAAAATAAATATCTTTTAAAATTAAACGTAATGTTCTACATTAACGTGTTTCTGGATCTTTGTCTTTTTTTCTAAGACCAAATAATCCTACTAGTCCCAATAAACCAAGCCAAGCCCAATTATTATTTTTATGACGATTAGCATTTAAATCATTTGTCGTATTTACATTTCGAGTTCTCACATCATTATTAACTCTATTCATGTTATAGTCATTAACTCTATTCATGTTATAGTCATTAACTCTATTCATGTTATGGTCATTAACTCGAGTTGTAATATTATTATTGTTAACTCTATTCGTATTATATCCATCGTATTCAGCATGGACGCTTGTACCAAAAACCATAATAGTTAGTAATAGGGCACCTAAAATAGATGAAAGTTTTTTCTTCATGGTTTTCCCTCCTTTCGTATTTAGTAATGTCTCCAGTTCCTTTAGACAATATTCGGTAGAAAATATATAAAACCATTTGAATTGAAATTATGATAAACATCTTTAATCTTTATTATCAAAAGTACTTAATAATAATGGATTAAGTTAATTGAAATGTATTTATTCTTTATAAGCATAAATTTTTGGTAACGGTACATTCTATGAGGGGTAATTACTATATTTGGGTAAGGTGTTCCTTATGAGTTA
The DNA here is from genome assembly GCF_056396785.1 of Bacillus sp. 05T21. NCBI lineage: Bacteria > Bacillati > Bacillota > Bacilli > Caryophanales > Bacillaceae > Bacillus > Bacillus sp. 05T21. The sequence continues at coordinate 125,033 of NZ_JBFTMD010000001.1, read as the reverse complement.
TAAGAACTTATTTTCTTTAATCAAGAACATGATTGGGAAAATTTTTTCTATAGTAAGTATTGTTGCTAAAAGTCTAATTTCTTTAAGGAGGAATATTTTTATGGGTATTTTAAGTGGAAATCCACAAAATGAACCAATGCACTACGGAGAAGTCTTTGGGATTTGGAGTTATCTTGCAGCGGCACAAGGCGCAATTGCTGGATATCAAGTTCTTATTAACCATACAGGAGACGAGGATTTAAAGAAATTTTTAGAGAACCTTGTAGAGAATGATATCCAATCAGAAGTTGAAGAATTAAAAAATATCTTGAAATTGAATGGTGTTGCATTACCACCAGCACCTCCAGAAAGACCAGTTGCATCTATTGAAACGATTCCTCCTGGTGCTCGTATTAATGATGCAGAAATTGCAGCTAAAGTTTCTATGGATCTTGCTGCTGGCTTAGTAGCATGTAGTCAAGCTATGGGGCAATCTCTTCGAGAAGATGTTGGAATGATGTTTGGTCAATTTCATATGAAAAAAGCACAAGCTGGAGCTATATTACTTCGTCTGAATAAGAAAAAAGGTTGGATTATTCCGCCTCCATTACATGTTCTACAATCCGATCAAGCATAATACCTAAATAAATTTCAATCGATTCTTTATGGCTGTTGTATTGAAGTAGTCTAGGAAGATAAAGGTTATTAGCGAATTAAAATAAGTGGCAGAGTCGTGACCGCTTTTTGGCAGTAAATGTGCCGGTTGTTTTAGAATTAGCATGTTATATTTGTATTGTGAGTAGTGGCGGAAAACATTGCTCACAAGATTCCTTATAACTGAAAATGGATCGTCATGACCGGTGGCGATGGTTGTAGATTGGATGAACAGTTGTTTCTTGTTTTCACATTCAATTGCAATTCACGTTGTGTAAACGGAGAAGGGCTTTTGCTCTTCTTCCAGTTACTTAATAATATTGGCGCAGATGAATGTAACAACATTAGGTGATTGGAAGAAGGATAAAACTTCATTTACCGTAATTGAAGTATAGATTAATAATCAATGAAAAAAGCATCCATTCGGGTGCTTTTTATTTTTAGGTAAGGAGCGAGGATAATGTGTGAGCATAAATACCAACTGTTAGAAAGTGAGACCACTACTTTTTATTCTGATGCCAGACATTTTGGGGTAGATGTTTCGGCTACATTTTACTGCGAAAAGTGCCTTGATATTCAACATCGTGAGAAAAGAATTGATACGGGAGTGATTGAGGTAAAGGCTAATGAATGAGTACAAAACCAAACAACAGAAGCGTAAGTTCTATGACGGTGGTGAGTGGAAGAGCATACGAGAACAAGTAAAGAAGCGTGACAACTATGAATGCCAAGAGTGTAAACGTAACGGACGTGTTCAAACAGATACCAATGAATACAGTGAGAGTGCAAAGCGTAAGAAGATACAACTCGTTGTCCATCATATAAAAGAACTTGAGCATCATCCAGAACTCGCATTAAACATAGATAATCTTGAAACAGTCTGTGTCAATTGCCACAACAAAGAACACGGTAGAACATTTAAAAAGAAACAGAATAAATGGGAACACGATGAAATGTGGTAAAAATGATTCAGAAAAAATACCCCCCCTTAAAATATTTCATCAATTTTTCGTATAAGGGGCACCGGAGGAGGGGGTTAACTGTCAGGTTTTTTTCAAAATTACGCACGTAAGGGGGGGGTGGGTAGATGGCTGTTAGTATTGTGAGGTTAAAAGAACAGCTCATGAATAGTATAGATATTACAGATTTAGTCGAAGTTGAAAAAGTAGAAAGATACATTGATCTGGTCAAAGCATTTAGGAAAATAAATAAAACTATTAATAAAGAAGGCGAGTCCGTAACAGTAAAAAACGGTTCTCAAGTTTTTGTTAAAGCCCACCCTCTTATAGGTGAGAGGAATAAAATTAACAGTTCTTTAATTGCGTTAGGCAGAGATATAAAGTTTGTTGTTAAGGCTAACATTCCTAATGCGGGTTATAGTGAAAGTGATCTAACATGATTAGGCAAAAGTACATTGATGAATATATTGAGCTTTATCGAAGTGGAAAAGTAAAGTTCAATAAAGAAAGAGAATTGTTAATTGAATATCTAGAAAAATATATTTTGAACAGAGACGATTTATATTTTGATGATGAAATGATTGAGAAGTGTATCCGCTTTGGTGAGAAGTGGTACTTTCCATTACAATCTTTTCAGAAATTCTTAATAGCATTCGTCTTTTTATTTTACAAGAAAAATGGTCGCGTATTTTATCGTAAATTCCTCTGGATGCTTGGACGTGGTGGTGGTAAAAACGGATTAATATCAGTCATCATTCACTTTTTAATTAGTGAAATGCATGGTATTCCGGAGTATAACATTTCCGTTGTTGCAAACAGTGAAGAGCAGGCGAAAACGAGTCCTGATGAAGTTCATAAATGCGTTAAACGAAATGAAATATTGCAACGAGCATTTAAAACCACACTAACTCAAACAGTTTCTAAAGCTACTGGAAGTATATTGAAGTTTAGAACATCAAACGGAGATACAAAAGATGGTTTGCGTGATGGTGCGGTTGTATTTGATGAAATACATCAATATGAAAGCAATAAAGATGTTCGAGTTCACATAAGCGGTTTAGGGAAAAAGAAAAACCCACGAGAATTTTACATTGGTACAGATGGATATGTCCGTGATGGCTTCTTAGATAAACAAAAAGAAAAAGCAATGAAAGTATTAAATGGTGAAGCACGTCCTAATGCCATCTTCCCATTCATTTGTAAATTAAATGATGAAAACGAAGTTGATGATCCAGAAAATTGGGAAATGGCAAACCCTATGTTATCGCAGCCGTTAAGTGAGTATGCAGAAGGGTTACTTGAAACGATAAAAGAAGAATATGAAGATTTAGAAGATGATCCAAGTAATCGAGAAGAGTTTATGACAAAGCGTATGAACTTACCTGTTACAAACTTAGAAAGGTCTGTAGCAAAATGGGAAGAAATCGTTGCTACAAATCGTCCATTTCCTGATTTATACGGTCGAGAATGTATTGGGGCTTTAGACTTTGCGAGTATTAGAGATTTCGCAGCTTGTGGTCTTTTATTTAGAGTAGACGGTGAATACATTTTTAAAACACATTCTTTTGTACGTAAAGAGTTTGTTGATATTTATTATGGATACTCAAAAAAGGCAAATGAGTATAAAAAGGAAAAATTTGGACCAATAAAAGATTGGGAAGAACAGGGACTTTTAACAGTTGTGGACGAGCCGACTATTAATCCAACACATATTGTAAATTGGTTTGTAGAAATGCGCGAAATGTATGGATTAAAAAAAATTATAGGTGATAATTATCGATTAGAAGCTATAAAGCCATTATTAATAGATGCAGGATTTGAAGTAGAGATTATTAGAAATCCTAAAGCAATCCACGGTTTATTAGCACCACGGATTGAAATGGCATTTGCCAATCGTCAAATTGTTTTTGATGACAACCCTCTAATGCGTTGGTATACACAAAACGTCTTGGTTGTCATCAAGGGCGATGGAAACAAAATATACGAGAAAAAAGAGCCAGTTCGTAGAAAAACTGATGGATTCCAATGTTTTGTCCACGCTCTTTATAGAGCTGATGAAATACAAGAAGTAACTGATTTCGTTATAGGCGATATTAAATTCTAATAAAGGGGGTGATAACCATTGGATGGTTAGGTTCAGTATTTAAAAGAAATAAAGAACTAGGATTTATGGTGGATCTAGACATAATTGCTGATACAGCAAACAGACTTCATATGAAACGATTGGCAATTGATACATGTGTATCATTTTTGGGAAGAACAATAAGTCAATCCGAATTCAGAGTAAGACAGGGGAAAGCATTTGAGAAGAATGAACTTTATTACCGATTAAACGTTAGACCAAACAAGAATATGACAGCAAGTACCTTTTGGGAAAGGTTTATTCGCAAACTTATTTATGATAATGAGTGTTTAGTTATACAGGCTGATGATGGTGATTTACTTATTGCAGATGGATTTCAACATAATGAATATGCTGTGTTTGAGGATACTTTTACTGATGTAATAGTAAAAGATTATACGTTTAAGAGAAGTTTTAGGCAAAGTGAAGTAATTCATTTAAAGTATCGAAATGATAAACTATCTCCGCTTATTGATGGTTTATTTGCAGATTACGGGGACTTATTTGGTAGAATACTAAGCTCTCAAAAGCGTAAAAATCAAGTTCGTGGAACAGTTGATATGGATATGACAGGAGCCAAGACGGAAGAGAATATAGCAAAATTACAAAAGTTTATTGATGATATGTATCAGGCGTTTGGTAATAAGGATATTGCTATTGTTCCACAACAAAAGGGTTTTAATTATAACGAAATATACAATGGCGTTGCGAATGGCCCCAGTGTGGAAGAAATCAATAAGGTTACAAATGGTTTCTTAAATCAGGTAGCTATGGCAATTGGTATTCCAACAGCTTTGATACATGGTGAAATGGCTGATGTAGAGAAGCAAACGAAAAACTACATGCTTTTCACAGTACGGCCGTTATTAAAAAAGCTATCTGATGAAGCGAATGTTAAATTCTTTGAAATGAATGAGTATCTTTCAGGGAAAAAGATTGAAGTTAAAGCTGTTTCTTATCAGAGTATATTTGACCTTGCAACAAGTATTGATAAACTCATTTCTTCAAGTGCATTTACAGGAAATGAGATTCGTTCAGAAGTAGATTATGAAGGTTCTGATGATCCAAACTTAAATATCCATCATATTACGAAGAACTATACGAAACTAAATGAATCTGAAGGAGGTGAGAAATGATGGAACATTTGAACATGAATAAGCTTTTAAATTTAAAACGAGATATTCGCTTTGAAGCTAAAGGTGAGAATGAGTACAAATTAACCGTTTATGGATCAATCGGTGGATGGTTTAGTGAAAATAACGCTGAAGCTGTAAGAAGAAAAATCCAAGATGTAAAAGCAGAAAAAATTCACGTTCATATTAATTCGGGTGGAGGTTCCGCATTTGATGGTGTAGCAATTTGCAATCTGTTAAAGTAGCATGATGCCGAAATTATAGTTCATATTGATGGTTGGGCCGCTAGTGCCGCGTCTGTAATTGCGATGGCTGGCGATAAAATTATAATGCCTAGTAATACCATGATGATGATTCATCAAGCTAGTACCATTGAATATGGAAATGCAGATCTTTTTGAAAAAACAGCAAGAGATTTACGAAAAATCGATTCAGCTTTAGCGGCATCTTATAAAAAACGTTTTGTTGGAACAGACGAAGAATTAAAACAGCTTTTAAAAGATGAAACTTGGCTAACAGCAGAGGAAGCAGTTGCTCTTGGTTTAGCTGATGAAATTGCTGATGAAATCGAAATAGATGATACGCAAGAAGAGGAAGAAGAGGAAGTTGTGGAAAACTTCAAAGAAGATTTAGTAGCTAAGTATACGAAACAACCAAATAATCAAAATCCAAAAGAGCCTATTCAAGAGCCTGTTAATACAAAACAGAATCTGAGTACGCTTTTTTTAAATCTAGGAGGAAAATAAAACATGGTGATTAAATTTAATAATTTTGAAGAGAAAAAACTAGCTTTTGCGAAAGCAACACAGGAAGGGACACCAGAAGAACAAACAGCGGCATTAAATTCTATGATTGAAGCACTTGCTACAGATGTTCGTTCGGATATCTTGAATCAAGTCAATGAATCTATTGTAGACCGTTCTATTATGCAGTCTCGAGGTTCTAACGTATTAACGAGTGAGGAAATGAAATTCTTCAATGCAGTAGTTCAAGATGGTGGATTTAAAGATACTGAAACATTACCTAAGACAACACAAGAACGAATTTTTGATGATTTAGTTCAAGGTCATCCGTTGTTAGAACATATCGGATTAGAAAACTTAGGTGCTGTGACAGAATTTATCTATGGAGATCCAGAAGGTGCAGCTGTATGGGGACCATTATTTGGTGATATTAAAGGACAACTAAATGCCACATTCCGAAAAGAGTCTATCTCTCAACTTAAATTAACGGCATTTATCCCATTGGCAAATGACATGCTTAAACTTGGTCCAGTGTGGGTGGAACGCTATGTTCGTACAATGATTTCAGAAGCTATGTCTGTAGGTTTAGAACGCGGATTCGTAATTGGTACAGGTAAAGATGAACCTATTGGATTGTTAAAAGATCCAAGTGGAAGTGTTGTTGGAGGAGTATATCCAGATAAAAAAACAGCAGGGACTTTAACATTTGAACCAGGTCGAAAAACAATCAATGAATTAAAAGGAGTTGTTAAATTACTGGCTAAAAAGCTAAATCCTGATGGTAAAACTGATGCAGACAGACCAAAAAATATTGCAGGGAAAGTAGTTATGGTAACAAATCCGTTTGATACTTTTGATATCCAAGCAAATGCAACAATTCAAAATGCAGCTGGAGTGTATGTGACAAGCTTACCGTTCAATCCAACTCCTACAGAATCAGTGTTTGTACCTCAAGGTAAGGTGCTGTTTTTTGTTAAAGGAGAGTATATTGCAGCGATGGGTGGAACTGAACCAATTAAAAAGTATGAAGAAACATTAGCTTTAGAAGATGCAACACTTTATATTGCTAAACAATATGCTACGGGTAAGCCGAAGGACAAATATACTTCACAAGTTTACACATTAAGCCTTGAGGAAACACCACCAGCAACTAAATAAGGAATGATGTAAATGGAAACAGTAATTTTAAATGAAATATTACAGCAATTCAAAGATAGGATGCGATTAGGTGATGATGAAGATGATAACCTAAGACGCATCCTATTTGCATCCAATAAAGCTTTAATAAAAGACTGTGGATCATATGATATAAACAAAGACGAGACGTTCAAAGAATTAGTTTTTGAACGTTCTCGCTATGTTTATAATGATGCACTCGAGTATTTTTCTGAGAATTTTTTAACGGAAATTAATAGCTTCGGCATTCAAAAAGCTTTAGAAGAAATCAAACTGGACGGTGAATAAAATGCGTCCTTTTCAATACAAAAAGCCACTGAATACAGGCGATTTTAGAAACCGAATCAATATTGAACAACCTGTAGTAATAAAAGATGAATTAAATCAGGTAATTGAAACATCTTGGCAGGAGTTAAAAAAAGCCTGGTCAATGATAAAAACGGTGAAAGGTTCCGAGTATATTGAAGCTTCAGCTTCACAGGCTACACGGGTGTATCGTTTTGTGATTCCATATACTTCTGGTATTACGGAAGAAATGCGAATTAATATGAAAGGCCGTATCTTTAATATTATCGAACCGCCAATGAATGATGATGAAATGTATCAAACATTGACTATTATCGCAAAGGAGCATGTTTAGTATGAATGATTTTGCGAGTGATCTTGCTAGGGAGTTGCAAAGGTATGCAAAAGTTGTAGAAGAAGATTTGGAAAATGAAATCGATGAAGTAGCAGATATTGCTGTAAGTAAATTAAGGCAAAGTGGTCCTAAAAAAACAGGTGCTTATCGTAAGGGTTGGCGTAAGAAAAAAGAGGGGAATGGCATTGTTCTTCATAATACAAAAGGGCAATTAACACATCTATTAGAAAATGGGCATGCAAAAGTTGGTGGTGGCCGAGTGCCAGCAAAAGTGCATATTCGTCCAGTTGAAGAGTATGTAATTGACGAATTACCAAGACGTATCGAAAGGACGATTGGGCAATGACATTAGGTGAATTAACAAAAATTCTTGAAGCGACAGGCTATCCTGTGGCTTATTCGCATTTTACAGCAACACCAACCAATCCTGTTCCAGCGCCACCTTATATTTGTTTTCTTGTGGATGGATCAGCAAATTTAATGGCTGATAACAAGGTTTATCACAAGATAAACGATTTAAATATAGAGCTTTATACAACTAGAAAGGATTTAGTTGCTGAAGCCAAACTTGAAAAAGTCTTAGACGATCATGAGATCCCTTATGACTCGTATGGGACTTTTATTGAATCTGAAAAAATGTATCAAAAAATATACGAAACGAGGTTGATATAAATGAATGAAAACAAGGTAACATTCGGTTTGAAAAATGTACATTATGTACCATTAGATACTAAGGATTTTTTAGTTAAATTTGGGACGCCAATTCCATTACCTGGTGGGGTTGAACTAACTTTTGAGCCGCGCGGTGATTTAATTGAATTCTATGCAGATGACATGCTTTATTACGCGGCAAGTAATAACCAAGGTTACGATGGAGCATTAAATATTGCTACTATTCCAGAGCAATTTGCTATTGATGCACTTGGTGAGGAATTAGACGAAACGGATGGCGTATTAAATGAATTAGCTGATGCAAAAGGAAAACCATTTGCCTTATTATTTGAGTTTGATGGTGATGTGAATGCAACCCGTCATGTTATGTATAACTGTTCAGCAAGTCGTCCAACGATTGCATCTAAAACAAAAACAAGTTCTGCTGAACCAAATACAAATGAACTGAAGTTTGTTTCTAGCCCAATTATTTTAGCACCTGGTGGAAGACCAATGKTTAAAACGAAAACGACTGCCAAAACAACACCAGCAATTTATAACGACTGGTACAAAAAAGTGTATGTAAAAACACCAGCAGCACCAAAAGGAGCGTAAGCAGATGGAAAAGACGATTACTATAGACGGTAAACAAGTCAAATTAAAAAGTACAGCAGCAACAGTTAAACGTTATAAGGCGCAATTTAGACGTGATTTATTTGCAGATATGTTTGCTTTAGGAGCTATGGGTACAATCACTTCACCTGATAGTACAGAAGCAACTATTGATCTTTCAACTTTAGATTTTAATAAGGTTGATTTCGAGGTTATTTATGATCTGGTTTGGTTATATGCTAAAACGGCTGATCCGAGTATTTCAGATCCACTTACATGGTTAGATGGATTTGATGAATTCCCTATCTATGAAATTATGCCGGAAATTAACGATCTGATTCAAATGACAATGGGAGCAAAAAAAAAATAAAGAAAAATAATGGAGAGCAAGGGACTTTCAGTGATGAAGAATTAACCACTGATACGTTCCTTGCTCTTTGTTATAAAGCAAAATTAACGCGTTGGGATTTAGAAGACATGACAATCGGTGATTGCTTTGATTATATTGCTGAATTTGCTGAAATGGAAAATCCAGATAAAGAAAAAGTAAGAAAAGCGAATCAAAAAGATTACGATTCTTTCTAGGAAATGAGGTGAGAATATGGCAGGAAGAATTAAAGGGATTACGATTGAAATCGGAGGAAATACTCAACCGTTACAAAATGCCTTAAAAGATGTAAATAAACAAAGTGATAACCTGGCCAATGAACTGAAGGAAGTAGAGCGTTTATTAAAGTTTAATCCTGGTAATGTCGAAGCTTTAGCCCAAAAGCAAAAGTTACTGACACAACAAATTGAAAATACAACCGAAAAATTAGATAAGCTGAAAGCAGCGGAACAACAAGTCCAAGCCCAATTTCAAAACGGTAAGATTTCTGAAGAACAATATCGTGCGTTTAGGCGCGAAATTGAATTTACAGAAGGGTCACTTAATGGCTTAAAAAACAAACTTGGTAATATGAAAGCCGAACAGGAAAGTGTAGCAAGTTCAACTAGGCAGTTAGAAACTTTATTCCACGCTACAGGAAAAAGCGTTGATGATTTTGCTGGTGCATTAGGTAATCGTCTTGTGAATGCAATTAAAAGTGGAACGGCTACAAGTAGACAGCTAGAACAAGCAATTGGAATTATCGGCCGAGAAGCATTAGGAACAGAAGCTGATATTGAGAAATTACAAAGGGCACTTCGTTCTGTGGATGCTGGAAATTCAATACAACAAGTACGAAATGAATTAAGAGATTTACAACAAGAAGCTGGTAGAACAGAGAAGAAGTTTGAAGGTCTAAAGGTAGGATTAGAAAATGTCATAGGTGGTATGGCTGCTGGTGGTGGTATTGCAACTGCGATTGAAAAAGCAATGGATATGTCAAAGTTGAAAACAAAAATCGATATCACTTTTGATGTTCCAGAGTCTTCAAAAAAATCAGTAGAGGAAGCTGTTAGAGGTGTAACAGCCTATGGTGTGGATGCAGAAGCATCTTTAGAAGGTGTAAGAAGGCAATGGGCTTTAAATAAAAATGTTTCTGATGAAGCGAATGCAGCAGTTGTAAAAGGAGCAGCAGCTATCGCTCAATCTTATGAAGGCATAGATTTCACTGAATTAATTCAAGAAACAAATGAAATTGGTAATGAATTAGGCATTTCGCAAGAAGGCGCTATTGGTATGGCGGATGCCTTATTAAAAATGGGATTTCCGTCTGAACAATTAGATATTATCGCTGAATATGGCGGACAGCTAACACGAGCAGGCTACAGAGCTGAAGAAGTCCAAGCTATTATGGAAGCTGGGGTTGAAACTGGTACTTGGAATATTGATAATCTCTTAGATGGTCTAAAAGAAGGACGTATCCGAGTCGCTGAATTCGGAAATGAAGTTCCAAAGGCACTTCAAGATTTACTTAAAGGTACAAATATTTCTACTGAACAAATGCAAAAGTGGGGTAAAGCTGTTGCTGAAGGTGGTAGAGGCGGTTCTCAAGCCATGACAGAAATTGCAAAGGCTCTAGATGGTGTTGAAGATTCAACAAAGAAAAATCTAATTGGCGCTCAAATATTCGGTACAATGTATGAAGATCAAGGACAGAATATCACCAATACATTAATTGGCGCCTCAGAAAAGGTTGTAGATTTTGATAAGAACCAAAAAAACTTAAATGAATCTATCAAAAAAATGGATGCAAACCCAACAATTAAGTTTCAAAAGGCAATGCAAGATTTACAAGTTGCACTTCAACCAGTTCTTAGTGTTATAGCGGATCTGGTTTCTAAATTTGCTGAATGGATTTCAAATAATCCGCAATTAGCGGCAACATTAGCAGCTGTTGCTGTAGCTATTGGTGTAATCTCAGGAGCATTCATGGCTTTAATGCCTATAGTTGTCACCATATCCACCATAGGATTAGCAACGTCAGGATTAATTGGTCTTTTTGCGCTGCTAGCAGCCGCTGTGATTGCTTTAGGTGTAGTCATTTATAAAAATTGGGATGATATCAAAAAATGGACAATAGAAACATGGAATTCTATTAAGGAATATTTAATAGAACTTTGGAATGGTATAACCCAATCCTGTAGTGAAGCCTGGTCTTCATTTTTAGAGACAATGCATGAATTTTTTGATCCGATAGGCCAATTTTTTAGTGATTTATGGACAGGAATAGGCGAGATATGTAGTAATACATGGAATTCTATCGTTGAATTCTTTTCTGGAGCTTGGTCTTCTTTCACAGAAATGATGCATAGCTTCTYTGATCCAATAGGGGAATTCTTTAGTAATCTATGGTCTGGAATTGTTGAAACAGCATTCTCTTGGTGGTCTTCTTTAGTTACAACAGCTTCAGAACTGTGGGGAACACTAGTACAGGCTTGGCAGGAAACCTGGAATACAATTCTTACTGTATTAGATCCAATTATTTCATTTATGGCCACAATTTTAGAAGCGGGATGGCTACTAATTCAAGCAGGAGCACAAATTGCTTGGGCGGCGATATGTCAATATATTATTCAGCCTATTCAAGAAGCTTACAATTGGGTAAGTGGACAAATCGGTGAGTTAGTTAGCTGGCTTAGTACACAATGGGAAATAGCAAAGGCCGCAGCTCAAATTGGATGGGGTTTATTTAAACAATATATCATTCAACCAGTTCAAGAAACATGGAATTTAGTGAAAGAAAAGTTCAGCGATTTAGTTTCTTGGTTAAGTTCACAATGGGAGCTGGCTAAGTCTTATACGTTGGCAGGATGGAACCTGGTAAAACAGTATGTTATCCAGCCAGTGCAAGAATTGTGGAATACAACGAAAGAAAAACTTGGAGATTTAGCAAACTGGATATTAGGAAATTGGGAAAAAATAAAATCCTATACACTTTCAGCTTGGAATTTAGTGAAGCAATATGTAGTTCAACCAGCTACAGAGGCTTATAATTCAGCTAAAGAAAAGTTTGAGAATTTGTATAATTCTGCGCGTGAGAAATTTGATGCTGTAAAGAATGCTGCACAAGAAAAATTTGAAGCAGCGAAAAGATTTATTATGGACCCAATAAGAGATGCGGTTGACGGGGTAAAGGGATTCATCGATAAAATCAAGGGATTCTTTGAAGGTTTAAAGTTGAAAATCCCAAAACCTGAAATGCCACCTCTTCCACACTTTAGCTTACAAACTAGTACGAAAAACGTTTTAGGAAAAGATATTACGTTCCCATCTGGACTCAATATTGATTGGCGTGCAAAAGGTGGTATTTTCACTAAACCAACTATATTTGGTATGAATGGCGGAAACTTGCAAGGTGCTGGTGAAGCTGGGGATGAAGCCGTTTTACCTTTAAACAAAAAGACACTTGGAGCTATTGGTGCTGGAATCGTAGCAGCCATGCCACGAGAACAATTTAGTATGTCAGGAGACATAAATCAATTAATGGGTGATATGAGTCGTATGATGGCTAATTCTATGAGTCAGTTATCAGGCTTAAAGAGCGTTATGAGTGGCGTATATGGAAGTATGTCAAATAGTAGAGAAGCAATGACAGCTAGTGCAGTAAATCAAGTATTTAATTATTCGTCAGGATCATCTGGCGGTAATGGAGTAATTCCGATGCTCGGAGGAGATTTAGTGGTTGAAGTACCTGTTAGTTTAGAAGGACGAGACGTGGCACGTGGTACTTATAGATATACAACTGAATATCAAGAAAGAGAAGCACAGAGAGATTCAGACTTTTAAGTTTGAGTCTCTTTTATTTTTAAACGAAATGAGGTGTCAAAATGAGCTCTTTTGCATTTAACAAAATACGTAAAGACTTTATTCAAATAGAAAATGGATGGAAAAGACCTGCATGGGCTCCGTTAAAACGGAATTTTTTAAGTGTACCTGGTTATCCAGGTGCAAGGTTATTAAGTACAGATACCGAAATTCGTGTTTTACCTGTTCCGGTTGGAATCATAGTTCCGGATGGGGCAGATTTAGAAACATTAAAAGAAGAAATAGCAGCCTGGTTAATTACAGAAAAACCTGTTGAATTAGTCTTTGACGTAACACCTGATAGGACATATATGGCTGTTATTGATGAGGATTTTGATCCTGAAGAGTTTGTTACCTTAGGTAAAGGGACTTTAAAATTCGTTTGTCCAATGCCATATAAATTAGGGAACGTACAGACTCATACATTTAAGCGAGAAGCAACTGCGGAAATTACATCCTATTTCACGAATAAAGGAAGCGTAGACGCTCCACCACTGATTGAAATAGATATAACAAAACCAAGCACGTTCTTAAGTGTATGGTTCGGGGCATATCCAAATGAACGAAATTACTTCCAACTTGGCTATCCATTAACGATACAAGAACCAACTATACAAGAACGAGAACGCGTTCTTTGGGATGATATGTCTACCACTATAGGGTGGACTCCTGTTACTGGCGTTTTTGATGACATGAAAGGAACAGGGGAACTGAAAGTCAAGGATGGTACAGCTATTCATTGTCCGTATTACGGTGAAGAAGGAACGAAAGGGTTTCACGGAGGGATTGTAAAGAAAAGTATACCTGGTGGACCGATTCAAGATTTTGAAGTGGAAGCTAGGGTACATTTACAGTCTAAAAATATAGATCAAATGGGGCGTGTGGAGGTTCTTCTTTTGGATGAGTCTAGTAATATTGTTGCTCGTATGAATATGAATGATTTATATTGGGATGCTGAGATTACAAAAGCACACATGCGAATTGGTAATCAAGGAACTCCTAATAGTTCTCGTATATTAGTTGATACAAGTGGGACACATCCTAATACATTTAATAATTTTTATGGGAAATTGCGTATTGCAAGAAGAGGGAATGAATGGTCTGTTTATGTAGCTCGTTTCAGAGATGGTACGGAAATAGATGATGCTTCATTAGTTGAACGTTGGATTGATACGGGTGCAGGTAATAATCAAAATCCGATGACGAATCGAAAAGTTGCCCAGGTTATGCTTGCGATTTGTCGTTGGGATAGGAATACACCTGTTTATACCATGCAAATAGATGATTTAAAAATTTGGAAACTTAACAAAGTCCCATCTAATACGAAACCATTTATAGTCGATGTGGGCGATAAAGTTATTATTGATACAGAAAGAAGTCTTGTCACAATCAATGGGGAAGATGCAATTAACTTAAAAGACCTGTTAAGTGATTTCCCTAAAGTGATACGTGGTGAAAATCGTATTGATATTATGCCACCAGATGTGAAAGCAACTGTATCGTTTAGGGAGAGATTTAGATGAGAACACCAATTGGAATATTACATGTTGTTGATTCACAAACAGATCAAATCATAGGAGCTATTCAACCAAAAGATTATTGGAATGATAACCGACATTGGGAAATTAAAAACAATGTTGATAAGCTAGATTTCACCGTTTTTGACGGTACAAAAGAAGCCGCAACTCTTACGCAGCAAAATTTAGTATTAAAAGAAGTGCGTGATGGTCGTATTGTTCCTTATACAATCACTGAAACAGAAAAAGACTCTACTAATAGATCACTTACAACCTATGCATCTGGTGAATGGATTTTACTTGGAAAAGCGAATTATATTGACCCGCAAAAGTTTGAAGGAAAAACAGTAGCTGAGTATGTAGATATAGCTCTTTTAGGGACAAAGTGGAAAAAAGGGAATATTCCTTATGAAAGTTTCCGTTCCATGACCATTGACGAATTTATTGATCCATTGAGCTTTCTAAAAAAGATTGCTTCTTTATTTGAGTTAGAAATTCAATATCGAATTGAGGTTGTGGGCAATCGTATCGAACGTTATGTTGATATGGTGAAAAAACGTGGACAAGATACAGGGAAAACGATTGAATTAGGCAAAGACTTAATCGGAATTAAAAGAATTGAGAACTCACAAAATATCTGTACAGCCTTAATTGGGTTTGTGAAGGGTGAAGGCGATAACGTAATTACGATAGAGAAGATTAATAATGGACTTCCGTATATTACAGACTCTGATGCTTTTCAACGTTGGAATGAAAAGGGTCAACATAAATTTGGATTTTATAGTCCAGAAACAGAAGAGCAAAACATGTCTCCCGAACGCCTAAAAACTTTAATGGAAATAGAAATGAAGAAACGTAGATACGCATCTGTTTCCTATGAAGTAGAAGCGGCATCAATAGGGCGGATATTTGGACTAGCACATGAATTAATTAATGAGGGCGATACAATCCGGATTAAAGATACTGGATTCACACCTAAGCTTTATCTAGAAGCGAGAGCAATTGCTGGGGATGAATCATATAAGAATCCTATGCAAGATAAATATGTGTATGGGAATTATCGAGAGATTGTTGATCCTAACGAAGAACTACGGAAGATTTATAATCAAATTCTTAGTTCACTGGGTAGTAAACAAGAAATGTTAGATCGGCTAGACAAACTGGTAAAAGAGAATGGGAAAACAATTGAAACCATACGTGAAGAATCTAAGGTGGTTAAAGAGTTAGCAGAAAAAGTTCAAGAAAACCTAAAAAATAATACGGTAAATATTATTGAATCAAAAAATCCACCGACTGATAACCTTATATTGGGTAAGACGTTATGGCGAGATATTAGTAACGGTAAACCTGGTATTTTAAAAGTGTGGAACGGTAAAGGGTGGGAGCTTCTTATTCCTGATGTAGAATCCGTTAAAAAAGATACCCTGGATCAAGTGAATAAAGATATTGCAGCCACAAAAAAAGAATTAAATCAAAAAGTGGAAGATGCTCAAAAAGAAGTGTCAGGGCAATATAGCAAAGTAACGGAGAACCTTCAAGAAGTCACGAGAACTATTTCTACTGTGAAAAATGAACAGGGTGAAATAGATAAAAAAGTTACTAGTATGCAGCAGACCAACGAAGGTTTCACTAAAAGTATTGAAGTATTAACGAAAAAAAACGGTGAAATCACTGAAAAATTAAATACAGTAGAAGAAAATGCAGATGGTACAAAAAAGACGCTTATTAAAGTACAAGAAACAACAAATGAGTTAACTGAAAAAACAACTGAAATTAAAGAGCAAGCAGGGAAGATTAGTGAAAAGCTAGAGAGTGTAGAAACGAAAATTGCTAATGCCAAAATAGGTGGGCGTAACGTTGTAGTAGGTACAACTATTCCGGCTGTTATGGCTGGTACTAATATTAATAACCAAACAGCAACTATTTACAGATTTGCAGCAGGTGATTCCCGGGACATTATGGACGGCAAGGAGTTTATGGTGTCCTTTGACTGGGAAGTTATCGGTAATGCACCAGCGGGTAAGATGTACATGCAGGGAAGTAATCCCTATCCAGGGTTTACAGGTGCTGTTACCTTTAGTTCTACGAATCAAAAGGGTAGATATTCCCGCGTTGCTTCAATCCCTACAGGTACAGCAGCGTTTCTTGGTGTAAACATGCGTTGTGATGGTTTGGTAGGTACTCTGAAAATTAGTAATTTCCAAATAGAAATAGGTAATAAAGCAACTGAATGGACACCAGCACCAGAAGACCAAGTAACAACTGATGAATTCACTAAGAAAACAAATGAAATTATCAAAAGTGTGGAAGGTACTACAGAAACTATTAAAAAAGTAGAAAAGACACAAGATGATTTCAGTGAACGTGTTAACACTGTAGAAAAGACAGCAAATGGAACAACCCAAAGTGTTTCGAAATTACAAGAGATTCAAACTCAGCAAGGAAAGACAATTAGTGAGGCTACTACAGCGATAGGTCAACATAGCGAAGCATTGAAGTTAACGATGAAAAAGAAAGATGTTGAGGATTATGTAGGTGGTTTAGGTACTGTAAATGAGTTGCGTGATGCTGATTTTAAGTTAGGACAAAAATACTGGTTTTGGAATAATGATAATGGGGCTGTTGGTTCTGTTGATACAAATCTGAAATACAAAGGTATGAATACATTCTCAATTACCGTTACTGGGCAGACTCAAGATCGTTGGTGGGGGCTAACAAGTCAATTCATTGAGTGTCAAGTTAATGAGGAATTTGTTGCATCAGGTTATTTCAATACTGACGGGAAAACACCTATTGATAGTGGCGGTGCATTTATTGAAATTGAATGGTGGTCTTCTGACAAAAAAACTCGTATTAAAACAACTAGAACTAATGTCAAGGTTGTAAATAATACGTGGGTTCGTGCGGTATGTACAGACCAAGCACCTGCTAATGCATCGTTTGTAAGATGGCGTTACTACGTTACAAGAAATGGGCGTTTGTGGTGTGCCGCACCTATGTTGCAACGTGGCACTATAGCAAGTGAATTTTGGTTACATCCGAAAGATCAAACTGATGCTGACAAAATGATGGAAGATATCGCTAATAGAGTAGCTACTGAGAAATACAATCAAAAAGTTACAGAGTTAGAAAGAAGCATCACAGCAAATACAGAAGGCGTTACTATCATTTCCAGAAAACAGGAAAGTTTTATCAAGGAGACCTATAATGCCTATGTAAAAAAAACGGAATCTAAGTTACAAGTGTTAGATGAAGGAATTATCGCACAGATTTTAAAGGATGGTATTGTTACTGCTATTAATATGTCCCCCGGAAAAATTACAATCAATGCTGCGAAACTGGATATTAATGCAGATACAATGGTGAAGTGGTTAACGGCAAAGGGTATCGATACGAATGTCATTAACGTTAATGGTGATAAAATTACCATTGATAAAAATGGTGTAACCGTTAAAATGCTAGACTTCCTTTTCCAAGATGAATGGGGAACAAAAACAACCGCAGTATCAAGACGAAACCTGATAGCGGATTCCGACTTTTCTAGTGTTGGAAAGAAAAACATTGGGAATGCAGATTACTATGGGTTTGAAGGTGGATATGGTTTAACTTGGAGGTCGCAGGGCAATGTAGTGATAGAAAAAAATACATCTGTATTTGATTACGAACAAATGGTTAATGCGGCAAGGGTAGATATGTACAACTATCCAGAAGCAGTGGTTAACAATGGGATACATCCAGGAAACGAATATACATTATCTGCACATTTTAGAGCATCTATGATAAATGGTGTACGTAAGACAGCGAAACCGCGCTTGCACGTATGTTGTGTGGAGTTTAGGGACAATGTTTCCTATGACATATGGAATGAACAAAAAATGGATTTCCCTGAGCCATCTATATTCTATGGAGAAATCAGAAGATACTCATTTACATTCAAAGTACCAACAAACTATAAACCACAAGAACATGCATTGATTATTAAAGTCTGTTCTGCAAATGGACAAATAACTGGTGCACAAACAGCGGTTTGTGTTTCAGGTGTAACACTATACAGCGGTAAATATGCATCTATGTATAACTGGGATCGTGCAGCAGCAGAAAGAGCCGCTGGTCTTCAACCATTTAATACAATTGCTGTAGGTAGTGTAAATAACAACATAGGTCCGGCACCTGATGGTCAAACGTTCGATATATCAACAGAAAAAGAAGTTAAGTTCTTAACCAACATACGAGCGGTGCAAGGCGTTAACCTGGGGGGGAATCAGTTCCAAGGCTGGGGGCATATAAGATTTGTAGACGGTAACCGTGGTATTGGTTTTTATGTAAACAATTCAAACGGATGGCACTTTAATGCGCTTGGATAGAAAATAGGAAGGAGATAAGAATCATGGAACAATACAAAGATTTACAAGGCATGCCAGTACAACCCAATGAAGGGACTCCATTTCTAGGACGTCTGGTTGATCTCGAGCGCGCGGATGATGGAGTAGTATTGAAAATACCATTCGACATGTTAGATAACGCCGGTATATCAAGAGGAAGTAATAAAGTTGAAGTGTGGAGGGAAATGTCTGATGGAACAATTTGTTTCCGGATTGCAACAAGATGCGAAATATGTAAACGTGGTGCACGTTTATATGAATTAGACATGGGATTTGCAAAAAAGAAAATTTGTGCAGATGATTACAAAACAATAACAGGTAATTATCCACCGCAAGAACCACCAACAACTGAAAATACAACGCAAACAGAGCAGCCATAAGCTGGTCTGTTTATTAAATCACTTAGCTACATTAATCTTGTGAATCTGCGTCTTCAAATGAATCAGAACCGTGGTCATTACTTTCTGAGCTTTCATTAGCGCTTTTCATAGCTGCCGTAACAAATGCTGTTGTCATTACAGCATTCATCCAATTTGCTTCAGCATCATTAGCATTTGTTCCTGTTTCGTTCTGATTACCAATTTCTTGTGTTGAGGAATGATTTTTTAATTCTTTTTCAATAGATTTGTTATGTTTTTTCTTCCTACCAAAAATCTTCATGGATACTTGTAATATAAAGCATACAATGAAGACTATTAGAAGAAAGAAAAAGAAAATTAAAGATAAATCAATGATCTCTTCCATATGCATACCTACTTTCTACTTTAAGTGACAATAAATATCCTTAATTGAATGAGTATTCTATATTTTTAAAATCAGTGTACCAATTAGCGAGATATATACTACTAAACCATAACAAAAAACGCAGTACTATAAAACATTAAGAGCAAAATAAACAATAGTAAAATCATTCTGAATAAAATACGGCATTTATTCCAAAGAGGGACGAGCAATCGTCTCTCTCTTTTTATTTTGAAAGGAGCTGAACCAATGCAAGAAATTCAAGATTTAAAGCAAGAGATCCAACAGATAAAGTTAGATCAAAAAGATATGCAACGAGACATCCGAAACATAGAAACACGTACCACTGTCAATGAAAAGGACATTGTGAATATAAACAAACAGCTTGAGAAGATTAGCGCCAATACTACCTGGATTCTCCGTATCATTATTGGTGCAATCGTAACAGCACTTATCGGTTTATTGTTGAAGGGAGGTGGTATGTAATGGTTAGTTTAGCCGTAATGATTGGAATTGTTGTTGGGCTTTCGCAAATCGCTAAAACAATTGGATTACAAACAAAATATGTTCCGTTATTAAATTTAACGCTTGGCATTGTGCTAGGCGTTTTATTTTTGGGCGGAGATATCAAAACAAATGTATTTCAAGGAATCATCATTGGACTGTCAGCAAGTGGATTATTTGACCACACAAAAATTATGAAAAAGGATGTTGATGCTAAATGAAAAAAACAATGACACATATTACCTCGGTCCTTATGATTCTAGTACTTGCTAGTTCTTTTGCCACAAGTGCTTTTGCTGATAGAACACTTATTATTCCTGATTTACCGAAACAACCATACCGCAATGGTGTAGGTGCTTATGAGGGCGTTGTAGCACATTCTACAGCCACTCCTGAAGCGCCAGCTATCAATATCCAAAAATATGAGTCTCGTACATGGAGAAACGCATTCGTTCATTATGCAGTAGATTGGAATGAAACAATCCAAATCGCTGACACAAAATACATCGCCTATGGTGGTGGACCTTCTGCTAATAAACGTTTTGTACATGTTGAACTTTGCGAAACAGCTGATTACGATAAGTTCAAACGCAGCTATGATAAATATGTGAAGCTACTTGCTAAAATCCTTCGTGACCGCGGTTTATCTGTAGAAAAAGGATTATGGACTCACTACGATGTAACGAAATACCTTGGTGGTACAGATCATGAAGATCCACTTGACTACTTAAAGTCTCATGGCGTTTCAGAAGCTCAATTTAGAGCAGATGTACAACGCGCATACAATAATTCTAGTGTGGACGTTTCTGTTCCTGAAAAACCATCTAAGCCAGCAGATGTACCAACAGCTGTAACAGACGGTATCGCTTATATTGAAGGTTACAACATTAATTTGCGTAAAGGACCAGGTACAAGTTACTCTAAAATTCGTCAATTAAACAAACCAGAAACTTACGTTGTATGGGGCGAAAAAGATGGTTGGTTAAATCTTGGTGGTGAACAATGGATTAAGAACGATCCATCTTATGTTAAGTTTGATAAGAAAAGTACGGTGGATTCATCAATTGTAGGGAAGCGTGTTGTTTCAAAAGTTAACAATTTACGTTTCTATGATGTTCCATCTTGGCAGGATAAAGATGTTGCTGGTTCTGTGGATGCAGGGTTAGGATTCACAATTGATGCGAAAGCAAGTGTGAATGGTTCACCACAATATAAAGTTCACAACAGCCAGGGTAAAACATACTATGTAACAGCAAATGAGGCCTATGTGTATGTGAAGTGATTTTCTACAAAAGAATAGTTTTATGAATAAAAATATCACCTGATACTATATGTAGGTATTTATATATTGATTTTCATCTTTATAGATGTTAATGTAAAGGTACCGTTTCTTATTTATCTATGAACCAGTATCTGTAGAACGAATAGATTAATTTGAAAAAATCCCCTTCCGCACTCATATGCAGAAGGGGATCTTAATTTTTATGAGATTTAAAATTTACTTTTAGATAATGCTTTAAGTACTGGCTTTACAATTAAACCTATTAAACGAAAGCCTTTAAATATAGAGCGTACAACTTTCATGAAGATGCCCCCTAAAAGAAATTATATATTAAGTATGTATTATTTCTTTTCTTTAACTTTTGAATCATCATTTTCAAATTTGGTGTTATATAAGTCTACTCTAGTACAACTTCTTTATAGCTTTCATATACATGTCTGACCCTTGATTTATTAAGCTAAAACCATCATTAACCTCAGAATTATTCATATTATCTAGGTAAACGTATACGTCTTCTATTCCGTCACGCATAATTTTCAACGAACGTAAAATAAGTTCATGAATATCTTTTTGCCCATCACCAGGTGTTAGAGCATTGAATTTGTTTGTTACGTTTGATACATTAGCTAATGCGTCTCTGAAACGCTGTTTTGATGTACTTAGCGTACTATCTTCATTAATTATCTTAGACATTTCACCCATAGAGGTTTCTAACTCTTTAGTTAAATCCATAACTTCAGTCTTATAAGCTTTTGCTGCTGGGCTTTCTTTAGCAGTTTCTTGTTTGTCTGATGCATCTAGAGATGTACTATCTTTTAAATGGTCTTTAGATACCTCACAACCTCCACCCACAAGCATGAGTGTAAGTGCGAGATATACTAGTTTCATTGCTTTCATTTTAGTGTATTCTCCTTGTGATATTATTTGTTTCTCTAGTTAGGGCTCTCTTCATTACTTAAGCCAACTCATGTAAGGTGTCTACTTTTGATTATGTCAATTCAACACCTTCACGCATAGTCTCCATTTTACGGCTTACTATTACCTAAAGCGATAACCGCAGAAATATATTCTTCATCTAATCCTTTTCGAATAATAGCCATACATGTCCCAGGCTCATCACCTAAGAATGCAGTTTCAGGAACGCTATTTTTCAATATTTCACTAGTGAATGTAATGATTTCTCTTTCTGGATCTTGAGCATCTGTATAACGCCCATTCTCTATGGCATCGACTGGAAGTATATTTTTTACTTCTGTCATGACATCGGATAATGAACGGCTTTGTTTTCCAGATTGGGAAAATTGAAGGGCGATATTATTTGCTCTATCTTCTAAAAACATTGCTAAAATATAATCGTTTGCAAATCTAGCGATTGAAGCGGACCCTTTATTTGACCCGTATTCTTTTACAAAGTTTTCTTCTGTATCACCTAGACCAGCTTTAACAGAAATTTTATTTGATTGTATGGTTGGTAATTGTTTTTTCCTTATCTGGTGTAGGCTCTTTCTTCTCTTTTTCTTTAGCTTCGGCTTTTTCTTTAGCTTCTTTCTCAGCTTTCTGTTGTGCTTCTTCCTGTTTGCGTTTTTCTTCAGCAGCCTTTTTCTCTTCTTTAGCTTGTGTAGCTTTTTCTTGTTCTTCCTTTTCCTGTGCTTTTTTCTCTTGCTCTTTAGCTTTCTTCTCTTTTTCCTTTTCAACCTTTTCTTTTTCTTGGTTTTCTTTTAATACTTTCTCTTCAGCTCTTTTTTTATCAATTGCAGCTCGTTCTTCTGGAGTTATCGACTTGCTAGCAAACACACTTGCTAAAATAAACGAAATGAATAATACCGGCAAGAAAATTAATATAACTCGACCTCTTGTTTTTGTGTTGCCAAAACGAACGACCTTTCCTGGTTTGATCAGACCTATAATTAGTGCAATTACTGATAGTATTGACACTAATAAAAACAAAAACATTAATGCAGTAAACAAATAAAAACCTCCTTATATATGTAAATCAAAATATAATTATAACAGGAATAAATGGTTGAGTTACATAAGTATTGTAAAAAATCTAATTTACACTTTCTTAAGCTGGCATAAACCCACATTCAAAGTAAAACTTGTCCATTAAGCTACTTACAATCCCTTTGGAGGGGGTATTGTATTAATGAAGAGTATGATAGACATGTATGGAAATGAAAATAAATTTACAGTCTGCGAAATGGACATATAATAGAAGAAAAAAGAATTTTTTTATATTGTCATCACCCTGTTGGTGTCAACCTCATGCGCCTAATGGCTACAAAAGACATCTACTTCGTACCATTTGGCCAAGATGCACCAGAGAAAAAACCGAACTCAATGGTAGCTCGTATGGAGTTACTTGAAGATACAGTATTGGAAGCGCTACAAGGAAAACAATTACAACCTGTTGTTGTAGAAAAATTCAGATATATGAATTGAAAAACGAAAAAAACGTACAATTTTTGTTGAAACCATCATTCTTACTGTAGAATATGATAAAATTAACGTTATTAAGATTAGAGGGGGCATTGTAAGCTCCTTCTAATTCTAAGTTATAGAAGGATTGGTATCTAGAAAGGGGCATAGTGATGGAAAAGCAAAAAACTTTTCATGTCGCTGTAGTTGGAGCAACCGGCGCAGTTGGTGAACAAATGTTAAATACTTTAGAGAAACGAGAATTTCCAATTGGGAAGTTAACGTTACTTTCATCTAAACGATCTGCAGGTAAGAAACTTGTATTTAAAGGCGAAGAATTTACAGTTCAAGAGGCAACTCCTGAAAGTTTTGAAGGAGTAGATATTGCACTATTTAGTGCAGGTGGATCTGTATCGAAACAATTAGCGCCAGAAGCAGCAAAGCGCGGTGCAATTGTTGTTGATAATACAAGTGCATTCCGTATGACAGAAAACGTGCCACTTGTTGTACCTGAAGTAAATGAAAATGATTTAAAAGAACATAATGGTATTATTGCAAATCCAAACTGTTCTACAATTCAAATGGTAGTAGCTCTTGAGCCAGTTCGCCAGCAATATGGTTTAAAACGAGTAATCGTTTCCACATATCAAGCTGTATCAGGTGCTGGTGCGGCAGCTATTGAAGAACTTCATGAACAATCACAAGCAATCTTAAATGGCGAAGAAGTAAAGGCGAATGTTTTACCTGTATCAGGTGACGAAAAGCATTTCCAAATCGCTTTTAATGCTATTCCACAGATTGATAAATTCCAAGATAATGGATTTACATTCGAAGAAATGAAAATGATTAATGAAACGAAAAAAATTATGCATATGCCTGAATTAGAAGTAGCTGCGACATGTGTACGTTTACCAGTTGTATCGGGTCATTCCGAGTCTGTGTACATTGAAGTAGATAAAGAAGGCGTAACAGTAGAAGAAATGAAAAACTTACTTGCAAATGCAGAAGGTATTGTACTGCAAGATAATCCAGCAGAGCAGTTATATCCAATGCCAGCTACTGCAGTAGGTAAAAATGAAGTATTCGTTGGAAGAATCCGTAAAGATTTAAATAATGATAAAGGATTCCACCTTTGGGTCGTATCTGATAACTTATTAAAAGGCGCTGCATGGAATTCTGTTCAAATTGCAGAGCGCTTAGTAAAATTACAATTAGTGTAAACGGCTAAGAGAAGGTGCAAAATATGAAAATTATTGTTCAAAAATTTGGTGGTACATCAGTACGTGATGACAATGGGCGCAAGCATGCGCTTCACCATATAAAAAAATCGTTAGCTGCTGGTTATAAAGTAGTTACTGTCGTATCAGCAATGGGCCGTAAAGGTGAACCGTATGCAACTGATACGTTATTAAGTCTTGTAAATCAAGAGGAATCTAATATTTCTAAACGTGAGCAAGATTTATTATTATCATGCGGAGAATTAATCTCAGCAATTGTTTTCTCTAACATGTTGAATGAGAATGGTATAAAAGCAGCAGCATTAAATGGTGCGCAAGCTGGTTTTGTAACGAATAATGACTTTACGAATGCTAAGATTATTGAAATGAATTGCGATCGTATACATGAAGAGTTACAAAATGTAGATGTTATCGTCGTGACTGGATTCCAAGGTCAAACGAAAAATGGAGATACGACAACACTTGGACGCGGAGGTAGTGATACCTCAGCTTCAGCATTAGGTGTTGCGCTTCATGCTGAATATATCGATATCTTCACAGATGTTGAAGGTGTTATGACTGCGGATCCTCGTATCGTAAAAGATGCACGTCATCTTCAAACTGTAACATATAACGAGATTTGTAACATGGCTTATCAGGGTGCGAAAGTTGTTCATCCGCGTGCGGTTGAAATTGCGATGCATGCAAAAGTACCACTTCGTGTACGTTCTACGTATTCTGATAGTGAAGGTACGCTTATTGCGGCATATGATGGTGCTACAAAAGGGCAGGATGTAGAAGAACGTCCTGTTACAGGGATTGCCCATGTGTCAAACGTAACGCAAATTAAAGTGCTTGCAAAAGAAACTGCATATGATTTACAGCAACACGTGTTTAAAGAAATGGCTAATGAAGGGATTAGTGTGGACTTAATTAACATTTCTCCTACCGGTGTAGCTTACACAGTAAAGGATAGTGTATCAGCGCGTGCAGTTGAGGTTTTAAAGCAACTTGGATATGATCCAGTGGTGACAGAGCATTGTGCGAAGGTTTCTATCGTTGGTGCTGGAATGGCAGGTATTCCAGGGGTTACAGCGAAAATTGTCACAGCTTTAGCGGAAAAAGGTATTCAAATTCTGCAATCAGCAGATAGTCATACGACAATTTGGGTTCTTGTAAAAGAAGCCGATTTAGTGGAGGCTGTGAATGCATTACATAGTGCATTTGAGCTTTCAAAAGAAAAGCAACTGGAACAATAAGGAGTGAGATCATGATAGATTTTGGGACAATTGCAACCGCGATGGTAACACCGTTTGATAAAAATGGTAATATCGATTTTGCAAAGACAACGAAATTGGTAAATTATTTAATTGATAACGGTACAACAGCAATCGTGGTAGGAGGGACGACTGGAGAATCTCCTACATTAACATCAGAAGAAAAAGTAGCGTTATATCGCCATGTCGTATCTGTTGTCGATAAAAGGGTGCCCGTCATCGCTGGAACAGGTAGCAATAATACGCATGCTTCTGTCGATTTAACAAAAAAGGCAACTGAAGTTGGTGTTGATGCAGTTATGCTAGTGGCACCGTATTATAATAAACCGAGTCAAGAAGGGATGTACCAGCACTTTAAAACAATCGCTGAAAGCACTCCGCTTCCGGTAATGCTATATAATGTTCCAGGACGATCTATTGTACAAATCTCCGTTGATACAGTTGTTCGTTTATCAGAAATAGAAAACATTGTTGCGATTAAAGATGCAGGCGGCGATGTATTAACAATGACAGAAATCATTGAAAAAACAGCGGACGACTTTGCAGTATACAGCGGTGATGATGGTTTAACATTACCAGCTATGGCAATTGGAGCAAAAGGTATTGTTTCTGTAGCATCTCATGTTATCGGGAATGAAATGCAAGAAATGATTGCTGCATTCCAAGCTGGAGAGTTCAAAAAAGCGCAGAAATTACATCAATTACTAGTAAAAGTAACGGATGCACTATTTATGGCGCCGAGCCCAACACCAGTAAAAACAGCATTACAAATGGTGGGATTAGATGTAGGTTCTGTACGTTTGCCACTTCTTCCATTAACGGAAGAAGAAAGAATAACGTTACAATCCGTAATGCAATCTATTCCTCGTTAATAAAAATGACCTAGTGTGAAACTAGGTCATTTTTATTTTGACTAACTATATGTAAGTGATGAAAATTAGCTATAGTTAATAGGCTGTAATAAGAAGGGGATGGCAGGGGGGAGAATTAGTAAAAAACTGATTACAGAGATAAGATTTTTTTAGTGAATATCGTTTCATGTTTATGTAAAGAATTTACATGAATATTTTTCCATCAAACTCTTATTACGTAGGGAAAATAGTAAAACTGATATGAATTTTGCCCTCTTAAATTATAATCTCATTTTAGTGTCTTCTCTTGTCTTTCGCATAATTTAACTTGTGTTCTATTTCTTGTATCAGTTATAATATGGCTAAGTAGCTTAGTACGGGTATGCTTAGCAAAATTGGTAAAAATTAAGATTTAATGAAATTTTCATATCATATCGAATAAGATATTTGATTTATATAATGAAAGAGAGGTGAAACCTGGTTTAAAAAATTAACAAGGACATGATATCGCATAACGGTAAGGACATTCGTCTTGGACGGTGAATATATGGTGGTTGTAGAGTTTCCCCTGGTGTCTCTGCAATTTTAGTGAAATCAGTGTTTGCAAGATTTTTAAACCAGGCAACAACATGAAGAGAAAAGAGAATGAGTCTGTGAAAGTATTTGCTCTTGGCGGAGTAGGTGAAATCGGAAAAAACATGTACTGTGTTGAAATTGATTCTGAAATCTTTATTGTAGATGCCGGATTGATGTTCCCGGGAGATGAAATGTTTGGGATTGATATTGTTATTCCTGACATTACATATTTAGTAGAAAATCAAGAGCGAGTAAAAGGACTATTTATTACCCATGGTCATGAAGATCATATTGGTGGAATTGTTTATGTGCTTCGTAAATTATCTATTCCAGTATATGCGACGAAGTTAACGGTAGGACTTATACAAGAAAAGCTTGGCGAAGCAGGAATGTTAGGCCGTGTAGACTTAAAAACAATTGACTCGAATTCAACAGTAGAGTTTAATTCAACAAATGTGTCATTCTTCGGAACGACACATAGTATTCCGGATTCTGTGGGTGTTTGTTTCCATACATCAAAAGGTGCTGTAGTATATACAGGAGACTTTAAATTTGATCAAACTCCAATCGGAAATAGTGGAGCAGATCTTGGGAAAATGGCGCAAATTGGAAATGAAGGCGTACTTTGCTTGTTATCTGATAGTACAAACGCTGAACGTCCTGGTTATACAGGTTCGGAAAAAGAAGTTGGTATAGAGATTTCTAAAGTATTCTATAGTTCAGAAGGACGTATTATTGTTGCTTCATTTGCATCGAATGTACACCGTATTCAACAAGTGTTTGATGCAGCTGCTGAAACTGGAAGGAAAGTAGCGGTAGTAGGACGTAGCATGGTGAAAGTGGTAGATATTGCAAGACGTCTTGGTTATTTAGATGTTCCAGAAGGTATGGTTATTTCATTACAAGAAATAGACAATTTCCCGGAAAAAAAGGTAGCTATCTTAACGACTGGTAGTCAAGGGGAACCGATGGCAGCCCTTTCTAGAATGGCGAAACAAGCTCATAAACAAATTTCAATTCGTAAAGGTGATACTGTTATTATTGCAGCTTCTCCAATTCCAGGAAATGAAGTATCTGTATCAAAAATTATTGACTTGTTATTTAGATCTGGTGCTGAGGTTATTTATTACGGTGAAAGAAAAGTTCACGTTTCAGGTCATGGTAGCCAAGAAGAATTAAAGCTGATGATAAATTTAATGAAGCCGAAGTATTTTGTACCCGTACATGGTGAGTTCCGTATGCAAAAAGCACATGCGTATTTAGCGGAAGATGTAGGTATTGCGAGAGAGAATATCTTTATCGTAGAAAAAGGCGATGTAATTGCTTTTGGTGACGATGAAGCAAAATTAGCTGGTAAAGTGCAAGCTGGTAATGTTTTAATTGATGGATTAGGTGTAGGTGACGTCGGTAACATCGTTCTTCGAGATAGAAAGATGTTATCTCAAGATGGAATTTTAGTTGTTGTTGTAACACTTGGTAAGGATGAAAAGAAAATAATCTCTGGTCCAGAAATTATTTCACGCGGCTTTGTATATGTTCGTGAATCAGAAGCATTAATCGAACGATCCACAGATATTGTACGTATGATTGTTGAACAATCAATTAAAGAATATACAATTGAATGGTCTATGTTGAAACAAAATATTCGTGAATTATTAGGGCAGTTCTTGTACGAAGAAACGAAGAGAAAGCCAATGATTTTACCGATTATTATGGAAGTATAAAGAAGGTCACCTTTACAGGTGATCTTTTTCTTTTTTAACCCTATCGAATGAAATTCATAACTTAAGAAATAATAGTTATATACGAGTGAAAGGGGATGCGATATGACAGAACGTGATCGTTATACAAATGAAGAAAAAGAAGCTGAGCCGAAAGAAGTTCCAAAAGAGGCTTCTATAGTGGAGAAAATTCAGCAACTTGGACAGACAAATGTACCACAAATGAATGAATCGCGTATTCATTGCTTAACAATTGTTGGGCAGGTGGAAGGTCATATTCAGTTGCCACCACAAAATAAAACAACAAAATATGAACACATCATTCCGCAAATTGTCGCGATTGAACAAAATCCAAAAATTGAAGGTTTACTGTTAATATTAAATACAGTTGGGGGTGACGTTGAAGCTGGATTAGCGATTTCTGAAATGGTGGCTTCGCTTTCAAAACCAACTGTATCTCTTGTTTTAGGAGGAGGGCATTCAATCGGTGTACCGATTGCGGTCTCAACTGATTATTCATTTATTGCCGAAACAGCGACGATGACAATTCATCCGATTCGTTTAACAGGTCTTGTTATAGGTGTGCCACAAACATTTGAGTATTTGGATAAAATGCAAGAAAGAGTCATTCGATTTGTGACAAAGCATTCGAAAGTAACGGAAGATCGTTTTAAAGAGCTTATGTTTGCAAAAGGGAATTTGACGCGAGATATTGGGACGAATGTAATAGGTGGAGATGCAGTGAAGTATGGTCTTATAGATGGTGTCGGTGGTATTGGTAGCGCACTTCGAAAATTAAACGAATTAATTGATGAACGCAAGGATAATAGTACAGAAGGGACAATGCTACAATGATTTTATATACAATTATGCCAGAGCAACTTGTGTATCCGGCCGATTATTCACAATGCGAAAGCCAAAAAGTTGTGAATATAAATGGCGTGGAATTAGTGGTTTCTGAGGAGGATAATCAATGTTACTCTATTGTACGTGTATTAAGTACCAATCCGTCTCACTACCTAGAGTTTGAGCCTGGGCAGAAAATTACCTTTTAGCAAAAAGAAGGATTTTGTTTAGGAGCTATGGTATAATATAAAAAACAAGACGGTTGAGCAGCCATGAGTAGGCTGCTTTCTTCTGTTTATTTAACATTTTACAAGAAGTGTAAAAATAGAAGATATAAAGACCTGAAAAATAGAGAGAAAGACATGTAAGTAGAGCTTTTTTATAAGAAAGTTTTACTTAATTTTTAGAACACGAGGTGAAGAAATGGCAAAACAAAAGCAAAGAGGGACGAAGGCTAAGGCAAGACGTACGATAAAGCCAACTTTGTATTATGAAATCGTCGGGTTGACTCTTTTTGCACTTTCGATTATTACGATTTTACAGCTAGGTGTTGTAGGGAAATCGTTTGTGTTATTTTTTCGCTTCTTCTTTGGTGAGTGGTACATAATAGGTGTGTTAGGTGTAATAGCTTTATCTGTTGCGTTTGTAATAAAGCGGGGATGGCCCAACCTTTTAAATAAACGGCTAATAGGTGTTTATTTAATTGTACTAGCAATATTAATGTTTAGTCATATTACATTATTTAACCTGCTTACGAAAGATGGAGCTGTGCAAAATACTTCTGTAATTGTTAGTACAAAAGATTACTTCTTCCTTGAAATGAAAAAGGGCCCGGATAGTGTTCATTTAGGTGGTGGTATGTTCGGTGCACTGATGTTCGCAACGTGCTACTTCTTATTTGACGAAGTAGGGGCATATATCATTGGAATTATTTTAGTTATTCTTGGAATACTTTGTATAACAAATAAACATATTGGAGAAGTACTTGCTCCGATAGGGAGAATTCTTAGAAGTCAGTTTCAAGTAATGCAAGGGGATTATAAAGATTGGAAATCTCAAAGGGTCGCCGAGCAAACTGAAAAGAAAAAAACAACAAGAAGCAAGAGGCGTGAACGTGTTGCTGAACAAGAAGAAGCTATTGAGCCAGTAGAAGAAATAGAAATTGGTCCACCAATTATTTCGAATTTTACTGAGAATTATCCAGTACGTGAAGAGACGGAAAAGCAGATAGAAGAAAATGATTTAATCACTCCTCCGTTTATTGAAGAGGCAGTTCCGCCTGCGCCAGAAGAACAACCTCACAAGAAACGAGGAGAAAAAATCGTTGAATCGCTAGAAGGTGAAACGAAAGCACCTCCTATGCAATTTTCTAATGTGGAAAATAAAGATTATAAGCTTCCTTCGCTTGATATATTAAAGTTTCCCCAAAATAAGCAAGTTACAAATGAAAATGCGGAAATTTATGAAAATGCTCGTAAATTGGAACGTACATTCCAAAGTTTTGGTGTGAAAGCGAAAGTAACAAAAGTACATAGAGGTCCTGCAGTTACGAAATATGAAGTGTATCCTGATATGGGAGTAAAGGTAAGTAAAATTGTTAGTTTAAGTGATGATTTAGCGCTTGCTTTAGCAGCGAAAGACATTCGTATTGAAGCACCTATTCCCGGGAAATCAGCTGTAGGGATTGAGGTTCCGAATTCAGAAGTTTCTATGGTAACGCTGAGAGAAGTTCTTGATTCAAAGGCGAATAACCACCCAGAAGAGAAGTTATTAATCGGTCTTGGACGTGATGTTACAGGAGAGGCTGTATTGGCACGTTTAAATAAAATGCCCCATTTATTAGTAGCTGGTGCGACTGGTAGTGGAAAGAGTGTATGTATTAATGGAATTATTGTAAGTATTTTAATGCGTGCAAAACCGCATGAAGTAAAATTAATGATGATTGATCCGAAAATGGTAGAGTTAAATGTATATAACGGTGTTCCGCACTTATTAACACCAGTCGTAACTGATCCGAAAAAAGCATCACAGGCTTTGAAGAAAGTTGTGAGTGAAATGGAGCGTCGTTATGAATTATTCGCGCATAGCGGTACGCGTAACATTGAAGGATATAATGATTATATTAAAGAACATAATAGCCAATCGGAAGCGAAACAACCTGAATTACCATATATTGTAGTAATTGTGGACGAGTTAGCTGATTTAATGATGGTTGCTTCTTCGGATGTAGAAGATGCGATTATGCGTTTAGCACAAATGGCACGTGCTGCTGGTATTCATTTAATTATTGCGACTCAGCGCCCGTCAGTTGATGTTATCACAGGTGTTATTAAAGCGAATATTCCATCGCGTATTGCATTTGCTGTATCTTCCCAAATAGATTCTCGAACGATTCTTGACGGTGGTGGTGCAGAAAAGTTGCTAGGTCGTGGAGATATGTTATTCATACCAATTGGTGCATCGAAACCTGTTCGTGTACAAGGGGCGTTTTTATCAGATGATGAAGTTGAGAGAGTCGTAGAATCTGTTATTGCGCAGCAAAAAGCGCAATATCAAGAGGATATGATTCCACAAGATGTTCCTGAAACAAAGCAGGAAGTAGAAGATGAATTATATGATGAAGCGGTTCAGCTTGTAGTAGAAATGCAAACAGCATCTGTTTCTATGTTACAACGTAGATTTAGAGTAGGATATACGCGAGCAGCTCGTTTAATTGATGCCATGGAAATGAATGGTGTAGTAGGTCCTTATGAAGGTAGTAAACCAAGGGGAGTACTCATTAAAGATGTACAAGAAAAAAGTTCTTAAAAAAAGCCTAATTGTTTTACAATTAGGCTTTTTTATATGCTGTTTTTGTTATATACTATATTCAACAGAAAAGAAAGTGCTTACATAACAGGGAGCTCTTTAGAATACGAATGCTTATCGTTTTGGTTTTCAAAACGTTCGATATTTAATGTAGAAAAATGTTGAATTCTGTTGACACATATGGGAGCAAGTGGTAAGATTACTTCGAAAAGAATCACTGCCTCATATAATCTTGGAGATAAGGTCCATAAGTTTCTACCTGGCAACCATGAATTGCTAGACTATGAGGGGAAAAGTGTGTAACAAAGGATGTAAGGAATCTTTGTGCCGAACTTTTTCTCTATATGAGAAATGTTTATGGTACAAAGTTTTTTTTATGGGATAAAGTGTGAAAATTTCATCTTGAAAAATTATTAATATTTATTCGATAATTACGCTTATTTTTAGTATTTAGTAATTTATACTATGTTGTAAGTTGAAAAAAGAGAAAAGAAGTCTTACATCAGAGGTCGAATAATTAAAATGCGGGGGAGTCTTATGTCAGTAAAATCCGATAGTCGTCACCTATATTTGCGGGTGATTGATCACATCAAAGGAAAAATTAAAGATGGGGCTTACAAAGAAAAACAAAAGTTACCTTCAGAGTTTGATCTAGCGAAAGAACTTGGTGTAAGTAGGGCAACTTTAAGGGAAGCACTACGTATTTTAGAAGAAGAAAATGTTGTTATTCGTAGACATGGTGTAGGGACATTTGTAAATGCGAAGCCGTTATTTTCTTCTGGAATAGAGCAACTTTCTAGTATTACAGATATGATTTCTAGTGTGGGGAAAACACCAGGAACAATCTTTTTATCATCATCTACAACAACTTTAACAGAAGAAGAAAAAGAGAAATTTAATTGTGAAGATGCTTTTAGCGCAGTAATGATTGAACGTGTTCGTACAGCGGATGGGGAACCAGTTGTATATTGCATTGATAAACTGGCAAAAGAGATATTACCAGATTTATCGGGATACAATGAGGAATCGCTGCTTACAGTAATACATAATAATACGCACAAGCGTATCACATACGCAGTTGCTCACATTGAACCGATTGGTTATCACCCGAAAATTTCACCGATTTTAGAATGTGAACCTGAAACGGCACTGCTAGTTTTAAAACAAATGCACTATGATCAAAATGATGAGCCAATCTTATATTCTATTAATTACTTTAGAGCTGATAAGTTTAGCTTCCACGTATTAAGAAAACGTATGTAGGGAAGTTCCTTTTTAGGGAGGTGACAGCAAGAAGTAAGGGACAGCAGCGTATGAATCATTAGACAAAACATTTCAGGAGGGGTTTCTAGTATGAAGAAAAAAACAGGTCTTTTATTATCGTTAACGTTAGCAGCAAGTACAGTGTTAGGTGCATGTGGTAACTCGGATAAAGCGGATAGTGACAAAAAAGGGGATAAAGAGTTTAAGGTTGGTATGGTTACAGATGTTGGGGGCGTTGATGACAAATCATTTAACCAATCAGCTTGGGAAGGTTTAACGAAATTTGGTAAAGACAACGATTTAAAGAAAAATGAAGGATATCGTTACCTTCAATCAAGTAAAGATGCTGATTACATTCCAAATTTAACGAAATTTGCGAAAGATAATTATAACACAACATTTGGTATTGGATACTTAATGGAGAAATCAATTGAAAAGGTGGCTGAACAGTATCCAAAAGAGCAATTTGCGATTGTAGATACAGTTGTAAAGAAGCCGAACGTAACAAGTATTACATTTAAAGACCATGAAGGTTCATTCCTAGTTGGAGCTGTAGCAGCGATGACAACAAAATCAAATAAAGTTGGTTTTGTTGGTGGTGTGAAGAGCCCGTTAATTACAAAATTCGAATCAGGTTTTAAAGCTGGTGCAAAAGCAGTAAATCCAAATATCGAAATTGTATCACAATATGCTGATGCATTTGATAAGCCAGAAAAAGGATCTGTATTAGCTTCAGCAATGTACGGTCAAGGCGTTGACGTAATTTACCATGCTTCAGGTGCAACTGGTAACGGTGTATTCACAGAAGCGAAAAACCGTAAGAAAAAAGGTGAAAATGTTTGGGTAATCGGTGTTGACCGTGACCAAAATCAAGAAGGCATGCCTGAAAACGTAACTTTAACTTCAATGGTAAAACGTGTTGATGTTGCAGTAGCAAAAGTAGCGCAAGAAGCGAAAGATGGTAAGTTAAAAGGCGGTAAAGTAGAAGAGTTCGGCTTAAAAGATGATGGCGTTGGTATTGCGAAAACAACTGATAATGTGAAAAAAGTAAACCCAGAAATTTTAACAAAAATAGAAGAGTTTGAGAAGAAAATCACTGCTGGTGAAATTAAAGTACCTGCGACTGATGATGAATATAAAGCATACGAAGCTGCTCTAAAGAAATAATGATAGAGCAATAGCAAAGGTTAGTTCTTAGAACTAACCTTTGCATATATAAAAATACTTTTAATAGAGTGTAATTAGGGAGTGTTCCCTGCTAGAAGGAGGAACAAAATGGAATACGTAATTGAGATGAACAATATTACAAAAGTATTCCCAGGCATTGTAGCGAATGATGATATTACGCTGCAAGTAAAACAGGGAGAGATACACGCTTTACTTGGAGAAAATGGTGCAGGGAAATCAACGTTGATGAATGTACTGTTCGGTTTGTATCAACCAGAACAGGGCGAAATTAAAATTAAAGGAAACCCTGTAAAAATTACAAATCCGAATATTGCAAATGACCTTGGAATTGGGATGGTCCATCAGCACTTTATGCTTGTTCATAATTTTACAGTTACAGAGAATATCATTCTTGGAAATGAGCCGAAGAGAAAAGGGAAAATAGCTGTTGAAGAGGCTGCAAAAGAAATTAAACAATTATCTGAACAGTACGGTTTAGCTGTTGATCCAAATGCAAAGATTGAAGATATTTCGGTTGGGATGCAGCAAAGGGTTGAAATATTAAAGACGCTTTATCGTGGTGCGGAGATTTTAATATTCGATGAACCGACTGCAGTGTTAACTCCTCAAGAAATTCATGAGTTGATTCAAATTATGAAAAAGCTTGTGCAAGAAGGGAAATCTATCATTCTTATTACACATAAATTAAAAGAAATTATGGAAGTTTGCGATCGTTGCACAATTATTCGTAAAGGTAAAGGAATTGGTACAGTTGACGTTGCGGAAATGGATGAACATAAACTTGCAGAATTAATGGTCGGACGTCAAGTGAATTTTAAAACAGAAAAAATAGGGGCAAAACCGAAAGAGGAGGTTCTGTCTGTTGCGAATCTTGTCGTTCATGATGCACGCCAATTACCTGCTGTAAAAGGCCTTGACTTAACTGTTCGTGCAG
This sequence comes from Bacillus sp. 05T21, assembly GCF_056396785.1. NCBI lineage: Bacteria > Bacillati > Bacillota > Bacilli > Caryophanales > Bacillaceae > Bacillus > Bacillus sp. 05T21. Next base: position 88,608 of record NZ_JBFTMD010000001.1, on the reverse strand, counting down.
GAGAAATCGTTGGTATTGCAGGGATTGATGGAAATGGTCAAAGTGAATTAATAGAGGCGATTACTGGTTTACGAAAAGTTGAGTCAGGTTCTATTGCAATTAAAGGAAAAGAAATAACGAATTGGCCTGTTCGAAGAATTACAGAGGAAGGAATAGGTCATATTCCAGAAGACCGTCATAAACACGGGCTAGTTCTTGATTTTTCTGTTAAAGACAATATAGTTTTGCAAACATACTATAAAAATCCATTTTCAAAGAAGGGGATTTTAAACTTTAGCAAAATCACAGAGAAAGCAAAGGCGCTTATTGAACAGTTTGATGTACGTACACCTAGTGAACAAACATTAGCGCGTGCTCTATCAGGTGGAAATCAGCAGAAAGCTATCATTGCACGTGAAGTAGATCGTAATCCAGATTTATTAATTGCAGCACAACCAACACGTGGTTTAGATGTAGGTGCAATTGAATTTATTCATAAAAAATTAATCGAGCAGAGAGATAACGGGAAAGCGGTATTACTTCTATCGTTAGAACTGGATGAAATTTTAAATGTAAGTGATCGAGTTGCTGTTATATATGAAGGGAAAATTGTAGCAATTGTCGATGCGAAAGAAACAAATGAACAACAGCTTGGTTTGTTGATGGCTGGCGGAACGGAGAAAGAGAAGGTGAATACAAATGGCTAAAAAATTTTTAACGGAGCGAACAATTAACATTTTAGTTCCTGTATTATCCGTTATTTTTGGTTTACTTGTTGGTGCCATTGTAATGTTAGTTAGTGGATATGATCCAATTGTTGGGTATGCAGCGCTTTGGGAAGGAATGGTTGGAAATCCGCAGGCTATCGGTGAGACGCTACGTACGATGATTCCACTCGTGTTAGCTGGTCTGTCTGTTGCATTTGCGTTTCGTACAGGTCTCTTTAACATTGGGGTAGAAGGACAATTATTAGTTGGATGGCTTGCCGCTGTCTGGTTTGGATATGCAGTATCGTTACCAGCATTTTTGCATATTCCGTTATCTATTTTAGTAGCCGCGATTGCCGGTGGTTTATGGGGATTTATACCTGGATATTTAAAAGGAAAGCTTAAAGTAAATGAAGTAATTGTCACAATTATGATGAACTACATTGCACTTTATGTTACGTATGATCTTATTAAACGTTTTATACATGAAGGTAATGAGAAATCTTATGATGTACAAGCGAGTGCTTCATTAGCTTCTGATTGGCTATCTTCATTGACAGATGGATCTCGTTTGCACTGGGGAATTGTTGTAGCTATTTTAATTGCTATTGTAATGTGGTTCGTATTAGATAGAACTACGTTAGGATATGAGTTAAAATCGGTTGGTTTTAACCAAAATGCATCGCAATATGCAGGGATGAAAGTCTCTCGTAATGTTGTATTATCAATGACAATTGCTGGCGCTTTTGCTGGAATTGGTGGGGCAATGGAAGGTCTAGGAACATTCCAAAGTATGACGGCAATGACATCGTTTACTGGTATTGGATTCGATGGGATTGCGGTAGCTCTTCTTGGAGGAAATAATCCGTTTGGTATATTATTATCGGCTTTACTGTTCGGTGGTTTGAAAAGTGCAGCCCCGCAAATGAATTTTGAAGCAGATGTACCTTCTGAGTTAATTAATGTTATTATCGCATGTATTATTTTCTTTGTTGCTTGCAGTTATGTTTTACGCTGGGCACTTACACGCATGAGCAAGGAGGGGAAATAAATGAGCTTTATAGATATTTTAGCCATTCTTGTGACTGGTACGTTATATACGGCAGCGCCACTTATTTTTACGGCGTTAGGTGGAGTGTTCAGTGAACGTTCTGGGGTTGTAAATATAGCCTTAGAAGGTTTAATGTTATTTGGTGCATTTACTGGTATCGTTACAACGTTATTAATGGGTGATACGTGGGGAGCAATGACTCCTTGGATTGCACTATTATTTGCAGCTATTGGTAGTGGATTATTTGCACTTCTTCACGCAGTAGCGTCCATTACATTCCGCGCGGATCAAGTAGTAAGCGGAGTAGCGATTAACTTTTTGGCGCTCGGTTTAACAGTATTTGCGATTAAGAAAATCTTTGGTAAAGGACAGACTGATTTTATTCAATACCGAATTGAAAAAATCGATGTTCCAGGACTTTCGGATATTCCGGTAATCGGGAAAATCTTTTTCTCAAATGTACCGTTAACATCGTATATTGCCATTATTTTAGCATTTGTTGTTTGGTACATTATTTATAAAACACCGTTCGGTCTTCGTCTTCGTGCTGTTGGTGAACATCCAATGGCAGCAGATACGATGGGAATTAATGTATATAAAATGCGTTATATTGCAGTTTGTATATCTGGAATGTTTGCAGGAGTGGGTGGTGCGGTCTTCGCAATGTCGATTTCTGGTAACTTCTCAGGTGCTACAATTACTGGACAAGGTTTCTTGGCACTAGCAGCTATGATCTTTGGTAAATGGAATCCACTTGGTGCTCTTGGAGCAGCGCTGTTCTTCGGATTTGCTCAATCACTTGGGATAACAGGTGGTACAATTCCTATATTAAAAGAAATTCCAAGTGTATTCTTAACGATATTACCGTATGTATTTACAATATTAGCACTCGTTGGTTTTGTAGGCCGATCTGAAGCTCCGAAAGCATTAGGAACGCCTTATGAAAAAGGAAAACGATGAGTATTTAGAAAGTATAAAAAAAGCTCGCACATTAGTGCGGGCTTTTTTACATAGAATATATTTAATACGGAATTTTACTATGTTCCTTACATATTAAAGTTTTTAGAAAGACTCAAATGTAAGCATAATAAGGAAGAAAAGTTGATTTTTTATTTCTAAAAACTGTATATTGAAGAGGAATATTCCTACATACGTAAAGGAGGGCTATTAATGAAACTAATGGAACAGCAACTGCATGAATTAGGTGGCTTGCGAGTACATATTATTCCGACTGATAAATTTAAAACAAATACCTTTGTATTTCGTTTTAAAGCACCTTTAAATGAGGAGACGGTGACAGAGCGTGCCCTATTGCCGTACGTATTGCAAAGTGCGACAGAAAAACTGCCTTCTGTAATTCGTCTTCGTCAATATTTAGAAGAATTATATGGATCTTCTTTAGCGGTAGATGTAAGTAAAAAAGGGGAAGACCATATCATCTCTATTTATGTAGACATTGCAAATGAAACATATTTACGCGATGCACCACCGTTATTTGAAAAAGCGCTTTCTATGTTATCTGATATTGTTTTACATCCAGCAACAGAAGGGGACGGTTTTCTATCTTCTATTGTAGAAAGTGAGAAACGAGCACTCTTGCAACGAATTGAAGCTACTTATGATGATAAAATGCGTTATGCAAACGAGCGTTTAATTGCAGAAATGTGCAAAGTAGAACCATATCGCTTAAGTGCAAATGGAAAAAAAGAAAGTGTTGCTTCTATTACAAATGAAAGTTTGTATCAATATTATCAAAAAGTGTTAGCTGAAGATGAAATGGATTTATATATCATTGGTGACATTTCAGAAGATGCTGTGGAGCTTGTAAATAAGTATTTTTCGATTTCACCTCGCGCTATGAAAGAGAGAAATGTACTTCTTCATAAACGAAATAATGAAGAAAAAGAAATTGTTGAAAAACAAGAACTAAAGCAAAGTAAATTAAATATCGGCTATCGCACATTCATTACGTATAAAGATGAAGATTATTTTGCATTACAATTGTTTAACGGATTATTTGGAGGGTTTTCTCATTCGAAGTTATTCGTAAATGTCCGTGAAAAAAATAGTTTAGCGTACTATGCAGCATCGAGATTTGAAAGTCATAAAGGTTTGCTCTTCGTTATGTCTGGAATTGAAGCGAAGAACTTTGAAAAAGCTGTTGAAATTATTAAAGAACAAATGAAAGCAATGCAAAACGGTGATTTTTCAGAGGAAGAGATTAAGCAAACGAAAAGTGTAATTCAAAATCAAATCTTAGAGGCAATTGATACACCACGTGGTTTTGTTGAAATGCTTTATCACGGGGTGATTTCAGAGCGTACGCGTCCAGTTGAAGAATGGCTAACGGGCATAGAAAGCGTGACGAAAGAAGAGATTGTGAAAGTTGCTAATAATATTGAACTAGATACAATTTACTTTTTACATGGAACGGAGGGAGAATAAATGGAGAAAATTGTGTATGAGCAATTAAAAGAGACGCTATATTATGAAAAACTTCCGAATGGATTAGACGTATATATCTTACCGAAACAAGGCTTCAACAAAACATTTGCAACATTTACGACGAAGTACGGTTCTGTTGATAATACATTTGTACCGCTTGGAAAAGAAGACATGACTCGTGTACCAGATGGAATTGCTCATTTCCTTGAGCATAAATTGTTTGAAAAAGAGGACCATGACGCGTTTCAATTGTTTAGTAAACAAGGTGCTTCAGCGAACGCTTTTACATCTTTTACAAGAACCGCTTATCTCTTTTCCTGTACATCAAATGTAGAGAGAAATTTAAATACGTTGTTAGACTTTGTACAAGAACCGTATTTCTCTGAAAAAACGGTTGAAAAAGAAAAAGGTATTATCGGTCAAGAAATTCAAATGTACCAAGATAACCCAGACTGGCGTTTATACTTTGGGTTAATCGATAGTTTGTTTGTGAAACATCCAATTAAAATTGATATTGCAGGGACGATTGAGTCTATTAGTAAAATTACAAAAGACCTACTGTATGAATGTTATGAGACTTTTTACCATCCGAGCAACATGTTATTATTTGTTGTTGGAGCGATTGATCCTGAAAAAACAATGGATTTAGTTCGTGAAAATCAAGCGAAAAAAGATTACGAAAATCAACCAGAAATCGTTCGCTCTTTTGAAGAGGAACCAGAAGAAGTAAATGAAAAGAAAAAGATTATTTCAATGCCTGTTCAAACTCCAAAATGTTTAGTTGGTATTAAGGCAACGAATTTAAAAGAAAAAGGGCAAGCTCTGTTAAAACAAGAAATTGCACTTACATTACTTTTAGATTATTTATTTGGAAAAGGGTCAGTTCATTACGAATCTTTATATAATGAAGGTCTTATTGATGATTCGTTCTCGTATGACTATACAGAAGAAAATAACTTCGGTTTTGCAATGGTTGGTGGAGATACGAAGCACCCTGATGAATTGGCAGAGCGATTAAAAGGTATTTTACTACAAACGAATTATGATCAGTTAGATGAGACTGCGCTGGAACGGGTGAAGAAAAAGAAAATTGGTGGATTTTTACGATCGTTGAATTCACCTGAATATATTGCAAATCAGTTTACACGATATGCGTTTAATGAATCTAGTTTATTTGATGCTCTTACAGTGTTAGAAGGATTAACTGTTCAAGACTTACAACAAGCAGCAAAAACATTATTAATTGAAGAGAAAATGAGTGTCTGCCAAGTGTTACCAAAAAAATGAAGTAATATGTGAATAAAAAACGCAGTATCTATATCCCTCATCTAACGTTTGGTTATTGCCAAATGGTAAGATGAGGGTATTATTTATTTATACATAAAAAGATAAGAGAGGGAATTTATGAAAAAGTATGCATTAGTAACTGGAGGAAGCGGAGGGATTGGCTCTGCTATTTCGAAGCAGTTAATCGAGGATGGTTATACAGTCTATATTCATTACAATAAAAGCGAAGAGAAGATAAGGGGGTTACAAAAGGAGTTTGATGCAGTGATTCCTGTGCAAGCAAATTTAGCTTCTATCGATGGAGCAGAGAAATTGTGGGGACAAATCGAACATCCTATTGATGTTATTGTATACGCAGCTGGAAAGAGTATATTTGGATTAGTAACAGATGTTACGAATGAAGAATTAGATTATATGGTGGAGCTTCAAGTGAAGAGTGTATATAGACTTTTATCGATGGCGCTTCCACCGATGATCGGGCGGAGAAGGGGTAATGTTGTTGTTATTTCATCCATTTGGGGGCAAATAGGAGCGTCTTGTGAGGTGCTGTACTCAATGGTGAAAGGTGCACAAAATTCATATGTGAAGGCTTTAGCGAAAGAAGTTTCTCTAAGTGGATTGCGCGTTAATGCGGTAGCGCCAGGTGCAATCGAAACAGAAATGTTAAATGTATTTTCAGAAGATGATAAAAATGAAATTGCTGAAGATATTCCATTAGGTAGAATAGGACTACCCGAAGAGGTAGCAAAAACAGTCTCCTTCCTCGTTTCGCCAGGAGCTTCTTATATTACGGGGCAAATTATCGGAGTGAATGGCGGTTGGCATTGCTAAAAAATTCTTACATAAAAAACAAGAAATTGTACAAATTAAGCATGATTCTATTACTAAAATAGTGAGGTGCTTAAACATGTCAGTGTTAGATAATTTTGATCAGTGGAAGAGCTTTTTAGGAGAACGTTTAGAACAAGCGGGGGGAAAAGGGCTTGATGGTGGTGCCGTATCAGATATGGCATTTCGTGTTGGTGATTATTTAGCAAATGAAGTAGAAGCGCGCAACGATCAAGAAAAATTATTGTCTGAGCTTTGGAAAGTTGCTGATGAACAAGAGCAACATACAATTGCAAATTTAATGGTGAAGTTTGTACAACATAAGTAAAAGTAGAGAGGAGAAGCTCCTCTCTACTTTTTTTGTATAGTAATTAGGAGGAATAGATTATACATTTAGCTTCCCTATTAAGATGAAATCATATAATATAGTACGTAGGTGTAAAGTAAGCGTAGGGGAGTGATCTTGGATGATTGAATGGTATTTTGAATATGAAATACATAAAAACCGACCTGGCTTACTTGGTGACGTTTCTTCGTTAATCGGTATGCTTGGCATCAATATTGTCACAATTAATGGTGTAGATAATGCACGACGTGGACTTTTGCTTATGTGTGATAATCAAGAACAAATCTCTAGACTTGAATCAATTTTAAATACGATGGATAATATAACGGTAACGAAATATCGTCCGCCAAAGCTTAGAGATAAGCTAGCAGTTAGACATGGTAGGTACATACAACGAGATGCAGATGATAAGAAAACATTTCGATTTGTGCGTGATGAATTAGGATTGCTTGTAGACTTTATGGCGGAGATAATGAAAAAAGAAGGTCATAAATTAATTGGGATACGAGGAATGCCTCGTGTCGGAAAAACAGAATCTATTGTTGCCGCAAGTGTTTGTGCAAATAAGAGATGGTTATTCGTATCATCTACTCTCATTAAGCAAACTGTTCGTAGCCAATTGATTGAAGATGAGTATAGCGACGATAATATTTTCATACTAGATGGAATTGTGTCGACAAAGCGTGCAAATGAAAGACACTGGCAGCTCGTTCGTGAAATCATGAGATTGCCTGCAACGAAAGTTGTGGAACATCCGGATGTGTTTGTGAGTCAGTCAGAATACACATTGGATGATTTTGATTATATTATCGAATTGCGTAACGATTATGATGAAGAAATTCAATATAATTTAGTAGATGAAATTGAGCAAGGTACGCAAAACAATTTCTCTATGTTCGACTTTTAAAGAAATATTGAGGTGTTAGTAGTGACGGAATTAGGACAAAAGCTGACAGAAGCAAGAGAAGCGAAAGGCTTATCTATTGATCAGCTGCATGAGATTACAAAAATTCAAAAACGCCATTTAGTAGCGATTGAAGAAGGCAATTATGATGTGTTGCCAGGAGCTTTTTATGCGCGTGCATTCATTAAACAATATGCAGATGCTGTTGGATTAAATGGAGAGGAACTGCTTGTAGAATATCAGAGTACGATACCACAGTCTGAAAAACGTGAAGTTCCACAAGTATCAACTGGACAAAAAACACAAGAAACAATGCAAAAATCTTCATCATGGCCAATTGCGGATCATATGCCCAAAATTTTGATTGCGTTGTTAGTAATCGCATTTGGAGTGGTAGTCTGGTTTGTTATTCAAGCGTTAACTGGAAAAGATGATAGGCAAGTTCCAAATGCTCAAAGTGAGAAAATTGAGGTTCAAAAAGCAAAAAATTCTCCGCTAGATACAAAGAAAGATGAAGCGAAAGCGGAAGAACCAAAGAAAGAAGAACCAAAAAAAGAAGAGCCAAAGAAAGAGGAACAACCAGCACAACCAACTGGACAGCAAGAGATAAAAGTAGTTGGAACAACTGGTAAGGTATCTACTTTGGAAATTCATAATAATAAAACATTAGAACTGGAAATATCGGGTAAAGGTGCGAGTTATGTAGATGTTAAAGATGATGCTGGGAACGAAATTCTAAACACTACAGTACAAGGTGGCCAAATAGAAAAACGTGATTTATCAACAGTAAAAGAAGTGCGACTTAATATTGGAAATGCAACGAATGTTGAAGTTAAACTGAATGGTCAAGTGGTTGCTTTCCCATTGGATCCAGCAAAAGAACTTCACCAAAGATTGGTGATAAAAAACCAAGGGATAGGGCAAGCTGCGCAATAACAGTCATCGCTTCGATGACTTTTTTCAATGAACAAATGTTTTTGACATGATGGAGGAATAGCTGTGAATTTACCAAATAAAATTACAATATCTAGAATCTTCTTAATTCCAATTTTTATGGTAATTATGTTAGCGCCCTTTGAGTGGGGCTCATTTATAATTGGTGATGTAGAGTTACCAATTCAACATTTAGTAGGGGCACTTATCTTTATTATTGCTTCGGCTACAGATTGGATTGATGGACATTATGCAAGAAAGTATAATCTTGTAACGAATTTAGGGAAATTCCTTGACCCGTTAGCAGATAAATTACTTGTTTCGGCAGCACTTATCACATTGGTAGAAATGCAATATGTACCTGCTTGGATCGTTATTGTAATTATAAGCCGTGAGTTTGCAGTAACAGGTTTACGCCTTGTACTTGCTGGGACAGGGGAAGTAGTTGCAGCAAATCAGCTAGGGAAAATTAAGACATGGACACAAATTATTGCGATTGCAGCATACTTATTACATGATGTACCGTTAAATTTACTTCATATTCCAGTTGCAGATATTTTCATATGGATTGCATTATTCTTTACCGTTATTTCAGGATGGGATTATTTCTGGAAAAATAAAGATGCTTTTGTAAACTCAAAATAGAAGTTTATGGGGGAATTGGGATGAATGCTGAAATTATTGCGGTTGGAACGGAATTATTACTTGGACAAATTGCAAATACAAATGCCCAGTTTTTATCTGAAAAGTTAGCTTCAATCGGAATTAACGTGTACTACCATACTGTTGTTGGGGATAATAACAAGCGATTACAGAAGGCAATTGAATTGGCTGAAGAACGAGCTGATATGCTCATTTTCACAGGTGGATTAGGACCGACAAAAGATGATTTAACGAAAGAGACAATAGCGTCTAGTTTAGATGAAGAGCTTGTGTATGATGAAAAGGCATTAACATCGATAAGCGATTATTTTAAGCGTACAGGCCGTGAATTTACGGAGAATAATAAAAAGCAGGCACTCGTTTTAAATGGATCGACTGTATTTGCAAATGATCACGGTATGGCGCCTGGTATGGGGTTAAATAAGAACGGAAAAGTTTATATTTTATTACCAGGACCACCAAAAGAAATGAAGCCGATGTATATAAGTTACGTAGAGCCTTTTTTATGTAAGTTTACAACGGGGGAAAATATTTATTCTCGTGTTCTTCGTTTTTTTGGTATTGGTGAATCTCAATTAGAGGTGAAAGTTCAAGATTTAATTGATGGTCAAACGAACCCAACCATTGCACCACTCGCAAATGATGGAGAAGTGACATTACGTTTAACTGCCAAACATCAAAATGCTGATGAGGCGGAGAAACTGATTCAGCATGTGGAAGATTTGATTTTAGAAAGAGTAGGAGAGTTTTTCTACGGATATGACCAAGATTTCCTTCATTACAAGGCAATAAGGCTATTGAAGGAAAAAGGGTTAACTTTAGCATGTGCAGAAAGTTTAACAGGTGGTCTTTTTGGAAATCAAGTAACAGAAAATGCTGGTGTTTCGTCTGTATTTAAAGGCGGTGTCATTTGTTATCAAAATGATGTGAAGCAACATGTTTTACATGTGCCTGAAGAAGTGTTGCGTACTGATGGTGCAGTTAGTAAAGAATGTGCTCGTTATCTTGCTGAAAATGTTAAGGGATTATTAAAAGCAGATATCGGAATTAGTTTCACTGGGGTAGCAGGACCGGATGCTTCAGAGCATAAAGAACCAGGAACAGTATTTATTGGATTGGTGATTAAAGATGAACCAGCTGTAGTCTTCTCACTTAATTTAAGTGGAAGTCGTCAACAAATTAGAGAACGCTCTACAAAATATGGATTTTATCATTTATTTAAAAAGCTAGAAGAGATATAAATTTCTTCTAGTTTTTTTTGTTGGAAAACCTAGTTTTATTCGATAAAAAATAAAAAAACGAATAAATGTTCGATTTTTGTTGGCAAATTGAATTGAAAATAGGTATAATAAGATTAGCAATTTAGTTAAGGAGGAATTTTGAATGAGCGATCGTCAAGCGGCATTAGATATGGCGTTAAAACAAATAGAGAAGCAATTCGGTAAAGGTTCAATTATGAAATTAGGAGAACAAGCGGAGCGTAGAATTTCTACAATTTCAAGTGGTTCTTTAGCACTTGATGTGGCACTAGGGGTAGGCGGATACCCACGTGGCCGTGTTATTGAAATTTATGGACCTGAAAGTTCAGGTAAAACAACAGTTTCATTACACGCAATCGCGGAAGTACAGCGTCAAGGTGGACAAGCAGCGTTCATTGATGCGGAGCATGCAATGGATCCTGTATATGCACAAAAATTAGGTGTTAACATAGATGAATTACTATTATCACAGCCTGATACAGGAGAGCAAGGACTAGAAATCGCAGAAGCACTTGTACGAAGTGGAGCGGTTGATATTATCGTAATTGACTCTGTGGCAGCTCTTGTACCGAAAGCTGAGATCGAAGGGGACATGGGTGACTCTCACGTTGGTTTACAAGCGCGTTTAATGTCACAAGCACTTCGTAAACTTTCAGGTGCAATCAACAAATCAAAAACAATCGCAATCTTTATCAACCAAATTCGTGAAAAAGTTGGGGTTATGTTCGGAAATCAACCACAAGTTGCTTAATCGAAAAGATTAAGGAGTTTACTCTGGGTTTCCCTTGCTAGTGATAGCATGTTAAAAAACCTTGTGAACCTTATTGCCTAAGGGTGTAACTATTCATATAGTTGCTAACGGTGAAGCCCACCATTTTATTAGGGTAATACCGTGCCAAGTTCCATAGTTATATGGGGAAGGTGTAGAGACTACCGAAAAGGACTTTTAGTTAACTGAGTAGGGTACGGCAGATGATAGGCTACTGCTGGAAGTGCAAGGCTCTCTGCAAAGAGATGAAGAGATAGTCCGGACTATAGAGATGGAAAATCTATAGATAGTGCCAGAAACAACTCCAGGTGGTCGTGCGTTGAAATTCTATTCAACTGTCCGTCTTGAAGTACGTCGTGCTGAGCAGTTAAAGCAAGGTAACGATATTGTTGGTAATAAAACGAAAGTAAAAGTAGTTAAAAATAAAGTAGCACCGCCATTCCGTGTTGCTGAAGTTGATATTATGTACGGAGAAGGTATTTCAAGAGAAGGTGAAATCTTAGATATGGCTTCTGAACTTGATATCGTTCAAAAGAGCGGTGCTTGGTACTCTTATAATGAAGAACGCTTAGGACAAGGTCGTGAAAATTCGAAGCAATTCTTAAAAGAGAATACGGATTTAAGAGAAGAAATTGCCTTCTTTGTTCGTGAACATCACGGAATTGGTGAAAACTCTGGTGTTGAAGACACGGAAGATTCAACTCGTCAAGATTAAAAAATAAAAGACACGGTCCCGTGTCTTTTATTTTTTAATCTACTATGAAAGCGTTGTATATAGCTGGAGATAAAATATTTATTCTATCCAAAAGGCTATGTGTAAAGGGGAATATTCATATATTTTAAGTGAATGAATTGGGATTTTCTAAGGTTTTCCAGGATAATATGCCGTCTGTTTTTTTAATCCATATAAGATTCAGGGCTGAAGGTAAAGAAAGTAAAAGTAGACAACGCTTGACAATGAAAATTGCGATAGATACAATGAGAATGTATATTTTTTCTTATATACGATATACTCTTCTCAAGAAGAGAAGTAATATTCGGAGTAAGACTTAAATCTTGCCGAAATAATAATATGACATTTTAATTGTGAAATGAAGAAAGTCCCTTAAAAAAGCGGGACGACGGTCTTTGCTGTACGTTGTAATTCAATGTACATGCCGACAGTCTTTTTTCATTCATAGCAAGGGGAGGTGAAATCATGAGTAGTAGTACAGTTTGGATACTCATCTCCATTTTGCTTGCAACAGTCGGTGCAGTTGTTGGCTTTTTTGTTCGAAAGTCTATTGCTGAAGCGAAGATTAATGGTGCAGCTAATGAAGCAAAACGTATTCTAGACGAAGCGAATCGTGATGCTGAAGCACTTAAGAAAGAAGCGCTTTTAGAAGCAAAGGATGAAATTCATACACTTCGTACAGAAGCTGAATTAGAAATTCGTGACCGTAGAAGCGAATTACAAAAACAAGAAAATCGTTTAATGCAAAAAGAAGAGAACCTTGATCGTAAAGACGAAACGCTCGATAACCGCGAGCGACAGTTAGAAAAGAAAGAGGAATCTCTTGTAGCGAAACAACAACAGATTGAAGAGTTGGAAAGCAAAGTGGGAGAGTTAGTTCAAAAGCAACAAACAGAATTAGAGCGCATTTCCAATCTGACCCGCGAACAAGCGAAAGCAATTATTCTTGGTAAAGTGGAAAGTGAAGTTTCTCATGAAATTGCCGTTATGGTAAAAGAAAGTGAAGTTCGCGCGAAAGAAGAAGCGGATAAGAAGGCAAAAGAGATTTTATCTCTTGCAATGCAAAGATGTGCAGCTGATCATGTTGCTGAAACAACCGTTTCGGTTGTAAATCTTCCAAATGACGAAATGAAGGGACGTATTATCGGACGTGAAGGTCGTAACATTCGTACGTTAGAAACGTTAACAGGTATTGACCTTATTATCGATGATACACCAGAAGCGGTAATTCTATCTGGATTTGACCCGATTCGTCGTGAAACAGCTCGTATCGCTCTTGATAAACTAGTACAGGACGGACGTATTCACCCAGCGCGTATTGAAGAGATGGTCGAAAAATCAAGACGTGAAGTGGACGAGTATATTCGTGAAGTCGGAGAGCAAACAACGTTTGAAGTGGGTGTTCATGGCTTACATCCAGATTTAATTAAAATTTTAGGTCGTTTAAAATACCGTACAAGTTACGGACAAAACGTCTTAAAACACTCTATGGAAGTTGCATATTTAACTGGACTTATGGCAGCGGAGCTTGGTGAGGATGAAAAACTAGCAAGACGTGCTGGTCTATTACATGATATCGGAAAAGCAATCGATCATGAAGTAGAAGGTAGTCACGTTGAAATTGGTGTTGAACTCGCAACGAAATATAAAGAGCATCCTGTTGTAATAAACAGTATCGCATCTCACCATGGTGACACAGAACCAACTTCTATCATTGCAGTTCTAGTTGCTGCAGCAGATGCTTTATCAGCTGCAAGACCGGGAGCTCGTAGTGAAACGCTTGAGAATTACATTCGTCGTCTTGAAAAGTTAGAAGAAATTTCAGAGTCTTATGAAGGCGTAGAAAAATCTTTCGCAATTCAAGCAGGACGTGAAGTTCGTATTCTGGTAAAACCAGATACAATTGATGATTTAGAAGCTCATCGTTTAGCTCGTGATATTCGAAAACGTATTGAAAATGAACTGGATTATCCAGGACATATTAAAGTAACTGTTATTCGTGAAACACGTGCAGTGGAATACGCAAAATAAAGTGGTGAAACACCACTTTATTTTTTTGTGTTGGAATTGGGTAAAATAAAGAAAATTATTTATGAGCAGTATGCAAGTGAAAGAAACTTATAATAGATAAATTKTAACTGTTGTAAGGAAATAGCTTTAAGTTATAGTATGGTAATAAAAAATGTAGTACATAGAAAGGGTAAGACATATGAGAATATTATTTGTTGGGGATGTAGTAGGATCTCCTGGTAGAGACATGATTCAACAGTACGTACCGGCATTAAAGAAGAAATATACACCGACAGTAACAATTATTAATGGAGAAAATGCTGCAGGTGGACGTGGAATTACGGAAAAAATATATCGAAACTTTTTAGAGTGCGGGGCACAAGCGGTTACGCTTGGAAACCACGCTTGGGATAACCGTGAAGTATTTGAATTTATCGATGATGCAAAATATCTTGCAAGACCAGCTAACTTCCCAGAAGGAACGCCGGGTAAAGGGCTTATCTTTGTAAATTGTAATGGAACAGAAGTTGCAGTTATTAACTTACAAGGACGTACTTTCCTTCCTCCAATTGATTGTCCATTCCGTAAAGTGGATGAGTTAATCAGTATTGCAAAAAAACGTACAAACATTATCTTTGTTGATTTTCATGCTGAAACAACAAGTGAGAAGCAGGCGTTAGGTTGGTATGTAGACGGTCGTGCTACAGCGGTAGTAGGTACACATACACATGTTCCTACAGCTGATAATCGTATTTTACCAAGCGGAACAGCTTATATTACAGATGTTGGTATGACAGGCCCATATGATGGGATTTTAGGTATGGATCGCGAAGCGGTATTGAAGAAGTTTTTAACGAACTTACCAGTGCGTTTTGAAGTGACGAATGGTAGAACACAATTAAGTGCAGTGTTAATTGATGTGGATCCTAATACAGGGAAAGCGAAGAAAATTGAGCGCATTTTAATTAATGATGACCAGCCATTTTTTGACTGATTTTTAACTAAAAGTTAGAGAATTCGTTATATTTTAATTTTTTAGAAAAATTACAGAAATTTAGCAGGAATACGTGCCATTCCTCGTGAATATAAGTTAAAGTGAAATAATTGCTATTACTTTTTATAGAAACGAGGAGGAAACGCGGAATGGAAATATTAAAAGTTAAAGCAACGTCGGTCCCTAATTCTGTAGCTGGTGCACTTGCAGGTGTTATTCGCGAACGCGGAACAGCAGAAATTCAAGCTATTGGTGCAGGTGCATTGAACCAAGCGGTAAAGGCAGTAGCGATTGCAAGAGGATTTGTAGCGCCTAGCGGTTTGGACTTGATTTGTATCCCAGCGTTTACAGATATTATGATTGATGGTGAAGAGCGTACAGCGATAAAATTAATTGTAGAACCTCGTTAAGTTGAAACAACCTGTTTGCATGTATGCAAACAGGTTGTTTTTGTAATGGAGGAATGAAAATGAAAATTTTTGATGCACATTGCGATGTACTCTTTCAGTTATGGAGTGCAAAGGGAAAAAAATACTTTCAAAACGATTCACAATTACATATTACATTTGAACAATTAATGAAAAGAAAAGGAAGTATACAATGCTTTGCTATATATATACCAGAAACAGTAGCGTATGAAAAGCGTTTTGAAGTTGCGCTGCAAATGATAGATATTTTTCATAATGAAATTCTATCGCTACCAGGAATGAAGTTTATTCAGACAAAAAACGATATTAACATGCTAAAACAGGACGAGATTGGAGCATTATTAACATTAGAAGGATGCGAAGCAATTGGAAAAGAAGTGATGAAATTACGTTTGTTTTATCGCTTAGGTGTACGTTCCTTTGGATTGACATGGAACTATGCCAATCTGTTAGCTGATGGAGCGCTAGAGGCACGTGGAGCAGGTTTAACTACATTTGGTAGACAAGTTGTACAAGAACTTAATACGTTACATTTATGGACCGATGTGTCTCACTTAAATGAAAGAAGCTTTTGGGATGTTATTGAAATTGCTAAAAACCCAATTGCATCTCATTCAAACTGTTATCAACTTTGTGGGCATCCACGCAATTTAACCGATGAACAAATAAGAGCCCTTATAAAGAAAAATAGCATTATTGGTATTACTTTCGTACCGCAGTTTTTAACGAATGAAAGACAAGCGAATATAGCAGATATATTAAGGCATGTGGAATATATTTGTTCATTAGGTGGAGAAAAAAATATAGGATTCGGTTCTGATTTTGATGGGATTTTAGAAACTGTTGTAGGTGTAGAAGTATATAGGGATTATGAAAATATAATTAATCAACTGTGTAAAAAGTATAATGAATCAACTGTAGAGCGATTTTTGTATAAAAATTTTGTTGACTGTATAACGTTCTAAAGATTATGTTTTAATAATTCAGAAAAATTAAAATAAATTCACTTGAATTTATTGATTTTTTTAAGACCTAATACTAGAATGGTAAACGAAATAGCATTATACTAAAGATTCAGGGAAAACAGAAGAGGCATAATTTGCGTCCATTGTAGTTTATTTGCATAAAAAATGCTAAACTAATACTGTAAAAAAATACACTACAATGAATGCAGCCAAAAGGGGTGTAGGAGATGATTAGTCAACTTTCATGGAAAGTTGGAGGCCAACAAGGTGAAGGAATTGAAAGTACAGGGGAAATCTTCTGTATTGCATTAAACCGATTAGGATATTACCTATACGGTTACCGCCACTTCTCATCACGTATTAAAGGCGGCCATACAAATAATAAAATTCGTGTAAGTACAACAGAAGTACGCGCGATCTCAGATGATTTAGATATTTTAATTGCTTTTGATCAAGAAACAATTGATTTTAACTTCCACGAACTACGTCCGGGCGGAATTGTAGTTGCGGATGCGAAATTTAATCCGACAATACCTGATAATACAGATGTAAATCTATATGTGATACCGTTTACAGATATCGCTTCAGAATTAGGCACATCTTTAATGAAAAATATGGTTGCTGTTGGGGCATCTAGTGCGGTATTAGGATTAGACGAAACAGCTTATTTAGAGGTTGTTGAAGAAATCTTTGGTCGTAAAGGAGAGCAAGTCGTTCAAAAGAATATGGAAGCAATTAAACGCGGCTCTCAATACATGAAAGAATTGCTTGGTGAGAAAGTAAACATGATGCAGCTTGAAAAAGCTGACGGTAAGAAACGCATGTTTATGATTGGAAACGACGCAATCGCATTTGGTGCGGTAACTGGTGGCGCTCGCTTTATGTCTGCATATCCAATCACACCTGCATCTGAAATTATGGAATATTTAATTAAAAAGTTACCGAAAGTCGGCGGAACAGTAATCCAAACTGAGGATGAAATCGCAGCTTGTACAATGGCGATCGGTGCAAACTACGCTGGTGTTCGTACATTAACAGCATCTGCTGGTCCTGGTCTTTCTTTAATGATGGAAGCAATTGGTTTAGCAGGTATTACTGAAACACCGCTAGTTATCATTGATACACAACGCGGTGGTCCAAGTACGGGCTTACCAACAAAACAAGAGCAGTCTGACTTAATGGCTATGATTTACGGAACACATGGTGAAATTCCAAAAATCGTAATGGCGCCAAGTACAGTTGAAGAAGCTTTCTATGATATTGTAGAAGCGTTTAACTTAGCAGAAGAATATCAAGTGCCTGTTATTTTCTTAACAGATTTACAGCTTTCTTTAGGAAAGCAAACAGTAGAACCACTTAAGTTAGATAAAGTGGAAATTCGTCGTGGTAAGCTTGATTTAGAAGTAGAATTACCAGAACGTGAAAATAAAGCATACTTCAAGCGTTATGAAGTAACAGAAGATGGGATTTCACCACGTGTTTTACCTGGTATGAAAAATGGTATTCACCATGTTACAGGTGTAGAACATGATGAAACGGGTAAGCCATCTGAATCAGCGTTAAATCGTAAAGATCAAATGGACAAACGTTTCCGTAAAATGGCGAATTTACAGTTTAATACCCCTATTTACAAAAATGCTAAGCATGATGACGCAGACGTATTGTTAGTAGGCTTTAACTCAACTCGTGGTGCGATCGAAGAGGCAATGCAGCGTTTAGAACAAGAAGGAATGAAAGTAAACCATGCCCATGTACGTTTAATTCATCCGTTCCCAACAGCTGAAATCGATCCACTTGTGAAAAAAGCGAAGCGTGTTGTAGTAGTAGAAAACAATGCAACTGGTCAGCTTGCTAACATTATGAAAATGAATCTTGGCAATGGCGAGAAAATTTCTAGTCTTTTAAAATACGATGGAAATCCATTCTTGCCGAAAGAGATTTACAACGAATGTAAAAAAGGGGTTGTATTAAATGGCAACATTTAAGGACTTTCGTAACAGTGTAAAACCAAACTGGTGCCCAGGTTGCGGAGACTTCTCGGTGCAGGCTGCGATTCAGCGTGCGGCGGCTAACGTTGGTTTAAATCCAGATGAGCTAGCTGTTATTTCTGGTATCGGCTGTTCCGGTCGTATTTCAGGGTATATTAATTCATATGGTTTGCATAGTATTCACGGACGTGCTCTTCCAATTGCACAAGGTGTGAAAATGGCAAATCGTGATTTAACAGTTATTGCATCCGGTGGTGACGGTGATGGTTTTGCGATTGGTATGGGACATACAATCCATTCTATTCGTCGTAACATTGATATTACGTACATCGTAATGGATAACCAAATTTACGGATTAACAAAAGGTCAAACTTCACCACGTAGTGAAGCTGGATTTAAAACGAAAAGTACACCACAAGGTTCAATTGAACCATCACTAAATGTTATGGAAATGGCTTTAACAGCTGGTGCGACATTTGTGGCGCAAAGCTTTTCAAGTGATTTAAAAGAATTAACGCAAATTATTGAAGCTGGTATTAACCATAAAGGCTTTTCATTAATTAATGTATTTAGTCCATGTGTTACTTATAATAAAGTAAATACTTATGATTGGTTTAAAGAGAATTTAACGAAACTAAGTACAGTAGAAGGATATGATCCATCTAACCGCATGATGGCTATGCAAACATTAATGGAAAAGAACGGGTTAGTAACAGGTTTAATTTATCAAAACACAAAGCAGCCTTCTTACCAAGAGCTTGTAAAAGACTATAGTGAAAAACCTTTAGTGCAAGCTGATTTGAATATGGATCAGAAAATGTTTGATGAGCTTGTTGCTGAATTTATGTAATGATCGGAGAGAAGGTTGCCGCTTGGTAACCTTCTTTTTGAGTGAATAAAAATAATTAATAGATTTGTTTACTTAGAAAATTCAGAATGATAAAATAATATATAAATCGTTGTATAAAAATAGCATGTTCAATAACTGTGAAATGAAATATAGGATAAGAAGCCTTCTTCGTTAAAGTTGGCTAAAGGCTCTATACTATGATAATGTGTATAGGGATAAAGCAATATACTTTTGGGTAGGACAAGATGAAATAATAAAAAGGGAATGTCTATTTGTGTGGGGAAGACTTCATTCTTACGGATGATTAGATCGATTACTCAAGTTTCAAAGGGCAAGTTATCTCTCATGCTATCTAACATCATTGAGATGGGTCTAAGCGCATTAAAATGGACTACAGAGTGTGTGTATAGTTAAGGGTGAAAGGAGATTACCGATGAACGAGCAACAACGATTAGCAAGTCGACAAGCAAATTCCTCTACGAAAAAAGAAGAGAAAGATTATAGTAAATACTTTGAAAGTGTATACCAACCACCTTCCTTGAAATTGGCGAAAAAGCGTGGGAAAGAAGAAGTTAAAATTGAAAGAGATTTTGGCCTACCTGAAGAGTTTCGCAATTTTG
Organism: Bacillus sp. 05T21; assembly: GCF_056396785.1. Taxonomy (NCBI): domain Bacteria; kingdom Bacillati; phylum Bacillota; class Bacilli; order Caryophanales; family Bacillaceae; genus Bacillus; species Bacillus sp. 05T21. Next base: position 68,849 of record NZ_JBFTMD010000001.1, on the reverse strand, counting down.
GCGCAGGAAGAAAGTTTTACATTCGTACATATGGCTGTCAAATGAATGAGCATGATACAGAAGTAATGGCTGGGATTTTTACAACACTTGGATATGAGCCAACCTTTTCAACTGAAGAGGCAGATGTAATTTTATTAAATACTTGTGCAATTCGTGAAAATGCTGAAAATAAGGTATTCGGTGAACTTGGTCATTTAAAATCATTAAAGCGAAGAAATCCGGATCTTATAATTGGTGTATGTGGTTGTATGTCTCAAGAGGAATCTGTTGTAAATAAAATTATGCAAAAAAATCAGCATGTAGATATGGTGTTTGGTACACACAATATTCATAGATTACCGTATATTCTAAAGGACGCAATGTTTTCAAAAGAGACGGTAGTTGAAGTTTGGTCAAAAGAAGGGGATGTAATTGAAAACCTTCCGAAAGTACGTCGTGGTGATATTAAAGCTTGGGTAAATATTATGTATGGCTGTGATAAGTTTTGTACATATTGTATTGTACCGTATACACGCGGAAAAGAGCGTAGCAGACGTCCAGAAGATATTATTAAAGAAATTCGCCATCTAGCTGCGAACGGTTATAAAGAAATTACGTTACTTGGACAAAACGTAAACGCATACGGTAAAGACTTTGAAGATATACAATATGGTCTTGGCGATTTAATGGATGAACTTCGTAAAATCGATATCGCGCGTATTCGTTTTACAACGAGTCATCCACGTGATTTTGATGATCATTTAATTGATGTTCTTGGAAAAGGTGGTAACCTAGTAGAACATATCCACTTACCGGTTCAATCTGGTAGTACAGATATGCTTAAAATTATGGCGCGTAAATATTCGCGAGAACACTATTTAGAGCTTGTACGAAAAATTAAAGAAACCATTCCGAATGCAGTGCTAACGACTGATATTATCGTTGGTTTCCCAAATGAAACGGAGGAGCAGTTTGAAGAGACGATGTCGTTATATCGTGAAGTAGGATTTGATACGGCATTTACATTTATTTATTCTCCGCGTGAAGGTACACCAGCTGCAAAAATGCAGGATAATGTTCCGATGGAAGTGAAGAAAGAGCGATTACAACGCTTAAATACACTAGTGAATGAATATGCAGTTAATAAGAATAAGCGTTATATAGGTCAAATTGTAGAAGTATTAGTTGAGGGAGAAAGTAAGAATAATCCTGAAGTACTTGCGGGATATACACGTACGAATAAACTTGTAAACTTTGTTGCTGCAAAATCTTTAATTGGTCAGCTTGTGAAAGTAAAAATAACGGAAGCAAAAACTTGGTCTCTTAACGGGGAATTGGTTAAGGAGCCGATTGAGGTGAAATAATAGATGAAAGTATATACGAAAGATGAAATTGTTGAGCAAGCGAAAGAATTAGCGAAAATGATCTCTGAAACAGAAGAAGTCGATTTCTTTAAGCGAGCAGAAGCACAAATTCATAAAAATGAAAATGTAAAGCGAGCAATTGATGAAATAAAAGCTTTGCAAAAACAAGCAGTAAACTTGCAACATTATGGGAAATGGGAAGCTTTGAAAAAAGTAGAAGCTGAAATTGATGCACTTCAAGATAAGTTAGATAATATCCCAGTTGTACAGGAGTTTAAATCTTCACAAACGTATGTAAATGACTTACTACAGCTAGTTGCTAGTACCATTTCTAACAATGTAACAGATGAAATATTAGTTTCAACTGGCGGCGATGTGTTGAAGGGTGAAACTGGTGCAGCAGTAGAAAGTAAAAAAGGAAATTGTGGTTGTTAAAGAGATGTCTTATTGACATCTCTTTTTTTTAGTGGGTTATATCGGAAATTCTTCTCAAAAAAAAGAATGACACATTCCGCTATTGTCACGCATATGATTAAGTGAATAGTGATTGAGGAGGGTTACGAATGTCCGAATTTAGAGAGATTATTACAAAAGCAGTGGTTGGAAAAGGACGTAAGTATACAAAGTCAACGCATACATGTGAATCGAATAATGAGCCAACAAGTATTTTAGGGTGCTGGGTAATTAACCATTCGTACGAAGCGAGAAAGAATGGAAAACATGTGGAAATTGAAGGTTTCTATGATGTAAACACTTGGTATTCATTTGATGGAAACACAAAGACTGAAGTTGTAACAGAACGTGTTAACTACAATGATGAAGTAAGTATTGGGTATCGTGATAAAAACTTCTCTGGTGACGATTTAGAAATTATCGCTCGTGTAATTCAGCCGCCAAATTGTTTAGAAGCTCTTGTATCGCCAAATGGTAATAAAATTGTTGTGACGGTAGAACGTGAATTTGTAACAGAAGTAGTTGGGGAAACGAAAATTTGTGTAAGTGTAAATCCTGAAGGTTGCGTAGAATCAGACGAGGATTTCCAAGTCGATGATGATGAGTTTGAAGAATTAGATCCGAACTTTATCGTCGATGCAGAAGAAGAGTAAGAGAAAGCTAGGGAGAAGTTCTTCCTAGCTTTTTACAGTACATAAGTGGTTCTGCATGAACATGATTCCTTATGAAATGTGCTATAATGAGGAAAGACTCCTGGAATAGGAGATATGGATGTCCGTGAAGTGTGACATATATGAATATAGATTATTATGTAAGAATTATGGAGGAAAGACATGACGCAATATACGCCTATGATACAGCAATACTTAAAGGTTAAGGCAGACTATCAAGATGCCTTTTTATTTTTCCGATTAGGTGATTTTTATGAAATGTTCTTTGAAGATGCGGTTAAAGCAGCTCATGAACTTGAAATTACATTAACGAGCCGAGATGGTGGTAGTAGTGAACGTATACCGATGTGTGGTGTACCGCATCATGCAGCTAAAAATTATATTGAACAACTTGTTGAAAAAGGATATAAAGTAGCTGTTTGTGAGCAAGTGGAAGACCCAAAAACAGCTAAAGGTGTAGTACGTCGTGAAGTAGTACAACTAATTACGCCAGGAACGATGATGGAAGGGCGTACAATAGACGAGAAGGAGAATAACTTCTTAGCAGCATTAACACATTTCGAAGATGGATCTTATGCGCTAGCTTGTAATGACTTAACGACTGGACAAAATACAGTGACGTTATTAACTGGTTCAGTAGAAGATATTTTATTAGAAGTGTATGCGACTGGTTCAAAAGAAATTGTTGTAGATTCTACATTTTCAAAAGATGAATTAAATAAGTTAACTGAAACATTAAAAATGACGATTTCGTATGAAGATGCAACAACTATTCCAGAAGGATTAGAACATCTTGTGAAAAGTGTTTCCCAAGCAAAATTAATTAAAGCAATTGGACGCTTATTTAACTATGTGATAAGAACACAAAAACGTTCGTTAGATCACTTGCAACCAGTAGAAATTTATTACACGAATCAATTTATGAAAATTGATGTGCATTCAAAACGTAATTTAGAGTTAACAGAGACTCTTCGCACGAAGGAAAAGACAGGCTCATTATTATGGCTATTAGACAAAACAAAAACGGCTATGGGTGGGCGTATGTTAAAACAGTGGATGGAACGTCCACTTATCCAGAAAGAAAAAGTTGAAGAGCGTTTAGAAATGGTTGAAATGTTTGTAAATGATTACTTCTTACGTGAAGATTTAAAAGAAAAGTTAAAAGAAGTATATGATTTAGAGCGTTTAGCAGGGAAAGTTGCATTTGGTAATGTAAATGCACGGGACTTATTACAATTAAGACGTTCTTTACTTCAAGTACCAGCTATTTTAGAAGCGATTAGTCTTTTAGATAATGCTTATGCAGCAAGGTTAATTCAAGGTGCGGATCCATGTGAGAGCTTAACTGAATTACTAGGAAGAAGTATTCAAGAAAACCCACCGCTTTCTATTAAAGATGGAGATATTATTAAAGACGGTTATAATGACAAGCTTGATCAATATCGTTACGTTAGTAAAAACGGAAAAACGTGGATTGCTGAGCTTGAAAAACGAGAGCGTGATATTACAGGGGTTAAATCATTAAAAATTGGGTACAACCGTATTTTCGGCTACTATATTGAAGTGACGAAGGCTAATCTTGCAGCACTTCCAGAAGGGCGCTATGAGCGTAAACAAACACTTGCAAATGCAGAGCGTTTCATAACAGACGAGCTAAAAGAAAAAGAAACATTAATCTTAGAAGCAGAAGAGAAAATTGTACAATTAGAATACGATTTATTTACAACACTTCGCGAAGAAGTAAAAGTATTCATTCCGAAATTACAGCATTTAGCGAAAGTAATTAGTGAACTAGACGTACTGCAAAGCTTTGCGACAGTTAGTGAAGAAGAGCAGTTTGTAAAACCTGTTTTAACAACTAAGCGCGAAATCTTTATTAAAGATGGTCGTCATCCTGTCGTTGAAAAAGTATTGAACGGGAAATTGTATGTACCGAATGATTGTATTATGCCGGAGAAGATGGATGTCTTTTTAATTACAGGACCGAACATGTCTGGTAAAAGTACGTATATGAGACAATTAGCACTTGTTACTGTTATGTCACAAATTGGTTGTTTTGTACCAGCGACAGAAGCAGTATTACCTGTCTTCGATCAAATCTTTACGAGAATTGGTGCAGCGGATGATTTAATCTCAGGTCAAAGTACATTTATGGTTGAAATGTTAGAAGCGAAAAATGCAATTGCAAATGCATCAGAGAGAAGTTTAATTTTATTCGATGAAATTGGACGCGGTACATCTACGTATGATGGTATGGCACTTGCGCAAGCAATCATTGAACATATTCATGACCAAATTGGTGCGAAAACATTATTCTCTACACATTATCATGAATTAACAGTGTTAGAAGAAAGTTTAGACCAACTAAAGAATGTACATGTTTCAGCAATTGAAGAGAATGGAAAAGTAGTTTTCCTTCATAAAATTCAAGATGGAGCGGCTGATAAAAGTTACGGAATTCACGTTGCTCAACTTGCCGAGCTTCCAGAGAGCTTAATCGCTCGCGCGAAAGAAGTGTTAGCACAACTAGAAGGACAGGAAGAAATTGTTATTCCGAAACGAGTAGAAGTGAAAGTGCCAGAAGTCGCTCCAGAACCAGTTGTTGTAAAAGAAGAACCAGCAGAAATACAAGAGACGAAAGTAGAGACTGAGGAAGAATCGCAATTATCATTCTTTGGTGGAGAACAGTCTTCGAAAAAACAAGACAAGTCAGTTCTAGATGCAAAAGAAACGGCAGTACTTGCACAAATTAAAAAGATTGATTTACTCGATATGACGCCTTTAGAAGCGATGAATGAACTGTATCGTTTACAGAAAAAGTTAAAGAAAGGATGAGTAAGTAGATGGGGAAAATTCGCAAACTCGATGATCAACTCTCTAACTTAATTGCGGCAGGGGAAGTAGTAGAGCGCCCTGCCTCAGTTGTAAAAGAACTCGTGGAAAATTCCATCGATGCGAATAGTACATCTATTGAAATCCACTTAGAAGAAGCTGGATTATCGAAGATTCGCATCATCGATAATGGAGATGGTATTGCTGAAGAAGATTGTATCGTTGCATTTGAACGACACGCAACGAGTAAAATTAAAGATGAAAATGATTTATTTCGTATAAGAACGCTCGGTTTCCGCGGAGAGGCCCTGCCGAGTATTGCCTCAGTGAGTGAATTAGAGTTAATTACGAGCACAGGTGATGCGCCTGGTACACACCTTAGTATTAAAGGTGGAGACATTATAAAACAAGAGAAAACGGCAAGCCGAAAAGGAACAGATATTACTGTACAAAACTTATTTTTTAATACACCAGCGCGCCTTAAATATATGAAAACGATTCATACAGAGCTTGGGAACATTACAGATATCGTGTATCGTATTGCAATGTCACATCCAGAAGTATCGTTAAAACTGTTTCATAATGAAAAGAAATTGCTTCATACATCAGGAAACGGTGATGTAAGACAAGTACTTGCATCGATTTACAGCATTCAAGTTGCGAAGAAGCTTATTCCGATTGAAGCTGAGTCTCTAGACTTTACAATTAAAGGATATGTAACATTACCAGAAGTAACGAGAGCGTCGCGTAACTATATGTCAACGATTGTAAATGGCCGTTACGTTCGAAATTTCGTATTAATGAAAGCAATTCAGCAAGGATATCATACGTTATTGCCAATCGGAAGATACCCAATCGGCTTCTTATCAATTGAAATGGATCCAATGCTTGTTGATGTCAACGTACATCCAGCAAAATTAGAAGTACGCTTTAGTAAAGAACAAGAATTGCTAAAGCTTATCGAAGAAACATTGCAAGCTGCATTCAAAAAAATACAACTCATTCCAGATGCTGGTGTAACAACGAAGAAAAAAGAAAAAGATGAAAGTGTGCAAGAACAGTTCAAGTTTGAGCATACAAAACCGAGAGAATCATCTATGCCTAACATCGTGTTACCAACAGGAATGGATGAGAAACAAGAAGAAACAACGACTGTAAAACAACCAGCACAACTTTGGCAACCGCCGAAGCAAGAATGGCAACCACCACAGTCACTAGTAAGAGAAGAACAAAGTTGGCAGCCATCTAATAAACCGATAATCGAAGAACCGATTCGAGAAGAAAAATCATGGAACAGTAACGAAGAAGACTTTGAATTAGAAGAATTGGAAGAAGAAGTCGGGGAGATAAAAGAGATTGTAATGAACGGTAATGATTTGCCACCGCTTTATCCAATTGGACAAATGCACGGAACATATATTTTCGCTCAAAATGATAATGGGTTATATATGATTGATCAGCACGCAGCGCAGGAACGTATCAATTATGAATATTTCCGTGATAAAGTGGGACGAGTTACGCAAGAAGTACAAGAACTACTTGTACCGTACCGCATAGATTTATCTCTTACCGAATTTTTACGTGTCGAAGAGCAGTTAGAAGAACTAAAAAAAGTCGGATTATTTTTAGAGCAGTTTGGCCATCAATCCTTTATCGTTCGTTCGCATCCAACGTGGTTCCCGAAAGGACAAGAAACAGTAATCATTGATGAGATGATGGAGCAAGTCGTCAAACTAAAAAAAGTTGATATTAAAAAATTACGTGAAGAAGCAGCTATTATGATGAGCTGTAAAGCTTCAATTAAAGCAAATCAATATTTAACGAACGATCAAATATTCGCCTTACTTGAAGAACTTCGTACAACAACAAACCCATATACATGTCCGCATGGAAGACCGATTCTGGTGCATCATTCTACTTATGAGTTGGAGAAGATGTTTAAGAGGGTTATGTAGGGATTAATGTCCAAAGAGAAAAAGTTCGTTCCCAGTTATTTGAAACGGTTTGAAAGTGCCTAGTATTATTTATATGTGTTGAAATAAAATAAAATAAAATAAATATGTAATAGCAATGTTCTCTACAGTTATTTTAATAAAATATTGAGAGAAATAAAAAGGAGCGATAGTAACAAGTCGCTCCTTTTTAATATAATTCTTTTGCAACTATATTTTAAAAATTCATTTATAAACTAGAAATAACCTACTTGTAATGTATATGTGCTTTCTCATTTTTTTTGTAAGGAAAGGGGTTTTTAATTTACAGATTTATCAGAATTATGTAAAGTGTATATAAAACCATAAAATGGGGTGTTCTTTATGTGTACTAGTTTGACATTACAGACAAAAAACGGTCAGCATCTTTTTGCAAGAACGATGGACTTCACATTAGATTAGAATCAAGAAGTAATAATCATTCCTCGGCATTACCAGTGGAATAATATAACTGGTGAAATCATCAATACGAAACATGCTACGGTCGGAATGGGAATTAATCATCAAGGAAGGATTATTATGGCGGACGGAGTAAATGAAGCAGGTATGACATGTGCAACACTCTATTTTCCAGGATTCGCTACTTATAGTCAAAGCATAGATGACAACAAAACGAATTTGGCTCCATTTGATTTTGTGACTTGGAGTCTCACACAATTCAATTCTGTCAAAGAGTTAAAGAAATCTGTAGATAGCCTTACCTTTTTGGATATACCATTACCGGATTTAGGACTTACACCACCACTACATTGGATTTTAGCGGATAAATGGGGAGAGTGTATTGTACTGGAGCCGACAAATGAAGGATTAAAAATGTATGACAACCCACTAGGAGTGATGACGAATAGTCCAGAGTTTAATTGGCATTTACAAAATTTAAGACAATATATTGGCCTTAAATCGCAGCCATTCGCGCCAACAGAGTGGAGTAATGTACCATTAAGTGCTTTTGGTCAGGGCTCAGGCTCAATGGGACTTCCAGGAGATTTCACCCCGCCATCAAGGTTTGTGCGGGCAGCATATGGCAAACAAAACATTCAAGATATAGATAGCGAAGAAGAGGGAGTATCGGCCCTTTTTCATATCTTATCAAATTGCGAGGTTCCTAAAGGTGGAGTAATAACAGAAGAAGGTGCATTAGATAATACCATTTATACAAGCGTAATGTGTATGGAGTCCGGAACATATTATTATCATACTTACGATTGTAGACAAATTATAGCCATTCATTTATTTCATGAAAATTTAGATACAGATGAGATTAAAGCCTATCCGTTCCAACGGAAACAAAAAATATTTTATGAAAACTAAGTAGCTTTGAAACAACGTTTGGTAAATTTTTAAATATATATAATAGAGCAATAATGCCTATAAAAAGTAGGGGTCGGAAGGGATATAATTGATAATCTAATAAGTAACCTGAATAAATATCCCTTAAGAAAAAATAGACGTAAAATATTCAAGGTATTATATAAATTCAATCCAAGGACTTCTAGAAGGGCCATTAAAGTGCTATTATGCAAAGTAAACATGAGCGTACTCCATTTATAAATGGCAAAGAACAAAAAAGGTATGGAAAAAAATCCATACCTTATATTTATAATTCAAGTTCTCCCATTATCTATGTATAAAAAAGCGCTGTATATCAGCACTTTTTAAAAGGTACGTGGATTTTAAAATAAAGGTTGTACATTATTAAAAGCGTAACTATGCACGGCTAAACATAGATTCTTACTTTGTTAATTGTTATAAGGATCTATATGATTATTTATTTTTATTATTATTATTAATTTTTTCAGTGTATAGAACTTGTTCTTTGTAGTGTTTTTTAATTGGGAAAGTATGTGTACCAGAGCCGTTTTTGTATGTTTTATTGATGGGGTTTTTTAGAGGGATTGTTGTAGTTTCAGTAAATTCATATGGGTAGTTTATTTTAGATTTATCTTCAAACATGAAAATGCCTCCTTTTAGGATTTCCTGAATTCTTTACTATAACATGATATGCATATAGATTTTTTTTGGACTAGTTATTTATATAGGTTAATGGAATTTAATTACGTAACTACTGAAATATTTCAAAGGAAAACAATGTGAGAAATATATTATAATGATTTCTTTTATTTATTAGCGAAGGGAGTCTTGCATATATATTCGTTATAGATTGTTTTTATAATGTAATATATATATATAGTTTTCCTGATAATATAATGTAAAATATTATATTATTATTAGGTTATTAGGAACATTTAATGTTGTTTCACAACTGAAAGGGAATTGAAAAAAAACTGAAACTTTTCTCATAAAAATTCAATCTTACTTGAAAAATGAAAGGAAAATGAAATTTTCTAAAAGGAATTCTTTGTTAAGATAAAAAGCATACATACAAAAAAGTATTGACATATCTCAAAAAATGTATTTTCGAGATATAGTGGGGGAAAAGATGAGATTAGAAAAACAATTAATAAAAAAGATGTATTATGAAACATTCCTAATGGAGAATGAAACACACCCACCTCTTCAAGTACTTGGAGAAGCTTATATAAACGAAGAAAAAAATGAGATTTCTGATGGATCTTATATTCGTTTTGCACAAGGTGAATTTTATTATCACCATCAAGATTTTGAAGCAGCTATTTTTAAATGGGAGAAAGTTAGTAATGAATTAGCGCCATGGGCACAAAAAAATATTGCGGATGCTTACTTCGAACTTAATAGATTATCAGTTGCTGAAAATGTGTATACTTCCATTACTACTGATAACAAAATACTTATGACCGAAATTGTACTGCAATTACTGTCTCTTTACATCGAGCAAAATAATTTTGATTCAGCTTTCGCTGTTATAAAAGAAGCGGTTTCTTTAAATCCCGATTATCCAAACGTCACAACAATTGCCCGTTCCTTTTATGAAGAACAGCAAGATTTTGATAGTGCAGTAGAGCTTGCTGTGAACGAGTTAATTCGAACAGAATCTTATCCGTGGTTTGAAGTTCTAAAAGAATATATCGATAAAGGATTTACTAAAAATATTTCACCAGATTATTTTTATAAAGCATTAATAACATTAAATAATGTAGATCAAGTACAATTTACGCAAATAGTTTCATCACTTTGGCGCAGCTATAAAGATGAACAAAATTACTTATTATGGCTTAACACAATAAATGAATTTTTCATACATATCGAAATACATTCGTCCGATATATGGGACGAAATTTCTTCTCTTTACGAAGAAACATACTTTGAATTAATTCAAGGTCAATATATGCTTAGACAATTACACGATATCATTCCAAATCTGTTAACAAATTGGTTAAAGGTAGTCAATCCCTCTCATGCTGTATTTCCATCTGCAGCAGTATTGGCATGGGATGAGATTTTTCCTTCTAAAATAGATTCAGCGGATATAAAAGAAGCGGAAAACCTACTGTCATATTCTATTAATCATGTGAATGGCTTAGAGTATAGTTTACATCTTTTTGAATCTATTACACACTGGGCACAAGAACATGATTTAGAAATGGGTCACCGATTTAGCTGGTTAGTTGGTGAGCTTGCAGATTTAAGAACAAATCGCCTATTAGTAACCGGAACTTCAGGGAACGGAAAAGCTTCATTTATTAACTCTATTTTAGGAGAAAATATATTAGAAAACTCAATCTCAAATGTAGTTGTTTTTAAAAATGACACTTATACAGAAATTAACGCTATAACAGATTCGGAAATTACAACAACTGAGAATTTCTCTGATTTCCATAACATGATGGCAGTGCACCGTCAAACATATAGAGATAGAGCATGTGTTGAATTTAAGTTACCATGCAGATTTTTAACTAAAAACAAACTTACATGTGTTGTTACACCTAGCTTTAATAGGAACAATGATGCGAGAGATGAGGTGTTTGAATATTTAAATTCTGTAGATGAATTATTATTCGTATTGAATGCGGATTCACCTTTTACTGACAAAGAACGTGACATTCTATTAAGTATCCAAGAACATACACCAAATCTACAAGTTCATTTTTTATTAAATAAAATTGATAACATTTACAATGAAGCAGAAGCAAAAAGAGTTATACAAGATACGCAAGTGAGAATTAACACATATTTCCCTAATGCAAGAGTTTTCCCTTATTCTTCGTTATATACAAATAGTAAACAACTAAACGATTTAACTGAGTTTATTCATTTTAACTTTAACTATAAAAATATCGATGCAGAACGTACTGAAAAGCTATTGTTTTTCATTCGAAAAACAATTACATATCTTTTGGATAAACGCGTCGAGAGGGAAAAAGATCTAGTGGATTCTATTAATTGGAATGAAGATATGTTAGTTAAACTTAATGGTTGTATTAATAACCTTACTGCTTTTGAGAAGGAAAAAATTCATTTAATTACAGAATCATATCGTACGATGAAAAGCGAAATTACTAATGATCTTAAAGAACATATTCCGAAACTATTGCAGAGTTGTTCCGATTTAATTAGTGAAGAAAGCGATTTTAGTCACATTGATATTGAACTAAACACAGCGATGAATGGAAGAGTGCAACAATATCTAGAACAAACTGTATTACCTAATCTTGCTCGCTCTATGCAGAATTGGATTGCGACTTCTAATAACGAGCTCCTTCAAAGTCAATTGTACTTAGCAGAAACCAGTGAAGGACTTAATTCTTTATTTGGAGAAAATCGAATACAGTTAGAATGTGACTTTAAAGTAATTGATGATTGGCGCAGAGATACTGATAGAATGACAACTAGAATACAAATGGAAGAAGTAAATATTTTACGCCGATTTACACCAGCGCAATTTTTACTGAAAAGTGCCGGTAAATTATTTGGAGTTCTTCCTAAAAATAAAGCTATGCTATATAACAAATACAAACAGTATTTAGAAAATGAAGATTATACCGATGTAACGACTTCTATTATGAAGAAGTTTTTCTTGCAATTTGAGCTGTTTGAAAACACACAAGAGCGGGATATTAATATGTTCTTTAGAAATCCATTTGGTGCGTTGGAACAAGCTATAGAAAACACTCATTTAGAAATAAAAGAAAAACAAGATAAATTGCATAAAATGAAATCAAACCCTGAAGTTTACCATGATCCTATAAAGCTCTTTGAATTGAGATTACGTCAATGTGAAGTAATTTTAAATATAGGTGATGATAATACCTATACAGATGTAACTTTAGAAACAAGCGTAGAATAAAAGTAAAATATATCAGGTTTTTTATATAAAATTGCACCATGTGTTATAAGAAAGTAAAAAAGGAGCAACTTTTAATAAGTTGCTCCTTTGCCATATAGATTATTTTTCAGTCTCTTTAATTTTAGTTTTTACTTCGCCAGTTTTAATTTTATTACTTTCTGAGAAGCGTAATAAATCACCTTCAATAATTTTGTCAGACATTCGTAACTCATTTTGTGCACGGTTAATGAGTGCTTGTGCTTCTTTTTTTGGTAAATCTACAATTTCACCTGTTATGCGGTCATAGAAAGTATTGTTTTTGTATGCATACTTGTCTGTAATAAAGCTACCATCACGTAAAACAACAAAACCGGTATATTCATCTGAAAACATATCATGGCCAAAACGGATATCGTTAGTAGTATCAACCCCTAATAAATTTAGAATCGTAGGTTTCATATCGATTTGTCCCGTAGGCTTTGAGATAGTTTGACCTTCTGTTTGGCCAGGGATATGAATATATAAAGGTGTGCGTTGTAAATTTAAAGTATCAAATTCTGTTATTTGATCTTTTTCTAAAAACTGTGCCATTGCGCGATTATGTTTTTCAGAAATGCCGTAATGATCACCGTATAACACAATAATAGAATCATCATACATTCCCTCGGCTTTTAAACGCTCAATAAATTTTTTAATTGATTCGTCTAAGTAACGTGCTGTTACGATGTAACGATCAAATACGCCATTACCAGAGTTGTATGGTTCAATGAATTTTGTATCTTCATCATACGTAAATGGATAATGGTTTGTTAAAGTAAGGAAACGAGCGTAAAATGGTTGATCAACAGTTTTTAATATATCTACTGATTGATCAAAGTATTCGATATCTTTTAATCCCCAATTTAAATTTGTTTCTGGCGTAACCTTGTAATCAAGTTCATTGTAGTAACGATCATAACCAAGAGCAGAGTACATGATATTACGATTCCAAAATGTTGCATTATTCGCATGGAATACAGTAGTGAAATAGCCTTGCTGACGTAAAATTTCTGGAGTCGCAGTATAATCGTTGTTACCGTGCGTGAAGAATACAGCTCCTCGATTTAATGGATACAACGATGTATCTATTAGAAATTCAGAATCTGATGTTTTTCCTTGACCAGTTTGGTGGAAAAAGTTATCAAAGTAATAGCTTTCATTTATGAATTCATTCAAGAACGGTGTAACTTCTTGACCATTGACGGATGCACCTATTAAAAAGGTTTGCAAGGATTCAAGAGTAACGACAATTACGTTTTTTCCTTTCGCTGCACCAAACATATTAGGATTTGGTTCACTTTGGTTTGCTTTTACGTAGTTTTCAGTTTCTTGTAATTTACTACTATCAGCAAGAGCCTTTTGTGATCCTGCTTTTACTTGCAGTGTTAAATCATATACTTGATGAGTATATAGTCCTAAATTTTTAACAAGCATTACGCGGTCGAAGGATCTCGTTAATAATTCAGGTCGCTCTTTTTCTGCAAGATGTAGATTCGCAAAAAATACAGCAATCGTTAAGAGAAAATATAACAAGCGTGCAGAATGAGTTACACGTCCTGTTTTAAAGACTATGGATTTCTTCTTTAACAAAATAAAGAAGAAAATAATGTCTAAGAATGCGAGTATAATTTTGTAGTTTAATATTTCTTTAATACTGCCGCCTAACTGTGTAAAGTTAGATGTTTGTCCAAGTACTGGCAACGTAACAAAATCACTATAAAAATCATAGAACATTACATTTCCAACGAGAACTATAGTTAATAAGACATTAATACATAGCGCTATATAATTTCGTTTTTCACCAGTTGCAAATAATGCTAATCCAACAAATGCTAACGATGCAGCGAGAGGGCTAATAAACAAAATAAGTTCTTGTGTAGAAGACTCAATTTTCAAATCAAAACTGAATCGCGTAATAAGGTATGTTTTTAACCATACTGCTAAAGCAATTATTATAACAAAGCTTATATTTTGCATTTGTAAATTTATTTTATTCTTCATTTTTACACCTTCTTTATATGGATTATTTAACCAATGTTATATATTATATTTTTATAACTATTAGAGTGTGGTGAACCATTTAGATTATATTTTCCTAAAGGTAATAATTTGAAGTATTCATATACATATAATGGAGAATTTTAAAGCGAAGTAACATAAATCCAATTTTTTTAGAAACGGAGCAGAAAAAGTCATAGTTGTAGTAAAAAATACTTATAGACATCCTAACATATTAAACACTACGGCGATGTTACAAAATATCGAACAAATAAAAGTGAAAATGAATAGAGACTTGTAAAACTATTGACATTCAATTTGTTAGAATTGAATGTCAATAGTTTTACATACATGGTTATATTAAATATGTATCTTGTAAAATCCCGATTTTTTGTGGGTTAATCAGTAGCACGGGAAGGATTTCATTCATGCTATTACTACATAATAAAGTACTGGTGAAACTCAAAATGTTTGATTGGTATCTAAATTATAGCAATTAAATGTCAGACAAGTATTTTCCAACATACAGGCCACTTGCAGCTGCTTGAGATAATGAATGAGTGACGCCTGAACAATCTCCAATTAAAAATAGCCCATTCATACTTGTTTCAAAATGGTTATTGATTTTTATTGTAGGAGCGTAGAACTTGCCATCAATTCCATATAATAAAGTATCTTGATCGATAGGTTCTTGGATAAATTGTTCTAAACGTAATAAAAATTTTTTGAGTCCTTCAATATATAGTGGAGGAATTTCTTTATTCAAGTCTCCATAATCTCCGTGTAGTGTAGGCTGTATACGATTATGTTTCATGTTGTTCTCCGCTGTAGGTTGTTTCTTTATTAAGTCCTCTAAACGCTGTATAACAATCCGATCTCGTCCTTGGTTAATGTTTTTAATAATTGAACTTGCGTATACATTTGCTTCTTTGAGAGTTGGAAAATAGCGCGGGATAAATAAAGTGAAATTTAAGTTAGAAGTGCCAGTTTCTTGCTCTCGGAAATTTTGACCGTCAGGCATAATCAAGCCGTCTTCGTACTTTCGAATAATGCGTCCTTTTGGATTCATACAGTAAGTAGTAGCCGTGAAAAGTTCATGCTCATAAGAAAGTTTCGTCTCAAATGTATTTTTTAATATAGAACGTAATTGGTGTTCTTTCATCTCTACTCTAATACCTAAATCTACACGAGTTTGCTCTTGAGAAATATTTAGAGAAGTGCACATTTCTTTTAACCAATCCGCCCCGGAACGTCCTGTTGCAAATACGAGTTGCTTAGATTGAACTATCCCTTGATTTGTATCTATTTTAAAATGATCTTTCTGCCTTATGATATGTTCTACATCTATATGGAATCGGATATTTATTTTCGTAAGTAAAAATTCGTAGAGCTGCTGAAAAATATTACTTGAAAGTGTAGTGCCAAGATGCCTTACTTCTGTTGTGAGCATTTGTAAACCACACGTTTCAGCTCTCTTATTAAGAGTTGGATTTTCTGTAGAATATTTTGAAACAGAATTTCCTCCGAACTGACATAGAATCTCATCTACTTCAGCCATAAGTTGTAAAAAGCCTTCTTTACCGACTTTTTGCTCAAGTTCTCCGCCAAATCCGTTTGTATAATTAAATTTCCCTTCAGATTTTCCTAAACCACCAAACCCGAAATATTTATCACATGTAGTACAATTACACACTTTTCGTTGGTCTAAAGGACAATGGCGATCTTCTAGCGCTTTACCTTTATCAAGAATTAAAACCTTTTTATTACTTTTAGCTAGTGAATAAGCCATAAAAATGCTACTCACTCCAGCCCCGATAATTGTAACATCATACATATTCTTTCACCTGCTAACGAATAGTTTGTTTTTTATTTTCTTAGTGTATAACACTTTTATGAAGTTAAGAAATAGCTTGTATTAATAAAGTCAGAGTTGTGGATTTGATACTTTCTCAATTACTCTAAATGATGAATGAGATACAAGAGTTTTTTATTTGAAAAGAGAGATACTTTTAAACAATCATTTTATCATATGGTTAATAAAAAGCTTAAATATAAAAAGAACAGACCTTTTAAGTAAAGAGGTCTGTTAATCATTTGAAATAGTTGTTAAGTGTATAAATTTGAAGGGAATTATAGTTTTATTTAGCGAAGACGTGGTTACCGATTACTGCTACTGTTTGACGTGTCGTAATCCATTTGTTTGTTGAAGTTTTTGGATTGTAAAAATAAAGCCAATCAGAATGTATTCCATTTGTAGAGATAGCCTCTTCTACTGCCATTTTTGCTTCTGCGCTTGCAGGCTGATTAATTCTACCATCGGTAACAGGAGTAAATGCATATCCGCGTTTAATAGGTTCATAAATAACACCTGTTATTGTATTTGGAAATCCTTTTGCATTTACTCGATTTAGGATAACTTTTGCTACAGCTACTTTTCCTTTATATGATTCGCCACCTGCCTCCGCGGTAACTAAGCGTGCCATTAAGTCTTTTTCTTTTTCGGAAATACTGGAATTAATTTTCAAATGTTGTCCTGTATAAAGCTTGTTACCGACTGTGTTGTTAATTTGTTTTATAGATTGAACGGTTACGTTGTAGCGCTTTGCTATCGTTTCTAATGAATCTCCCGGTTGTACTTGGTAAATAATTTGTCCAGAAGTGTTCGTAGTTTTTTCGTTTTGATGAACTGTAACCTCATTTGATTTCATAGATTCTGGAATATGTAACTGTTCTCCAATAAAAGCTTGATCGTTTCCTTTATTATTCGCTTGTTTAATGGCCTGTATGGAAACGCCATATTGCTTACTGATGCCCCAAAGTGTATCATTCTTTTTTACTGTATGTATGGTGGAAGCTTCAGCTGTACTTTGATTACATACGAATGTAAGTGCTACTGCAGATAAAGGAATTATATGTTTTATTTTTAATAATTTCATTGTAAATCCTCCTAATAAAAAATTAAGTTTTAGCTGTTGAATAATGTAGTTCAGAGTATATAAGGTACGTATTTATATTTTAATATAAGTATATTAGCACGTATGGAATAAATAATCATCATAAGTTTTTTATTTATATCATGTAGGACCCAAATATGAAATATTGCATATGAAAGCCCATTGAAGTTTATGTTGTTGATTACTATAATTTATCTAGTAGAAAGGGACTTTAAATTTTCCTAATGCATTGAGAATATGTGAATGTTTTTTTATTAACTACCCTATATTACATTCAATAAGTTTGATATAAAAACAGAAAAAGAGAGGAATAATAATGAGCAATAAGAAATTTTTTTTGAAATTATTCATATGTAGTACTATATTTAGTACATTTGTATTTGCTTTAAATGATAAGCAAGTAGTTGCAGCTAGCTCTATTAATGAACTTGAAAATTGGTCAAGATGGATGCAACCTATACCCGATAACATACCGTTAGCACGAATTTCAATTCCAGGAACACATGATAGTGGAACGTTCAAGTTGCAAAATCCGATAAAGCAAGTATGGGGAATGACGCAAGAATATAATTTTCGTTACCAAATGGATCACGGAGCTAGAATTTTTGATATTAGAGGGCGTTTAACAGATGATAATACGATAGTTCTTCATCATGGGCCATTATATCTTTATGTAACATTGCATGAATTTATAAATGAAGCGAAACAATTTTTAAAAGATAATCCAAGTGAAACGATTATTATGTCTTTAAAAAAAGAGTATGAGGATATGAAAGGGGCAGAAGATTCATTTAGTAGTACGTTTGAAAAAAATTATTTTCTTGATCCTATCTTTTTAAAAACAGAAGGGAATATAAGACTTGGAGATGCTCGAGGGAAAATTGTGCTACTAAAAAGATACAGTGGTAGTAATGAATCTGGAGGATATAATAATTTTTATTGGTCAGATAATGACACGTTTACGACAACTGTAAATCAAAATGTAAATGTAACAGTACAAGATAAATATAAAGTGAGTTATGATGAGAAAGTAACATCTATTAAAGATACTATAAATGAAACGATTAACAACAGTGAAGATTGTAATCATCTATATATTAATTTTACAAGCTTGTCTTCTGGTGGTACAGCATGGAATAGTCCATATTATTATGCGTCCTACATAAATCCTGAAATTGCAAGCTATATAAAGCAAAAGAATTCTACGAGAGTGGGCTGGGTAATTCAAGATTATATAAATGAAAAATGGTCCCCAATACTTTATCAAGAAGTTATAAGAGCGAATAAGTCACTTGTAAAAGAGTAAAGATTGTCATAGTAAGAAGCGATGAAATACGTCGCTTCTTTTTTGTTTTCTAAAAATTAACATCAAATATAGTTTTACATATCGTACGTTCATGATAGAAAAAAATCGAAACTTAAGCTATAATTACTACATATAAAATTTGTACCTATAAATTTTATATGTAGTAATGAATTTGATTTGTTGTAATGAAACGGAGGTATATATTATGAAGTTTCCACATGATTTTTTATTCGGGGCTGCTTCAGCTTCTTATCAAGTAGAAGGTGCATGGAATGAGGATGGAAAAGGTGTTACGAATTGGGATGAGTTTTCAAAAATTCCTGGCAAAACATACGATGGAACAAATGGTGATGTAGCGGTTGATCATTATCATCGATATAAGGAAGATGTTCGTTTAATGGCTGAGATGGGATTGGAATCGTATCGTTTTTCGATTTCTTGGGCGAGAATATTGCCGACTGGAGATGGAGAGGTAAATGAAAAAGGAATTGAATTTTATAACAATTTAATTGATGAATGTTTAAAGTACGGGATTGTACCGTTTGCCACTTTATATCATTGGGATCTACCATTACCGTTAGAAAAAGATGGTGGGTGGACGAATAAACGAACAGCAGAGGCTTTTGTAAAGTATGCAGAAATTTGCTTTAATGCATTTGGTGATAGAGTGAAACATTGGATTACTTTCAATGAAACAGTAATGTTTTGTGGATTAGGCTATTTAAAAGGTGCACATCCACCAGGAATACAAAATGATGTTCCAAAGTATTTTCAAGCGACTCATTATGTATTTTATGCGCATGCGAAAACAGTTGCGGTGTACAAGCAGCTGAAACAGTATGGGGAGATTGGGATTACACATGTTTTCTTACCTGCTTATAGTGTGGATGATCAAAAAGAAAATATACTAGCAGCAACTCATGCGAATGAATATGAAACGTATTGGTACTACGATCCAGTTTTAAAAGGTGAGTATCCGTCTTATGTTGTACAACAATTAAAGGAAAATGGGTGGACTCCTAATTGGACGGTTGAAGAATTAGAAATCATTAAACAAAATGCCGAAAAAAATGATTTTATCGGCTTGAATTATTATCAGCCAATACGAGTAGAAAGATATGATATGGATATAAAGAGCGAGGAGCATTCTCGAGAAAACTCAACACTTGCTCCAGGTAATCCTTCTTTTGATGGTTTTTATCGAACAGTAAAAATGGATGATAAAACATATACCAAATGGGGTTGGGAAATATCTCCCGAAGGTTTCTTAGATGGATTGCATATGTTGAAAGCGCGTTACGGTGACATAAAGATGTATGTAACGGAAAATGGACTTGGTGATGAAGATCCAATCATTGACGGAGAAATTGTAGATGTTCCGCGAATTAAATTTATTGAAGAGCATTTAAAAGTAATGAAGCGTGCAATTCAAGAGGGAATTAATTTAAAAGGTTATTATGCATGGTCAGTTATTGATTTGTTAAGTTGGTTAAATGGATATAAAAAGCAATATGGCTTTATTTTTGTCGATCATAATGATAACTTAAAACGTAAGAAGAAACTTTCGTTTTATTGGTATAAACATGTGATCGAAACGAGAGGAGAAGAGTTATAACAGATAAAAGAGTATTTTAGGAGAAAGTGTATGAGTGCAAAGTATAAACAAATTGCAGATGTGTTAGAGCAAAACATTCGAGATGGGCTTTTTAATGAAACGAAAAAATTACCTACAGAAGAAGCGTTGATGAATCGATTTGAAGTAAGCCGTAATACGATACGTAAAGTAATTAGTCAACTTGTGAATAGAGGTTATATTTTTCAAGTGCAAGGTAGTGGTATGTTTTTACGTGAAACTTCTGTAACAGATTACATTAATTTAGGAAGTTTACGTGGATTAACGAAAAATCTCGTTTCACAAAATATTGAAACGAAAGTGCTAGAGATTGAAGTAATAGAGGCAAATGAAGAGATAGTAGAACGGATGCAATGTGAGATTGGAACTAGGCTATATTTTTTGAAGCGCTTAAGAATTGTAGATGGTAAGCCATTCTCTATTGAAGTAAGTTATTTCAAAAAAGATATCATCCCATATTTGAATGAAGAAATAGCATTAAGTTCTGTATACAGTTATTTCATTGAGGATTTACGATTAAATATTGGCTTTGCCGATAAAGTTATTAGTTGTGAAAAAATAAATAAAGAAAATGCAAAGCTTTTAGAACTAAATGAAGGTGATCCAGCGCTTCTTATTGAAAATACAGTTTATCTTGTAAATGGAACAATTTTCGAGCTATCTCAATCAATGTTTCATTATGAAAAGACTAAACTTTTAAATCGGATTAATTTTAATTGAAAATGAATATAAGTAGCCTTGTAAAAAAGCAACTGGTCCTAAGTGAGCAGTTGCTTTTTATTTTTAAAGTGGATGAGCAAAAAAACACAAAAGTGGTTGGTCCGTTTTTTATAAACTTCTATTATGATAAGAGAAGAAAGGTAGTATTTTATTCATGCTTTAAAATAGACTGGCCTTAGAGAGGTGGAAGACAATGAGTTTTGCGATTTCACTAGTTGTTATTATTGTAGTTGTATCACTGTTTGGGACCGTACTAGTCGCACGAAATGTAGAGGAGAATTACGGTAAGTCTACAAAGAGGAATGTGAAAAACTTATCCGCTATCTATATCATTCTTCTTTTAGTGCTTCTTGTAGGAGTTACTTGGTATGCGGTCGTTATTTTATAAAGTTTGTATATGATGAAGGAGTTAATATATTGATGAAAAATGAGCGCCACGTTTTAGTTGTTTTCCCGCATCCGGATGATGAGTCGTATTGCGTGGCTGGAACAATTTTGGCTTATACTGAGCAGAAAGTCCCTCTTACTTATGTTTGCTTAACGTTAGGTGAAATGGGGAGAGCGATGGGAAATCCTCCTTTTGCAACACGTGAATCCTTATATGCTATAAGAGAGAAAGAACTAAAGAGCGCTACTAATATTTTAGGGATTAAAGATTTACGTATGATGGGATATCGTGATAAAACGCTTGAATTTGAAACTCCTGGAGAATTAAGAAGTGTAATACAAAAATATGTGGAAGAATTGAATCCTTCGTTAGTCATTTCTTTTTATCCGGGATATGCAGTGCATCCAGATCATGATGCAACAGGAGAAGCGGTAGCCGGGGCGTTAGCTAATATTCCAGAAAATAAAAGGCCAACATTTTATGCTGTAGCTTTTTCAAATAATCATGAAGCAGAAATAGGACCTCCAAGTTTTAAAAATGAAGTAAAAGAATATGTTCCAAAAAAGCTCGAGGCATTGCAAGCACATGCATCACAAGTTGCGACTAAGGTAACGGAACTGAAAAGAGAGTATGAAGATGGTGTTCCAGAAACAGTTGAGTGGTTAGAGAGAGAGCCGTTTTGGATATATCCATTTAAAGATAAGAACATGTGATGCTACATCTGAAGGTGATGAATATGTATTTTGAATATAAGAATCGAAAGGTTTTTTACAATATAGAAGGATCGGGGCCTGTCATATTGTTTTTACACGGTCTTGGAGGGAATTCGAATAATTGGTTATATCAAAGAAAATACTTCAAGAAGACATGGACCGTAATCTCACTCGATTTACCTGGGCATGGGAAATCCGAAGGGATGGAAATTAGTTTTAAAGAATATTCAAATGTTTTATATGAGTTATGTAATCATTTAAAGCTAAAATCAGTAACAATTTGTGGTCTTTCAAAAGGAGCTAGAGTGGGTATCGATTTTGCTATTCAATATCCACGTTTTGTTTCTAGCTTAATTGTTGTAAATGCATTTCCCTATTTAGAACAGGCAGATCGTAAAGAAAGACTTGAAGTATATGATTTACTTAGCTTACAGGATAAAGGGAAAACTTGGGCGGATACGTTATTGAGAGCAATGGGAGTAGAAGATAATGATGCAATTGTCCGAGGATTTCATCAATCCCTACAAACGATTCATCCGATTCATATTCAAAGGTTATTTGCTGAATTAGTTGATTACGATCAAAGACCATACCTGTCTAACATTGCATGTCCTGCATTAATAATACGAGGAGAGAATGATTATTTTGTTCCGGAAAAGTATGTGAGAGAATTTGAAAAACACCTGAGAAACGTGACTTTCGTTGAGTTGAAAAATAGTGGGCACTTACCTTATTTAGAACAGCCTACTAGCTTTAATGTGACGGTAGAGGCATTTTTAAATCATGCGCTTGATTAATACCATTTTTACAGTGAATACTGTTATTAATGAGTTCAGGACACCAGCTTGGAGAGGAGGGAACTAAATGGAATGGCAACCGAATCGTGAAGATAAGATACCAGTTTATAAACAAATTGCTGATTACATTGAAAGAGGCATTTCTACCGGTGAATTCCCTTCTGATAGAAAATTACCTTCCGAGCGTATGTTAGCACAGAATTTACAAGTGAACCGGAGTACGGTCGTAGCTGCTTATGAAGAATTGAAATCACTTGGGGTAGTAGAACGGAAAAAAGGAAGCGGCACCCGGGTGAATACAGATATATGGGGTGTGTCACATAAACGAATACCGAACTGGGGTAGGTACGTTGAGGATGGATCATTCTTACCTAATGTACCACTTGTTCAGCAAATTCGAACGGAAACACAAAAAGATGATTTAATCAATTTAGCGAGTGGTGAATTGTCATCAGATTTAATTCCGAGTGATAGATTTCGAACAATTTTGTCGGAGAAAACATTTATGGGAAATCTCGGTTATGACCATCCGCTTGGAAATGAAATGTTGCGAAAAACCATTGCGGCACATGTCGAGCAATATAAACAAATAGAAGCAGATTCAAGCTCTATTCTTATTACATCTGGAGCTCAGCAAGCACTTAATCTTATCGTTCAATGTTTGTTAAAGCCTGGAGATGCGATTGCAATTGAGGATCCCTCCTATTGTTATTCACTCCCGATGTTTAAATCAGCAGGTTTAAAAATATTCCGTTTACCAGTTGATCAGCATGGTATGAATCCAGATGACTTAATCGATTTGCACAAAAAGCATCGCATTCGTATGGTGTTTTTAAATCCGGATTATCAAAATCCAACTGGAACGGTACTTTCATTGGCAAGACGTAAAAAGGTTTTAGAACTATCTTCTGAATTTGGTATACCGATTGTAGAAGATGATCCGTATAGTTTGACTTCTTTTAATGGAGAAGTGAATCCAACATTGAAATCGATGGATCAAAATGGGAATGTTCTTTATGTGAGCTCATTATCAAAAATTGTTGCATCAGGATTACGTATTGGTTGGGTAATTGGCCCCACGCGCGTAATTGAGAGATTGGCAGATGCGAAGCAGCAAGTTGATTTCGGTCATAGTGTATTTACACAGTGGGTAGCGAACCAATTTTTAGAATCTGAGGATTTTCATACGCATATTACGATGCTTCGTGGACAACTGAAACAAAGAAGAGATGAGTTAATTAGAAAGCTTGAAGAAATATTAGGGGACCAGATTGAATTTTTTGTTCCTGAGGGTGGAATACATTTATGGTGCAAAGTGCAAGGAACGTTTGATGAATATCATTTACTAGGTGAATCTATACAAAATGGTGTAGCATTTGTCCCAGGAAGCGTCCTAGGTTCGAAAAGTGAATATATCCGATTTACTTTTGGCAGAGCGAATGTAGAACAAATTCAGCTTGGAGTTACAAGGTTTGCGGAAACATTAAATGAGATTTCATAATAGTGAAGCGTAATATGGAAATGAGGGAAAGAAATGAAGTACGTGACGCTTTTACTTCAAGTAGGCGTGCTATATGTGTTTAGCTTAGCTGGTACGTGGATTCAAGGAGTATTCCATCTATCTATGCCAGGAAGTTTAATAGGGATGTTAATATTGTTCCTACTCCTTTCTACTCGTATTTTGCCATTAAAGTGGTTTGAGGTAGGTGCAGAAAAGTTAATAGTATTTTTACCCTTATTTCTAATTCCTTCGACAACAGGATTAATGGAATATGGATCTTTTCTTTTAAGTAAGGGGAGTATTATATTCCTTTTAGTAGTTGCAAGTACGGTAGTAACATTGATTGTTTCAGGGTATGTAAGTCAATTATTAGTAACATCAAAAAAATAAAATCGACAAGGTGCGCTATTCAAATGGTCTTAATTTTTATTACTGTAGTAATTTATTTATTGGCGACAAAGCTATATAAAAAATTTGCGTTTCCATTTACGTTACCGGTATTAACAGTTACAGCAATTATGATTTGTTTATTTTTGATATTTGGTATTTCTCATCATGAGTATAAGGAAAATGGGGGAGACATTCTTTCAGGCTTTTTGAGTCCTGCAATTGTAGCGTTAGCCATACCTCTATTTAAAGAGCGAAAGATACTTATGAAAAACTTTTTAGCGATACTAATCGGCGTAGTGATAGGTATAGTGGCTTTAACGAGTATGAATGTAGTGATTGGTGGAATTTTAAATATAGATAAGGAACTCATATTAACAACTTTACCACAATTAGCGACAATGCCCATTGCCATTTCATTAGCGGATCAAATTGGTGGCATTCCATCTATGACTTCTAGTTTTGTAGTTGTTGCAGGAATAACAGGTGCTATTATCGGACCGACAGTACTTAAGTTTTTCCGTATAACAAGTACGATTGGAAAAGGAGTTGGAATGGGCTGTGCATCACATATTATCGGTGTGAGTCGTCTAGTGAAGGAAGGCGAGAAAGAAGCAACTATCGGTTCGGTAACGATGATTGTAACAGGGATACTTATTAGTATATTAGTACCTTATGGAGTGAAAATTTTATTTTGAAAATTAATGAATCGTAATAAAGAGTATAACACTACTCATTTTAGAGCGTAATGGAGATGATTAAAATGACAACATGGTTTATAGTTACATTATTTATTTTTGGTGCTCTTAAAGTACTAGTTTCTAGTATGCCAACTTCTGTTGTAGAATCAATTATTAGTAGATTTGAGTTACACCAAAAACTTGATGAGGAAAATACTACTGTAACGGTAGATGGGGAAAGTATAGAAGGAGAAATGAAACTTCAAGTTATTCATGAATTTAACGAGGCTTTATTTTTAGATAAGCATTATTTTCCACCGCAAGGGAATGGAACACCGATAGTCATGGAGACGAAGAAAGGAAAAAGAGAGATTAGATTTTCTATATATAGCTACGAGGAACACGTTGATGTGGTAAAGCAATATAAGAAGAAAGTAGTTGCATATCGTTTGCGGTCAAAAAGCCTTCAAAGTCGTTCAGTAGCAGTAACTGAAGATTATGCTTAAGGAGAGACCGTTATTATAACGGTCTCTTTATTTTTGCATCCAAGTATATAATTTCCAAATAAGAGAAAAGAAAATGATATATCCAAACAAAGAATAAGCATGATGCCAATTCCCGTTATGTACAAATAAACCTAACCTCTCAGCAACTTGTTCAAAAATACTAGCACAAAGCCCTATTAAAATAATAAATAGAGTTCTAGAAACTGCAGATAATGTTTTTGAAATTTGTATGAAAATGATTGTTAAAATTGGTAGCACAAACAACGTAAAGCCTATGTTAACTGAAAATATAGATGAGAAAGGTCTAACTGGAAAGGAATATATTTGTGTATGCACAAAGAAAGCATCTAAGCAAGTTCCAATAATAGAAGAAAGTAAGACTGTAACTAATAATGCTAAAAAATCATTCTTCTTCTCGAAGGAGGACATTTTTCTTTGCGAGAATTGCGAGTTCAATTTTTTCGAGTGTTTTGCAGTAATCTTCTGTAATTTGTCCATTTATATTTTCCTCCTTATCAACTAAATAATTTACAACTTGCCAATCGTTAAACCAATCTTCATTTTCAACTTCTTCATGTTTCATATCCCGCCATGCATAGATGAGTGCAGGGCTGTATATACGATACGCGTCACTACGTAACTGGCATTTCTTTATTCGGCGTTTATAAAACTCACGCGAAAAAGATTCATTTACACTAGAAAATAAATGAGGCCAGTAATCTTTTCTTGAGCCTGTATGTGGATGGTGATCGACCCAGTTTATTATTTGAGATAAAATATGTGTATCCCGAAATAACAATGAATACAACCGTTTTCCAAGTGAAATTCGTTCATGCAAAGAAGTGAAATGTTTCATTGTATCACCAAATAGTAATACTTTTTGCTTTTTATCATTTTCGTAAAATGGGAAAAGGATATGATTAAACTGAAAAAAATCAAAGAGTTTAAATCCAATACTATTTAATACAGTCTTTTTAAAGTGTGCATTTTGAATAACTCTTTTTTCTAAGTAGTTTTGTTCATTAACAATAGTTGCGATCGCTAATGTTTTTTTGTTACCTGTTTTCCAAAAATCGTTCCACATTGTTTCCATAAATGTAGAAACATTTAAGTGAGTGAGAAGGTGAAATAGCTTTTTTGATTTTTTTACACTTTGCTCATATAGTAAAAATTGAGGATATACATCTTGGAAAATGAGCCAATTTCCTCTTTCTAAAAAAGAGAAAAATGTAATTTGATCTTTCTCGGATAAAAGCCTCGTATATAAATCTCCCTTTAAATCTGTCATATTCCAGCCACCGTTACGTGATACGATATGCCCAAGTAGTGCCCAATGTATTTCTGGATATTGAATGTAAAATTGGTAGTATGCACGTGTTCTTGTGACGTTATTTTTATTTAGTTCTTTTGTCTGAGCTTTAATTTTATCGATGATAAGTTGCTCTTCTTTCGTTAATTTATATATGGTAACAGAAGAGATGAGATCGCTTTTTTGTTGTAACTCGTTTTTCACGTCGAATAGGGAGAGAGGGAGTGCTTTTGAGAATTCTTTAGATGTATTGTTTGAATTGCTTTGGTACATTCCATTACCTCCCTTTGCTATGAGTTTAAATGTGGTATTGGTTATGAATCATTCCATTTATCCCGCTATTAACGAGCAGTAAGACTCCCATCTTAAAAGTCGGCTAAAGCAAAGAAGTTAGGTGAGGGTGGGGCTGCTCGTAAAAGCCCGATTGATTCAACTAATAATCAGTGGGGGATGGACAAAATCCTCACTAATTAAAGTTTCACTTTATTTTATTACGAGTATAAGAAATAAATGAGCGGTGTTTTTTAAACCAGTAATATAGTTATCATTCAAACAGTATAAAGAAAATCTAATTGCTAAGAAGTGAAATGAAAAACAGAAACTATTAAAAAATAGTTTCTGTTTTTTTATTTTGTCAATTAAATGTAACAAACGACGATTATGATTTGAATCAATTGAAAATAATTCAATAACCTTAATAAATACAATTTAAATTGAAATGTATGGTAGGAGGAAAAGGAATGCTTAATAAAATAATTTTAATTACTGGTGGTACAGGTTCGTGGGGACATGAACTTATAAAACAACTATTAGAAAAATCACCGAAAGAAATTAGAGTTTTTTCAAGGAATGAAACGGTTCAGTTTGAAATGCAGCAACAGTTTATAAATGAAGAGAGATTAAAATTTATTATTGGAGATATTCGTGATAAAGAGCAACTAGTATATGCTTGCCAAGATGTACATTATGTATTTCATCTTGCAGCTTTAAAGCATGTTCCAGTATGTGAATATTATCCTTATGAAGCTATAAAAACAAATATACATGGTACGCAAAATGTAATTGAAGCATCTATCCAGAATCAAGTTGAGAAAGTTATATATGTTTCAACTGATAAAGCGGCCGATCCATCAAATACGTATGGGATGACAAAAGCAATTGGTGAAAAATTAATGGTTCATGCGAATGTGCAAACGAAGAAAACAAAATTTATTTGTGTTCGTGGCGGAAATGTTTTAGGAACGAGTGGAAGTGTGGTACCACTTTTTAAAAAGCAAATTAAGCAATCTTCAAAAGTAGGGATTACGGATGCAAATATGACTAGATTTTTCTTAACCATTGAAGATGCTGTTGGATTGTTATTTAAAGCAGCATCTGAAGGAAGAGGAGGAGAAATCTTTGTTATGAAAATGCCAGCATGTAAAATAACGGATTTAGCAAAATTATTGATTGAAGATTCAAAAAAAGAAAACGTGAAGATAAAAGAGGTAGGGATAAGACCTGGTGAAAAATTAAGTGAAATGCTTTTATCTGAGGTAGAGAGTAAAACAAGTATTAGTTTTGATCAAAATTATTTTGTGGTACTACCGACTATACCTATAGAAGGGCTTCAAGAATATTATGCTAGTTATCCGCTTGTGGATGTGAAGAGTTTTAGTTCTCAACAAGACTTACTTACAAAACATGAGGTGAAACAAATGTTAGAAAAAGGAGGGTTTTTACGATGAAAAGAAATGCGAGCCTTTTAATAACTGGTGCAAATGGCTTCACAGGACGTCATGCTTGCCAATATTTTTTAGAGCAGGGCTTTCATGTAATTCCTATGTTTCAAAATCGTTCACATAGAGAAAAAATCGAAAATGGTATTACTTGTGATTTAACAAATAAGAGTGAAGTAATGAAGGTAATTAAACAAATAAAACCAGACTATGTATTGCATTTAGCAGGAAGAAACTCAGTTAATGAGTCTTGGACAGCTTCTCTGGAATATATAGAGATTAACGTAATAGGGACTTTATATTTATTAGAAGCCATTAAGCAGGAAGCCTCGCATTGTAAAACATTAGTTATAGGATCTGCATTGCAAGCAGATAGTATGAAAAACATAAAAGTTTCAAATCCATATAGTTTAAGTAAAACTATGCAAGTCATTATTGCAGAGGCTTGGGGCGGATTAATGGATTCAAATATTATCATTGCAAAGCCCTCAAATTTAATTGGTCCAGGAGTATCGAATGGCATTTGTTCTATTCTTGCAAAAAAAATGATAGATATACAGTTGGGGAAAAGTGAACCAATTATTGAAATAAACAGTTTGAAAGATAGTAGGGACTTTCTGGATGTACGTGATGCAGTTAAAGCGTATCATATGTTATTACGTGATGGTATAAATGGAAAACAATATAATATTGGATCAGGAGTAAACCGTTCTTTATTAGATGTATTGGAACAATATAAAGGATTAACACAGTTGAATTTTACTATAAAAGAAACAGAGAATAGTGAGAGCGGTTCAAATGAAAGTTTAGTATTAGAGGATATAAAAAAGTTAGGTTGGGTTCCAGAAATTCCATTTCAGCAATCATTAAAAGATGTACTTGAGTATGCGAAGTATAGTGAAATCTGCATTCAATAAAAATATAAAAGGATGTAACAAATATATGAATTGTTATGAAGCGATAGATAATCAAAGTACGCTATTTCTTTCGATTGTTGATACGTTGGATTGGAAAGATGAAGAAGCGCATGTGTTGCACCTCTATGAGGCAATAAATCAATATCGAGCGTATGTGGAAGAAAAAAAGGTTGATCGAATAAAGCCAGCACTAGAGACTAGAACTAGGCATGTGATTCAAGTTTTTGCTCAGTATGAGTGTAGTGAGTATGGAAATGATTTTTATGAACTCATCAAAGATCTCTTACAAGATATAGGACTTGAATTAAAGATTAATATAAAGCTAGATTTTTAATGATAAAGGTGGATATAAGTTATGAATAAAAAGATTCTCTTTACTGGGGGCGGTACAGCCGGACACGTAATGATTAATATGGTATTGATTCCTAAATTTATAGAAAAAGGATGGGGAGTTGAGTATATTGGATCTCAAAATGGAATTGAAAAATTATTAGTTCAAAATGTTAAGTATAATAGTATTTCAACAGGAAAACTTAGGAGATATTGGGATTGGGAGAACTTTAAAGATCCTTTTAAAATTATAAACGGTTGTTTACAAAGTTATAAATTAATTAAGAAAATGAAGCCTGACGTTATCTTTTCGGCAGGAGGATTTGTTTCAGTTCCTGTAGTTATAGGGGCATGGTTAAATCGTGTACCTATAATAATACGTGAACCAGATAGTACGTTAGGGTTGGCAAATAAAATAGCATTACCTTTTTCTAAAAAACTATGCACAACATTTCCTCAAACAGGGGGTAATGTAAGTACTGAGAAGAAGGTTTATGTAGGGCCAATTGTAAGGGAAGAAATTGAGAGAGGTAACGTATTACGAGGAAGAAGCTATTGTAAATTTCAGCAAGATAAACCGGTATTGTTAATAATGGGTGGGAGTCAAGGTGCTAAGTGGATAAATGATATGGTAAGGAAAAGTTTAGATACATTATTATTAAATTTTAATATTGTTCATATGTGTGGTAAAGGGAAGGTGGACCCAGCTATTGGAATGGAAGGTTATATGCAATTTGAATATATAGGGGAAGAGTTACCGCATATACTGAATATGGCAAGTGTTGTAGTTTCCAGGGCTGGTTCTACTGCTATTTCTGAATTGTTATTTTTGAAGAAACCGATGTTGCTTATTCCGTTAACTAATGGTTCCAGTAGAGGGGATCAAGTTTTAAATGCTGACCATTTTGCACGACAAGGATATGCGGAAGTTTTACTTCAAGATAGAGTAAACAGTAGTACATTTACACATGCAGTAAATAAGTTGTATACAAATAAGAAGAGATATATTCAAAACATGAATGGATATATGAAAACAAATGATGAGGGGATTCATCAATTAATAGATATAATAAATGAAGTGGTGAAGTAATAGAAATTTAAATAGAAATACAAAAGGAAAGAAGGTATCTTCTTTCCTTTTTACTATAGTTGCTCAAATTCATTATTACTTATACCGATTAGTTATGTACTATTGGTGAATACCGATTTCTAATAGCTCAGTAAATGCATTAGTATGAATAGGTTTACTGTAATAGTAACCTTGAATAAACTGACATTTATTTTTTTGAAGGAAATTTACGTGTTCTTTCGTTTCTACGCCTTCAGCAATGACAGACATTCCTAATGTATTTGCTAATGTGATGATTGTTTTAATGATTTCCATTCCATCTTCACACGTTTCAGACATTGTAATAAATTCTCTTGGGATTTTTAACGTATCGATTGGATATAAAGGTAAGTAGGCTAGGGAAGAATAGCCTGTACCAAAGTCGTCGATTGAAATGTGAATCCCTAAACTTTTTAGTGTACGCAGTTTTATCAATGTTTCTCTCTCATCCATCATTGCAATTCGTTCTGTTAATTCTAGATCAAGGGAACTTGCTGGTAAGCCTGTAGTTGCTAAAGCAGAAGAAATAGATTTTACAAAGCCGTCTTGTTCAAATTCTTTAGCAGATAAATTTACCCCTATTTTTAAATGCGAATATCCGAGTGCGTGCCAACGTTTCATTTGCTCACAAGCCTGCTGTAATGTCCATTTTCCTATTGGAATAATTTGTAGTGTTTCTTCTGCAATCGGAATAAACTCGTATGGAGAAATAACACCTAATTCAGGATGATTCCACCTGATTAAAGCTTCTGCACCGATAATTTTATTAGATTCACTATCAACTTGAGGTTGATACAAAAGGAACAATTCTTCATTTTGTATTGCGTTTGGTAAATCTTTTTCTAATCGTAATCGTCTTTCGATTTTTTTAGCGATTACATCGTCATAAATAGAGACAGAGTTGAGCTCTTTTGCCTTTGCATCATACATTGCAACATTAGCGTTTTTCAGAAGTGTAGCGGTATCGATTCCGGAATGTGGATAAATGGAGATACCGATACTCAGTGATAAAGTTAATTTATGCTCATGTATGACAAATGACTTTTCCATGCTTTCAAATAATTGGTTACATAACTCGAATAAGGAATCTTCGTCAGTATAGTTTTCAATTAAGATTGTAAACTCATCACCACCGATTCTTGACAGATGAGTATGTGATGGAAGACATGATTGGAAACGTTTTGCTACTTCTTCTAATATGTAATCACCTGACGAATGTCCAAGTGTATCGTTAATTACTTTAAAGCGATCTAAATCTAAATATAATAATGCAAACTCACTTTGTGTTGTTTGAGCATTTTTTATAAATTTTCTTAGCTTCCTATGGAAAAAGGATCGATTCCCAATTTTCGTTACAGTATCGTGGAATGCTAAATATTTTATTTCTTCTTGTTGTTTTTTTAGTGCGGTAATATCCTTTACCATAATATAGCTTCCTGAAATTTGTCCATCTATCATAATAGGAACGATGGTAACGTATAAAAAATAAGTAAAGCCATCTTTATATTGAGAACTAAGTTGTAAGGATGCTGATTCTTGTTGTTTAACTTTTTCTAATGCAGATATCAGTTTATGTTTATCTGCATCTAAAATAATAGAAAAACATGTCTCACCAAGTAACTCGTTCGTTGGTGCTCCAAGTAGTATGCTTCCTGCTTTATTTACATTTAAGAATATTCCATTTAAATCAATCGTAAAAATGGGATCAGGATGATATTCATATAATGATTTGAATTTTTGTTGTTTCTGAGATAGGGCCTCTGATTTATGGACTAAATCAGAAGTTCTTAAAGTAACTTTTTCTTCTAGTTGAGCATTAAATACTTGTAAACGTTTTGTTAGGGTGTCGTTTTGCATACGCACAATAGAATGGCGAATAAGTACGAAAACAAAAGCGATACAATTTCCTGTAATGAGAGTTGAAGATGATGTTTGTTCTTTTAACGTAAACCCGATTAGTATTGCAACAGCAAGATAGGGAAATACGACTAAAACTTTCTTTCCTAGTATAGGGTTTACAATGAAATAATTTTTATGGCTATTATCATCTTCTGAAATAGACCCAGCTATTGCGATAAGCAATATAGGTATTCTATATAAAAGACGTAAAAATGTTATAGTGTCAGTTGATAAATGGGTATTTAAGTAAAAATAAATATAGTTAAAAGTTGCAGAACTAATTAATACAAAAATAAAGATATAAATTTTCCGCTTGGACTTAAAAATTGTTGGGCGGAAAAAGAGACTAACACCTAGTAGAAGAAATAATAGATCTGCAATTGGATATAGAAATGAAAGGAAAATATCTGCGAGTGAAAGTGAGAATATATTTAAATTTGGCTGATTAAATAAATACCATTCTAATGTGAATATGGAAGTAAGTACTATACATATATCACAAATAAAGAAAGCTTTTTCCCATTTATTGCATTCTTTTAAGATCTTATAGCAAAAAGCGATAAGGCAGAAGAATAGAAAAAACATGTAAAATACATCAGAAATAGTAAAATGATGTATTGGAAGTTCGAAAAAGGTATCTTGATACGTATATACTACTTTTCCTAATAAAAAACTACCAATTGCAATTGTAATACATATCCAAAAAGGATTTGAACTAACTTTTTTAGAGTATATAGAGTAAATTAGCGATATAAATGTAATGACTTCAACGATGAGTGAAGCGAAGCGTACATTGAAATTTGAAAAATTAGTAGGGAATAGAAAGAAAAACATAAAATAGATTGAATAGCATATTAATGTTGTGATTAATATACATAGCTGTAAATTTTTATTTAATTTCAAAAAAATCACCTTCTTTAAGTATGTACTATATTCGTAATATCTATACATAATAATATTACTTAAGGATTGTATCAGATTTCCTTATAAAAAGCATGCTTATAAGGAAAAAATGAAGAATGTAATACTTCTTAAAATTGAAAAAGTATTGAGTTCAATGATTTTTCAATTTATAAGGAATGCAGATAGAATTTGTATATTTAGTCATCCTTTAGATTTTAAAGGTTTTTTAGTGATTTGCAAGCGGAGATGTAAAATTGCATATAAAGTGATGGGAACTTCTCTCTAGATGAGGGGAGTTTTTCGTTATTAAAGTGTATTAAGTAAAACCTTTGTATGTACCTATTCTCATACTAATGAGGGATTAAAGAAACGTGTTGATTATATACAATAATATGTAATACAGTAATTGATTTTTAATATGGGGGGAAAATCACGATGAAATGGGTGAAGTTTAGAATAGCACGTCCAACTGATAAATTTGAAGAGGTTATTGCATTCTATGAAGAAGGATTAGGTTTAAAACGTATAGGTGAGTTTTATGATCATGATGGTTATGATGGAGTCATGTTTGGTCTACCGGATGAAGAATATCATTTAGAATTTACAAGACATATAGATGGAAGCCCATGTCCAGCCCCAACAAAAGATAATTTACTTGTGTTTTATATAAGAGAATATAATGAAATAGAAAAAGTGAGTAAAAGGCTGCATGCAATGGGATACGATGAAGTAGAACCAGAAAATCCATATTGGAAAGAAAAGGGGATTACTATAGAGGACCCAGATGGTTGGAGAATTGTATTGATGCAAATAGAAGAATGAGGCTAGAGAAATTTCGAATTTTGATAGAGTTAGTGGATTATTGTTAGTATGTCCTGTTGTTGTAGCGCAACGAGAAAAAAGGCTTCTCCCAGATAAACAGGTAATTGTAAGAGAGGAAGAATTTTTAAATACGCTTACTTCAACCGAAAGGGAAGAATTTTGTGAGTTAGCAGTGGTTGCGAATGAGTATACATATAAGCGTTTCAAAGAAGAAATTAAGCCAGGGCTAGATATTGCTAATGATGGGTTTATTGAAAGATTACAAAAGAATTACTCTCTTACTTTGGACTTCCAGCATAAAAAATATGAGAAACCCGTTCTTTTATTAGCTGGAAGACAAGATACATCGGTAGGTTATCAAGATATTGTAGGAATCATTGAAGATTACCCAAGAGCGACATTAGCGGTATTAGATATGGCGGGACATAATTTACAAATCGAACAGCCTGAATTATTTGAGAGTTTAGTTTCGGAGTGGGTTAGACGAACTGCTCAGCAGAGTTCATAAAAAAGAATAAATTAATATTTTGATTGTATTCAAGTTTTGATACAGAAAAGATTAAAGTAAGTAATTAACTTATAAAAATTTTCAAGGAGGAATTATGAATACATATATCTATATGGTTAGGCATGGTGAATCACCAAAATTAGAAGGAGATGAAAGAACACGTGGATTAACTGAGAAGGGAATTTTAGATGCTCATAGAGTAACTGAGATATTAGAAACAGAGGGAATTGATACTTTCATTTCAAGTCCGTATAAGAGGGTTATGTTAACGATAGAAAGGTCAGCTAATTACTATGAAAAAGAAATAGTAGTATATGAAAATCTCAAAGAGTGTAGGTTTTTAAGTGAGGATAAGATTATATCAGATAAGGAAGTGTATCCACTCGTAAAGAAGATGTTCTCTAATCCAGATTTCACACTAACTGGAGGAGAATCGTATGTGGATTGTCAGAGAAGAGTAGTGAAAATATTAAAAGAAATATTAATGGATTTTCAAGGACATAAAATTGTAGTTGGTACACATGGGCTTGTAATGACATTGATGATGAACTATTTTGATAATCAATATGGACTTGAATTTTTAATGAATACATCCAAACCGGATATATATAAGCTAGAATTTAAAGAAGAGCAATTAATGAATGTAGAGAGATTATGGAGAGAAGAATGAAATGGGGTATATGGAGTGTGTTTTAAAAATTACTTTTAAAACACACTCTTTTGCATTAAGTTGAGTTTTAAATATTTTCACTAATACGTTCTTTGTTTTTGTTATTTAAAGTATGTAAGAGTTTTTGAAATACCTTAAATGAATGCTGGAATATTGGACTTTGAATAAAAGTGTATAGAAAAGTTACGATAAAAACAGGACCTCCTAGCATATATCCAATAACTAGTACAACGCATTCTACAATAATTCGAGCACGACTAATAGATAACCCAGTTTTGTCAGAAATGGTAAGCATGAATCCATCGCGGGGTCCAGCACCAATGCCAGCCGCAACGTACATGCCGCCCCCAATGCCTGTAATTGCAATACCAGAAAATAAAATGAGTAAGTTTATCCATAAATAATCACTAGCGTTTGGAAGGATTTTTGATTGTAAGAAAAAGTCCATAATAGGACCGATAAGTAGTGCATTTAAAAATGTGCCCACGTTTATATATTTTCGATCTACTAGTAAAGAGATAAGAACGAGACATAATCCACATATGACACTCCAAGTGCCAATTGTCCACCCAAATCGTTGGTAGAGAGCCATATTTAAAACTTCCCAAGGGTGTAAACCGAGGAATTTAACTTTGACTGCGAGAGCATTTCCAAGTCCAAAAAAAATTAATCCTAGGAAAAATAGAAAATAGCGAAAGAGAGTTAGCCTCATCTTTAAAACCTCCCAATATATAATGATGTATATTACATGTTTGAATTTAAATGTACAAATGTTATGTCTTTTTATGATTTATTAAAAATGTAAATGGATATATATTTTCACAGTCAAAAAAGTTAAAATATTTCGTTATAAGGATTATAATAGAGAGAGAACTATAAAAGGAGTGAACGAATTTGAAACAAGAACTTATTGAAAGATTTACGAGATATGTAAAGATTGATACACAATCAAATGAAGAAAGTCATACAGTGCCTACAACACCAGGGCAAATTGAGTTTGGTAAGTTATTAGTGGAAGAGTTGAAAGAGATTGGGTTATCAGAAGTGACGATGGATGATAATGGTTACGTAATGGCAACACTGCCTGCTAATACAGATAAGGATGTTCCTGTAATCGGCTTTTTAGCTCATTTAGACACAGCAACAGATTTCACGGGGAAAAACGTAAAACCACAAATTTATGAAAATTTTGATGGAAAAGCAATTACGTTAAATGAAGAGTTAAATGTTGTGTTAACACCTGAACAGTTCCCAGAATTGCCATCATATAAAGGCCACACAATCATTACAACTGATGGTACAACACTTCTAGGAGCTGATGATAAAGCTGGTCTAACAGAAATCATGGTAGCAATGAACTATTTAATACATAATCCGCAAATTAAACATGGGAAAATAAGAGTAGCATTCACACCAGATGAAGAGATTGGCCGTGGACCATCGCATTTTGATGTAGAAGAGTTTGGTGCATCCTTTGCCTATACGATGGACGGAGGTCCATTAGGTGGTTTAGAATATGAAAGTTTTAACGCTGCAAGCGCTAAGTTAACTTTTAAAGGGACAAATACACATCCTGGAACAGCGAAAAACAAAATGCGCAACGCAAGTAAACTTGCTATGGAATTTGATAGATACTTGCCAGTAGAAGAGGCACCAGAATATACAGAGGGATATGAAGGGTTTTATCATTTACTTTCTTTAAATGGTGATGTTGAGCAAAGTAAAGCTTACTATATTATTCGAGATTTTGAACGTAATCATTTTGAAGCGCGTAAAAATACCATTAAAGATATTGTGAAAAACATGCAAGAGAAGTACGGCGAAGAGGCAATCGTTTTAGAGATGAATGATCAATATTATAATATGCTTGAAAAAATTGAACCGGTGAGAGAAATTGTTGATATTGCTTATGAGGCAATGAAAAGTTTAAATATTGAACCAAATATTCATCCGATTCGCGGCGGGACAGATGGATCTCAATTATCATATATGGGATTACCAACACCAAACATTTTTACTGGCGGTGAAAACTACCATGGTAAATTTGAATATGTTTCGGTAGATACTATGGAAAAAGCTGTTCAAGTTATTGTAGAAATCGCAAGACGCTTTGAAGAACAAGCTTAAAAAGAGAACCAAGTAGTAATGAAGTGCTACTTGGTTCTTTTCTATAGTAAAACATACAAAGTGAAACTTGTTACAAGACGTTTGTAAAAGGGGGAAATGTTATGAGTGAAAATCAGTATCATGGTTATATAGGGACATATACAAAAGCAGAGAGTAAGGGGATTTATAAATTTATACTTGATACGAACATCGGAGAACTTAAAGGGATTGAATTAGCAGCTCATATAGGAAGTCCGACATATGTAACAATTAGTCATAACAACGAGTACCTTTATTCTGTTGCGAAAGATAATGGGTTAGGTGGAATTGCTAGTTTTTCCATTCATAATAAATCCGGTAATCTAAATTCGATTAACATGCAAGTTTTAGAAGGGGTATCGCCGTGCTATGTAAGTGTGAATCGGGAGAATAGTATAGTAGTAGCAGCGAATTATCATAAAGGAACAGTTGAATCTTATATAGTGAAAAAGGGTAGTGGAAGTATAAATACTGCTACGACAATTGTAGAACATAAAGGTTCAGGACTGAATAAGGAAAGACAAGAAAAGGCGCATGCTCATTATGCGAATTTTACTCCTGATGAAAAATATGTAGTAGCAGTTGATTTAGGAATAGACAAGGTGATTACATATAAAGAAAGTGACGGAGGATTAATGGAAGCTGCTTGTTTATCTGTTAAACCTGGTAGCGGTCCGAGACATCTTGTATTCCATCCCAATAAACATCTTGCATACGTTATGACGGAACTAAGTTCAGAGATTATTGTACTGCAATATGATGCACATAGTGGTAGTTTTAAAGAAAAACAATATATCTCTACATTACCTGAAGATTATGGTGAAGAAAGTTATGGAAGTGCAATTTATATCTCTTCAGATGGCAAATTTGTTTACGCAGCAAATAGAGGGCATAATAGTATCGCAGTTTTCCGAGTAAATGAGCATAATGGAGAGCTAACTTTTATTGAAACAGTATCGACAGAAGGAGATTGGCCACGGGACTTTTCTTTAGATCCGACAGAAAGATTTTTAATTGCTGCGAATGAAAAATCTAATACATTGACTTTATTCTCTAGAAATGAATTAACGGGGAAATTAGTGCTCTTACAGGATGGAATAAGTGCGCCAGAACCGGTATGTGTGAAGTTTTTGCATGTGAAAAAGTAGATAGGAGAACATTTATGAATTTCAAAGATTATAAGGTCTGTCATATATATGGACAACAAATGTGGCATGATCAAGCTATTATTATTGGAAATAAAGAAGGGTTAGAGCAATTAAGGGATATGATTGATTTGGCAATAAATGAAAATCAAAGTGAAGAAGTTTTCTTTCCAGTTGATTTCGAAGGATATACTTTAAAAGTCATGTGTGTAGAAGACGATGAGAAGTTAGAACACTTATCTTTACCATATCATGATGAAAACTATTATACAAAAAGCGATGATGAAATATCACCTGAAAATATATTAAAAAAAAGCACTTAAAAATGCTTTTTTTTAATATAGAACACGCCACAAATAAAAAGTCGCGTAAGACTCCCAATGTATCCAATTTACTGCAAATTCTTTTATTTCATTTTTAGTCGGTTTCTTTTCGGAACCTGTTATAAATTTAATTGCATTATGCAAACCAACATCATCAATTGGAAAAGCTGAAGGGAATCGTAAACAACGCATCAAAACATAGTGAGCTGTCCATGGCCCTATACCGCGAATGCTAGTTAATTGTTTTTCAGCTTGCTTCACATCTTGTATTTGTAATAGAGATTCTTTTGATAATTTACCTTCTGTAATGAGCTGCGCGACGTCAATTAAGTATTCGCACTTTCTTGTAGTCATTTTTAACATTGCGAGATCTTCTACACGTAGATTTGCTATTACTTCAGGTGAGGGGAATATCCAATGTTTTCTATCGTTCCAATCTACATAATCGCCAAAATTTTCGACTAATCTTCTTTTTAGAGTATAGGCATATGTGAGGTTGATTTGTTGACCTAGAATCCCCCAGCATAGTGCTTCAAATAAATCCGGAATTCCCAAAGTACGAAGACCGTAAAATTCTTTAATGGGTTTTTGAAGGAGTGGGTCGTGTTTAGCTAATTTATAGAAGGGAGCTAAATCAGTAGTTAAATCAAACCACTCTTTTACATAGTTAGATACGGCATCGTGTGCCCATTTTTCAGAGACATATGATTCTCCTAAAAAACGTATTTGAATATTACTATCGGCATTCAAACCAATTTCAACTAATGGATTTATGTTTTGAACAGGAATGACTTTATAGATTTTATTGTTTTCAATATGAAACATATATTCATTTTTAGAACGCGATAGATAGCGTAAGTTTTCTTGAAAACTAAATTCTTTTGGAACGACTAAAGACAATATTTCATTACAGCCCTCTGTCATATTTACTCCTCCCGAAGCGCTTCTAATTTGAGCAATTCTTTTTTCATTTCTAAACCACCTCTAAAACCGGTAAGTTTACCATTTTTCCCAATAACGCGGTGACAAGGAATAGTGATAAGCAGAGGATTTGCCCCAACGGCAGTCCCAACTGCACGTACAGCGTTAGGTTTTTGAATTCTTTCCGCAATCTTTGAATAAGAATGTGCCTCCCCATAAGGAATTTCACGTACTGTATTCCAAACAGCTAATTGAAATGCAGTTCCGTAAACATCGATAGGAATTGTAAAGGTTTCTAGTTTGGTTTCCAAATACTCGATAAGTTCTTTTGTATATGTTTGCAGATGATCTGGATTTTGGATGAATGTATGTTGTGGCAGTT
This sequence comes from Bacillus sp. 05T21, assembly GCF_056396785.1. Lineage (NCBI taxonomy): Bacteria > Bacillati > Bacillota > Bacilli > Caryophanales > Bacillaceae > Bacillus > Bacillus sp. 05T21. The sequence goes on along the minus strand of NZ_JBFTMD010000001.1, from coordinate 27,634 downwards.
TTTTGCTAGCCCACGTATTTAGTTCTTCAAAAGTTTCATTTTGCGATCCGATGAAGCATAATCCATTTGAAGTAGCTGCAATATGCATACGCCAATGTTTATGAATAAGCAATGTCCAATATATAGTTTTATTTTCATATGGTTTCATTATTTCATACCTCTTTTATTCCGTTCTTTTTTCGATATTCAGTAGGGGTAAATCCTGTCTTCTTTTTAAATAAAGTCGCGAAATACTCCGGATTTTCTATCCCGACATCAGTACTAATTTCCATAATGGATTGATTTGTATGTGAAAGGTATTCTGTCGCTTTTTTAATTCTGAATTGCTGTATATATTCTATTGGACTAATCCCTACAATTTTCTTGAAAGTGCGTTGTAGATGATAAGGGCTACCATGGCATATTTCTGCGAGTAAGTCGAGGGTTAACACGTCACAATAATGTTTTTGGATATATTCTTTAATTTGCTCTACCCATTCTTCATTAGGTAAAGTTAGCCCGTTTGGTTTACAACGTTTACACGGACGAAAATTTTCATGTAATGCTTGCTCTGCCTTAAGAAAAATACGTACATTGTTTTTATTCGGTATTCTCGATTTACATGATGGTCGGCAAAAAATACCGGTTGATTTTACAGCGTAAAAGAATTTGTCATCATATGTGGAGTCATTATGAATAATTGCTTGCCAATACTCATTTGTTACTGTGAACTCTTCATTATGCACAGAACATCACCTCTGGCATTAGTATAACCTGAATAAAGTACGTATGTACGTATTTACGAATGTAAGAGCAAGATTACAAAGATGAAACTATGATAGGGTATCTATTTTGTGTTAGCATGAAAATTGAAAATGCACATCAAGAGGAGGAACATAGATGAAGTTGATTTCATGGAATGTAAATGGTTTGCGAGCAGTTATTGCAAAAGGTGGATTTCTAGAATATCTAGAAGAATCTAATGCAGATATATTTTGTTTACAGGAAATTAAATTACAAAGTGGACAAATTGATTTAAATCCCGAGGGATATTATACATATTGGAATTATGCTGTGAAAAAAGGCTACTCAGGAACGGCTATTTTCACGAAAAAAGAACCGATTTCTGTTACATATGGTTTAGGGATTGAAGAGCATGATCAAGAAGGGCGAGTTATTACGTTAGAATTTGATGATTTTTATATGATAACGCTGTATACACCAAATTCTAAACGAGGATTAGAACGTTTAGATTACAGAATGGAATGGGAAGATGATTTCAGGGCCTATATTAAGCGATTAGATGAAAAGAAACCAGTTATTTTTTGTGGAGATTTAAATGTTGCCCATAAAGAAGTAGATTTAAAAAATCCGAAAAGTAATCGGAAAAATCCTGGTTTTTCGGATGAAGAAAGAGAGAAATTTACATGTGTTTTAGAGGCGGGATTCATTGATACGTATCGCTATCTTTATCCCGATCAAGAAGGAGCGTACTCATGGTGGTCATACCGTATGGGTGCAAGAGCGAAAAATATCGGTTGGCGTTTAGACTACTTTGTGATTTCTGAAAGGCTAAAACATAAAATTACCGATGCGAAAATTAATAGTGAAGTGATGGGATCGGACCATTGTCCAGTTGAATTACATATAGATTTCTAAAAAAAGAAGTATCTTCCTGAAAAAAGGAGATACTTCTTTTTTGTTCAGTTTGTTAAAATTTTTCAAATCATTCTTGAAATAATCTGATATTAAATATATACTTAATAACGATAATCATTATCACTGATAGTGATTATCGTGGGATGAGGGTTGTAAAGAATTTAATACTAGGGGAAGTGAACGAGAATGGCTCTCCATTTTACGTAGATTTATTAATGATGTGAAATATAGATGAGGATTATGTTTCATATAATTAAGTTTCATTGTTGAAATAATATATTTGAAGATTTCGAGAGGAGATATATAAAGATGAACAAGAAGTTATTTACATTAGGGATGGTTACAGTTTTAAGTGTTGGTTTAGCAGCATGTAATAGTGCAGACAAAACTTCTGGGGAACAAAAACAACAGACAAAGGCTACGGAAACGAAAAAAGACGAAAAGCGAAAGATTACATATTTAGGTAAAGAATATACAGTACCAGCAAAAGTAGATAAAATTGCGACAGCTAGTTTAGAGTCAATGGAAGATGCGGCAGTACTTGGAATTAAACCGGTAGGTGCAATTACGGTTGGTGGGAAATTACCAGGGAACGTTGCAAAAGATTTAGAAGGTGCGAAATCTGTCGGTGAGAAAATGGAACCCAACTTTGAAACATTACTTCAATTAAAACCTGATGTTATTACATCAAGTACGAAATTCCCAGCAGAAGCGGCTGAGAAATTTACGAAGGTAGCTCCAACAATCCCAATATCACATGTTTCTACAGATTGGGAAGAAAACTTAAAATTAATGGGAGAACTATCTGGTAAAAAAGACAAGGCAGAAAAAATTATTAAGGATTATAAAGCAGACGCTGAAAAAGCGAAAGCAAAAATTGGAGATAAGTTAAAAGATAAAAAGGTACTTGTAATAAGATTAAGAGCGAATACATTATTCGTTTATCCAGAAGGAGTATACTTTAACCCTGTAATTTATAAAGACCTTGGATTAACTGCTCCAGAACAACTTAAAAATGTAAAAGCGCAAGAGAAACTCTCTTTAGAACAACTGGCTCAAATAAATCCAGATTACGTATTTTTACAATATGAAGCAAGTGAAAATAATAAACCAAAAGTACTAGAAGAAATAGAAAGTAATCCAATTTGGCAAAGTGTAAATGCTGTAAAAGAGAAGAAAGTATTTGTAAATACTGTAGATCCTATTGCACAAGGTGGTACTGCTTGGAGTAAAACAGTATTTTTAAAAGAAGCAGTGAAAAATTTGACTAAATAATAAAATTAGTAAGGTGCGTTGAATGATATGCGGAAAATAAATTCACTTCCAATGATAATTTTATGCTTAGCACCCATATGTATTTTACTTACTGTTATTTTATCTATCTTATATGGGACAAAAAATATCGATTTTGAAACGACGTGGAATGCATTGTTTCATTTTGATTCGAGTAATGTAAATCATAATATTATTGTTACATCTCGTTTACCAAGGGTAATTGGAGCTCTTTTAGTTGGAGCTTTTCTAGCCATATCAGGAGCACTTATGCAGGGGATGACAAGGAATTATCTTGCATCCCCTTCTATTATGGGTGTGACGGATGGTTCTGCTTTTGTTATTACAATGTGTATGGTATTCCTTCCGGGAATGTCTTCAGTCAACATGATTTTATGTTCTATGCTGGGTTCAGCATTAGGTGCGGGAATTGTTTTTGGATTTGGTTCACTGCTTAGAAACGGATTGTCACCTGTAAGATTAGCAATTATAGGAACCGTGATAGGGACATTCTTAAGTAGTCTTTCTGCCGCAATTGCTTCTTATTTTCAAGTCTCTCAAAATATTAGTTTTTGGTACAACGCGAAATTAGATCAAGTAGATCCCAATATACTTAAATTAGCAATTCCTTTTGGTATAGTTGGTATTATTTTAGCACTTCTCATTTCAAAATCTATTACAATCCTTTCACTGGGAGAAGAAGTGTCTATTAATTTAGGGCAGCGTACGAAAATTATAAAAGTGACTGCAATTTTATCTGTTGTATTTCTGACTGGTACAGCAGTTGCTTTAGTAGGGAAAATAGGTTTTGTAGGACTAATTATTCCTCATATTACCCGCTTTTTAATCGGTGTAGATTATAAATGGATTGTGCCTTGTGCTGGAGTAATTGGTGGTGTGTTTCTTGCTTTATGTGATGTGTTAAGCAGATTTGTAAACTATCCATTTGAAACACCAATAGGCGTTGTTACGTCTCTAATTGGAATTCCTTTCTTCCTTTATTTAATTCGTACAAGAGGGGGAGAGAGACATGCTTAAAGGCTCAAATCAGCGTTTTGTAATGACTATGGGGACTATGATACTTTTAATTTTATGTATCATTTATATTAGCTTAACGAATGGTACATTTGATATTACAATTATGGACGTCTTTCGAACAATTTTTCGGATTGATCCAGTCCCAGAACATGATTTAGTTATATTTGATTTTAGACTGCCGCGAATCATAATTGCTGGCCTAGTAGGATTAGGTCTAGGGATAGCTGGCGCTGTTATTCAAGGGATTACGAGAAATGGTTTAGCAGATCCGGGTATTTTAGGAGTAAATGCTGGTGCAGGAACTGCAATTGTAATTTTTATGTTCTTTTTCCAAGGACAAATAAAGAGTACGGATTGGATTTCTATAATGATGATGCCGATGTTTGGCTTAGTGGGAGGGTTAGGCGCGGCTATATTAATTTATATATTTTCTTGGCGAAATGGAAAGTTAGATTCACAGCGTCTGTTACTAACAGGGATCGCAATAGGGTCAGGTTTCGGAGCGTTTTCTATGTATTTATCATTGAAAATGAAAGCAACTGACTTTGAAATGGCAGCTGTCTGGGTTTCAGGTAGCATATATAATGCAAACTGGAAATACATTATTGCAATGTTGCCATGGCTTATTATATTAATTCCAATTATAAAAAAGAAAGCTTATTTGCTAGATTTATTTCAATTGGAAGAAACGAGTATTACAAGTCTAGGTGTTTCAGTAGAAAGAGAGAAGTCTATTCTATTATTAAGCAGTATTGGACTTGTAAGTGCATGTGTTGCTGTTTCAGGAAGTATTGGATTTATTGGTCTAATGGCGCCACATATAGCCAAAAGACTTGTTGGCATTCAACATAAATATGTAATTCCTACATGCGGAGTAATTGGGATGTTACTTGTAATTGCTTCAGATTTTATCGCAAAAACAATTTTTATGCCTGCAGAATTGCCTGTAGGGATTGTTATTGCTATTGTCGGTGTACCGTATTTCTTATATTTACTTTATAAGGCGAAAGCGTAAGAGGAGGAAACATAAGTGAATATTTTAAGTGCAAAAAACTTGGAAGCAAATTATGAAAAACTTACAGTGTTTCGCGATTTAAATGTGGAAATACAAAAGGGAAAAGTAACGACAATTATAGGTCCAAATGGATGCGGAAAATCGACATTATTAAAAACGATGGGAAGAATTTTAAAACAAAAAAGCGGTAAAGTATATTTACAAGGACAAGATTTAAATACGATTTCAACGAAAGAAATCGCGAAACAGTTAGCTTTGCTTCCGCAAAACCCGATTGCCCCGGGAGAGATTAAGGTAGAAGAGTTGGTTTCTTATGGGCGTTATCCACATCGTAATAACGTGAATAAGTTAACTTCAAAAGATAAAGAAATGATTGATTGGGCATTAGATATTACCAAAACATCAGCGTTTCGAACGAGACAAATTGCGAATTTATCAGGTGGACAAAGACAAAAAGTATGGCTAGCAATGGCCTTAGCGCAAGAGACGGAAGTTTTATTATTAGATGAGCCAACGACATACCTTGATATGTCACACCAATTAGATGTACTGCAAATCGTTGAGAAACTGAATAAAGAACATAATTGTACGGTCGTAATGGTATTACATGATATTAACCACGCAGCTAGATTTTCAGATAAAATTATCGCAATGAAAGAAGGAAACATTATTACAACTGGTAGTCCTATAGAAATTATTACAAACGAGGTGCTAAAAGAGGTATTTCATATCGATGCGCGTGTCATGATAGATCCATATAACGGAGCTCCCGTTTGCTTCGGTTATGATAGTGTATTTCAAGAGGAAAAAGTAGAGATGTATGTAACGAGTTAAGGGGGGATGTGCATAATGAATACTGCTATTGAAAAACAACAAATTATTGTATCTAATACCGAACAGTGGAAAATGTATTCGAAATTAGAGAATCGTGAGTGTCAAATTCATATTTCAAAACCGAAGCAGCCAGCACCGGATTCTGGTTATCCTATTATATATGTATTAGATGGGAACGCCTTTTTCCAAACGTTCCATGAAGCTATTAAAATACAATCGGTAAGAGCAGAAAAAACAGGTGTGTCACCAGCAATTATAGTAGGTATTGGTTATCCAATTGAAGGCGCATTTTCAGGAGAAGAAAGATGTTATGATTTTACACCTTCTGTAGTTTCAAAAGATGCACCTTTAAAACCAGATGGTAAACCGTGGCCTAAAACAGGGGGAGCACATAATTTCTTTACTTTTATTGAAGAAGAATTGAAACCACAAATTGAAAAAAAATTTGAGATTGATAAAGGAAAGCAAACGTTATTTGGACATTCTTTAGGTGGTCTATTTGCTTTACATATACTATTCACAAACGTAAATGCCTTTCAAAATTATTTTATAAGTAGTCCATCTATTTGGTGGAATAACCAATCCGTGCTTGAAAAAGAAAAGAATCTTATAAATGAATTAAACAATGCTAAGGTTGAAACGGGAGTATTCCTTACAGTTGGGTCATTGGAACGAGAGCATATGGTTGTAGGTGCAAACGAATTATCAGAGCGCCTTCTCCAAGTAAAACACGATCAGTTTAGATTTATGTTTTATGAAGCTGAAGGGGAGAATCATGCATCTGTTGTGCCGACTTCTTTAAGTAAAGGATTGAGATTTATTAGTCAAGTGTAGAAGATGTATATGAAAAAAGGTAAGCAATTGCTTACCTTTTTTCATTATTGTTTTATTGCTACGTATCCATCAATTAAAAGGCTTGTGAAAAAGCGATTGATTTGAGTAAATCCACATTCCTCCATGATAGCTAGTAGATTCGTTTCGGAAATAGGAAATATTTCTGTTTCAAAAGAATTTTCAAATCGGTTCCAATCTTCTAATGGAATTTTATTTTGCATCATGTGGTTGCGCCAAGCATTCAATTATGCAGAAAACATACTTGTATGGGGTACACCATTTATTGTAGAGAGAAAGAATGGAGCACCAGGTTTTAAGCGACTACTAATTTCATTAAGAAGCTCTTTTTTCTCCTTAATAGTTGGGATGAAATGAAGAACAAGCATACAAGTAGCAGCGTCAAATAATGGATTGGTTAATAATGAATGGACAGTTCCATGTACAAAGTGAATTTGATTTTGTATGCCTTCGCTTTCAATTCTTTTTTTAGCTAGCTGTAGCATGCTTTCAGATGGATCAACACCTGTAAAAGATAAGTTGCTATTTTGTTTGCCTATTGAGAGAATTTCTTGTCCACCACCAGCACCTATAACTAGTAAATTTGGATTCATATTTTCTTTAGGGAGTGTAGTAAACAAGAAATGATTCATCATTTCATATAGGTTGTAGTAGCCTGGGATTTTACATGGAATTCTTTGTTCATATGAATTTACGGTAGTATCATTCCAATTCATTTTTAACCTCCTAAGTATGTGTATTATAGGTTTATTATGGAATGAAATTATGAAGGGAAACAATCCCGTAAATCTGGGGGGAAGAGGATGTATGAAAAAATAACGAAAGAAATTACAATGGTAGCGAATCGTATAAGTTCTATAAGGACATTTCAAGAGTCATTTCTCCACTTAATACGTAAAGTCATTGATTTTGACGCCGCTTGTTTTACAGCTATAGACCCAATTTCTTTTTTATCTACTGGGGCATTTACGGATGAAAGTGTTGAAAAGATTCATCCACAATTGTTTATGAATGAATTTCTAGAAGATGATTTTAATAAATTTAAATATTTATCAGAACATTATCCTCATGTTGCTTCTCTTAGTATGGTGACAAATGGTGAACAAAAGAAAAGCTCTAGATACCGAAATATTTTAAAACCAGCAAGTTTTGGAGATGAATTAAGGGGCGTTTGTATGAGTAAGGGGAACTGTTTTGGGCATCTTAGTTTATTTCGAGGGAGTACAAGTCCCGCTTTTCATATAGATGATTGTAAGTATTTGGCAACGATAGTCCCAATTGCTGGAGAGGTTTTAAAAAAGGCATTTCCTAAACCTTTTTCAGAAGAGAAGGTAATAGGGACAGGCACGATTATATTAAGTGAGGATTTTAATTTATTATATTGGAATCAAGATGGCAGCGATTGGCTCTCAAATCTTAGAAATTATGAACAGTTAAATATAAAAGAAATACCAAGGCCAATACGTGCGGTTTGTTCGAAAGTAAAGGCTAACGAATATAATGTAGGTTGTATGAATAGAGAAGAAAAAGTTTGTATACCTTTAGCCTATGGACATTTTTTAATCATTCGGGCCAGTAAGTTAGAACGTACAAGTAGTTTTCAGGGTGGTTATGTTGTTCTATTCGAAAGAGCAAGACCGGAAGAAATCTTTCCGCTTATTACGGAAGCGTATAGTTTTACAACACGTGAGAAGCAAGTAATAAGTAAAATTCTTACAGGTATGTCGACAAAGGAATTAGCCTATGAATTTTGTATATCTATATACACGGTACAAGATCATTTAAAATCCATTTTTGAAAAGACTGGGGTAAGTAGTAGAAATGAACTCGTGTGGGAGGTTTTTTCAAGATTTTGTTTTGATGTTGATGAATAAAAATAAAATAAGTCTACAAAAATCACATGAAGTACGGTGGATGAGTTGTAGAATAGGGCTGAAAAAAGGTTATGGATGAAACATTCCATAACCTTTTTTATAAGTAGAATTGTCCTTTTTGAAAGTTTTGTTTCAACTTTTCGTCTAAACAGACAAAAAGTTGTCACAATTCGGTCACAATTAGCATAAACATAAAATAGACGAAATGAACTTACTTCCAAAAGGGCTTGGTTAATTCAATTTATGATTAGTAAAGCTGAAAAAGCGCGGATTTAAAGTTCACTATATTCTCAAGGAGGTAGATCGTATGAAAACTATTCTTGCTATCGCTGGGCTTATTTGGGTTTTATCACATGGCATTCCAATTTATGAAGGAGAACAAATTCGCAGTGCTCTAAATAAAAATTTTAATGAATATCATATCATTGATCGGCAAGATAATGTTGTGACAGTTCGAGTAAATGACTGTTTTCATACGGTAACCGTTGAAGGAACTTCAGTAGTGAATGATACAAAAGTATGTGACCAGCAATAATTATATATAGGAAGAAAAAAGCCTCGATTTAAATGTGTGAAGATTGAGGCTTTTATATTTGTGGGCGAATAATAAGTGGGGAATGGACAATCCCCGCTTATTATTGTTTCATTTTATCCCGCATTAGCTACCCGTAAAAGCTCGATTGGTGAGGGGTGATTAAAGTTTCACCTTATTGAGTTTTGATGGGAGATGAAATGTTTTTTTGAAAAAAAGAAAGGGTATCATATTAATTGAGATTGAGAAGCTAATGATGTGTTAAGAATAATCATAAAGCGAAAATATACTCATATGGGGTATCCTACATAGATATTTGATGATATAATTGGTATACTCATAAAAGCAATTGTTTTATTGGATGAAGAGAAACTTTAAGAAGGTGATAATATGGATCATAAGGACCATGAATCAGTAACACATAGATCAGAAAAAGAAAAAGAACAAATTATAAATAGATTAAAGAGAATTGAAGGCCAAGTCCGTGGTATTCAAAATATGATTGAAAATGATCGTTATTGCGTGGATATTTTAGTTCAAATTTCTGCGATAAATGCAGCGATGAAAAAAGTAGGAATGGGTGTCTTAAAAAATCATACGAGTCATTGTGTTTCAGGAGCTATTAAAAATGGTAATGGTGACGAAGCAATTGAAGAATTAATGACAGTATTTGAACGTTTTTCAAAAGCATAAAAGCCAAGCTAGTATTTGACTAGCTTGGCTTTTGTTTATATAGGAGAAGATATATAAATTCATAATTGGAGCAAAAAAATAAAGATTTCAGAAAAGAATTAAAATCATGATACAAAACCATTGATTACCTTAGGGGGGTATGGTAAGATGTAGTTGTGATTAACAAACAATGAAGAAACAAGAGGAGGATTTTAAATGGAACAGTTAACATTACAAGTTGAAGGTATGTCTTGTGGACATTGTGTAAATTCTATCGAAGGCAGCGTGAAAGAACTAAACGGTGTTGAACAAGTGAAAGTTCAATTATCAGAAGGAACTGTTGAAGTTACTATCGACTCATCAGTTGTAACGTTAAAAGATATCGTTGCTGTAATTGAAGATCAAGGATACGATGTTCAATAATTATTTTTAGATACGGAAATAAATCGTACTTTAAACGAAGTACGATTTATTTTGCTAATAATTATACCTTATAAGGGTATATAGAGGTGAGAGACATGAATGAACAAAAAGAGGCCAATCTTCAAATATCAGGAATGACATGTGCAGCATGTGCAAATAGAATTGAAAAAGGTCTTAAAAAAGTAGAAGGTGTTCAAGATGCAAATGTAAATTTTGCACTTGAAAAAACAAAAATTATATACGATCCAACTAAAACTAATCCGCAACAATTTAAAGAAAAAGTTGAATCGTTAGGATATGGAATTGTAAGTGATAAAGCTGAGTTTACTGTTTCGGGAATGACATGTGCAGCATGTGCGAATAGAGTAGAAAAACGTTTGAATAAGCTAGAAGGTGTGAATAAAGCAACAGTAAATTTTGCTTTAGAATCGGCTACAGTTGACTTTAATCCTGATGAAATTAATGTAAATGAAATGAAGAGCGCGATTACAAAGTTAGGATATAAATTAGAAGTAAAATCAGATGAGCAAGATTCATCAACAGATCACCGCTTAAAAGAAATTGAGCGACAAAAGAAGAAATTTATTATTTCGTTTATTTTATCATTTCCGTTATTGTGGGCAATGGTGAGTCATTTTTCATTTACATCTTTTATTTATTTACCTGATATGCTTATGAACCCTTGGGTGCAGCTAGCTCTTGCAACTCCAGTTCAGTTTATCATTGGTGGGCAGTTTTATGTTGGAGCTTATAAAGCGTTACGTAATAAAAGCGCCAATATGGATGTTCTCGTGGCACTTGGAACGTCTGCAGCATATTTCTACAGTGTGTATTTAAGTATTAGGTCGATTGGTTCTTCGGAACATATGACAGACTTGTATTTTGAAACGAGTGCAGTACTTATTACATTAATTATTTTAGGTAAATTATTTGAGGCGAAAGCAAAAGGACGCTCGTCAGAAGCAATTAAAAAATTAATGGGACTACAGGCGAAAACCGCTACTGTTGTACGAGATGGAACAGAAATAAAAATTTTAATCGAAGAAGTGGTAGCCGGTGATATCGTTTATGTGAAACCAGGGGAAAAAATCCCGGTAGACGGGGAAATTGTAGAAGGAAAGTCAGCAATAGATGAATCGATGTTAACAGGCGAGAGTATTCCGGTTGATAAAACAATTGGGGATGTAGTAATCGGTTCTACAATAAATAAAAATGGCTTTTTAAAAGTGAAAGCAACTAAGGTAGGAAGAGATACTGCATTAGCTCAAATTATTAAAGTAGTAGAAGAGGCTCAAGGTTCAAAAGCTCCTATTCAAAGGGTAGCAGATCAAATTTCAGGTATTTTCGTACCGGTTGTAGTTGTGATTGCTATTATCACATTTGCAGTGTGGATGCTATTTGTTACACCTGGTGATTTTGGCGGAGCACTTGAGAAAATGATAGCAGTACTTGTTATCGCTTGTCCGTGTGCTTTAGGTCTTGCGACACCTACATCTATTATGGCTGGATCAGGAAGATCAGCTGAATACGGTATTTTATTTAAAGGTGGAGAGCATTTAGAAGCAACGCATCGATTAGATACGATTATTTTAGATAAAACGGGTACAGTGACAAATGGAAAGCCGGTATTAACGGATATAATTGTAGCAGATGGATTTGAAGAGAAGGAAATATTAAAATTAGTCGGTGCAGCAGAAAAAAATTCTGAACACCCACTTGCAGAAGCGATTGTAGAAGGAATTAAAGAAAAGAAAATTGTTATCCCAAGTTCAGAAACATTTGAAGCGATTCCGGGATTCGGCATCGAATCAGTTGTAGAAGGGAAACAATTATTAATTGGTACACGTCGATTAATGAAGAAATTCGATATTGATATTGAAGAAGTTTCTAAATCGATGGAAGCGCTAGAACGAGAAGGAAAAACAGCAATGCTTATTGCGATTAATAAAGAATATGCTGGTATAGTGGCTGTTGCGGATACTGTAAAAGATACTTCAAAAGCAGCTATCGCAAGACTTAAGAAAATGGGTCTAGACGTTGTTATGATTACAGGAGATAATACACAAACTGCTCAGGCAATCGCTAAGCAAGTTGGTATTGATCACGTAATTGCAGAAGTATTACCAGAAGGAAAAGCAGAAGAAGTGAAAAAACTGCAAGCGCAAGGTAAGAAAGTAGCAATGGTTGGAGATGGAATAAATGATGCTCCTGCACTGGCTACGGCGGATATCGGTATGGCAATTGGAACCGGAACGGATGTAGCGATGGAAGCGGCAGATATTACGTTAATCCGTGGTGATTTAAATAGTATTGCTGATGCAATTTTTATGAGTAAAATGACGATTAGAAATATTAAGCAAAATCTATTCTGGGCGTTAGCTTATAACGGCCTAGGAATTCCAATTGCGGCGCTCGGTTTCTTAGCACCTTGGGTTGCAGGTGCAGCAATGGCATTTAGCTCTGTATCAGTCGTATTAAATGCATTAAGATTACAAAGAGTTAAATTGAAATCTTAAACACTTTTAGCTATAAAGCGAATTTAATATGCTTTTTTACAATAAACAATACTTTGTATAAGTATTGTTTATTGTTCGTTTAGAAGGAAAAGTCGATATAATATAGAAAGAGCAGAAGTAGAATCATATATAGTGGAAGAAACTGCTTCGAAAATAAACACGAAATAATTATCCGGATAACCGAAATAAAAGAGTTAGTTTGATAAGGAGTTTTACATATGTTTAAAGATATTAAAATTAGAACATTCCAGAAAGAGGATTTAGAGCAAGTATTACAATTGTTCTATGAAACGGTTCATACGGTGAATGCAAAAGATTATAACGAGTTACAGCTACAGGCGTGGGCCCCAGAGCGACTAGATAGAGAGAGATGGCTACAGTCTTTAGAAAAGAATATTTGTTACGTTGCTGATTATATAGGTGTGATAGTGGGATTTGGGGATTATAATGATGATCATTACGTAGATCGCTTATTTACGCATAAAGATTATCAAGGAAAAAGGATAGCATCATACATACTACAGAAGTTAGAAAAAGAAGCAGTGAACTTGCAGCATAGGGATATATATACAGAGGCGAGTATTACAGCAAAACCTTTCTTTGAAAGCAAAGGTTTTATTTGCATAAAGGAACAAAATAAGCAGCATAATGGTCAGATTTTTATTAATTATGTCATGAAAAAAATAGCCTTCTCATAAATGAGAAGGCTATTTTTCATTATTTTACAGCTTCTTTTAGTTCTTTACCAGCTTTAAAAGCAGGTACTTTAGAAGCTGCGATTTGCATTTCTTCACCCGTTTGTGGGTTACGGCCTGTACGAGCAGCTCTTTCACGAACTTCGAATGTACCGAATCCGATAAGTTGTACTTTTTCGCCAGCAGCTAAAGAGTTAGTGATTGATTCTACTACAGTTTGTAAAACTACAGTAGCTTCTTTTTGAGAAATCTCAGCGTTTTGTGCTACGTTTTTAATTAATTCTGTCTTATTCATGTTTTTCACCTCATATGTAAATAATGCTATTTAAGTTGTTATTATAACGTATAAAACATTCGAGAACAAGTGTACGTACATATATTCGCAAAAAAAATGAAATTTGTAATATTTTTTAGGACCAATTTATAGACATTCAATTTAAGCGGATACAGATTTTTTCTTTAATGCAGTTTGCTCTTTATTGGAAGGTAGTTTCTTATTATAAGACATGAAATAAGGTAATGCTACAAATAACATACCCCCTACTAAGTTTCCGAAGAAAACAAAAATGAAGTTTGGAAAATATTCAACCCAAGTTAAATGACCAGAAAAAATTGCAGCTGGGATGACAAACATATTGGCTACAACGTGTTGAAATCCAATCGCAACAAAAGTCATAACAGGGAACCAAATACCGACAATCTTTCCGATAAATTCTTTACTTCCCATACTGAGCCAAACCGCTAAACAAACGAGCCAATTACACCCGATTGCAGAAATGAAGGCTTGCAGTGGTGTATCTTGTAGTTTAGCTTGTGCAATAGAAACTGTTTTTGCTAAAAAAGCTCCCTCCGTTAAGCCGACGATATGACCAAAAAAATAAGCGACGAATATAGCACCTATGAAGTTGCTAAACGTAACAATAACTAAATTTCGTATGAAGTGAAATAAGTCGATTTTTTTGTGAAGCCATGCCATTGAAACGGTCATCATGTTGCCAGTTACTAATTCACCGCCTGCAAGGATAACGAGTATAAGACCGATAGGGAATACGGCAGCACCTAAAAAGCTAGTAAATGATCCCCAAGATTTTGGCATTGTTCCGATAACATGGATATCAAGTAAATATCCTAATGCTATGAAAGCACCACCAAAAAAACCGAGAATTAGCATAGGGAGCAATGATAAATGAGCTTTTTTTCTTCCAGAATTAGCAGCAAGTTCCGTAATTTCTTCTGGTGTAAATACAGACATGAATAACCTCTCCTTAATAGAATGATGGAATGAATAGAAGAAACATTTTAAAGAATCTATGTATGATAAAAAAATGATATGACTTCTGTATAAATTTGTCAAAGTGAATGGGGATGAAATTGGATATAACGAACATTGTTCATGTTGTCACATTAATGTAACAATAAGGATTTAAAGTGATTTTAGAGGTGAAAACATGAATACGCATCATGTAAAAAAAGAACGAAAAAAATCAATCGTAAAGATATTTATTATTAGTTTCATAAGTATATTAATGATACCAGTAAGTTTGTATTTCTATGCGACTGAAATAGAAAGAAGACTAGTAACAGTTACGTGGAATGAAATAGAAGCTCCTACAATTCCTAAAGAGTTTAATAATAAAAAAATATTGCAGTTCTCAGATTTACATTTAGGACCAGATTTTACATTGAAACAACTAGAAAATTTGGTGGAGAAGATGAATGAATTACATCCAGATATAGTAGTTTTTACAGGAGATTTAATAGATAAGTTTGGATCCTATAGTGCGGAAAGAGAAGAAGCAAAGGTTATTTTGCAGAAAATTAAAGCTCCCCTAGGAAAATATGCTGTGTTTGGGAATCATGATAGAGGTGGGGGCGGTAGTTTATTTTACAAAAAGTATATGGAGGAAGCTGGTTTTTCTGTGTTAGTAAATGAAGTGCAGAAAATTAAAGGGGAAAACGGCAAGTATATTACAATATCAGGTTTGGATGATTTTTTATTAGGGAAGCCACAAATAGACTCGACTTTAAAAAACTTAAGACAACAAGATTTCAATATGCTATTAATACATGAGCCGGATGTTGTAGATAAAGTATCTCGTTATCCAGTCGATTTTCAAATGTCAGGACATAGTCACGGAGGACAAGTTCAAATTCCTTTTGTAGGTCCTTTAATTACTACAAAACTAGCTGAGAGTCATGTTGAAGGTATGTATGAATTAGAAGGGAAGAGTAAGCTGTTACATTTATACGTAAATCGTGGTATTGGGACAACCCGAATGCCTGTTAGATTTTTGAGTGTACCGGAACTTTCACTATTTGTATTGAAGCAAAGTAGTGACTGAAGTAGAACGTTTAATATTTTGAAGAATTAAGAGTACTTTTAAAGAAAGTTCTCTTTTTTTATTGATTAAATACAGAATATTATGTATTTTTTTATTTAAACTGTTAAAAAGAAAGGGGAATTTCTATGATAGAAACATGGCATAAAGAATTGGAAAGTTTATATAATCAAATGGTTTCGTGGCGAAGAGATTTTCATCAATACCCAGAGCTATCGTTTCAAGAAATAGAAACACCGAAAAAAATAGCTGAAATTTTAAAAAGTTTTCATATTGATGTGAAAACAGATGTCGGGGGAAGAGGGGTAATCGGCGTAATTGAAGGTGGAATACCTGGGAAGACGATGGCGCTACGTGCTGATTTTGATGCACTACCTATTCAAGATGAAAAGAAAGTTTCATATAAATCAAAGGTTCCTGGTGTAATGCACGCTTGTGGCCATGATGGACATACAGCAACACTTTTAGGAGTTGCAAAAATATTAAGTGATAACAGAGACCAACTTTCAGGAAAAATAGTCCTTATTCATCAACATGCAGAAGAGAAAGAGCCTGGCGGAGCAATTGCCATGATTGAGGATGGTTGTTTAGAAGGAGTAGATGTTGTTTTTGGTACACATTTATCTTCTCAGATGCCTTTAGGAATTGTTGGAACGAAAGCTGGAGCAATGATGGCGGCAGCTGATACTTTTGAAGTGAAGATTCAAGGGCGAGGTGGTCACGGCGGTATGCCACATCATACTGTAGATGCTATTATCGTTGCAACACAAGTTATTAATCAGTTGCAACTTTTAGTGAGTAGAAAAGTCGATCCACTTCAATCAGCAGTTTTAACAGTTGGTACATTCCATGCCGGGCAAGCCGATAATATTATTGCGGATACTGCTACGTTTACAGGAACCATTCGAACGTTAGATCCTGAAGTGAGAGAATATATGGAGAAGGAATTTAGACGAGTTGTTGAGGGGATTTGTCAGTCCCTTCATGCTGAAGTTAATATTCAATATAAACGAGGCTATCCAATATTAATAAATCATGTAGCTGAAACACGTCATTTTATGACGGTTGCGGAACACGATCTTGGCAAAGAAAGGGTCATGGAAGTACCACCTATTATGGGCGGAGAAGATTTTGCATACTACTTAGAACATGTTCCAGGAGCATTTTTCTTCACAGGTGCCGGTAATGAAGAAATAGGGGCAACATATCCACACCATCATCCTCAATTCGATTTTGATGAACGTGCGATGTTGGTTGGTGGGAAGTTGCTTTTAAGTCTTGTGAATAGTTATTCAAGAGATGGAAAAGAATTTCTTCATCATGTAGAAGTGAAAAAGTAATTTACATAAATAAAAAACAACAATAGGTCATATAAAACCTATTGTTGTTTTTTATTATTTTTGCAAGGAAAGACTATCAAAATATGTTCTATAGTTATTAGAGAATTCAAAGTTGTTTTTTGCATCCCAATTAATAGACCAAGACATTAGGCCACGGAATGCAGGATAGCCACTCTGATTTGAAAGTTTATACTTTCCTCCGAAAGGAATTCCTTTAATGATATAATCTAAAGCTTTTTTCATTTCAGTTGGAGAAATATATCCGCCACTTGGAGCGGCCGCTGGTGCTGCAGGAAGTCCAATCATGACTTGATCCGAACGAAGAGGCGGGAAAATGTTATTTGCATTACCACCTACAGGAAAACCATGTAAGAGCATATCTGCCATAGCGACTTCGTAGTCTGCAGTACCTTGATTGTAGTTATTACCGTCCATTCCAATCCCGCTACCAGCGTTGTAGTGTTGAACGTGAATGTATGTTAGTTTGTCTTTCACTCCGTAAATAATCGGTAAATATGCACCCCAGATGCTTCCATATGCGCTATAGCCGCCTTGAACATAAGCTGTTTCAGGAGCCATGCTTAATAGGAAATCTGGACCGTAATGGTCTGAAATCGTTCGAATTGCTGAGATAAGATTCACGATTTGAGGAGTTGTTGGGTTTTTAAAATTAGTGTCATTACCGTTTAAGTAAATACCTGATTCAAGGTCAATATCTATTCCATCAAAACCGTATTTATCGATTAGAGATTGTATGGAATTAATAAAACGTTGTTTAGCAGCATTGTCAGGAAGTAAAACGACCCCATTTTGTCCACCTATTGAAAGAACTACTTTTTTTCCTTTACTTTTTAAATAGGAAATATCAGATTTGAATTCTGCATCTGTACCATACACAGGGGAAAATTCAACAGTGGAACGATCACCACCAGTTTCACCGAAAGATACATTTATTACATCCCATTTTGGTGAAACATCTTTTAATTTAATAATGCCAGTACCGTTATCAAAGTTATGCCAATATCCAACGAGTAATTTTGACCCTAAATTGTTTGCTGCTTGTGCTTGAAAGGGAGCTAGCGGTAGCAGTAAGAAAATTACTAAAGTACAACAAATGAATTTAAACTTGTTTAACATATCAACACTCCTATACAAAAAGTTGTCTAGATGTATAATCTTGTTTATTTAATAATATCTGAAAATTCATTCTTTTGTAAGGTGACTATAATTTTCTCAACAATTGTGTATGGGAAATTATTAAACCTAATGAAATAATTTTTGAAGGAGGTCGAATTACGATTGTTAAATTCAGAATATTTTGATATATTTTAAAGTATAGGATAAGATTTTTCGCATAATACTCTTACATAAATTTCAAAATTAAGTTTGGAAGGGGATGTACAAGAGTTGGATAAAAATCTTAAGAAAGACCTCAAAATACGCCACATTACAATGATTTCCATTGGTGGCGTAATAGGAGCTGGTTTGTTTGTTGGAAGTGGTGCGGTTGTGCATTCAGCAGGTCCAGGTTCTATCGTTTCATATGCATTAGCAGGACTTCTAGTTATTTTCGTTATGAGAATGCTAGGAGAAATGGC
Organism: Bacillus sp. 05T21; assembly: GCF_056396785.1. Lineage (NCBI taxonomy): Bacteria > Bacillati > Bacillota > Bacilli > Caryophanales > Bacillaceae > Bacillus > Bacillus sp. 05T21. The sequence continues at coordinate 8,996 of NZ_JBFTMD010000001.1, read as the reverse complement.
AGCTATTAATCCGACAAGTGGTTCATTTGCAACATATGCAAGAGAGGCAATTGGTCCATGGGCAGGTTATACAATTGGGTGGCTATATTGGTTTTTCTGGGTAATTGTTATTGCAATAGAAGCTACAGCAGGTGCTGGTATTATTCAATACTGGATTCCAGAAATCCCACTCTGGTTATTAAGCTTAATATTAACGATTTTATTAACGTTGACGAATGTTTTCTCGGTGAAATCATTTGGAGAATTTGAATATTGGTTTTCATTTATTAAAGTAATAAGTATTGTTTTGTTCCTTTGTCTTGGACTAGCTGTTATTTTAGGATTTGTACCAGGAACGGAAGCGCCTGGCACTTCGAATCTGGTAGGTCAAGGAGGATTTATGCCAAATGGTATAAGTTCGGTGTTACTTGGAATCACCGTCGTTATATTTTCATTTATGGGATCTGAGATTGTTGCAGTGGCCGCTGGAGAGTCTGCCGAACCTGTAAAGGCAGTCAAAACAGCAACAAATAGTGTAATTTGGCGTATTCTCGTATTTTTCATTGGATCGATCGCTGTAGTTGTTACACTCCTTCCTTGGAATTCGGCGAACATACTAAAAAGCCCATTTGTAGCGGTACTGGAACATATAGGGATACCAGCGGCAGCGCAAATTATGAATTTTATCGTTTTAACAGCTGTACTTTCTTGTTTAAATTCGGGTTTATATACGAACTCAAGAATGCTTTTTTCAATGGCAGAAAGAGGAGATGCGCCAAAGGCATTTTTGAAATTGAATAGTAGTGGTGTTCCAGTTCGGGCGGTTTTATTTGGAACTTTCTTTGCTTACATTGGAGTTGTTTTTAGTTACATATCTCCAGATAAAGTATTTTTATTTTTAGTGAATGCATCTGGCGGGATTGCGTTACTCGTTTATCTCGTTATAGCAGTTTCACATTTCAAGATACGTAAAAAAATGGGGAAAGCGGAACAACAAAATTTGAAAGTGAAAATGTGGCTTTTTCCATATGTAACATATGTTACAATTGCTGCGATTATAGCAGTTTTAGTTGTCATGCTCGCAATTGAATCTTTACGTTCACAAGCGCTTTTAACAATGCTTGTTACTGTTCTTATAATAATTTCTTATTTTATTTTTAATAGAAACAAAAATAGTACATTGTTGAATCCTAAAAGTAAGAATGAGGAATCTGTTCGATTCTAATTTCTTGTTTTAGAAGAGAGTTACACCCAATCATTGCTATAAAAGAATCATATATAATCATAGAAACAAGTAATTACTATTGTCATAGTGAATATAAACTTTTTTCTTGACTTTTTATATAAAGGCGAGCAAAATGGTAAAAAAGGAAGGGGGGATGACGATGGAAGAGTACGTATTAGAGCTGTATAACTTTTTATATACGACAGAATGGCAAGATATTGTTTCATTTCTAGGAATAATGTTTTGTATGAAAATTGTAATTGTATATATGGAAGAGCAAGGTATGTTCTATTCCTTCTCATCTCCGTTCGATGTGCAGCGCGAGCCGTTGCCAAACTATGCCAAGGTAAATTACGAACAATTTCCTTTTGTGATTTTCTTTATGATTCGATTTATAACAGCAATTGTAAAGAAAAAGGAAAGTGACGATGAAGAGTGCCACTCAACTTGTAATATAGCGACTGCTTTTTAAGCTAAATACAAGGAGGAGATTTATATGTGGTTTCGATTTCTTATGATTGGTTTCTTTTCATTAACGGCAATTTCATTAATGGGATATCAAGTGTCTGAAATATATCAAGCGTATAGCAGTACGTTTTTTAACAAAAACTAATCGCATTGCTATTTGAATAATAAAGCGATAAAATCCCTCTTAAGAAGTATTGTTAAGAAGGATTTTTTCTTTGCCCTGTCTTACTGTGTCAAACTATTGTCACATTTACACCGTGAATAATATGTTAAAATAGTGAGGTTAATTATACATATTTGAAAGAAGAGGAGTGACCAATTTGGTGGATCAATCAACGAATCAGAAAAGCTATGCTCCTATTGTGATAACGCTTTCTGTAATTGTAAATGCGATTATTTTGTTTTTGTTCTTTGGACCTGTTGGCTATGAAGGGGAAGTACATTTTGATGTAACTATCTTACCAATGTTAAACGCAATTTTTAATAGTTTTACGTTTGTATTTTTATTAGCAGCTTTATACTCTATTATTAAAAAGAATGTAAAGATGCACCGTGGTTTTATTCTTGCAGCATTTACAACGACTTTATTATTTTGTGTGTCATATTTATCGTACCATTACTTGGCACCGGCAACACATTTCGGTGGAGAAGGATTCATTAAATATGTGTATTTCATCATTTTAATTACACATATTATCCTTGCGGCGATTATTGTACCCCTTGCATTGTTCGCACTTGTATTTGGTTTTACGAATCAATTAACACGTCACCGTAAAATTGTACGTTGGACGATGCCGATTTGGTTATATGTAAGTTTATCTGGTGTTATTGTTTACTTAATGATCTCACCTTATTATCAATAAAAAAATCTCAGCCTGTAGGCTGAGATTTTTTATTAGGCAAATATTTTTGTGAAATGAAAAAATTGTGGTATACCAAAGTATAGTTGCTTTTTATATAGAAGGGATGGTAAAGGTATATGCAAAATTTTGTATTTCGTAATCCGACAAAACTTATTTTTGGTAAAGGACAGTTAGAGCAGTTAAAAACGGAAATTCCACAGTTCGGTAAAAAAGTTCTTCTCGTGTATGGAGGAGGCAGCATTAAAAGAAATGGTATTTATGATAATGTAATTTCTATTTTAAAGGATATAAATGCGGAAGTATTTGAATTGACAGGTGTTGAACCAAATCCACGTGTATCAACTGTAAAGAAAGGGATTCAAATTTGTAAAGATAATGGTATTGAATTTATTTTAGCAGTTGGTGGGGGAAGTGTAATTGACTGTACGAAAGCAATTGCAGCTGGTAGTAAGTACGATGGAGATGTATGGGATATTGTAACGAAAAAAGCATTTGCTAGCGAGGCGTTACCATTTGGTACTGTGCTTACGCTTGCAGCAACAGGATCTGAAATGAATGCAGGATCTGTAATTACAAACTGGGAAACGAATGAAAAGTACGGCTGGGGCAGTCCAGTTACATTCCCTCAGTTTTCAATTTTAGATCCACTACATACTTCGTCTGTGCCGAGAGATCAAACGATTTATGGTATGGTCGATATTATGTCGCACGTATTAGAGCAATATTTCCATCACGGCATGAATACAGAATTACAAGATCGTTATTGTGAATCTGTTTTAAGAACAGTAATTGAAACAGCTCCTAAGCTTTTAAGTGATCTAGAAAATTATGAGCATAGGGAAACAATTTTATATTGCGGTACTATGGCGTTAAACGGCATTTTAGCGATGGGAGTAAAAGGAGACTGGGCAACTCATAATATTGAGCATGCAGTTTCTGCTGTTCATGACATACCGCATGGGGGCGGACTCGCGATTCTATTCCCAAATTGGATGAAGCATGTTATAGATGAAAATGTGAGTCGCTTTAAACAGTTCGCTATTCGTGTATTCGATGTAGAAACAGATGGGAAGACAGATAAAGAGGTTGCATTAGAGGGAATTGAGGTGTTACGTCAATTTTGGACTTCAATTGAAGCTCCAGTAACATTAGCTGATTACGCTATTAGAGAAAGTGAAATTGACTTAATGGCGGATAAAGCGATGGCTTATGGTGAATTCGGTAACTTTAAAAAATTAAATAAAGACGATGTTTTAAGTATATATAAAGCTTCTTTATAAGTGAATCGAAAAAAGAAACCCATTTGATATAACAATCAAATGGGTTTCTTTTTTGTTGTCTATAACCGTTTGTGACTGGTTTTGATTATTTATGAATGTTTATGGTTGATTTTTGTGATCGTTTTCATTATACTGTAATCAAAGAAGAGGTGAATAAAATGTTAACTCCTGAACGTCATCAAATGATATTGCAACTTGTAAAAGAGCAGAAGGTTGTTAAATTACAGCAATTAGTGGAAAGAACAGAAAGCTCTGAATCAACAATTCGTCGTGATTTAGCGCAATTGGAAAAGCAAAGGTTATTAAAAAGAGTTCATGGTGGTGCCTCTGTTTTAACAGGAAAAGGACAAGAGCCAACGATGGTTGAAAAATCATCCAAAAACATTCAAATAAAACAACAAATTGCCAAGTATGCCGCTAGCATTGTTGAACAAGGTGATTGCGTTTATTTAGATGCAGGAAGTACAACATTTGAAATGATTCCATTTTTAATAAACAAAGATGTTACTGTCGTAACGAATGGACTTATGCATATTGAAGCTTTAGTTGAAAATAATATTCGTGCGTATTTACTAGGCGGGATGATGAAGAGTAGGACGAAAGCTTTAATTGGTGCTATGGCACAGGAAAGTATGCAGAAGTATCGCTTCGATAAATCTTTTTTAGGAGCGAATGGTGTACACGAACAGCTTGGTTTTACAACACCAGATCCAGAAGAAGCGCTCTTGAAGCAACTGGCATTAACATTAGCAAATGAAGGATATTTCTTAATTGATGAAAGTAAGTTTTCAGAAGTTGCATTTGCAAAAATTGCAAATGTTGAAGATGCAAGTATTATTACAAACCATTTAGAAATTGATTTAGAAAAATATAGAAGACAAACAAATGTGATTGAGGCTGATAAACAATGATCTATACAGTTACTTTAAACCCATCTATTGATTATGTAGTACAAGTTAATTCTTTCGATTTAGGAACAGTAAATCGAGCAGAGAAAGATATGAAGTTTCCTGGAGGGAAAGGGATTAATGTTTCTCGCGTTCTTCATCGTTTAGGTGTCGAAAATGTAGCGCTTGGATTTACGGGTGGATTTACCGGTCAATTTATTAAAGGTGTATTACATGATGAAGGTGTAACAACAAACTTCGTCCAAGTAGGTGGAGATTCTCGAATTAATGTGAAAATAAAAGGGCAAGAAGAAACGGAGTTAAATGGACAGGGTCCTATTGTGACAAATGAGCAATTTGAACAATTGATGAAAAAAATCGAAAGTATGCAATCTGGAGATTGTGTTGTACTAGCTGGAAGTGTACCAGCTTCTATTCCAAATACCTTTTATGAATCAATCGCAGCGTTTGGAGCCGAAAAAGGTATTCGTGTAGTAGTAGATGCAAGTGGAAGTGCACTGCAGCATGTAACTAAAAATAAGCCATTTTTAATAAAGCCAAATCATCATGAACTTGGTGAGTTATTCGGAGTGGAGCTTTCAACAGTAGAAGACATTTTACCGTATGGAAGAAAATTAATCGAACAAGGTGTAGAGCACGTTATCGTATCAATGGCAGGAGATGGAGCTTTATTATTTACGGCAGAAGGTATATATGAAGCAACTGTTCCAAAAGGTGTTGTTATTAATTCGGTTGGGGCAGGAGATTCTCTCGTTGCTGGATTTGTAGGTAAATATGAACAGACAAAAGATATTGAAAAAGCATTTCAATATGGTGTTGCAACAGGAAGTGCAACAGCATTTTCGGCGGATTTATGTACAAAGGAAAAAGTAGAAGAATTATTGTCGCAAGTAATTGTAGCTAAGCGATAGGGGGAAGCAACATATGAAAATTACAGAACTATTAAAAAGGGATACAGTCATTATGGATTTGACAGCTTCAAATAAAGAAGCTGTCATAGATGAATTAGTTGAGAAATTAAATGGTGCTAATCGTCTAAATAGTAAAGCTGAATTTAAAGAAGCTATTCTAAAGCGGGAGTCACAAAGTACAACTGGAATTGGTGAAGGTATTGCTATACCTCATGCGAAGACGAATGCCGTTAAACAACCATCGATTTGTTTTGGTAGAAGTGTAAGCGGTATCAACTATGAGTCGCTTGATGGACAGCCTGCACATCTGTTTTTTATGATTGCTGCAAGCGAAGGCGCGAATAATACGCATTTAGAAACGTTGTCTCGTCTTTCTACATTATTAATGGATGAAGGGTTTCGTAAGCAATTATTAGAAGCAAAGGATGAAGAGGAGCTACTTCGTTTATTTGATGAAAAAGAGAATGAAAAAGAAGACGAAGTTGAAGTAGCAAAGCCGGAAGGGAATGAGCCATACGTATTAGCTGTTACAGCTTGTCCAACTGGTATCGCTCACACATATATGGCTGCGGATAGTTTAAAAGCAAAAGCAGCAGAGTTAGGAATAGCGATTAAAGTTGAAACGAATGGATCAACAGGTGTTAAAAACGATTTAACGAAAGAGGACATTGAACGCGCAACGGCTATTATTGTAGCTGCAGATAAACAAGTAGAAATGAATCGTTTTGCTGGGAAGCATGTCATTCAAGTACCAGTCGCCGACGGGATTAGAAAAACTGAAATCCTTCTTAATCGAGCTATAAAACAAGATGCACCAATCTTTAAAGGTGTAAAAGAGGATGGGAAGGCAGAAAATGTAGAGAAAGAAAAAGGGCTAGGAATTTATAAGCATTTAATGAGCGGTGTAAGTAATATGCTTCCATTCGTTGTTGGTGGCGGAATTTTAATTGCATTAGCATTTATGTTCGGTGGAATTAAGGCGGAAGGTCCTATTGCTGAAATATTAATGAATATTGGCGGTGGAGAAAAAGGAGCCTTTTTATTCCTTGTACCAATCTTAGCTGGATTTATTGCGAGTTCTATTGCTGATCGACCTGGTTTTATGCCTGGCGTTGTTGGTGGATTTTTAGCAGCACATGCGAATGCTGGATTTTTAGGTGGATTAATTGCTGGTTTCTTAGCTGGATATGTTGTTTTAGGATTGAAAAGATTATTTTCAGGATTACCAGTACAGTTAGAAGGAATTAAACCTGTTTTGTTATATCCAGTCTTTGGATTATTGATTACAGGAGTTGTAATGCAAAAAGTAGTAAACCCGCCTGTAGTAGCATTAAATGAAATGTTAACAGGATGGTTAAATGGTTTGAACGGTACGAATGCTATATTATTAGGTCTTATTTTAGGTGGTATGATGGCAATTGATATGGGTGGTCCAATTAATAAAGCGGCATTTACATTTGGTATTGCTGCAATAGAAGCACAGAATTTTGGAGTGCACTCAGCAGTTATGGCTGGTGGTATGGTACCGCCACTTGCGATTGCATTCGCAACCACATTCTTTAAAACAAAATTTACAGAAGCAGAACGTAAATCTGGTTTAACAAATTATATTATGGGAGCATCGTTTATTACAGAAGGTGCGATTCCATTTGCAGCTGCCGATCCGGTTCGAGTAATAGTAAGTTGTGTTGTTGGTTCAAGTATCGCGGGTGCCTTATCTATGTTATTCCAAATTACATTGCCGGCACCGCATGGTGGATTGTTTGTTATCGCATTAGTGAATAAACCGTTGCTATACATTTTCTCTATATTAATTGGGACGATTGTTTCAGCTATTATGATAGGTGTTTGGAAGAAGAAAGTTAAATAAAAGATAAAAAGGGACAGCTAATAGGAGTTGTTCCTTTTTCGTTACAAAAAGTAATTTAATAATTGGATTATGATGGATTTTGGTAAAAGATGTAATGAAAAGTGATTTTTTTGTAACAAAAAAGTAATACTGTAATTTTTTCTGGAAAAAAATTCTTATGCTAATTTGTGAGAAATATATGAAAACTATTGCTGATTTTGGTAGAAATACAATTCTTTAATATGGAAATTTATGTTACAAATCATTAATCGTTTATTACGAATGCTTTGTAATTGTGTGATTTTCGAAATTCTACAAAAAACTGTTGCTATAATGAGAACACGAAAACAAAGCAAATGGAGGCTATTCATGAAAAAATTATTAGGTATAGCAACAGCAGCAGTTTTTGGTCTTGGGATTTTTGCAGGTTCTGCTAAAGCGGAAACGATTGTAACAACAGATGTATTAAACGTTAGAGAAAACCCAACTGTAGAATCAAAACTTGTAGGTAAAATGTTAAGTGGAAATAAATTAGATGTTATAAATACAGAAAACGGATGGTCCAAAATTAAATTAGATGGTAAAGAAGCTTTTGTAAGTGCCGAGTTTACGAAAAGTTCTTATTATGTAACAGCAAACGTATTAAACATTCGTGCTGGAGCGAATACTGATTCAGAAATTCTTGGCACGCTTAAAAAAGATGACTTGATTGAAACGACAAATCAAGTACAAAACGAATGGTTACAATTCGAATATGGCGGGAAAGCGGTGTATGTTCACATACCATTTTTAACAGGTACAGCACCTGTTATTGAAAGAAAAGAAGTTCCAGCTCAAGATGAAGCGCCAACTAAGGTGAAAACGGCGGTTAAAAATGATACATCAGTTAAGGAGAAAGCGCTGGCTAAAAATGATACGGCAGTTAATGGAAAAGAATCAGTTAAAAGTGGAGCATCAAGTAAACCAGTAGCGCAAGCGAAGCCGGCAACTAAGCCAGTGGCGAAATCTACTGAAACAAGTGAACCTGCTGGTCGTGAAATAACAGTAGAAGCGACAGCTTACACAGCTCACCCGAGTGAAAATGGCACATATGGTGGTCGTGTGTTAACAGCGATGGGGCATGATTTAACAGCGAATCCAAATATGAAAGTTATTGCTGTTGATCCGAAAGTAATTCCTCTCGGATCAAAAGTGTGGGTGGAAGGATATGGAGAAGCGATTGCTGGAGATACTGGTGGCGCGATTAAAGGAAACCGTATTGATGTTTTAGTTGGTTCAGATAGCACTGCTGATAGTTGGGGTCGTAAATCCGTTAAAGTGAAAGTTATAAAATAATTTATTAAAATAAAAAACGGCTGCTTGAAATGAACTGTACCCTATAAAATGGACAGTTTAATAAAAAAGCCCTGAAAAATCAAGCACTTAAAAGGTGGTTCCGATATTCGATCGGAGCCATCTTTTTTAATGTCCACTGATAACGATTATAATTATACTCCTCCATATAATCCTTTAT